>CAJNBV010000001.1 GCA_905221095.1 bacterium
TCAAAAAAGAAAGGACGAAATGTGTCCTTTCTAGAGCTTAGCTTTTCTTCAACCCACTACAGTTGACAAAGAGCCATTATTTATCAAAATACTTTTTAGTCTCAGCAATGACGACTGGCGACAAGACTAAGAGGGCAATCAAGTTTGGCAGAGCCATCAAGGCGTTGACGATATCTGCGATAATCCAAACCATATCCAACTCGATAAATCCTCCCAGCAAGACCATGAGCACAAAGACCACACGGTAAAGCCAGATAAAACGAACCCCAAAGAGGAACTCGAAACAGCGTTCTCCGTAGTAGTTCCAACCTAAAATCGTCGTGAAGGCAAAGAGCACAAGGAAGATGGTCAAGAGGGCAGGCCCAAAGTGTGAAAAGACTGTTGAGAAGGCTGACTGAGTCAAGGTAACCCCATTCAAATCACCACTCCAAACACCAGTTACCAAGATGGTCAATCCAGTCAGCGTACAGATAATGAGAGTATCAATAAAGGTTCCTGTCATGGAAATCAAGCCTTGCTCTACCGGTTCATTTGTCTTAGCCGCAGCTGCTGCAATGGGAGCAGAACCCAGACCAGATTCGTTTGAGAAGACACCACGCGCCACACCATTTTGAATAGCCATTCGAATGCTGGCACCAGCAAAACCACCTACCGCAGCAACAGGACTAAAAGCTGATGTCAAGATTAAAGCGATTGTGGCAGGGAGTTTGCCAATATTGAAGAAAATAACTGTAAGTGTCCCTAAAATATAGATGATGGCCATAAAAGGAACAACAGTAGTTGAAACCTTTGAAATAGACTTGAGTCCGCCAAAGACTGCAATTGCTACTAATACAGACAAAACGAGAGCCGTGATAGCTGGCGAAATAGTCGTTGTATTTTGGATCGATTCTGTAATCGAGTTGACTTGGGTGAAGGTTCCGATCCCCAATAAAGCTACTAGCACACCCGCCAGGGCAAAGAAGATAGCAAGTGGTCGCCACTTTTCTCCCATCCCTAGAAGGATATAATGCATTGGCCCTCCCGCTACTGCACCATGGTCGTCCTTGGTGCGGTATTTAATCGCCAAGAGTCCTTCCGCATATTTGGTTGCCATACCAAAGAAAGCAGCCATCCACATCCAAAAGAGTGCTCCTGGTCCACCAACCTTGATAGCCGTTGCTACCCCGATAATATTCCCCGTACCAACTGTCGCTGCGAGGGCTGTACACAGTGCCGCAAAGCTAGATACATCACCGTGTCCCTTGTCCTTGATAAAAATAAGCTGGAAGGCCTTAGGCAAACGCAAAACCTGCAAGAATCCTAGACGAGCAGTTAGGTAAATCCCTGTTCCGACCAGTAAAATCAAGAGGGGTGGTCCCCAAGCAAAAGCATCAATTGATTTAAGCAATTCTAACATTCTATTCTCCTATCTTTTCAACCCCAAAAGAAAGAGTACATGCACGATACATGTACTCTGGAATGCTTAGATAAATGCTAAAAAGCGGTCTATCCTAGCTCTGTCCTTTTACCTGAGAGTTTGAGCAGTTGCCTGCCTTGCCCCTTCGGTGCCTTTACGGTCTCTCCAGAGTTCCGTCCATTTACAGTCATGGAAAATCAAACGATTCTCCACTTCTATTAAACTTCATTCGGTGTTGGTATTTAATTGATTCTTATTTTACAAAAAATGTTGGCTTTTGTCAATGTGTTTATTAGTAAAAATTAGTTCAACAGTTTTTACTTTATGAATTCCGAAATATTTCTTATCCTTTAAAAGTGACAATAGTTGCACCACTTCCTCCAGCATTTTGTGGGGCATAGCCGAAACTCTTGACATGTTTGTTTCTTTGTAGGTATTTGGTAACACCTTCACGGATGACACCAGTTCCGATACCATGGATGATATCAACTTGGGCCATATTATTGAGCAGAGCTTGGTCGATAAAGGCATCTAGCTCATTCATGGCCTCTTCATAGCGTTTACCTCGAAGGTCCAGTCTTGCTTGTGGGCCTCGACCAGAAGTTCGTTTCACAACATTGACTTGTTTCTTCTTAACTTGCTTTTCTTGTTGGGCTTGAACGAGGTCAAATTCTTTTTCTTCCAAGGTCATCTTGATCAAGCCAACTTGGACTTCCCAGCGGCCGTCCTTAAGTTGACTGGTCAAGGTACCACGCTGTCCATAACTGAGAACTACGATATCATCTCCCACCTTTGGAGCTCGTTTTTTCTTGGCCTTTTGAAGAACCTTGTTTTTAGATAGATCTACTTTTTCAGGAGCCAATTTTTTTAACTTGGCCTTGGCTTCAATGATTTCATGTGGCTTGAGTTGAGATTTACTATGGAGATTTTTGAGAATCTGGTCACTTTCACTGAGAGCCATGTCCACAATCTCAGCAGCCTGTTCACGCGCCTTATTAAGCTCCGTTTCCTTTTCACGATTGAGTTCGTTGTAGAGTTTTTTGAGAGCACGGTTCATCTTAAGATTTTCTTGCTCCACCTCACGGATATTGTCCAAGCGCTTGCGATTCTCTAGCGTCTGCTCTTCCAGTTGCTCAATGATACGATTGACATCATTGTCCTGATCGATCTGCTGGCTGGCATCCCCTACGATAACTTCAGATAGGCCTAGACGTTTGGCAATTTCAAAGGCATTGCTTCGGCCAGGAACGCCCTGCATAAAGCGATAAGTCGGGCGAAGAGTCGCAGTATCAAACTCCATGCTGGCATTTTGCACAAAGGCTGTCTCGATACCATAGGCCTTGAGCTCCGGATAGTGGGTCGTCGCCATGGTTTTAACTTGACGCAGGCGAAGATCTTCCAGAATTGCCATGGCAAGGGCGGCTCCTTCTTGAGGGTCTGTACCAGCCCCCAACTCATCCAAGAGTAAGAGTGAATATTGGTTGACCTTGCCAAGAATATCCACGATATTGGTCATGTGGCTAGAGAAGGTGGACAAACTCTGTTCAATAGACTGCTCATCACCAATATCAGCAAAGATTTCTTCAAAAATACCAACACGACTTCCCTTATCTGCTAAAATCGGTAAACCAGACTGGGCCATAACCTGTGTCAAGCCCAGAGTTTTGAGCATGATGGTCTTACCACCTGTATTGGGACCTGTAATGACAATTGCTGTTAAATCTTGACCAAAATGGACATCATTTGCGACGGCATTTTTGACCAAAGGATGGCAGACATGGAGCAGTTGAATCTCTTGATTTTCTGACAGCTGGGGAACGACTGCTTGTCTTTCTTGGATAAAGCGAACCTTGGCACGAATCAAGTCTAAATGACCGATAATCCAAGCATCGTTGGCAATCTCAGCCGCATGAGGGCGAACACGCTCCGAGATTTCTTGGAGAATTCGAAGCATTTCATAACGCTCATCTGCTCGCAAACTAGCAATTTCTTCGCTCAGTTTGACCACCTCACGGGGTTCGATATAGACGGTGTTCCCGCTAGCAGAAATATCATGAACAACACCTGCAATCTTGTTGCGATAAGTGTTTTTGACTGGTAAAACCTGACGGCCATTTCTGCTAGCAACAATCCCTTCTGTCAACATCTGAGCTTTTTGTTTGAGCAAATCTTGCAAGACATCGCGTACCTGACTCTCGCTATCATGGATTTTTCGACGGATACGCGCTAATTCTTCACTGGCGAAATTTTCAATGAAACCTGCATCATTAAAGGCCTGAAGATTTCCTTGTAATTGAGGAAAATCGTGTAATTTCTCAAACCAAAGGGCTAACTCTTCCAAGCTGACATTTTCCAGATTAGCATAAAAACTTTGAAGCTCTCGGCTAGCAAGAAGTACGCGCTTCAAGAGTAGGAACTCCTCGATATTGAGGTCCGCCCCCATCTCCAAACGCTTGCAGACTCCTGCAATTTCCTTGGTTGCGAGAATGGTAAAATGCGGTTGCTCGACGAAAAGAGCCTGCATTTCCTTCATCTCAGCAAAAGCCTGTTTGATTTTATCTGCTTTGGAAGTCGGAGCAAGCTGCCTCAATTGCTCCAAGCCCTGCTCGGTCAACAAATGAGGTTCAAACAAGGCCTTGACCTTATTGAACTCTAATGTTTCTAATATTTTTTTGTTCATCTTTATTTCCTTGTCTTTGAATGTCTAGGTGTATTAGCTTTTTACATTCTGATAGATTCTAGTCAATCTGTAAACAAAGGGCTAGGAAAATTCCTGCCCTTTTTATCCGATTAAATTTGTCACCCAGATTTGTTTGAGCCAACTGGTTGTTACTGGTATGCTCTGGATGATGTGTTTTGCGACGATACTCTTTTCAAGAGGATTTTGTATAGCTGCCATGGGAATGGTCGCCAAGATGGTCAAGGCCATTTGCAATACAAATAAGGTCACCAACATGGACAAGATCCCTGCTGAAACTTGGAACAACTTGCCACCCAGCTTTTTACTAGGAAGTAAGTGTAACAAGAGACCAAGCAAACGACCGATGCTATAGACAATCCCAAATACAAGCAAGTAGCCGATCCCTGCATAAAAGACCTTATCCAACTGAAAGAGTTGATCCGATGGGAAAAAGAAAGTCCCCTGACCTTCCTGCGGATTTGCATAAGGGAGCAATAAATGGAATTTCTCTCCAAGCCCCTTATAAAACTGGCCAGCCATAAAAGCCGATGCCATGGCTGAAATCAGGTAATA
This sequence comes from bacterium, assembly GCA_905221095.1. GTDB lineage: Bacteria > Bacillota > Bacilli > Lactobacillales > Streptococcaceae > Streptococcus. Next base: position 4,653 of record CAJNBV010000001.1, read on the forward strand.
AACTTGTAAGAGCAGGCCTCTCCGATAGCCGATATAAAATCCCCAAGCCAAGACCAATAGAAGAAGGAGTGAAATCATAAGGAATCCTCAATCTTGCTTTGTTCTTGCTTGCAGGTCACAAGCTTGTGACGAAGTTCTTCTAGCTCTTGCTCCTTATCGTCAAATTCAATCTCACGGCTGAGTTGAGTTGACAAACAGTTGACTGCCAACAAAAGAGCGATCGTTTCATCATCTGCACTAGGCATTTGTTCTTTAATTGCTTGGTATTTTTCTGTTGCAACCTTAGCGATTTCCTCCATAAAAAGGTTATCATGTTCGCTTGTCAAGGTTAATGATTTTTTCCCGAATGTAAATTTGAATCGATTTAGATTTGCCATAAAATTCACCTCACGATATTATACCAAAATTCGCTAATTTTGTCAGTTTTTACAAATTTGCCTGCTTTTGTGGTACAATAGAAACTATGGCAAGTATAACACTCACACCAAGTGAAAAGGAGATTCAGACTTTTCTTGAACACTACCAAACTAGTCTAGCTCCCAGCAAGAATCCCTATATTCGCTACTTTTTGCGACTACCTCAAGCAACGGCTTCTATCTATACTTCTGGAAAGGTCTTGCTTCAGGGTGAAGGAGCTGAGAAATATGCTAGTTTCTTTGGCTATCAAGTTGTAGAGGAAAACAGGGGACAAAATTTCCCTTTAATTGGGACAGATGAGGTGGGAAATGGTTCCTACTTTGGTGGGCTGGCTGTCGTGGCTTCCTTTGTCACACCTGACCAGCATGGCTTCTTGCGAAAACTCGGTGTGGGAGATTCTAAGACTCTGACCGACCAAAAGATTCGTCAGCTTGCTCCTATTCTCAAGGAAAAAATCCAGCATCAGGCACTGCTTCTCTCACCAAGCAAGTACAACGAGGTCATCGGAGACCGCTACAATGCGGTTTCGGTTAAGGTTGCCCTCCATAATCAGGCTATCTATCTCCTCCTTCAAAAAGGTCTTCAGCCTGAGAAAATTGTGATTGATGCCTTTACCAGTGCTAAAAATTATGACAAGTACTTGGCACAAGAGGCCAATCGTTTCAGCAATCCTATCAGCTTAGAAGAAAAGGCTGAGGGCAAATACTTGGCCGTCGCAGTTTCTTCTATCATCGCGCGTGATCTCTTTCTGGAAAATCTTGAAAATCTAGGACGAGAACTGGGCTATCAACTTCCAAGTGGAGCTGGAACAGCTTCTGACAAGGTGGCTAGCCAGATTTTGCAAGCCTATGGTATGCAGGGACTCAACTTCTGCGCCAAACTGCACTTTAAAAATACTGAAAAAGCGAAAAAACGCTTAGAAAGGTAAATTATGAATTCATTTAAAAATTTCCTAAAAGAGTGGGGATTGTTCCTCCTGATTCTGTCATTATTAGCTTTAAGCCGTATCTTTTTTTGGAGTAACGTCCGCGTAGAAGGACATTCCATGGATCCTACCCTAGCGGATGGCGAAATCCTCTTTGTTGTTAAGCACCTCCCTATTGACCGTTTTGATATCGTGGTTGCCCATGAGGAAGATGGCAATAAGGACATCGTCAAGCGCGTGATTGGAATGCCTGGCGATACCATCCGTTACGAAAACGATAAACTTTACATCAATGACAAAGAAACAGATGAACCTTACCTAGCTGATTACATCAAACGCTTTAAGGACGACAAACTCCAAAGCACCTACTCAGGCAAGGGATTTGAGGGAAATAAAGGCACTTTCTTTAGAAGTATCGCTCAAAAAGCTCAAGCCTTCACAGTTGATGTCAACTACAATACCAACTTTAGCTTTACAGTTCCAGAAGGAGAATACCTTCTCCTCGGAGATGACCGCTTGGTTTCGAGCGACAGCCGCCACGTAGGTACTTTTAAAGCAAAAGATATCACAGGGGAAGCTAAATTCCGCTTCTGGCCAATCACCCGTATCGGAACATTTTAAGAGACCTAAGAGGCCGAGAATCAAGAATCTCAGCCTCTTCTTCTATCGTGAGAAGTAATCGCTTATTGACTATAATCCCCCCAACTCTCACCTATTCATACAAAGGAATTTTATGGAAGTTTATTTTTCAGGAACCATTGAACGGATTATTTTTGAAAATCCCAGCAATTTTTATCGCATCCTCCTCTTAGAAATCGAAGATACTGACGCAGAAGATTTTGATGATTTTGAAATCATTGTCACTGGCACCATGGCTGACGTGATTGAGGGCGAAGACTACACTTTTTGGGGGCAAATTGTCCAGCACTCCAAGTATGGGGAACAACTACAAATCAGCCGTTATGAACGTGCAAAACCAACTAGCAAGGGGCTGGTTAAGTACTTTTCCAGCAGCCACTTCAAGGGAATTGGTCTCAAGACAGCTCAGAAAATCGTGGACACCTATGGTGACAATACCATTGACGAAATTCTGCAACACCCAGAAAAGCTAGAAGGCATCTCAGGACTCTCTGCAAAAAATCGCGAGACTTTCGTCTCCACTCTTCGTCTCAACTACGGAACGGAGATGGTTTTAGCCAAACTAGCCAACTACGGCATTCCCAATAAACTAGCCTTTCAGATTCAAGATTTTTACAAGGAAGAAACCCTTGATGTGGTTGAAAATTATCCCTACCAACTGGTTGAGGATATCAAGGGCTTGGGCTTTACCATCGCTGACCAACTAGCGGAGGAACTAGGCATCGAAAGTCAGGATCCTGAACGCTTCCGCGCCGGTCTAGTTCACAGTCTTTTTCAGGCCTGTATGGAAACAGGGGATACCTATGTTGAAGCAAGAGATTTGCTAGAACAAACTCTTACTCTCCTTGAGTCTTCTCGTCCCGTGGAACTGGATCCCAGCCAAGTGGCTCAAGAACTCTCCTACCTCATCGAAGAAGACAAGGTTCAGCAGATTGATACCAAAATTTTTGATAATAGCCTCTTTTTTGCTGAGGAAGGTATCCGCAGTCACTTGGTTCGTATCCTTGAAAAAGGAAAACAGAAGAGTCAGGATTTAGAAACCATTCAAAAACATATCGCTACTGTCGAGGAAGAACTGGGGATTGAGTATGATAGCATTCAAAAACAGGCGATCTGTGACGCTATCCAGAACAAGGTCTTTATCCTGACAGGTGGGCCCGGTACTGGTAAGACGACTGTTATCAATGGGATTATCGCTGTTTATGCCCTTTTAGAAGGACTTGACCTCAGGAAAAAAAGCAATCTGCCAATTCTTCTTGCTGCTCCAACTGGCCGAGCAGCTCGGCGTATGAATGAATTAACGGGTTTGCCTAGCGCAACCATACACCGTCATTTAGGAATGACAGGTGACGATGATACCAGTCATCTGGAAGATTACCTGGATGCCGATTTTATCATTGTGGACGAATTTTCTATGGTCGATACTTGGCTGGCCAATCAACTCTTCTCCAACATCTCTTCTAACAGCAAAATCCTCATCGTGGGAGACAGCGACCAGCTACCGTCTGTCAGTCCTGGACAGGTTCTTGCTGACCTGCTTCATATTCCTTTGATCCCTCAGACTCGCTTGGAAAAAATTTATCGGCAAAGCGAAGAATCAACCATCGTCACCCTAGCTAGTCAGATTCGACAGGGTATCTTGCCAGCTGATTTCACCCAGAAAAAAGCAGACCGTTCCTACTTTGAAATTGCTAGCGGCCATATTCCTGCTACCATTGAAAAGATCTTAGGTGCCGCCCTCAGAAGCGGTATCCCTGCCCGTGATATCCAAGTTCTTGCTCCCATGTACCGAGGGACAGCAGGGATTGATGCCATCAATCAACTCATGCAAGACCTGCTCAATCCACCACAAAAAGACCAACTTAGTTTTGAAGCTCCCCAGTGCCACTATCGTAAGGGCGACAAGGTCATTCATTTGGTCAACGATGCTGAAATCAATGTCTTTAACGGAGATTTGGGTGCCATCACAGACTTGATTCCAGGTAAATACACCGAATCGAAACAAGACGAGATTGTCATTAATTTTGATGGCAATGAGGTCTCTTACCCACGTAACGAATGGTACAAGATTCGACTCGCCTATGCCATGAGTATCCATAAGTCTCAGGGAAGTGAGTTCCCAGTTGTCATCCTGCCTATCACCAGTGCTAGCCGACGTATGCTGGAGAGAAACCTCATCTACACAGCCATTACACGTGCCAAAAGCAAGCTTATCTTACTAGGTGAATTACAGGCCTTCGACTATGCTACCCAACATATCGGAACTGCCCGAAAAACCTATCTGATTGAACGTTTCAGTGATTTAATTGAAAATGTTGAAGAAAAGCAACCAGCTGTCTCCGAAACTACCACATCAAGTGCCTCTGAACAATCCTACATCCTAACCGAAGAAAATTGGGACAGCATCCCAGCCATGATTGGGATTACAGAAGCAGATCTCAAAGAGATTTTTGGAAAATAGTGCACAAGAAAACCCACCAATTCAGGTGGGATTTTTGTTTATGAATACTCAATGAAAATCAAAGAGCAAACTAGGAAGCTAGCCGCAAGCTGTACTTGAGTACGGCAAGGTGACGCTGACGTGGTTTGAATTTGATTTTCGAAGAGTATAAGATTATTTAACTGTTGCTGTGCTTGTAATCAATTCAACAGCTTTTTTGATTGTGATATCGTGTTTCAACATATCAGCTGAAAGCAAGCTTTGTACTTGAGCAACTTCCATGTTGTAGTCTGTTGCCAATTGCTCGATTTCTTTTTGGATTTCTTCTTCTGAAGCGTCAAATCCCTCAGCTTTAGCAACTGCTTCGATAACAAGGTTAGTCTTAGTACGTGACTCAGCTTCTGCTTGGTATTGGTTGTGAAGGTCTTCTTGAGTAGTTCCAGTGATTTGGAAGTACATGTCAGGGTTGATACCTTGACGTTGCAAGTTTCCAAGGAATTCGTTTACTGAACGGTGAACTTCTTCGTGGATCATTTCTTCTGGAAGTTCTACGATTTCAGCATTTTCTACAGCTTTATCAATTGCTGCACCTTCAACAGCATCTTTGTAAGCTTCTTCTTTAGCAGCAGCCAATTCATTGCGGTATTTTTCTTTCAATTCAGCAAGTGTTTCAACTTCTTCGTCGATGTCTTTTGCAAGTTCATCGTCAAGAGCTGGAACTTCTTTAGCTTTTACTTCGTGGATAGTTGTCACGAATTTAGCTTCTTTACCTGCAAGGTCTTCTGCTTGGTAGTCTTCTGGGAATGTTACGATAACATCAACAGTTTCACCAGCTGAGTGACCTACCAATTGGTCTTCGAAACCAGGGATGAATTGACCTGAACCAAGTCCAAGTGAGAAGTTTTCACCTTTTCCACCGTCAAATTCAACACCGTCGATAGAACCAACGAAGTCGATAACAACAGTGTCGCCGTTTTCAGCAGTAGCTTCCTTGATAACCAATTCAGCCAAGTTGTTGCGTTCGCGTTCGATACGCTCTTCAACGTCAGCGTCAGTTACTTCTTTTTCTAGATCAACTGATACTTCAAGGTTTTTGTAGTCACCCAATTTTACTTCAGGTTTTGTAACAACTTCAGCAGTGATAACCCAGTCTTGACCTTTTTCCATTGAAGTTACATCAATTTTTGGTTGCGCAACCACTTCAAGACCAGCTTCTTTTACAGCTGCTTCATAAGCATTTGGCAAAAGAGCGTTCATAACGTCTTGGTAAAGTGACTCTTCACCAAATTTTTTGTCGAAGATAGGACGTGGAAGGTGACCTTTACGGAAACCTGGAACATTAAGAGATTTCTTCACTGAGTTAAAGACACGGTCCAATTCTGGTTTGATTTGGTCTTGAGAGATAGTGAAAGTCAAGACACCACGGTTTGTTTCTTTGTTTTCAAATGATACAGACATTCTGTCATTTCTCCTTAAAATTTTTTAAATACAGCCTATTATAACATAAACGAGCGACTTTTTTCAAGTAATGAATGCGTTTTTCAATCACGCTAGAGGTACTTACTCGCTTCTTTGATACTAAGTTCAGCCATTTATCCAACATTATTTTATATAACTACTAAAACTCCTCATGCCCCACCAAGTGGTGCTGAAAGGCATAGACTGCAGCCTGGGTACGATCACTGACCTCAAGCTTGGCAAGAATGTTGGACACGTGGGTCTTGACCGTCTTAAGAGAGATGAAAAGTTCATCTGCGATGCGCTGATTTTCGTAACCCTTAGCAATGAGTTGGAGAACATCTCGCTCACGCGCAGTCAGCTCCTCATGAAGCTCCATATGATTGCGGTGGTATTCGACCTTCTTGCTGACCTCTTGCTCAATGGCTAGCTCCCCAGCAGCCACCTTGCGGACAGCATGGAGCAATTCATCTGCACTAGAAGTCTTAAGCATATAGCCTTTGGCACCAGCATTCAAGACCGGCATGATTTTTTCATTGTCCAAGTAAGAAGTCACAATCAAAATCTTGGCTTCAGGCCATTCTTTGAGGATAGCCAAGGTCGCATCAATTCCATTCATCTCAGGCATGACGATATCCATGACAATGACATCCGGACGCAATTCCAAGGCCAAATCAATGCCTTGAGACCCGTTTGCCGCCTCGCCCACAACTTCTACATCGTCTTGGAGGTCAAAGTAGCTTTTCAAGCCCAATCGAACCATTTCATGATCGTCCACTAGTAAAATTTTCATCTTTACTCCTTATAATTCCTTATCTAACAAGGGAATACGGATATCAACTGCCAGCCCTTGCTTGGGAGCTGTTAATAACTGAACCCTTCCTGCCATATCTTCAACCCTCTCTTTGATATTGCGAAGTCCATAACTCAGGTCATCTAAACTCCCCAACTGGAAACCAATCCCATTGTCCACCACCTTCAGCTGCAATTCAAGATCCGTCTGATAGAGATAGACATCCAAACAGGAGGCCTGGGCATGGCGGAGGGTATTGCTGATTAACTCTTGCAGGATACGGAAGATATGCTCCTCGATTTTCTTAGGCAATTTCGTCACATTTTGCTTGAGACTAACCTTGAGATCACTCTTGTCCTCAAGCTCTTTTAGGATAATCTGAATCCCTTCAACCAGACTCTTCTGCTCCAGTTCAACTGGTCGCAAATGCAAGAGCAAGACCCGTAAATCCTTCTGGGTTGTTTCTAAAATAGCTGTGACACTCTGCAACTGGGTCTGCATCTTTTCTCTATCCAATTTCAAAGACTGCTGACTGATACCCGACAAAATCATATGGGCCGCAAACAACTCCTGACTGACTGTATCGTGCAAATCCCGAGCAATCCGCTTTCTTTCCTTCTCGATGATTTCCTCTTCCTGAGCAAGACTGTGATTTTCAGCCTTTTGAAGTGCTTCTGTCAAGAGGTTAAATTTGCCAGATAATGACTTAAAACTAGCATCCAAATCTGGATCAGCAACCTGAACCACTTCTTGACCTGCCAACAAACGCTTGAGATTGGCCTGCATTTTTCTTAGGGAAAGCTCTTCCATACCTCGCCAAAACAGGGCTAAGAGACAGGTCATGGACATGCTGAATACCAACATCAAAAAGACAAATTTTTCTGTTTTTTCAACATCGTGCAAGAAAATTGACCAGTCAAAATCAAGGATTTCCAACAAGCTGTGGGAGAGAAATAAGACAAATAGGAAGGAGGTGAGGGCAATGATTACATAAGCTTGCTTTTTCATCCTCTAACCACCTCCACATCCCCAATCATAGTGGTCAAGAAAATCTTGACACTCTTGTTACTCTTGAGATAATCTCTCGTTTCCTGATGATAGTGTTCATTGCGAAGGGCTCGCTTGGGTTGATTAAAAAAAGTCAAATCCCCATAGAGACAGTTAACGCTGAGACTGACTTCCACATCTACAGGTACAATGATTTTAGTGGTTCCTACCATCTTTCTGAGGATAATGACATTGTCATGATTGGTTAGAATCACCCTCTCCAAATGAATGGTGTCCTTGCCCATGAGGCGAAAAAGATTGATATCATCAAACTGGCAAGTCTGGTAACTTGAAAAATGATGGAGATTACCAAACCAACGATTTTTCTCCTTCTTAACCGTCACCATCTCTTCAAACACCAAATTGGTCTGCTCTTTTTCCTGATTCATCATTGGATAAAGAAGAAAGAGACTGTATATAACCGCAACAAAAATAGCTAGAATCACAAAAGGATTGAGCATGACGATGAAAAAGAAGAGAATGGTTGCCACCACCAAAAGAAGGTTATTGCCCTCTTTACCAGTGTAATAGCGAATCAAAAGCAGAAAGAGGAATAGAATCAGTAGAAAACGCGAAAAATGCTCTGAAACCATCAAAATCAGAGCTCCCGTCAACAGACAGGCTTCGATAAATAAAAAGATTTTAAATTTTCTCATAGGTTGATCCTCTCCCTTCTATTTTATCATAATTCAAAAAAGTCACCTCGGTCTGAAGATGGAAAAAAGGCGGTGGTTACGCCTTTTTCATCTGATCTTTTGCTTCTTTTAGTTTTCCATAAAGAATGTAATCTACGTTTTGCAGATCAGCTATGGTAGCACAATTAAGGGCACACATGATTAAGCGTAGATCCTCTTTCCAGCCTTGGACAATGTCAATCACTTCTTCGACTGAATAGGTTTCAACCAACTCTAGAACGGTACGTGACAGTCCCACAGCCTTTGCACCAAAGACCAGACACTTAATCATATCAAGAGGATTGCGAACGCCTCCACTGACCAAGAGTTGAACCTTGTCTTTCCAGTCTTGGGCATTGAGAAGGGATTGCATGGTGGACTGGCCCCATTGATTGAGATAATCACGCTGACCACTGCGACGGTTTTCGATATAGGCAAAGCTGGTGCCACCACGACCTGATAGGTCCACTGTACGAACGCCCAGTTCATAGGCTCTTTCGATGGTCTTTACATCCATCCCAAAGCCTACTTCCTTGAGAACAATAGGGACGGGGATTTGTTTGCTGTAGTCTGCTAGATGCGATTGCCAGCTTCTGAACTTCCTTTCTCCCTCAGGCATAAGTAATTCCTGCATGACATTAACATGTACTTGCAGGAGAAGAGGATTCATCTCTTCTACAGTCTGAAGTCCTAACTCAACAGGCTTATCCAATCCAATATTGGTTCCAAGAAGGAGATTTGGATGACTAGACTTGACAGAAAATGAATCATCTGTAGGATCCTTGAGGGCTGCGCTATAAGAACCCGTCACAAACAAAATCCCACAGGCATCTGCCACCTGAGCCAGCTTTTGATTGATTTCTTTACCTTTTTCGCTCCCACCTGTCATGGCATTGATATAAAAAGGAAAGTCCCACTTTCGACCTGCAAACTCTGTAGACAAATCAATCTCATCCAGGTCATAAAGAGGCAGGGAAGAATGAATCAACTCCACCTCATCAAAGCTGTTATAGGAACTTTTCTGCTCAAGGGCATAGCGGATATGCTCGTCCTTACGATTTGTCGTCATGTCCTATCCTTTCTTGGTATAAGAGCTCAATCCCCAGATCGGCCCAACGATTTTTTAAGGTTTCAGTTGATTGCGCATCAAAACTCATGGCAATCCCACAGTCACCACCACCCGCGCCGCTACTCTTGGCAACAGCCTGCAGATCTTGACTGGCTTCTTTCAGCTGTCTAAGCGATGGAGTGTAAATATCTGAGCTCAAGCCTTCTAAAAGTTGACTGGCTACTTCTACTTGCTCGATAACTTTTTCGGCTTTCCCCTGCTCCAAGGCTTCTACCAAAGTAGCCACCGTTTCTTTTGAAGAACTTAAAAAATTCTGATCGATGTTTTGCTTGATTTGCTTGACCATGTTACTAGACACAGCTACTTCCTTGGTCCATCCCACTAGGAAATCACATTCTAGGGTTGGCTTCACTTGTGAGATGGAAAAGCCCCAATCACGCTCCAAAACTGTCACCAAGTTTTCTTCTTTCAGCCAAGCAGCCACCTTCTGGCGATCAAATGACTGGTAGAGAACCAAATCCTCTGCCACAATACAGGCAAGGTCTCCCATAGAGCCATTGTCACCTCGCTTGAGCAAGACAGCGCTGGCCAGCTTGAACAAGAGTTCCTGATCAACCGTAATATCATACAGAGCCAGCAGGGCCTTGATGACCAAAACAACGACACTACCGCTAGAACCTAGACCAAACTTTTTCCCTTCCCGTTCCATTTTTCCTCGAATTTCTAGAGAAAACGGTCTTAAATCCTGACCTCTATAAGTCAGGAAATCTTCCACCAAAGCAATCGTTTCTTGGATCAAGCTGTAGGCAGGATTTGGCGTCAAGTTCACTGCGAAATCAAACATATCTGAGTAGATACGGTAACTATCAGAAAAAGCAATCTCAGCCCTCATATAGATGGGAATGTCCTTTATCAAGGCTAACTGCCCTGGTTCTAAAATAGCATATTCGCCTGCCCAATAGAGTTTCCCGCAAGTTTTAACAGCAATCATCTTGGCTCAAATCCTTTGTTTTTGACACAATCAAGCGATAACGCTGACTGAAGATTTCAGATAAATGCTCCAAGTCTTTCTCCTGACAGAGGACCTTGACATTGGGACCCGCATCCATAGTAAAGTAGCAGGCTTCCCCTTGCTCGCGAAGTTGACGAACAAAGTCCATGGCTTCATAAGATGCATCGGTCAGATAAGAAAAGGCTGGTGAGGCTGTTTTGGTCGTAGCGTGCATAGCAAGAGCATTTTTCTCTGTTAGTTCCCCAACCTTGGCAAAGTTATTCTCTTTGAGGTAAACCAGCATATCCTGATAATCCTTCTCAGACTGACGCACCCAGTCATCAAAGGTCGTCGAGGTCTCCACACAAAGTTTCATACCATCACGGCTAGAAATTGGTTTTTTCTTGTCCTCTAGCACCAACATAATCATAGCTAGTTTCAAGTCTGTCTCTACAGGGTAAATTTCTCCGCTATCCTTATCCCAGGCACCTAGTGGTCCATAGAAACTACGAGAAGAAGAGCCTGAGGCAAACTTAGCCTCCTGCGCCAACTGGCTCCGATTCAGACCAAGATTGAAATAAACATTGCAAGCTTTAACCAAGGCGGACAAACCGCTAGAACTTGAGGATAGACCTGCTGCCGTAGGCATATTGTTTTGAGTGTCAATACGAACAAAGCCCTCACCATCTGGACGGTAGCGGTCAATAATCTTACTCATCTTAGCATGCTCCGCCTCATTTTGTAACTGACCATTGATATAAAATTCATCGGCAATCGCATCCGTCAGTAAAGGCGACAAAGTCGTCTCTGTGTACATATTTTCCAAAGTCAAAGAAATACTGCTAGTAGCAGGTACCATCTCTTTTTCTTTTTTCTTTCCCCAATATTTGATAATAGCAATATTTGCGTAAGAACGTACTGTTACAGGCTCTCGATCCATGTCTGAACAGCTCCTTTCTCTTCTAATCTTTCTGCTAATTCTTGAGCTTGAGTCAAATTGATTGCCAAGGCTATGATACAACCTCCTAGCCCGCCACCACTCATCTTGGCACCCAGAGCACCATGGCTAAGAGCCGTTTCAACGAGGGAGTCTGCCTCAGGGCTACTGACACCAATTTCTTTTAAATGTAAATGCGCTTGACTGAGGATTTGCCCCAGTCCTTCAGCATCTTTTCCTGGAATCGCTTCCTCTGCCTGCTGGGTCAATTCTCCCAAGGCATGCAAAAATGGTAGGGCATCCTTGCCCTTACTTTGAACCACTTGAATCGCTTCACGAGTATGACCATAAACGCCCGTGTCAGCAATCACCAAATAGGCGGATAAATCCATCTCAAGCTCTGTAAATCCTACGTTCTTGATAAAGCAAATAGGCTGGTCACTGAGACAGGTCTTGGCATCCAAACCACTAGGATTCATATGGGCAATCATCTCAGCCCGATTGACCAAGATTTCTAGTACATCATGAGGCAGATCAGCCTCATAGTAGTTAAAAACCGCACGAATGGCTGCTATGCTGATAGCCGCTGACGAACCCATTCCCCGTTTTTCAGGGATAGCCGAGTCAATCTCACAGCGAATGCAGGCTTCTTTGATATCCAAATACTCCAGCGAAGCATAAACTGCCATGGACAAGGTATCCTCCTCATAGAGACGCCAAGGACTCGCTGCAGGTACCACCTTACAAATCACCTCTACCTCCAAAAGAGGCAGGGAAATGGCAGGATAACCGTAAACGACCGCATGCTCCCCTATTAAAATTATTTTACTATGTGCCTGACCGACACCAACTTTTTTTGTCATGTTATCCTTTTACTAGACGGAAAAGTCGTCTTATTTTTCATACAAGTATTGATTCTTTCCTATCTATTTTATTATATTTTCACAAAAAAAGCGATTGTTTCCATTCACAATCGCTTCTTTCATTATTGAACCCATTCGCCATTATAGTTGACAGAATAGCCATCTACAGTCGTATTTACTGCCAAGACACCTGAGCTATAGGCGTAGTACCATTTACTACCGACCTGGAACCAACCAGTGACCATAGATCCTGATGAACGGAGGTAGTACCACTTGTTACCAAGATTTTGCCAACCCATTTTCATATCACCATTTTCAGCATCTAAATAGTACCAAGTTGAACCTTCTTGATACCAGCCAGTTGCCATTGCACCTGATGAACGAAGGTAGTACCACTTGTTGCCAAGGTATTGCCAGCCTGTTTGCATTGTAGCACTTGTTGGATTGAGATAGTACCAAGTTGAATTATCATTGATCCAACCAGCACGTCTTTCACCACCAAGGTAGTCTTTTCCTGAAGAACCTATTTTTGCTAAGTAATACCAGTTGGACTGATTATAAAGCCAACCTGTTTTCAAAGAATGGTCTTGATCAAAGTAATAATTTGCTAATTTAAGAACTTCTGGACCTTCAAAGCCTTCGCCATGTTTTTTGCCAACATTTAACGAATCCTTGACTTCTAATTGTTTCCAGCCAACAAATTCTTGTAGGACCCCATCTTGTCCAAAGTAGTACCACTTCGGTTGAAGGGCAATTTCGAAAACTGGTCGATTATCAAATAAATCATCACGATAACCTGTCCCAGGGATTTCTAAGTATTGCCAACCGACTACCATTTCTCCACTATCACCAAAATAGTAGGTTTTACCGTCTATTTTATGCCAATAGATTGCTTTATGGTCATCTTTTATATAATATTTTCTATTATCCTTATCAACAAACTGTCCACCTGTAGTATCCGCCAATACTGCACTTGTTGCTAGCAAACCAAAGAAAAAGAATGCTAATGCGATCTGCATCAATTTTTTTACTATTTTCATTAGACCTATCCTCCATAACTGATTGTAGCAAATACAAAATTTTATGTCAATATATAGAACATCCCCCTCAAAAAAAGCAGTTACATAACTGCAACTGCTTTTCTATTCTTGCATGGTGTAACCGACACCACGAACGGTTTTAATGTAGCTTTTCTGACCTTTTACATCCAGCTTGCTACGTAGATAACGGATATAGACATCCACGATATTGGTTTCGGTCGCACTTTCATACTTCCAGACACTTTCCAACAACTGCTCACGAGTCAGAACTTTCTTGCTTCCCATGAGAGTAGCCAAAAGGTCATACTCACGACGAGTCAGAGCAATCATCTCCTCGCCACGATAAACGGTATGATGCTCCACATCCATACGCAGATTGCGGTAAGACGTTGGAACCTTCATCTGACTACAGTGTTGGTCGATAAAGTCCCGACCTCGGAAAATCGCTGAAATACGAGCTACCAGATTATCAATGATTACTGGCTTATAGATGTAAGAAACGGCAAAGCGTTGGATTGTCTCAAGCTGGTCTTGCAATTCTTCACGATGGTCCAAGACCATGATGATTGAAGCTGGCTTAGTCCGACTCAGCCTATCTGCAAAATCCTGGGCTGTCATATCCCCCAGACGAGCATTCAATAAAATCAAGTCATAGTCTGTCTGAAGAGCCATGGAGAGGGCTTTTTGCCCCTCCTCAACCTGATCAACTCGGTATTGCTCTTTTTGGAGTTCCAAACTTAAAAAATGAGCTAGATTTCGTTCTTTCTCAAGTAATAAAATCCGTTTCCCCATGGCAGACCTACTTATTTTTCGTCATACCAAGAGTAGTGGAATGTTCCTTCTTTGTCTTTACGTTGGTAAGTGTGGGCACCAAAGTAGTCACGTTGCGCTTGGATCAAGTTAGCTGGAAGGTCAGCTGAACGGTAGCTATCAAAGTAAGTAATAGCTGCTGAGAAAGTTGGCACTGGTACACCAGCTTGAACAGCAAGAGCTACGATGTCACGCACTGCTTGTTGGTACTTAGCAGTAACATCCAAGAAGTACTCATCCAAAAGAAGGTTAGCAAGGTCTGCATCACGATTGTAAGCATCTGTAATCTTTTGCAAGAAACGAGAACGGATGATACAGCCATCACGCCAGATAGATGCGATGTCTGCAAATGGCAAGTTCCAGTTGTTTTCTTTAGAAGCTACACGCAATTGCGCAAAACCTTGTGCGTATGAAATGATTTTTGAGAAATAAAGGGCTTGACGAATTTTTTCAATCAACTCAGCCTTATCTCCTTCAAATTTGAAGGCAGCTGGTTTTGGAAGAACCTTGCTAGCATGCACACGTTCTTCTTTGTAAGTTGAAATGTAACGTGCAAATACTGACTCAGTGATGAGTGACAATGGTACACCAAGGTCAAGTGATGATTGGCTAGTCCATTTACCAGTTCCCTTGTTACCTGCAGCATCAAGGATGTAGTCTACGATTGGTCCGTCTTGGCCTTCATCGTCTTTACGGCTCAAGATATCAGCTGTGATTTCGATCAAGTAGCTGTCCAATTCACCCTTGTTCCATTCAGTAAAGATTTCAGCCATATCTTCTGCAGAAAGGCCTAGCAAGTGTTGCATCAAGTCATAGCTTTCTGCGATCAATTGCATGTCACCATACTCGATACCGTTGTGAACCATTTTCACATAGTGACCAGCTCCATCAGGACCGATGTAAGTCACACATGGTTTGCCATCTTCTGGTGCTTTAGCTGAGATTTCTTCAAGAACATCCGCAACCAATTCGTAGGCTTCTTTTTGTCCACCAGGCATGATAGAAGGACCTTCAAGGGCTCCTTTTTCACCACCAGAAACCCCAGTACCGATAAAGTTGATACCTGAGTTTGCCAATTCTTCATTACGACGGATTGTATCTTTGTAGAAAGTGTTTCCGCCGTCAATCAAGATATCACCTTTGTCAAGGTGTGGAAGAAGGGCTTGGATAGTAGCATCTGTACCAGGTCCAGCTTGAACCATCAGCATGATTCGACGAGGTTTTTCGATTGAGTTTACAAAACTTTCAACATCATAGCTTGGTACAAAGTTCTTTTCAGGATGGCAAGCAATTACATCTTCAGTTTTTTCTTTACTACGGTTGTAGATAGCAACTGTGTAACCACGAGATTCAATATTAAGGGCAAGGTTACGACCCATTACGGCCATACCTACGACACCAAAGTTAGCTTTTGTCATTTGACACTCCTCTTGTTTAATTTGTTTTATTTTATCATTTTTACTTTTGAAAAGAAAGAATTTTGTAACGACTGCTTAGTAGTCCAAGTCATCCGCATGCCCAGAACCATTTCCAACAAAGTATCCTGTCTTACAGTTAAGGGTAAAGAGATAGGTTCCGTCTGGCTTGTAGAGGTTGTAATAACCATTGCCATTAACGATATTGACACGTTCGAGGATGTACTGATTTCCAGTGATGTAGCCACGTGAACGTGAAGTCGCTAGAATTTGTTCCAAGACACCATCAGCAAAATCCCAGGCAGAGTTATCACTGTCATCAATAGCAGATTGATTGTAGGCAACACGACTGGCACTTCTTTGAACGGCAACTCCTGCACTTGAAACGCCCATATTGACTTCACTGCGAGTACTTCTAGTCTCATTTGAGGCAGTATTTGAACTACTTGGTTTTGTCTCACTAGTTGTATTTGAACTTGCTTGGCTAGAGCTTGAACTGCTAGTTTGACTTGAACTTGAGCTGGAAGCACTTGTTTGCTGGCTCTTACCAAGGCTAATCGCCTTATCTAGCAATTTATCTAGCTCCGTATTTCCAGTTTTAATCTCTGTAAATTTAGCATCAGATTTAGCTTTGGCATTGGTATCCAACACACCATCCACAATAGCTGGTTTTTCAAATTGTGCATTGACATCTTGAATGGCCTTGATTTGCGTTGCTAGACTATCATACTTAGATTTTGCAAGCGTATGCTCACGACTACCTTCTAGCTTATCAAGCAAGGTCTTGAGTTGGCTCAACTTATCAAACTGGCTATTCTTCAAAGCTGTTTTATTGCTATCTGTGTAGAAGGCATCATAAAGTGTATTAAAATCATCCACATCTGATTGATTGGCTGTAGTTGATTGAGCAGTTTGAATTTCCTTGGTCGAGCGATTCACTTGACGATAGACATAATAAGCACTGACACAGATAATCACTGATACAAGCGCCAGAGCGGTCAAAACAAAGCCTTTTTTACTTTTCTTTTCTGAGTCCTCTTGATCCAGACGAGAAAAAGTTTTCTCCTCTTCCACCTCCTCAGTCATTTCTGCTAAATTTTCATCCTCTAGCACTATAGGATCCCAGTCTTTATCCTCATCGTCCAAAGACAGTGGAGGTAAGATAGCTTCAGAAGATGGAACTTCCTCTGAAGAGGCCTCCGACTCCTCTACAGCTTCACGCACTTCTTGGATTAAATCATCCAGACTCTGAGTTTCGACTAACTCCTCTTTTTTGTATTGGCGAGTCGCAAACTTATCTGCTTCGATTTCATCTTTGTGTTGCTTGACATACTTGTCCAAAATAGAATCTTCAGGCAAGACTCCTGCTTCCACTTCTTCATTTTTACGAATCGCTTGACCAACTGTTAACTCTTTTGCTTCATCAAAATCAAATCGCGGTTCTTGGTTTTCTTTTTTATGACGATTCCGTCTTTTCTTACTCATGAGTATCCCTTTCTATTTTAACCCTTGACGTTTAACACGTTGACCAAAATATTGATACAGATCCACTTTCAAGGTTCCGTTGTATAACTTACGCTTCTTATCCGCTTGGCTCCCATACTTGCTTTCAAAGGCTTCATCACTAGTTAGGATAAACTTGCTCCAAGTTTTCAGCGGTGCAAATACTTGCCCCATCTCAGCATAGAGCTTGGTAACTCCTGCATCATCTGATAAACGTTCTCCATAAGGCGGATTTGAGACAATCACTCCATTGATTTTATCAGAACGTAAATCCTGCACACGCATCTGCTTAAATGTAATATCCCCTGCAACACCAGCTGCCTGAGCATTAGCTTTAGCAATTTCCACCATGCGAGCATCAATATCACAGCCCATGATATCCAGCGCAAGCTCACGGTCTACTTTTTTAGCCGCTTCTGTGCGCACTTCCTGAATCAAGCGGTCGCTGACCCAGTTCCATTCCTCAAATGCAAAAGAGCGACGTAGACCTGGAGCCATCTTTCGAGCAATCATGACTGCCTCGATACAGAAAGTTCCTGAACCACAGGTCGGATCAATCAAAGGCTTGTCTGGGTACCAGTTAGAAAGTTGTAAAATAGCTGCCGCCATGTTTTCCTTGATAGGAGCCCCACCTTTTTCAGTACGATATCCTCGTTTAAAGAGACTGGAGCCTGTCGTATCAATCATGACAGTTGCCACATCTTTGAGAATAGAGACCTCAATCTTGAACTCAGAACCAGTTTCCATCAGAGGAACACCTTCTGGACGGGCGTAGTGTTTCTGCAATTTCTTAACAACAGCCTTCTTTGAAATCGCCTGTACACTTGGCTCATTGTGAAGTTTAGATTTAACACATTTGGCTTTTGAAATCGGAAATCGAGCTCCAAGTGGTAAATAATTTTCCCAATCTAGGGCGAAAACTCCCTGAAACAGCTCTTCAAAAGTCTTAGCTGGGAAAGTTCCTACGATAATTTTGATACGATCTGCTGCCCGAAGCCAGAGGTTGGTTTCGATAATAGCTCTCACGTCTCCTTGAAAACGAACACGACCATTTTCAACCTGACAATCATAGCCCAACTCTCGCACTTCACGACCAACGACAGCCTCAAGACCCGCTGCCACAGTTGCAATTAAATTAAATTCTTTTTTCATGTTACAGTCTTGCAAGACCTTTCTATATGTACACTTTAAAAAATGAGGTTGAGAAAATTTCTCAGCCCCAACCTATATGCAATTTTCTATAAGCCATGTTTTGTTCCAGAAGTGACTAGGACCACTTCCTTCGATAATCATCTGTCTACCACTAACAGCTCTAGCTGATAGCAGTCAGAATACTACGTTCGTTTCCGCGTACTCCATGCCCCGACCAAAATTTGGGTTGCTAGCTTGAGGGGTTTACCGCGTTCCACTCTCTCCGTTTCCAGAAAGACTCCGTCACTGTGGCACTTTCAAGTCTACTCTGGCCTATCCAAGGACTTAGCCATTTCAACTGCCGTAACGATTTCTCGTCCCTAGGCTTATGGTTTCGCCTAGCACAAACACTACAGGCATCACAGCCTGTGCTAGCATGGACTTTCCTCATGAGAAGAAATTCTCCTCACGCGATTATCCAAAAATTGCACATCTCAAATAACTACTTAGAAATCTGAGTTATCTAAAATTTGTTTACCAAATACTTCTTTTTCAAGACGATTCAAGCGTTTCAAAATATCAAAATTCGTCATAGAACTTGTAGTTGCCGCTTCAATAGGCTCTGCTTGAACTGGTGAAGGTTTCGGTTTACGAGCTAATTCTTCCTTCAAATCCGCAATTTCCTGACGAAGTGACTTGACCAAGGCAGCATAGGTTTCATAATCCTTAATGACATCGTCTAAAAACTCATCAACTTCTACCTTGCTATACCCACGGACTTCACGTCCAAACTCTTGTTCAAAAATATCTTTCGCTGAAAAAATAATACTTGCCATGTCTCTCTCCATTCTCGCTTGCTAGTATTATTATATAAAAAAAGGCAAACAAAAATCAAGGTCAAAGCTTCAATTTTCGGAAAAATTTTCAGCAAGTTCATTTAGCTGATCAAATGTTAATCTCTTTATAAAATAGTCCTCTTGATTTTTCATCTTTTGGTAAAAATAAGCTAGTTTCGTTTCATTTTCTTCATCATAAAAAAGATAGGAACTATTCGTGTTTTCCAGTAAAAACTGCTGGTAATCTCTTAACTGCCCCTTGTGTTCATAGCGAGGATAGGCATATTTGACAAAGTCTACCTGCTTAAAGCGGCTCAGTTTCATCTGATTGCCTTCATTCCAATTTTCCCCATGGGTTTCAAAAGCAAAAATGGTGGCCAACTGGAAATCGTACTCTGTCTTCATCTCCTGAGCAACCTCTAAAACCCAATATTCAAAGCCCAAAGCCCCGGTAAATACAAGCCAAGTCACCCCATCTTCTGCCATAGTTTCTAAATCCCTACGTATCGCTTTTTTAATCAATTTAAAACGAGGATCCTTGTCAGAAAACAAACCCAAATCAAAAGCAGAATAGCCCAAAACCAAAGCTGTAGTCATTTTTAACCCTTTCTGTGCAAATTTATGATATAATAGAGTGATGTTATTGTACCAATAAGGAGAATTATGGTCAACTATCCTCATAAAATTTCATCACAAAAAAGACAAACATCTCTTTCTCAACCCAAAAATTTCGCAAATCGAGGAATGTCTTTTGAAAAGATGATCAATGCTACCAACGACTACTATTTGTCTCAGGGCTTGGCTGTTATACACAAGAAACCAACTCCTATTCAAATCGTACGAGTGGACTATCCACAACGAAGTCGTGCCAAGATTGTTGAAGCCTATTTTCGACAAGCTTCAACGACAGACTATTCTGGCGTTTATAAGGGATATTACATCGACTTTGAAGCCAAGGAAACAAAACAAAAACGTGCGATTCCGATGAAAAATTTCCATCCACATCAGATTCAGCATATGGAACAAGTCCTTGCCCAACAAGGAATCTGCTTTGTCCTTCTTCACTTTTCTTCTCTGCAAGAAACCTACTTATTGCCGGCATTCGATTTGATTCGCTTCTATCATCAAGATAAGGGACAAAAATCAATGCCACTTGGATATATTCGAGAATATGGATATGAAATCAAGGCTGGTGCCTTCCCTCAAATTCCCTATCTCAATGTTATCAAAGAACATTTATTAGGTGGTAAAACAAGATGAACAAACAAACTATCCTGCGAATAGCTAAGTATGTGAGTATCTGCTTCTTAACTTTATTTATCACAGCAGTTATGCTGGGAGGAGGCATATTTCTCTATTACGTCAGCAAAGCCCCAGCCCTATCTGAGAGCAAATTAGTCGCAACCACGTCTAGTAAGATTTTCGATAGTAAAAACGAACTGATTGCCGATCTGGGCTCTGAACGCCGAGTAAACGCTCAGGCCAACGAAATTCCTACTGATTTGGTCAAGGCTATCGTATCGATTGAAGACCATCGTTTTTTCGATCATCGCGGTGTCGATACCATCCGAATTATAGGGGCCTTTTTACGTAACTTACAAAACAACTCCCTCCAGGGAGGATCAACTCTTACCCAACAATTAATTAAGTTGACCTATTTCTCAACTTCCACTTCTGATCAGACTATTTCACGTAAAGCCCAGGAAGCTTGGTTGGCTGTTCAATTAGAACAAAAAGCCACAAAACAAGAAATTCTGACCTACTATGTGAATAAAGTTTACATGTCTAACGGAAACTATGGAATGCAGACGGCTGCCCAAAACTATTACGGCAAAGATTTGAGAGAACTATCACTACCTCAACTTGCCCTACTAGCAGGAATGCCACAGGCTCCGAATCAATACGATCCCTATTCTCATCCAGAAGCTGCCCTTGACCGTCGTAACTTGGTACTTTCAGAGATGAAAGGTCAAGGCTACATTTCTGCCGAACAGTATGAGAAGGCTATCAATACTCCTATTACTGATGGACTCCAAAGTTTGAAATCAGTCAATAGCTACCCAGCATATATGGACAATTATCTCAAAGAGGTTATCGACCAAGTAGAACAAGAAACTGGCTATAACCTTCTAACTACTGGGATGGATGTTTACACAAATGTAGACCAAGAAGCTCAAAAACATCTGTGGGATATCTACAACTCCGATCAATACGTCTCTTACCCTGACGATGATTTGCAAGTCGCATCCACGGTCGTAGATGTTTCAAATGGTAAAGTCATCGCCCAACTTGGAGCTCGTCACCAAGCAAGTAACGTTTCATTTGGTACCAACCAAGCTGTGGAAACCAATCGTGACTGGGGTTCAACAATGAAACCAATCACCGATTATGCACCTGCCATAGAATACGGTGTTTATGATTCCACTGCAACTATGGTTAATGATATTCCTTATAACTATCCAGGAACAAGCACACCTGTCTACAACTGGGATCGAGCATATTTCGGTAATATTACTCTGCAATATGCTCTTCAACAATCTCGTAACGTACCTGCGGTTGAGACACTAAACAAGGTTGGTTTAGATAGAGCCAAAAGTTTCCTAAACGGTTTGGGAATCGACTATCCAAGTATTCACTACTCAAATGCTATTTCAAGTAATACTACCGAATCTAGTAAACAATACGGGGCAAGTAGTGAAAAAATGGCCACTGCCTATGCCGCATTCGCAAACGGCGGTATTTACCACAAGCCGATGTACATCAATAAGGTTGTCTTTAGCGATGGTAGCGAAAAAGAATTTTCTGACCCTGGCACAAGAGCCATGAAAGAAACGACTGCTTACATGATGACAGAGATGATGAAAACAGTCTTGACTTACGGAACTGGTCGCGGTGCCTACCTACCTTGGCTTCCTCAAGCTGGTAAAACTGGTACCTCAAACTATACAGATGAAGAAATCGAAAACCATATCAAGACGACTCAGTTTGTAGCACCTGATGAAATGTTTGTAGGTTATACACGTAAATATTCAATGGCTGTATGGACAGGTTACACCAATCGTCTCACACCACTTGTAGGTGATGGCCTCACAGTTGCTGCCAAAGTCTATCGTGCTATGATGACTTCCCTCTCTCAAAACGACCATCCTGGAGATTGGACAATGCCTGATGGAGTATACAGAAGTGGTGAGTTCGTCTTTTTGAACGGTGCCAAGAATGCTTGGACTACACCTACTACCCAACAAACACAGACAGTAGAGAACCCCTCTACAACAGCTGAAAGTTCAACTACACAGGCAAACACCACAGTAGGACAACAACCCAACAGTGCTCCAGTAACTGATCCAAATCAAGGACAGCCTGTACAACAAGCACCACAAACTCCTCAATTTCAACAACAACCACAACAATAAAAAAAATCCTGAGAGTTAGAAATTCTCAGGATTTTTTACTACAAGATAGCTAATACTTAACGAAAATCAAAGAGCAAACTAGGAAGCTAGCCGCAGGTTACTCAAAACAATGATTTGAGGTTACAGATGGAAGCTGACGTGGTTTGAAGAGATTTCGAAGAGTATAACGTGATTTGAATAGATTTTCGAAGAATATAAAGGAGTCGGCTACAAACCAACTCCCTTATCTTTATTTGACATGTTTTGCAAGGTCTTCTTGCGCTTTTTTATTGGATTCTTCTTTTTCTTTCATCCATTTATCTTGAGCTTTTTGATATTCATCTGCAGTAACTGCCTTGTCTTGAAGTTCCAAGTATTTGTACAAGAGTGGCTCACTTGTACCTTTATTTCCTGACAATGCAAATGGTATTGTAAATGGTACCATCTTAGACAAGATTGGACGCCCTGTACGAGATGTAGTTGGAATAATCAAAGCGCTATCTGTCAACCAAGCTTGGGCTGCAGCGTATTTATCATATCGTTTAGAAACATCTGTAGCCTCATCACCAGCTTCTGTAACCAATTTTTCGTAGTCATATAGACCTACTTTTTTAGCAGCTACATTATCTTTCCCTGAGTCGAACCCTAAATATGTTTTAGTACTTTCTCCTACAGATGGTTTGATAATATCAAGGTAGGTTGATGGATCGGCAAAGTCAGGACCCCAACCGACATTATCTGATAAATCCCAGTCTTCTCCAGCAGCATTTTCAGCAAAATATGTAATATTGTTTACTTCGTCTTTTTGTAGTTGTTGAATATCAATAATGACATTATCAGTTCCTAAAGTCGCTTCCAAGGATTGTTTCATAGATTGGACGCGCTGAACTTTTGTAGTTGCTGTTTGGTCAACAGGCATATCTAGGTGAATTGGGAATTGTACTCCCTCAGCTTGTAGGGCTGATTTAGCTTTAGCAAATTCAGCCTTGGCTTTCTCTGGATTGTAAAGGCCATCCTGAGAATCTGCAAGATTAACATCCTTCCATTCATCCCCATAAGTGACCAATTTCTCTTTGACCATATCGCCAAAGTTTTTACCATCTGCTTGAACAAATGTTGGTGGAACAAAGAGATTACGTAAGATTTTGCTTGCTCCAGTTTCTCCATTCAACTGAGAGGCATAGGCTATACGGTCAAATCCGAAAGCAATAGCCTGACGGAAATCCTTGTTTAAGAGAGCTTTTTTAGTAGATGTCTTTTGTTCGTCGCTGGTCTTAGATGTGTATTTATAAGATTGGCGGTCAATATTTGTACCAACTAGATACGTAACAGAGTCTTGTTGAGTATAGACAATATTGTCTTTCAGCTCTTTTTCAAGTTCTGCAAAACTTGCACTTGTTGGATAGAGACGAGCTGCTGTAAGGCTACCATCTTTAAAGTTTTCTGCTGGTTTGCTAGTATCTTGACCATCCCAGAATGACAATTTGACCTTGTCAATATGCACATTATCCTTATCCCAGTAGTTCGGATTTTTCGCAAATTCAACAGAGGATTTGGTCACAATAGATTTCAACAAATAAGGACCATTGTACAGGATACTACTTGGATCCGTAGCTTTGGCAAAATCATCTCCTTTTGAGTTTAAAAACTCTTCATTGACTGGCGCAAGCACACCCATGGTTGTTTTTGAATTCCAAAAGCTTTCAGGTTTGTTCAAAGTGTATTGGACTGTTTGATCGTCAAGGGCTTTAATCCCAACTTGAGAGAAATCTTTAATTTCCCCTTTAGCATAAGCATCCAGACCTTTAATTGAATCTTGCACCAAGTAGAGGGCTTCTGCTTTCTTATCTGTTGCATATTTAAGACCTGTCACAAAGTCCTGAGCCTTAACAGGAGCATACTCTTCTCCCTCAGATGTGTACCACTTGGCATCCTGACGAATCTTATAAGTGTAGGTCAATCCATCCTTAGAAACTGACCAGTCCTCTGCCATTGAGGGAATAAGGTTCCCGTATTTATCATTTTCAAGCAATCCATCAATCACATTACTAGTAATGTCAGCAGTTGCTGCCTTACCAGTTGTTAAGTAGTTGAGATTATCTGGGTGGGTCTCATAGGTAAAGGCAAAGGTCTGCTCACCTTTAGCGCCTGAGCCCCCAGAACAAGCAGCTAAAACACCCGCTGCTAATAAAGTCACTCCCGCAAGAGCCAATACTTTTCTTGTTTTCATAGTCTTCTCCTTCGTTTTTTTATTCATTATAGACTCTTTTTCAAGTCCTGTCAATACAATTTTCAGAATTTTTGAAAATTATTTTTTAAACAATAAGGTTGTAAAAATATGAATAATACTAACTATTTCTTAACTAATTTACATAACAAAGGGCTTGTTGACAATATCTCTAAATATCAAGTAGTGGCCTGTTTTATACTTATTTAAAATCAAAAGAGTATAAATTTTCCTTTTTTGAGAATATAGTTTTTACCAAAAACTTTAACATTGATTCCCTAGAATACAGAAATACTTATAAAAACTGTTCAATTTCAAAGTACATACTTGGGTTATGATATTTCTTGAGCAAACCGCCAAGAAAAAGATGCTCTTTGATTCTACATAAGTATGAATTGGCCATCTGCACAAAACAAAAAGCCAACATCGATTCTCTTCTGACCGACAGAAAACAATCTTGTTCGCTTTACTTCTAAAAATCTCAAATAGCAAAAATTCTAAAATGACAGAATCCTTGCGTTAACATCCCAACTCTTCCTCGACCACATTCAAGGCCCGTTCAATAACCACATGCATATCATAGTATTTATAATCAGCCAAACGTCCACAGAAAATCACCTTATCATTCTGGGCTGCTTCTTCTTGATATTTAGCAAACAGGACATTGTTTCTCTCATCATTGATTGGATAATAAGGCTCATCTCCAGGTTCCCAATCAGCTGGGTATTCACGAGTAATAACCGTTTTATCTTGAGTACCGTACTCAAAATGTTTATGCTCAATAATACGAGTATAAGGAATTTCACGTTCTGTGTAGTTAACAACTGCATTTCCTTGATAGTTTTCCTCATCTAGAACTTCATGCTCAAAACGAAGACTACGGTATTCTAACTCACCATGTTTATAATCGAAGTATTGGTCAATCATCCCTGTAAAGACAACTTTTTCAGCAGAAGCTTCTAATTCTTGACGATTGGCAAAAAAGTCAAGGCCAAGTTCTACTTCAACATCCTTGAGCATATTTTCGATAATAACGTTATACCCCCCAATTGGAATACCTTGGTAACGGTCATTGAAGTAGTTATTATCAAAGGTTAAACGAACTGGTAGACGTTTGATGATAAATGGTGGAAGATCAGTCGCAGAACGTCCCCATTGCTTTTCAGTATATCCTTTAATCAATTTTTCATAAATATCTGGACCGATCAACTTGATAGCCTGTTCTTCCAAGTTTTTAGGTTCAACATCCTGCATATGTGCTGTTTGTTCAGCTATCTTATCTTTGACTTCTTGAGGAGTTTTTGTTCCCCACATAGCATAGAAGGTATTCATATTGAAAGGTAGATTATAAAGACTGCCCTTGTAATTAGCTAGAGGCGAATTGATATAGTTGTTAAATTCAGCAAATTGATTCACATAATCCCAAACTTTCTTGTTAGAAGTATGAAAGATATGGGCGCCATATTTATGAACATTAACACCTTCTACATTCTCACAGTAGATATTCCCACCAATGTGGTCACGTTTATCAATAACTTTTACTTTTTTTCCACGCTTAGTCGCTTCATAAGCAAAAATTGCTCCCGACAAACCAGCACCAACGATTAGATAGTCGTACATAGTCTCTTCCTTATCATTTATCTTTACATCTCCTTAACTATAGCAAAAGAGAGAATCTTATACTCTTCGAAAATCTCTTCAAACCACGTCAGCATCCATCTGCAACCTCAAAACACTATTTTGAGCTGACTTCGTCAGTTCTATCTACCACCTCGTCAAAGCTGTACTCTGAGCTAGCTTCCCAGTTATTCTTTTATTTTCATTGAGTATTGGTTTCAATCTATTTTAGCATAAAACAAATCATTTCTCAGTTTTCCATAGCCGAGTGATTTAAAAAGACAAGCACCAAAACTGATGTTTGTCTTTATGATTTTCCTTGAAAAAGCTATTTCTCATTATTTCACATGATTTTCTGCTTCTTTTTGAGCTTTTTCGACCGCTTTTTTGCTTTCTTGCTCCCATTTGATCTTCGCTTCTTCAAACTGTTTGGTTGTCACAGTATCTTTTTGCAGTTTCATGTACTTATAGTTATTGCCATCACCCTTGATGCCGACCAATGAATAACCTCTTGTAAATGGCGTTACTTTGGTGACAGATGCTGTTCCACCACTTGACATAGCTGACATAATCAGAGAATTGTCAATCATCCAAGCCTGTGCTTCAGCGTATTTTTCATAGCGTTTGGCTACATCTTTATTTTCGCTATCCGCATCTTTGAGCATCTTGGTGTAGGTATCAAGCCCCAAGCTAGCAATTTTAGCTTTATCTTCCTGAGCATCTAGACCAAAAATCTTGAGATAGAATCCATCCTCAGCATTGAAAGGATTGAGATAGGTTGACGGATCTTGGTAGTCACCTACCCAACCATCAAAGTTCAAATCGTAGTCTCGATCAGCTGGAGTCGGCGCCAAGAAGGCTACGTTATTAAAATCATCTGTTGACAGTTGCTGAACATCAATGACAATGTTATCAGCACCTAAAACTGACTCAAGGGTCTGCTTAACAGAGTTCATACCTGTCACAGCATTTTTACTTGTTTGATCAACAGCCACATCCAAGTGAATAGGGAAAGTCACACCTTGACTTGCCAATTCTTTTTTAGCTTCCGCAAATTTTGCTTGGGCTTTTTCTTTGTTAAAATAGGCATCCTGAGCATCTGCCAAGTTAATACCTGACCATTCTGTGCCATAGTTGACCAATTTAGAAGCGACTACTTCTCCAAAGGTCTTGTCTCCAACTTGAACAAATGTAGGAGGCACTATGGTGTTACGAAGGGTCTTGCTAGCCGCTTCTTCCCCATTTGACTGGGCAGAATAGGCTGTGCGGTCCAAGGCAAAGTTCACCGCTTGGCGGAAGTTCTTGTTCAAGACAGCTGTCTCAGTTGACTTCTTCTGCTCATCTGTCGTTTTCGATGTATGGTTATATGCCTTACGGTTAACATTAAAGTTGAAGTACCAAGAAGTCTTGTCCTGCAAGCTATAGACGATATTATCCTTATATTTTTCCTTGGTCTTGGCAAAGTTTGAACTATTTGGATAAACCCCAGCGATTGAATAGGCTCCACTTTCAAAGTTACGGATAGTCAATTCTTGGTCTGTGCCATCAAAATAAGCCAATTTCACGTGTTCAATCGATACTTTATCATGATCGTAGTAATGCGGATTTTTCACATACTCGATTGATGATTTTGATGTGAAATCTTTTAACAAATAAGGTCCGCTGTAGAGAATACTATCTGGAGATAGAGTACCAAAATCTTTCCCTTTTGAGTTTAAAAACTCTTCATTCACCGGGAAAAGAATACTGTTGGTTGTTTTTGAGTTCCAGTAAGGTTCTGGGCGTGCCAAAGTATACTCAACAGTCTGATCGTCAATGGCCTTCACCCCAACCTTAGAAAAGTCAGAATCCGCTCCTGTAATATAATCATTCAAGCCCTTGATTGAATTTTGAATCAGGTCAATGGCCTGTGATTTATTATCCACTGCATACTTGATACCTGTCACAAAATCTTGTGCCTTGACTGGGGCGTATTCTTCACCATCAGCCGTGAACCATTTGGCATCTTTTCTCAATTTATAGGTATAAGTCAGACCGTCGCTTGAAACAGACCAGTCTTCTGCCAAAGATGGAACTAGATTTCCGTGATTGTCATTTTCAAGCAAACCATCAACCAGGTTGGTAATGATAGCTGTATTGTCAGCGTAGTAGTCTAATAAATAGTTAAATGTAGTTGGATTTCCACTAAAGGTTGATGAGTAAGTTTTTGTATCTGAACCCGATTGTCCGCAAGCAGCTAAAAGCAAAGCAGCCGCAAAGGTCAGGCCTGCACTAAGGACACGCTTTTTTGTATTCATCTTCTTTCTCCTTTATGTTAGTTTTTATAACATAAGTTTATTTTACCAAAATAGTGGAGATTTGTAAAGTTAATTGACTTTCTAGAATGAAAGTTTATAAACTTTCGTCATAAAAAAACAAAGGATTTCTGTCTTTCATACAGTCCTCCCTTGTTTTTATACGATTTGTTGACTAAGAAACATCTACAAAATAAGCCTAGCCTCATTTTATGTGTTTTTCTAAATCCTTTTGATACTGAGCATTAGATTCTAGTTTTTCCTTTTGCCACTTTTTAAGAGCCGCCTCATACTCTTTAGTTGTCACGATATCATTTTGAAGTTGCATACCTTTAAAAATAAATGGATCTCCCTTAATACCGACCTGTGAATAAGCTTTGGTAAATGGAACAGTACGACTAACCATAGGAGAGCCACCTGAAGAAGCAACTGGAATAAGAAGTGAACTATCAGTAACCCAAGCCTGTGCTTTGGCATACTTTTCGTATCGTTTATCAAGATTACTTGTCTCAGATGCAGCATCATCCAAGAGCTTCTTGTATTCATCCAAGCCAACTTTCGCCATGACTTCAGGATCCTTGCCCTTTGTTATACCTAGATGTTTCAAGGCAGAACCCTTCTTAGCATCTAAAATATTGAGATAGGTTGCTGGATCTTGATAATCTGGTCCCCAACCAGTTCCGTTCAAATCATAATCTTTTTGTGTTGGAACTTTAGCTTGAGAAGTAATACTTTCCTTCTCATTATCTGTCATTTGAAGAACATCTATAATTACATTCTCAGTTCCCAATGTTTCTTCAATCGATTGTTTTAATGAATTTGTCTGTTGAACTGCAACTACATCTGTCTGTTCTACTGGTACATCCAAATGAATCGGGAAACTTACTCCCTTAGATTGCAATTCTGTTTTCGCTTTTTCAAATGTAGACTTGGCCTTTGTTGGATTGTAAATTGTATCTTTGCCATCTGTGAGAGTCACATCTTTCCATTGCTCTCCATATTTCAGCAGTTCATCCTGAGCCAGCTGTCCGAAGGTCTTCCCAGCTACTTGAACATAGTTATCTGGCACTAGACTATTACGAATAATCTTATCCGCACCTTCTTCACCATTTAATTGAGCTGTATAGGCGTGGCGATTAAATGCAAAATTAAGAGCCTGACGGAAGTTCTTATTGAGAAGAGCTTCTTTTGTTGATGTTTTTTGTGACTCATCTGTTTTAGCTGTTTTATTATAGGATTGACGATTTACGTTAACGGTAAGATAATAACTTGTTGCTTCTTGTGGACTATAGACAATCTTATCACCGTATTCCTTTTTAGTTGATTCAAAGTTTGAGCTTGCTGGAAAGAGACGAGCAGTTGTATAGGCACCTTGTGTAAAGCTACGAATTAAGGATTCTTGGTCTGATCCATCATAGAATGTTAATTTTACATTATCAATTTTGACATTTTCCTTATCCCAATAGTTAGGATTTTTTTCATATTCAATCACAGATTTAGAAATCAAGGACTTCAAAAAATATGGACCATTGTAAAGAATACTTGATGGAGTTGGCGCTCCGTAATCCTTACCTGTTGCATTCAAAAATTCTTCATTAACTGGAAGCATCGTTGCAGTGGTTATTTTTGAATTCCAAAAACTTTCCGGTTTATTAAGCGTATATTCTACTGTATAATCATCAAGAGCTTTCACACCTACAGTTGAGAAATCGTTTGTTTCACCACTAACATATGCCTCCAATCCTTTGATAGATTTCTCAACCAAAGAAAGACCATCGGACTTCCCGTCTGCTGCATGTTTCAGACCTGTGACAAAATCCTGAGCCTTAACTTCCGCATACTCTTCTCCTTCTGAAGTATACCACTTCACACCTTTACGAAGTTTGTAGGTATAAGTCAAGCCATCTTTAGAAACTGACCAATCCTCTGCTAGAGAAGGAATGAGATTCCCATATTTATCATTCTCTAAAAGACCGTCGACAACATTACCTATTACATCAGAAGTTGAACTTTTACTTGTAACGCTATAATCCAAGGATGATGGATCAACAGCATAAACATAAGAAAATGTTTTGGGAGCGTCTGCATTCTTTTCACTTTTCCCACAAGCTGTTAAAAGAATGGCTGTACTCAAGGTCACTCCTGCTCCTAAGAGCCACTTTTTCGATTGCATAAATAATCTCCTTCAAAATAGTATTTTCACTATTATACCCTATTTTTTTACAAATGCAAGATCTTTTGACAGATTTTTTAGAAAATTCTAACAAATGTTTTTAAAAGAGTTTTTTACACAACTTTTAGCAAAAAACCTCAAGCTCTAAGGCTCAAGGTTCTCACTTTTTAGTTAGTCATTTCCACACAGAAAGCATCCCATGGAGCCAAGATTTGTTTCTCAACTGCTTCTTGCGCCACAGTGTTTTCAATCAAGACTGATTTAACATTTCCTTCTACTGTCAAGTCTTGTTCTTCATTGGACAAGTTGGCCACAACTAGGAATCGACGATCCCCATCTTTACGGATATATGCAAAGACCTTATCAGCCGTATCAAGTAATTCAAAGTCAGCTCGAATCAGCCAGCTGCTCTCCTTACGGATTTGAACGAGTTTTTGATAAGTATAGAAAATAGAATCTGGATTTGCCAGTACTTCTTGAACGTTGATTTCTTCGTAGTTTGGATTGACTGCCAACCAAGGCTGACCTGTTGAGAAACCAGCGTTTTTACTTCCATCCCATTGCATCGGAGTACGGGCATTGTCACGACCAATGACACGGATGCTGTCCATGATTTCTTCCATCGAAACGCCTTTTTCAAGAGCTTCACGCGCATAGTTGAGGGATTCAATATCTTCTACTTGGTCCAGTGTTTCAAACGGATAGTTGGTCATCCCAATCTCCTCACCTTGGTAAATATAAGGTGTCCCTCTCATCAAATGAAGTAAAATTGCAAAGGCTTTGGCAGATTTTTCTCGGTATTCTTGGTCATTTCCCCAGATAGAGACGATACGAGGGAGGTCATGGTTATTCCAGAAGAGAGAATTCCAACCGTCCTCAACTCCTAACTCTGTCTGCCATTTGTTAAAAATCTCTTTTAACTTAGTGATGTTTAGCTCTTTTTGATAATGCCATTTAGGTTGCCCTTCCTGATACTGAAGACAGATGTGTTCAAACTGGAAGACCATAGATAATTCTTGTCCCTTTGGATCAGAGTATAGTTTGGCAATTTCTGGCGTTGCTCCCCAGGTCTCTCCTACTGTCAAGAGATTCTTATCCCCAAAGGTCGCCTGATTCATCTCCTTGAGATAGGGATGGAGCATAGGGCCGTTATTGACTACTTTCTCATCAGGAATTTTACCAATCATATCAATGACATCCATACGGAAACCGCCAATGCCTTTATCAATCCAGAAGTTCATCATCTCATAGATTTTCTGGCGAAGTTTTTCATTTTCCCAGTTGAGATCCGGCTGTTTCTTGCTGAAAAAGTGGAGATAGTATTGACCCGACTTTTCATCGTATTCCCAGGCAGATCCACTAAAGATAGAATCAAGATCATTAGGCTCATTCCGCCAGATATAGTAGTCGCGCTCTGGGCTGTCAGGATTTTCACAGGCCTCGACAAACCAAGCATGTTCATCCGAAGTATGATTGACCACCAAGTCCATGATGATACGAATATCACGCTTCTTGGCTTCTGCGATCAATTGATCCATATCCTCCATGGTTCCGAAAATAGCTGCAATCGCTTGATAATCAGCAATATCGTAGCCATTATCATCCATAGGACTGTCATAAACAGGAGAAAGCCAAATCGCTGTAATTCCTAACTTAGCTAGATAGTCTAACTTACTGGTAATTCCAGGCAAATCACCAATTCCATCTCCGTCACTATCCATAAAACTCTTAGGATAAACTTGATAGACTACAGCATTGTGCCACCATTTTTCTTGCATCTTCTTACCTCATTATTTTAATAATCTACAGTCTATGATAGCGCTTTTCGGAATTTTGTGCAAGCGTTTGCCTAATCTTTTTGATTCCTTTTTTAACTCCATAGTTTCCTAACTTCCAATTTTTTATTATAATAGAGGTCAGAGGTAAAAAAATGAAAAAACAAGCTTTTAGTTCTGAACAATATTTGAATCTACAGCGCGACCACATTTTGGAGCGCATTAATCAATTTGACGGCAAGCTCTACTTGGAGTTTGGTGGTAAAATGTTAGAAGATTTCCACGCTGCTCGTGTCCTTCCTGGTTATGAGCCTGACAACAAAATCAAGCTCTTGCAAGAATTGAAAGAGCAGGTTGAGGTTGTGATTGCTATTAATGCTAGCAATATCGAGCATTCCAAAGCACGTGGTGACTTGGGCATTTCTTATGACCAAGAAGTTCTTCGCTTGATTGATAAATTCAATGAATTAGGGATTTTTGTTGGTTCCGTTGTCATCACACAGTACGCTGGCCAACCAGCTGCAGATGCCTTCCGCAACCAACTCGATAAAAACGGAATTGATTCTTATCTTCATTATCCAATCAAAGGATATCCGACGGATATGGACCACATCATTTCTCCAGAAGGAATGGGGAAAAACGACTACATCAAAACTAGTCGCAACTTGATCGTCGTAACTGCTCCTGGACCTGGTTCTGGAAAATTGGCAACTTGTATGTCAAACATGTACCACGACCAAATCAATGGTATCAAATCTGGTTACGCTAAATTTGAAACCTT
This sequence comes from bacterium, assembly GCA_905221095.1. Lineage (GTDB taxonomy): Bacteria > Bacillota > Bacilli > Lactobacillales > Streptococcaceae > Streptococcus. The sequence continues at coordinate 37,900 of CAJNBV010000001.1, forward strand.
CCCAGTTTGGAATCTTCCTCTTCATCACCCGGTCAACTTGGCCTACGAGGCTGCAACCGCAGACCTTGATGATGTCAACATGATTGACCCCTTCCATCTCCAAACCTATGGAGAAACCACTGTCAACTACAACCGTGATATCGAAATTTTCCCAGTGCTCAAGCGCATGTTGGAACGTATCCTAGGTAAATCTCCATACGCTTCACCGACAGATATGGGTGTCAACATGGTTGGTTTCGCTATTACAGATGACGAGGCTGCTGTCGAAGCTTCTAAACAAGAAATCATCCGCCGTTACTATCAGACCGTTCTTGACTTCAAGGCTGAAAAAGTTGGCGAAGCTGCTGTTAAGAAAATTGAGTTGCTCATGAACGACCTCGGCATCACACCTGCAGACCGTAAGGTTGCTGTTGTTGCGCGTCAAAAAGCAGAAGAAACTGGCGGACCAGCCCTAGCACTTGAATTGCCAACTGGGGAAATCGTGACTGGTAAGAACTCAGAACTCTTTGGTCCTACAGCTGCCGCCTTGATCAACGCCATCAAGAAGTCAGCTGACATCGCTAAAGAAGTAAAACTAATCGAACCTGAACTTGTCAAACCGATCCAAGGTCTTAAAATCGATCATCTCGGTAGCCGCAATCCACGCCTGCATTCAAATGAAATCCTAATTGCACTGGCTATTACAGCTACAGAAAATCCTGATGCCGCTCGTGCTATGGAAGAGCTTGGCAACCTCAAAGGAAGCGAAGCCCACTCAACCATCATCTTGACTGATGAAGACAAGAATGTCCTTCGTAAACTGGGTATCAACGTAACCTTTGACCCTTACTACCAATACGACCGTTTGTATCGTAAGTAAAGATTTGAACCTCTCCACTCTCGGAGAGGTTTTCTCTCTGTCTCAAGAGTCGGCTTTATGGTATAATGAAAGAAGAAAACTGAAAGGATTTACCATGTCAAAAGAAGTTATTGTTGAAAGTTTTGAACTTGACCACACCATTGTTAAAGCACCCTATGTTCGCTTGATTGGGGAAGAAACAGGGCCAAAGGGAGACATCATCTCCAATTATGATATTCGCTTGGTGCAACCAAACGAAGACGCTATCCCTACTGCTGGTCTTCACACTATCGAGCACCTCTTGGCAAAACTCATCCGCACCCGCATTGACGGCATGATTGACTGTTCACCATTTGGTTGCCGCACAGGTTTCCACATGATTATGTGGGGACGTCACACCAGTGCTGAAATCGCAGCTGTTATCAAGGATTCGCTCAAGGAAATCGCTGAAACTACTACTTGGGAAGACGTCCCTGGAACAACCATCGAATCTTGCGGTAACTACAAGGATCACAGCCTCTTTTCTGCTAAAGAATGGGCTAAACTCATCCTTGAACAAGGGATTTCAGATGATGCATTTGAGCGTCATGTGATTTAAACACAAAAAAGGAACCAGTTTTTCAGCTGGTTCCTTCTTTTTATCCTCAAAATTCTGTCTTAGGCTTTTTCACGAATGACCAAATTACCGTCTTCCATATCTGCTTCCAGATGTTTAGCATCTAGATGATCCAAGTGAAAGTCTGTTACCTTATCACGAATTTCTTGTTCAACCACGCGACGGAGAGGGCGAACACCCATAACTTCATCATAGCCTTCTTCTGTGATATAGTCTTTAGCCGCTTGACTGACTACCAAATCAATGTCTTTCTTAGCCAAGGTTTGGTTAACTTCAGCCAACATCAAGTCTACAATCTTAGAAAGGTCTTCCTTCGTCAAGTGTGAGAACTCGATAACTGCGTTGAAGCGGTTAAGGAATTCTGGGCGGAAGAATGGTTTCAAACGATCCATCAATTCTGGTTTATCCGCATCTTCTGTCAAGTTGGCTTCATAGCCAAATCCAGCATTTGATGTTGCGATAATAACAGTGTTCTTGAAGTTCACTGTATTTCCTTGACCATCAGTCAAACGACCATCATCCAAGACTTGAAGGAGAAGAGTAATGACTTGAGGATCAGCCTTTTCAATTTCATCCAAGAGGATGATAGAGTAAGGATTACGACGAACACGTTCTGTCAAGGTATTGCTATTGTCATCATATCCCACATAACCAGCTGTTGTACCGATTAGCTTAGATACGGCTGTGCGGTCACTATATTCAGACATATCCAAACGGATAATCGCGTCCTTGGTTCCAAACATATCGAGAGCCAATTGTTTAGCAAGTTCTGTCTTACCGACCCCAGTTGGTCCTACAAAGAGGAAGCTACCGATTGGGCGATTGCCTTCATCGAAACCAGCACGGTTACGACGGATTGCACGAGCTACAGCTTCAACTGCCTTATCTTGGCCGATCACCTTGTGCTCCAATCGATGAGCCATATCTTTCAAACGTTCGATGTCTGATGCTCCCATTTGTGAAACCGGGATACCCGTCATTCGTTCTACAGATTCAGCCACATCGTTGACACTTGCAGTCACTTTCATATCTTCTGTGTGGTTTTCGATTTTCTTTTCCAATTCTGCAATACGTGTTTTATAGTTTAGGGCTGCTTCAAAATCTTCCGCCTCAACTGCTTTTTCTTGCTTGTCTTTTTCCGCTTTAATTTCACGTTCAACAGCATGAACATCTGTTACAGGATGTTGAGCTGCCAAGTGAGCTGCTGTTACATCAACAAGGTCAATAGCCTTATCTGGCAAGCTACGTTGAGGAATGTATTGAACAGAATAATCCACTGCTGCTTTCAAGACCTCGTCTGGCAAGATGACATTGTGGTGTTGTTGATAGAGATCACGAATTCCTTGAAGGATTTTAAAAGTATCTTCCGCTGAAGGAGCATTGACCTTGACTTCGTTGAAACGACGAGCAAGAGCAGCATTCTTCAAGATGGTGTTACGGTATTCGTCTTGAGTTGTTGCCCCAATCACTGTCAATTCACCACGAGAGAGAGCTGGTTTGAGAATATCCGCAAGACCTTTAGAACCACTATCTCCACCAGTGCTACCAGCACCAAGGATTTGGTGAATTTCATCAAAGAATAGGATAATATTCCCCGCTTCTTTCACTTCATTGACTAAGTTTTGGACATTTTCTTCAAAGCTACCACGGTATTGAGTACCAGCCTCAAGACCTGAGATGTCAATGGAAATGATTTCCTTGTTCTTAATAGCAGCTGGGACATCTCCGTTCACAATAGCTTGCGCTAGACCTTCGACAACGGCTGTCTTACCAACACCTGCATCTCCGACCAAAACAGGATTATTCTTGGTACGGCGTGAAAGAATTTCAGATGTTTCTTGAATTTCTTTGTTTCGGCCGATAACAGGATCCAACTTGCCCTCGCGAGCCTCTGCAGTCAAGTTACGACCGAGTTTAGCAAGGACACCATCTTGTTTCATACCTGAAGCCTGTTGTTGCATTTGTCCATCAGTTTCTGCATTTCCTGGCAATTGACCAGTTGCACGATAGTGAGCAAATTCCTCAGGTGTCACTTCACGTCCATTAATCAAGTAACGACGGTTTTCAGAACTGTATCCTCTCATACCACCCATTAATTGGTTAAATAAATCATCCATGTTGTTAAAATTATTAAAGTTGTTGTTCATATTCTATACCTCTTTTTGTTTACTTAGTTACGATTACTGATATTGACTATCTTTGACCTTTGTTTTAAAAAATTTAGACTAGCTAAATGGCTACTCTAGGTACTATTTCTGGTTTTTCTTTTTCAAGCAGGAGTAGACTATCTTTACTTCTGAAGATTTCTAGATTAAACATAGACACACCTCTTTCTATTTTACTTTAAATAATACTCTTCAAAAACCTCTTCAAACCACGTCAGCTCTATCTGCAGCCTCAAAATAGTATTTTTAACAAGCTGAGGCTAGCTTCCTAGTTTGCTCTTTGATTTTCATTGAGTATAAGCGTTCGAGTAAGGCTTTCATTTACCTTACGTTCATAATATACCACATTAGTCAGAAAAGGTCAATGATTTTGACTTTAATTGACCAATATTTTTTAGAATGCAAAAACACCCTGAAACGTCAGGGTGCTATTCTTATATCAAATATAAAATTGCTAGGGTCAGGAGACTCGCTAGAAGCCCCACTCCCCAAAAGAAGAAGTCGACCTTCCACTCACTCCAAGGAGTTCCTTTACCGGACAATCCTCCAAGCTCAAAATGGTGATGCACAGGTGTCATGCGGAAAATACGTTTGCCACCAGTCATTTTGAAGTAACTGACTTGCATCATGACTGAAGTTGTTTCAAAGACATAAACAATTCCGATAATCAAGAGAGTCCATTCTTGATGGAGGGCCATAGAGATAGCTGCCAGCATTCCACCTAGGGCCAAACTTCCCACATCCCCCATAAAGACCTTAGCAGGCTTGTGGTTAAAGACGAAGAAACCAAGCAAGCCCCCAATCATGGCAAGAATCACCAGAAGAATATCCATCTGACCTTGCACATAGGCAATAACTCCATAAGCTGACAAGCTGATGACTACAGAAATACTAGCTAGACCGTCAATACCGTCTGTCAAGTTGACTGCATTTGAAAAACCAACTAGCCAGAAAAGGGCGAAAAGAATATAGAAAATCCCTAGATGTACTTGGTAACCAAAGACTGAAAGCATATCGCCACCGCGCTCATAGAAAAGGTAGAAAATGACACCACCTAGAAGCTGAAGAGCCAATTTCTGTTTGGGATTAAGGCCCTCATTGATTTTACGGAAGACCTTGAGAAAGTCATCTAAAAATCCGACAAGTCCATAAAGGACCAAGATGAACAAAATCATTCCAACATTATTGGTCAATTGTTTTGAAAAAAGGGCAACAAGGAAACTCACCACAACTGCAGCAATGAGGAAAACAAGTCCCCCCATAGTTGGCGTGCCAGCTTTTGCCTGATGCTGTTTGACATCCTCGTGCATCTGCTGACCTGTAATTTGCGCCTTTCTATAAAATTGGATAAAGGCCGGAATTCCTACCAAAGTTAGTAAAAATGTCACAATTCCAGCACTGATGGAAATAAACATATTAGTCTCCTAAAGTTAATGTAATTTTTTTAATGCCCTTGATAGCTGTATTAGCACGAACATCTTGCTTCTGCACAGTAGAGCCTGAACCTTCAAATTCAAGTTCTATATTTAACCACTTAGAAAAAGCTTCTGCGGTTGCTTTTGTCCAACCATACATATCTGGAACTTCCTCTGCTTTATCAGATAAGAGGAGAACTTGCTGGTTAGGTGTAAGATTGGTCCCTTCTTCTACAGATGATTCTTTAATCTTTGTTCCTGTTCCTACAACGATTGGTTGCACAATATTGCGACGTAAGGCTTCCGCCAAATCACCAGGTGAAATATCCTTGATGCTAGGCATGGCATAAGCGCTTTGATTTGTTACCTGATCTAACGTTTTAGCGGTAGATTGGAGGTTAAGGGAATCTTTCATGGCCACTGCTCTTTCCAAGATAGGATTGGCAAATTCCCCCAACTGAATACCTGAATAATGCTCTGGCTGTTGAACCGTCACATAGAGGATAAAATCAGGATTTTCAGCAGGGTTCATCGATACAGCCGAAAAAATGTAATTGGTCGTACCAACCAAGTAACCTCCATTTTTCTCATCGGCAATCTGGGCTGTACCAGACTTGAGAGCTACATTTTGACCAGGAACAGTTACAGTTGGCTTGCCTGTGCTGTGGTTATGCATGGTTCCATAAACTGGATCCGTTCCTACCAAAACCATGTTGGTTCGAGTTAGACTGGCTGCATCTTTGGAAACAGGATTTCCTACAATCTCTTTTTGAGATTTCCGAACAGATTGGTCATTTGGGTCATATAAGGCACTGATAAATTTAGGTTCTAGCATGACTCCATCGTTTGCAATAGCCGTGAAGGCACGAATCATTTGCGTCTGGGTCACTGAAATACCTTGTCCAAATGAACTCTGAGCAATATTGACAATATTGTCAGCCGGAAGTTGACCTGCATACTCATCCGTCAAACCAAACCGAGTCGGAACACCAAATTTAAAGCGATTTAGATAATCCAGCCAGGTAGCATCTCCCATCTTTTGCTCAAGAAGCGTCATCCCAACGTTACTTGAGAGCGCGAAACCTTGAGAAAAAGTCATCATTCTGCCACCAGTCAATCCTTCATTGACGTCCCAATCTCGAATCGTCACATCCGCTATTTTTAATTCACTGCTATTAAAAACTTCTCCGCCTGGGAAAGTGTTATTATCAATAGCAGCAGCGAGCGTCATGACCTTCATGGTTGACCCTGGCTCATAGTTACTTTGATAGAGGATATCACGCCAAACAAAGTCCTTAGTGATTCCTTCTTTAGTATCTGCATCAAATGTTGGTCGTTGCGTTGTTGCGAGAATTTCCCCTGTTTTGGCACTAACCAAGGTCGCCGTCATGTACTTACCTTTTACCTTTTCTTGAAAGGCATTCATCTGTGTTTCCATGAAGGACTGAAGGGTGCTGGAAATAGTCGTATAAACATCCTTGCCATCTACCGTTTGCTGGGACACTTGTTCTGTTCCGGGAACAATATTACCCAGACGATCTTTTTCATAGGTAATAATACCGTCTTTCCCTGCAAGAATACTGTTCAAGGAACTCTCCATCCCAGAAGTTCCCAGCAAACTCTTGCTTCCATCTTCATTTTCATGGAGTTGGGCCAATCCAATAAAACTAGAAGCGAATTGTCCATTTGGATAGCTTCTGTTTGGGCTAGTTGTAAAGTCAATTCCTTCAACACTAGCGTCTTTCAAATCCTTTTTAATAGCCATCATATTGGCATAGGTAATCCCATTTCCTTTTGCACCAAAAGAAACTTGGGTCAGATTCGGTTGAGACAATTGTTCTTTAACATAAGCCTCGTCCATATCCAAATACTTATGGAAGACCTCTGCTACCTTATTAAACTGGGCATCTTCTACATAAAGAATTTTACCCGTTGCTGATTTGTATTTTTTATCAATAACAGCATAGACATTATATGAGGTTGCGTCCTCAGCAATCGGGACTCCATTTCGGTCATAAATAGTCCCACGTTTGGCAGGGACTATACGGGTTATTTGGTGAACTTTCTTAGCCTCTTTGACTAGATCCGTTCCAAATTTACTACCACTCCCGATAATAACAGCAAAATTGACCAAAAAGACAGCGAAAAGTACGACAGCTAACAAGCTGATGTACTTCCCTACTATTTTACGGTTTTCTGCTGGAGATTTACGGTTTCTAATCGCAAATCGGGTTATTCTTTTTGTCCACTTCATATCTTACTCCGCTGATCGAATATTCTCGTTATTCAATTTTAAGTCCTTAGAATTTGCGATTTCTTTCAAGCGTTCTGCCCTCAACAATTCATTTACCTCTTGTTTGGCATCATCCAACTCTGTCTTCTTCTCCTCTATCTGCGCATTGATTTTTGTCAGATCATTTTGTACTTGTAGGAGTCGAGTCTGCATAAAGATAATACTAAGCGCCAAAACGAGAGCTGTAAACGCAATGGAAAGATAAAAAGCCTTCTCCACACGGGAGAATTTTTTTATACGACTCTGCAAGAATTGACTGGTTGTTTCTTTTTTATCTACCATTTTTTCCTCTTACTTGTGAATTTTTCTAGCCACGCGCAACTTAGCTGAGTGCGAGCGGTTATTGGCTTCTAATTCTTCTGCACTTGGCAAGATTGGCTTACGGGACACCAATTCCATCTTGGGCTTGAGATCATCTGGGATGAAAGGCAAGCCTTTAGGAACTTCCACCGTTGAAGCTTCTTTGAACAATTGTTTGGTCAAGCGGTCTTCTAGCGAATGGAAGGTAATCACTGAGATTCTACCATCTAGAGCCAACATCTCCATAGCCTGCTGGATAGATTCATCTGCCGCCCCCAGTTCATCGTTAACTTCAATTCGAATAGCCTGGAAAATCTGCTTAGCAGGATGACCCTTCTTCTTGAGCTCCTTGGCAGGTTTAGCCGACTTGATAATCTCTGCCAACTTAGTCGTTGTCTCGATTGGCTTGACTTCTCGAGCTTGTTCAATCTTACGCGCAATCTGTTTAGAGAATTTATCCTCGCCATACTTGAAGAAAATTCGGACCAAATCATGATAGTCATAGTGGTTCACCACTTCATAGGCTGTCAGACTAGCATCCTGATTCATTCGCATGTCCAGTGGCGCATCCTTTTTATAAGAAAAACCACGCTCACGCTGATCCAGCTGAGGACTAGACACTCCCAAGTCATAACAAATTCCATCAATTTCTTGAACACCAGCTTCGCGCAAACGTGCCTGTAAATGACGGAAGTTATCCTTGATAAAGGTCACCATTCCCTTTTCAATGTAAGGTGCCAAGCGTTTTTGCGCATTATCAATAGCATTTTGATCTTGGTCAAAGGCATAGAGATGGCCCTTTTCACTTAATTTACTTAATAAATATTCGCTATGGCCTGCTCCACCCAAAGTCGCATCAACGTAGATACCGTCAGGCTTTACGTCGAGCATATCAATCGTTTCGTGGAGTAAGACCGTTACATGATGAAATTCTTTTGTCATATCCTATCTATTTTACCACAAATCCGACTAGCTTGCACTAGTCAGACAAATAGGTCAAATGTAAGTAAGATTTCTTTAAGAAATATGTCAAATATGCTTGACATTCACTCTATAGAAGAATATAATATAGTCAAATATATGCGACACAAATCAGAAAGGAGAACAGATGAACCGTGTGAAAGAATTTCGCAAGGAACTGGGCATTTCCCAGCTCGAACTCGCCAAAGATATCGGTGTCTCGAGACAAACTATCAATATGATTGAGAACGACAAGTACAACCCAACTCTGGAACTCTGTCTCAATCTCGCCCGTAGCCTCCAAACTGACCTCAACAGTCTCTTTTGGGAGGATAATTTTTAAAAAAGGAGCCAACTCATGAAAAAAGAAACCTTCACTGAAAAACTCATCAAACGCATATACGGAATTTCTGGCCCTCTCGACGAACACAAACGACGCGAGGCTGATCGTATTGGCAATCAAGTCTTTATCATCCTCTTTTATCTGATGACGTTTGGGAATCTCATCCCCTTCGTCCTCGCTTATAAATACCCGCAAATTGTCGCTATCGGCTATCCAATCATTGTCTTTATGATTTCCATGATTTCTTCTCTCTATGTGCTCTCCCAAACCAAAAAAACAGGCATCACAGCTATTGATCCAGATATGCTGAGCGAGAAAGAAAGTAAGCAACTACACTATCCTGGTCTGAAAGCAGGTTCGATTTATGGAACAGTGATATTTTTTATAATTCCACTCATTGATACCCTAACAAGTGAAAATCCAAATTTTATCACTTCTCTTCTAAATACAAAACATATTTTTAAAACTATACTGGGAGCTTTCTTTTTCGGAGTGATGATACATATTGTCGACTCACTTCGTATTGCAAGAGCTAAAAAAGACCAGGATTAGGAGGTGCCCTATGAAATCACTAGTAACTTTACTTACCTATCATCTTTTGTTCAGTTCTCTGCTCATCTTCATCATCATTTCAGGGAACTTGCCAATCGACGAGACATTCCTCGTGCTAGTCTTTATTCTAGCACTTAACAAAGTACTGACTTATCTAAAGATTGACTCCCCAAAAACGCGCACACTTAACTTAGCACTATACTTTATGATTCTATCTTTTCCACAACTGATGCTCGTCTCAGGCAATTGGAATTATTATTTACTGCTGACTATCGCTAGCCTTTCTTCTATCATTTATCTTTATTATCTCTATCAATTCGTAAAAGAAAATCAGTAAAACCGCTCATTTAGGAGGTTACTAGCATGAAAAAAGATGACTTAACCACTCGCTTACTTCGAAATCTCTTTCACATCCAAGGCCCTTTTGATGAATGCCGGCAAGAGATTATCTATAAGGCTTGTGCCCGTTCTATGGTTCAAATCGTTTATTCTTCCTTCTTTCTCTTCTTGTTTTATCTGTTATTTGGACGCTTCATAGAGGTTGTTCGCTATGCTATGCCCTACATATTCTTTGGCCTTATATATTTCATTACCTTAAAAACTCAAAGAGCCGTCAAAGAACTCCATCTTGAAAAAGATGACAAGTCAGAAATCATCCTAAAAACCTACAGCAAAGCCCAAATCAAATTCCGAAGCTGGATTGTGTTTATCGGCCTTCAGATTGGCCTCTTTACCCTACTCATCTTTCATAAAGTCTTCGTTCAGCAGATGTCCCTTCCAGATTTTGTGAAGTTGCTCATGCAATTCGATAAAAGTGTTCCTTTCCTGATGTATGGCCTGATTATCGGTAGCATTTTTGGAACTCTGACCTACGGATTTCTATCCTTACAGGAGGAAAAAACTCCTAAAAATACCAAGCAGAAGGAGAAAAGCAATCAATGACTTCACTATACGATTTTTCAGTCTTGAACCAAGACAATCAAGAAACTCCCCTAGATGCCTATCGTGGTAAGGTTCTCTTGATTGTCAACACTGCTACTGGATGTGGTTTAACGCCCCAGTACCAAGGACTCCAAGAACTCTATGACCGCTATCAAGATCAGGGATTTGAGATTTTAGACTTCCCTTGCAATCAGTTTATGGGACAAGCACCCGGCAGCGCAGAGGAAATCAATTCCTTCTGCACCCTTCATTATCAAACCACCTTCCCACGTCTTGCAAAGGTCAAGATCAACGGTAAGGAAGCAGACCCTCTCTTCGTTTGGTTGAAAGACCAGAAATCTGGCCCACTAGGAAAACGAATCGAATGGAATTTCGCTAAGTTTCTCATCGGTCGAGATGGGCAGGTCTTTGAGCGCTTCTCTTCAAAAACAGACCCCAAACAAATTGAAGAGGCGATACAAAACCTACTATAATTCACAATCTCACTATTCATTAGGTCTCCTTTAGCCTAATGAATAGTGAGTTTTTTTGATTGGCTGTGACTGATATAAAAAAAGTTGACAAATGTCTACTAGGAATATCAGAAACATCGTGACTTTTCATCAAACTAAAAGGACTTAGCCCTGTACAATACAGAACTAAATCCTTTGAATAACTAATTGATCTAACTTTTAAAATTCCTACAGAAATTCCGGTTTTTCTCTATTTGATACCAGACATTAGCTTTTCAATACGTGGAACGTAGAAGAATAAGATAATACTGAATACAATCGTAATTCCTCCAACAATTCCATAGTAAGCGACTTCAGTTTCACTTGTATAAAATTTTACAATTTGAGCATTGATAGCTTGGGCAGCAGCATTACTCAAGAACCAGATAGACATCATTTGTGCTTGGAAGGATTTTGGTGCTAGCTTAGTAGTGACTGATAGACCAATAGGCGAAATCAACATTTCCCCCACAATCACAATAGCCCAACTCATAATCAACCAGAAAGGACTGACCTTAACATCTACCCCAAAGAGCATCCCTGGTAACATCATCCACAAGAAGGATAGACCTGCCGCAAATAAACCGTAAGCAAATTTCTTAGAAGAGGACGGTTGCTTTTTACCCATTTTCCCCCACAACCAAGCAAAAATTGGCACATAAATCATAATGAAAAGTGGATTGATACTTTGGAAAAAGCTAGATGGGAAATGAATTTGATTCCCAAATACATTAAAGTAGAGTCGAGTCTGATCATCCGCAAATAGAGCAAGAACAACAGAACCCTGCTCCTCAATAGACCAGAAAAGTACTCCGGCGATAAATAAAGGAATGTAGGCAAATACTCGAGATCTCTCAGTGGCAGTTATTTTCTGACTAGATAAAATTTTGAAGAAATAGTAGATTGGAATGATTACCGCAATCACTGTAAAGATATTAACAATCATGTCCACGTTAAACTGGTGAGTAAAGACCAAACCTAGAACCACCAGAATAACCATGACAAGTGTAATCAGCAAGCGTTTAATCAAGGTCTGCTGGTCCTTCTGTGAAAGTGGATCAGTAGGGTAAAGGCTTGATTCAGGCAGGTATTTCTTCCCATCTAAAACATATTTCACCAGACCAAAGAACATCCCAATGGCAGCTAATGAGAAACCTAGATGGAAATTGACTTCCTGACCTAGATAACCCACTAAATAAGGGGCAACGAAGGCACCTAAGTTAATACCAAAGACAAAGATACTAAATCCTGCATCCCGTCTATCATCCTCTTTCTCATAAATTCCCCCAACCATATCTGAGATATTAGGTTTTAAAAATCCAGTACCAAAGATAATCAAGGCAATAGAAAGATAGAGAGCCACTTGTCCAAAAGGTGTTGCCAAAGCAATATGCCCTAGCATAATCAGAATCCCACCGTAAAAGACGGTCTTACGGCTTCCTAAAATACGGTCACTGACAAAACCACCGACAACCGAGGACAAAAATACCAGCGAACCATAAATCGCCATAACCGACGCAGCTGTGGTCTTATCCATCCCCAACCCACCATCTTGCACACTATAGTACATATAGAAAAGTAGGATAGCTCGCATCCCATAGTAAGAAAAGCGTTCCCACATCTCTGTGAAGAAGAGGGTAGATAAGCCAATAGGATGGCCAAAAAATGTTTTCTGTTTTTCCATATATATTCTCCTTGAACGATATAATAATTCATTTTACAGAATTTTCAAACAAATGTCAAACAAATCCTGTTTATTTTAGAAAATTTTCTGAAAAATCTAACCTTTCAGACTAACTTCCACTTCGGTCAGGCAAGTGGAAGTTACTTTGAGAAATTACCTTTAAAAATTTGCTCTTATTTAGTTAAAAAGAGGCTGGACAAAAAGTCTTTAAAATCATAAAAACATCCCTATGCCAAACTTGTAATTACTAAAATACAAGTCAATAAGCATAGAGATGTAAAACTATTACACATTAAAAAATAAATAATTAGTAATTAAAGAATAGAAATTGTGTACGAAATGTCTCAATTAGTTTTGGCTAGTAAATATTATTTCCAACAAACGGCCTCTCAATTCCTTATCCTGATGATGCAAGATATTCATTAACTCATGAGAATTTTTAGCATTGATGAATTCATTTAACAATCTATCTTTTAATTCATATGGAAGAGAAGCCGTCTTTAGTAGTCTAAAAACTTCGTCATTTAGGGATGTTGTTTTATTATCTTTATATTCAAATCCAGCTGTAGCATTCTTATTTGGCAATTCAATGATAGACACATTCGTTCCTTTAAAATGAATTCTATGCCTTCTATTGCTTGGAAGGATACTAGAATCTCCTTGTAATGCTAACTCTACCACGCCCATTTCCCAGTCGATTGATAATCTTGTTTTATATCTTTGACCATTTTGATCTTCAATCATTTCAAAAGAATGTTGTTTCCCTGGGAATACATACCAATCTACAATTTCAGGTAAATCAACACCCATATCTATCTCAGAACCAACCAAAGGAATGATTGCACCACTTTTTGCAAACACAGGAATAGTCGAAATGTCTCTATAAACACTTAAGTTCACACCACCTGTATATTTTTTCTCTGAAAAGAAGTCATACCACTCACCTTCAGGAAACCATACATCTACTTTTGCAGATTGAAATGCCAAATCCATCTTTTCTACAACGGGAGCCACCATCAGTTCTGTTCCAAAAAAGTATTGATTTGGAACATTATAGCTCTCATCATTCTCTGGGTAGAAATAATACATTGGACTGATTAAAGGGGCACCTTCCTCATGTGTCTTTACATTCATGGTGTATAGATATGGAATCATCTGATGTCTCAAACAAAGGTATTTCTTCATAATCTTAGATGTTGTTTCTGAAAAAAACCAAGGTTCTTTACTATTGAAGGGACTTCTAGAACTATGTAATCGAGTAATCGGACTAAAAACGCCAAACTGTAGCCATCTAGTTTGTAGCTCTTCGTCATAATCCCCCAGCATGTGCCCACCGATATCATGACTCCACCAACTATAACCGATATTTGATGCTGTCGCTGTAAAATAAGGTTGAAATCTTAACGAATTCCAACTAATAATAGTATCCCCTGAAAAACCAACAGGGTAGCGGTGACTACCAGGACCTGCATATCTTGATAAAATCAAGCCACCTTCTGAATTTTTACAACTATCCTGATAATGATAATGGTTTAAAATCCATAGTGGATCCAACATGCCTTGTGTCCCTTGTTGCCAGTCAATCCACCAAAAATCTACTCCTTGCTTTTCTAGCTTATAATGAACATCTTTAAAGTAGGCTTCCCTAAAAGAGGAATTAAAAAAATCAAAAATAGCAGGTTCTTCTAGTTCTACATTTAACCCCAATCGTTTTGCGACTTGAGGATAAGCTTCTTCGTAAGCCCGTATACCATCAGCAGGATGGACATTTAAGGAGAGTTTTAACTTTCTATCATGGAGTTGTTGCAATAACCGTTCTGGATCGGGTATTAAGTTTCTATTCCAACTATATCCTGTCCAGCCACTTCCAAAACGGGATGGAATGTCAGTTATATGCCAATCCATATCTAACACACCGATAGATAATGGAATTTTCTCTGCTTTAAATCTGTCTATTAAATTCAAATATTCATCTGACGTATAAGGCCAATACCTACTCCACCAATTACCTAAAGCATATCTTGGCAACAAGGGTGTTGAACCAGTCAAATGGTAAAAATCTCTGATTGCTCCTCTATAATCATGCCCATAGGCAAAGAAATAGATGTCAATTTGATTTTCTCTCTCAATATAACCAAACTGTTCATCCCAAATAAATCCTTGAGAATCATCCAATAAGACAATACCATTTCGACTAATAATTCCATCTTCTAAGGGGATTGCGCCATCTGCCTTATCCAGAGTCCGAGCTGTTCCTTTTAACGTTTCAATAGATTCACCAAAATACCAGCGACTACCATATACGGCAAAATTTCCTTTTAATTCTATAAATAAATTTTCGGCGTTAAATTCTCCCTTATTAAAGTGCAAATGAAAATAGTCCGTCATAATATCTAGTACATTTGATGTCTCGATATAATCTAACGAAACTTGGCCAAAATCTCTATTATAGATAAGTTGTGTCGTTCTATCCTCAAACTTTCCAGTTTGAGAATATTCTAACCTTACTAGCTTGTCTGTTAATACAGAGATTCGATAAAACTCTCCCTTAAAAATTTTCAATTTGTTTCCCTCCTTTTATTGTAGCATAAAAACAGAACGCACCATTTTTGATGCGTTTTTCGTTATTCTGAATGCAATGTTCTATCTGTTATATCTATGACAAATAATAGTCAATTGAAAAAATGTAGTGGACAAAATATCTTTTAACAAACCAAGAGTTTATTAAAGAGTTATCACTTTTCAACCTTTTTAAGCTTATGTAGTTGTGAAACAAACTACTTTTAAACTATTAACTAAGATAGGGTTGATAAATAATTTCAAACTCTTACTAACAACCATACGATATTCAAGCTCGCGTGCTTTTTTCTCATCTCGTTCTTCCTGCTTATTTCTTAGAACTGAAGAACCCGGATAGGTATATAAATTATTCGTATCAATATAGTCATAAGACTCATAACATTTACGCTTCATTAAGCCATCCGCAGATCAAGAGTTTCATCTCGTAATTTTTCAACATCGCTAACCGTAGGTCGCCATCCTTCAATCATATTTGTACTTAAAGCATGCCAAGCACTCTTAAAAACGGATCGGTTTTCAAATGCTACTCCCATGATTGTCATCTTTTCTTTATCTATATCTAAGGACATATGCTACCTCCTTTAGTTACATTATACCATGTTTCTCTGTAGCTTTTAAACATTTTATTTTGTTTGTAATATCTAAATTTCAGCACGTTTATCCTATTTTATAAACCTCAAATCCAAATATAAAACGCATTCTTTTTCCTTTTTAACTAATGATACTGAGTAAAAACTTAACTTCAGGGAAAAATGAAGTAAGACTAGACAAATTTCAAAAACTGATTTCGCACAACTCAAAATACTGATTTTAGACTGAAGATAATGCTAGAATGCTAATTAATGTTTTTACAATAAAGAGCTGACGACTTATGTTGCTTTTGATTTCTTAAGAGTATAAAAAGAAACAATAAGGTAAACTTTCGAGTGATTTGAAACGTTGATAGTATCGTATTGATTAACGTTTTGAGGCAACTGGTCTTGTCCGATTGCAGCCGCATTTGTAAGCGACTGAAGTCGCAACAACTGTGTCAATCGCACCAATTTAGTAAGAAAGTACAAAAAGAACACCCCAAAAGGTGCTCTTTGTAAGTATAGTAATTCTTTCGAATTAACGTTTACTAAATTGTGATGCTTTACGAGCTTTCTTAAGACCTGGTTTCTTACGTTCAACTTTACGTGAGTCACGTGTAAGAAGTCCTGCGCGTTTCAATGAATCGCGGAAGTCTGGGTCTACTTGAAGAAGGGCACGAGCGATACCGTGACGGATAGCTCCTGATTGACCAGCGTATCCACCACCTACAACGTTAACGAAAACGTCGTATGAACCCGCAGTTGAAGTAACTGCGAATGGTTGGTTGATTACAAGACGAAGGTCAGCGTGTGGGATGTACTCTTCAACATCTTTTTTGTTAACAGTGATTTTACCAGTTCCTGGAACAAGGCGAACGCGTGCAACAGCGTTTTTACGACGTCCAGTACCTGCATATTGTGCTTGTGACATACTTTATTGTTCCTTTCCTTAGATAAGTCCTGAAATATCAAGAACTTCTGGTTGTTGTGCAGCATGAGTGTGCTCAGCTCCAACAAATACTTTCAACTTCATACCTTGAGCGCGTCCAAGAGTATTGTGTGGAAGCATACCTTTAACTGATTTCTCAATCAAACGTACTGCATTTTTAGAACGAAGTTCACCTGCAGAGATTTGTTTCAATCCACCTGGGTGGTTTGAGTGAGTGTAGTAGATTTTATCAGTTGCTTTTTTACCAGTCAATTTAACTTTTTCAGCATTGATAACAATCACAAAGTCACCTGTATCAGTGTGTGGTGTAAATGTTGGTTTGTTTTTTCCGCGAAGTACGCTAGCAACTACTGCAGAAAGACGTCCAAGTGGTACATCAGTTGCGTCAACTACGTACCATTTACGTTCAACTTGGCCTGGTTTAGCCATAAATGTTGTTTTGTTCATGATTTCTCCTATATATAGTTCGATTTTTGTTTACGGTGATGGGTGTTCCTTCCCATCGAAAAGTATTTGGAAGGTTCCGGGGCCTTTCAAATGGGGTAAACAATACCGCCTACTATAATACCAAATTTCACCCCTAAAAGTCAATAGATATGAAAAATATTTTTCTGAATTCCACTCTTTTTATCTCTAAAAAACCTCGCTTTCGCGAGGCTCTCCTATTTATAAACTAAGGCACGTTTAAAAGTTTTCCAAATTCCTAAATCATCCGTTTGAAGGACTAGACTAGCATACATGCGTCCGATAAATCCTGTTGCTACCACTGCAAAAATCACTGTAATAGCAAGTGAAATCCATGCTTCTGCTCCCCCTGCATAGCCATTAATGGTTCTAAATGGCATAAAGAAGGTCGAAATAAAGGGAATATAAGAACCAATCTTCAAGATGAGATTGTCACCAGCTGCGCCTAGAGCTGTCACTCCAAAAAAACCACCCATAATCAAAATCATCAAAGGCGACAAGGCTTTTCCTGAATCCTCAGGACGAGAAACCATAGATCCTAGGAAGGCTGCCAAGACCACATACATAAAGAGACTGACCAAAATAAAGAGCAAGGTATTCAGAGAGAAAGCATCTCCTAAGTGATCCAAAATACCAGACTGAGCTAAGAATGGCAAATCTTTAAAGAGCAGAATGGCTGCCAGACCACCTACAACATAAATCCCGATATGCGTTAAAATCACCAGAAACAGAGCCATCATCCGCGCATAAAAATAGTGACTAGCCCTTATGCTAGAAAAGACAACTTCCATAATTTTGGTGCCTTTTTCACTGGCAACTTCCTGAGCTGTTACACCCGCATAGGTAATCAGAATCATATAAAGAAAGAATCCTAAGGCGCCTGCTGCCATTGTTTGAATAAACTTTTTATTTTCCTTGGCTTCATCAATCTTTTCTGTGAATTGAATTGTCTGCGCTAAGCGTTTTTCCTGCTCTTGAGACAAGGAGGCAGTTGAACGATTAAGCTGATTTTGCAGTTCATTGAGTGTACCTGTAACTGCAAATTTAATTCCATTTTCAAGCGACGTTTCACCGTGATAAACTGCCTTCAAGACACTATCTTCTTGATCAACGGTCAGATAGCCTTTTAATTTTTCATCTTTAATGGCTTCTTTGGCGCTTTCTTCGTCTTTATAATCAAAGTTAACACCATTTACATTCTTCAGTCCTTCTGCTACAGATGGCACTGTTGTCACTACTGCCACTTTATCATTTTTAGCCATTGAAGAACCTTGGAGATAAGCAATTCCTCCAGAGATTCCTAAAAAGAGGAACGGTGAAATCACCATAAAGAAGAAACTCCACGATTTGACATGTCGAAGATAGGTTTCCTTGATTACAACCCACATATTTCTCATACTTCCACCCCTGATTCTAGTTTGAAGATTTCATCGATTGTTGGCGCTTGTTGGTCAAAGGTTGCTATATATTGCCCTTGAGTCAAGATTGGGAAGAGTTCTCTACCAGCACTCTCATCCTCCAAGATCAATTTCCAACTGCCTTGTTTGGTCAAGCTCACCTGCTTGACATGAGGAAGGTTTTCCAATTCTTCCTTGCTTCGTTCACTTGAAACAAAGAGACGCGTTTTCCCGTATTGATTACGGACATCCTGTACCGGCCCATGTAAGACCACACGGCCATCTCGAATCATCAGAATATCGTCACAAAGTTCCTCAACGTTGGTCATAACATGGTCAGAAAAGATAATGGTTGCTCCGCGCTCTTTTTCCTGAAAAATGACTTGTTTGAGCAATTCTGTATTGACTGGGTCCAAACCACTGAAAGGCTCATCCAAGATAATCAAGTCTGGTTCATGAATCAGAGTAATAATGAGCTGAATCTTCTGCTGATTTCCTTTTGACAGACTCTTGATTTTATCTGTCAGCTTTCCTTTCACTTCCAACCTCTTCATCCATTGAGGGAGTTTTTCCTTGACCTCCTTGGCATCCATGCCTTTTAGAGTCGCCAAGTAACGAACTTGTTCAAGGACTGTCAATTTAGGCATAAGACTGCGTTCTTCAGGCAGATAGCCAATCCGAGCATAGGTCTCCTGACGGATATCTTGACCATCCAGACTAATTTCTCCTTGATATTCTAAAAATTTCAAAATACTGTGGAAAATCGTTGTCTTCCCAGCACCATTTTTCCCGACTAGTCCCAAAATACGACCTGGTCGTGCTTGAAAGTCAATACCAAACAAAACTTGCTTGGATCCAAAACTTTTCTCTAGACTTCTTACTTCTAGCATCTTTCACCTCCAAAATGTCTTGCACTCATTATACTCCTTTTTGATAGCCTTTACAATAACTTCTGTCCATTTTTAGAAGACTATTGCTGTGTAAAATATGGCCTGGAGCACTTTTAGTGATAAATCCATTATACAGTAGAAAACTCAATTTATACCTTCCGCTCCTCAACTGTCTATTTTTGATCCTGAATTGTTATTTGAAAAGAAAAAATCCACCCCGGAGGATGGATTGATGCTTTAACGCACTTCTGCATTGACTTTTTCTTCGAGAGAAGCTTGGATTTTTTCCATGTAGCGTGCGACTTCTTCGTCAGTCAAGCTATCTTCTGGATTTTGGAAGGTCAAGCTATAAGCCATTGACTTCATGCCAAGTCCCAATTTCTCACCTGAGAAGACGTCAAAGAGTTTGATATCTGTCAAACGTTTCACGCCTGCAGCTTGGATAGCATCTACAACTTCTTGATGAGTCACTTCTGCCTTGAGGAGAAGGGCAACGTCACGGCTGACTGCTGGGAATTTCGTGATTTCCACAAATGGAGCAGCTGGTTGAAGCGCATCTTCGATGGCTGAAAGGTTAAGTTCCGCTACATACGTTTCTGGAATATCGTAAGCCTTAGCAGTGACTGGATGCACTTGTCCAAGGAAACCAAGAACTTGGTCACCGAGTGAAATCACAGCTGTACGACCTGGGTGGAGGCTTGCAATCTCAGCCGTAGCTGTATAGGTCACTTCTAGTCCCAAGCGAGTAAATAATGCTTCTAGGATTCCCTTAGCATAGAAGAAATCAACTGGAACTGCTGCCGTTTGGAAATCTTTTTCAGCCACCAAGCCTGTCAAGGCAAAAGCAAAGCTGTTGATTTCATTTGGAAGTTCTTCTTTTGGATTACCTGTTTGTTCAAAGACTTTTCCAATCTCGTAAAGGGCCAAGTTTTTGTTCTTACGAGCCACATTATAAGCCACCGTATCAAGGATACCTGAAATCATATTTTGACGGAGGACAGAACGATCCACTGTCATTGGCCACATGAGTTCTGTAAGGTTACTTGGTTGAGCTGTAAACTCAACTGCTTTTTCAGGAGTTGTCAGAGCATAGGTAATGATTTCTGTTAAACCTGCTCCTTCAGCAATCGTACGAACTTGACGGCGAAGTTTTTGTGTCGCAGTTAATTCACCAGCTGTTCCATCGTCTTTTGGAAGACTAGTTGGCAAGCGGTCATATCCATAGATACGAGCGATTTCTTCAAAGAGGTCTGCTTCAATGGTGATATCCCAACGACGACGTGGTACGCTGACTGTAAAGCTATCTGCATTTCCAGAAAGGCCAAATCCAAGACGACGGAAGACATCTTCGACATCAGCATATGAAAGCTGAGTTCCAAGGACGCGGTTAACGTCTGCAAGAGTCGAAGAAACTTCCACATCAGAAGTATCAAGCTCACCTGCTGAAACGATGCCCTTACGAACCGTCGCACCAGCAAGTTCTGCAATCATGCTAGCCGCCGCATCAAGGGCTTCATTGACTGTTGCCACATTGATGCCTTTTTCAAAGCGAGAAGATGACTCAGAACGAAGATTCAAGCGACCGCTAGTTTTACGGATAGATTTCCCATTGAAGACAGCAGCTTCAAGGACAACGCGACTAGATTTTTCAGAGATTTCTGTTGCTTGACCACCCATAACACCTGCAAGAGCTACTGGTTTGTCTGCGACAGTGATGACTAAGTCATTTGATTCCAAGTCACGTTCTTCACCATCCAAGGTCACCAATTTTTCACCAGCACGCGCTTCACGCACACGGATGTCAGTCCCTTCAAAGGTATCCAAGTCAAAAGCATGCATTGGTTGACCAAAGTAGAGCAGGATGTAGTTGGTCACATCCACTACGTTATTGATTGGACGGATGCCTTCGTTCATGAGGATATTTTGCAACCATTGTGGACTTGGTGCGATGGTCACATTGTCCAAGATACGAGCTGCATAGTAAGGCGCCTTATCTGTTTCAATCCCCACAGAAAGGGTATCTGCTGCACATTCATTTGTTTCTGTTAAACTGAATTCTTTAAAGTTTACTGCCTTGTCATAGATAGCTGCCACTTCATGAGCTACCCCACGCATAGAAAGAGCGTCCGCACGGTTTGGAGTAATTGAAAGTTCGATAATTTCATCATCCAAGTCTAGGTAAGAGAAGACTTCATCCCCAGGAACGGCATTTTCTGGCAATATTTGAATGCCATCTGCGAATTCCTTGGGTACAACTGAGTCAGAAATTCCCAATTCACCAAGTGAACAGATCATCCCAAGTGACTCCAAACCGCGGATTTTCCCTTTTTTGATCTTGTAATTGTCAGCGATACGAGCTCCTGGAAGTGCCACCATAACCTTGATACCAGCACGCACATTTGGGGCACCACAGACGATTTGACGGGCTTCTTCGCCAACGTTAACCTGACAAACATGGAGGTGAGTTTCTGGCACATCTTCACAAGACAAGACCTCACCGACGACAATTTTTGAGAGACCAGCAGCTGGTGATTCGACACCCTCTACCTCGATCCCTGTAGTTGACATTTTTTCAGCCAACTCCTGTGATGGCACATCAATGTCCACCAATTCTTTTAACCATTTATAAGATACAAGCATAATTCTGATTGTAAGATCCCACCAAGTGGAACCTTTTCAATTCCTTTCTTTTTCTTCGAGTCAGTCCTTGCCATTTTCATCTAGAGAAAATGACTAGAACTGTATAGGACTGTGTTTCAGGTTTCAATCTTATTTAAACTGTTCTGAGAAGCGTACATCCCCTTGGTAGAATCCACGGATATCATTGATTCCGTAACGGAGCATGGCTACACGCTCTTGTCCAAGACCAAAGGCAAAGCCAGAGTAAACAGTCGCATCGATTCCACTCATTTCAAGGACACGTGGGTGAACCATACCGGCACCCATAATTTCGATCCAACCTGTTTTCTTACATACGTTACAGCCTTCTCCACCACACTTAAAGCATGAAACGTCAACCTCAACAGATGGCTCTGTGAATGGGAAATAAGATGGACGCAAACGAATTTGACGCTCTTCACCAAACATTTTTTGGACAATCAACTGAAGTGTTCCTTGAAGGTCAGCCATAGAAATGTTCTTCCCAACAACCAAGCCTTCGATTTGATGGAATTGGTGACTGTGGGTCGCATCGTCCGTATCACGACGGAATACACGCCCTGGCGAGATCATTTTCAAAGGACCTTTAGAGAAATCATGAGCATCCATAGCACGCGCCTGAACTGGAGACGTGTGGGTACGAAGTAAGATTTCTTCTGTGATGTAGAAAGTGTCCTGCATATCACGGGCTGGGTGGTCTTTTGGAAGATTCATACGCTCAAAGTTATAGTAGTCTTGCTCTACTTCAAAACCATCTACAACTTGGTACCCCATACCGATGAAAATATCTTCGATTTCTTCACTGGTTTGTGTGAGAACATGACGGTGACCAGTCGCAACTGGGCGACCTGGAAGCGTCACATCGATACTCTCACTTGCTAATTGAGCTGCAACTTTCTTTTCTTCCAAGAGCTTAGCAGTTTCTTCAAAGGCTGCTGTCAAGACATCACGCGCTTCATTGACGTGCTTCCCGATAATCGGACGCATCTCAGCAGAGACATCTTTCATCCCTTTGAGGATTTCAGTAAGCGAACCTTTTTTACCAAGGACAGAGACACGCAATTCTTGCATCTCTTTTTCATTTTCAGCAGTAATCTGCTTCAAGCTAGCCAGCGTTTCTTCACGAAGCGCTTTTAATTGTTCTTCAATAGTTGACATAATTCCTCCATCAGTCTCTCGTAGATAAAAAGAAAACCACATGCCAAAAACTCCACTCGGAGCGTTGACACGCGGTACCATCCGTTTTCATCTGACAAGTCAGACCTTCATTTCTAAATCCATGCGCAAGTGAATTCACCCAGCTTTCATATAGAGAGCTTGCAGTCACGGCTCTCCTCCCTGATATACTTCCCTTGAGTTACTAGTCTTGCAGATTCCTATTCAATTACTACTTAGTTTATCAGATTTTTAGTTAAAAAACAAGTTAGATTAGACTAATTTCAATATAAAACTCGTTCCTTTTTCTGTTGCTCCATCTTCCACAAATCCAAGCGACTTGAAACACCTCCTAGAAGCATGATTGTAGGTGTAGATTTCCTTGACTTTCAATTCTTTCCATCCTTTTACTCGAGCCAATTCAATCAAAGTACTTAGAACCTTTTTCCCAATCCCTCGATGTTGGTAAGCGGGATTCCCAATCACAATGGGGAGATTATCCTGAGATAGTGTAACATCCCCAATTGGAAACCATTCTCCATTCTCCTTGACTTCAATCCAAAAAAGCTCACCATGCTGATCCAAATAGGAATACATAGCTTCCAAGACCGTTGGACTGTAAGGTCTCTTCACACCATCTACGAGGTAAACCAAGTTCACATCCTGATACCAAGCAAAAGCTTCCTCACAATGATTGACCTTATAATAAGGAACAAGACGCAGTGCATTATCTATTTGTAGGGTCTGTTTCATCTGCTTTCCTTTTCAACAAGAGAGTTGCTGCTTGATTAAAACCCTCACACCAGTTATACCATTTTGCTTCATACTCATCTTGAGGTAAGATATGATTTTTTAAATCCAGAACAGAGTAAATCTTTCTTTCCTCACAAGCTTGCGCATAGAGATGATATAGTTCATCACCGCCGTCTCTATCAAACTCAGCAGAAATCGTATCTTGACCTGCCAATAAAGCCTGATAAGCCCTGTGATGCCCGTCTGTAATCAGCAAATAATCTCCAAAGGCAAGAATACTGATTGGATCGACTTGGATTGTTTCTGCCGACTGGTAAAGCCTCTGAATACCTTGTAACTTCTTCTCTGATAGGTAGAGTTGAGTTGGATGAAGATCTTTTATGTTGACTTTCATTTCTTTCTCCTCAAGAGAATTTGATATTCACTTCTGCTTGCCTTTAAATCGCCATTGGAAGCGGAGCTTGTCATAGAAGGGAAACTCGATAAACAAGGCTCCCAATCCGACACAGAGACTGGCAAGTACATCTGATGGGTAATGAACTCCCAGATAGACTCTTGATACTAGCACACTGACTAGGTAGAGGCCAAGAACGATTTGCACGATTTTTCTCCAAACTGGATTTTTAATCCGTTGACTGAGAATGATAATCAGAGTACCTACCATCAGCGTCACTGCCAGAGAATGCCCACTTGGGAAGGAAAATCCCTTCTCCTCAACCAAGTGTAAGATAGCTGGCCGTGGGCGCTGATAGATATTTTTAAAGGTCAGGATTAAAAGACCTGCCAAAGCCAGATTTCCCAGCATAAGTAGGCTTTCAATCTTCCACCGCTTACGATAAAAAACAAAGGCTGTAATGACCACCCAAGTGATAATCACTGGGATATCAATCAAGCGTGTGATGGCCCTGAAAAGAATAGTCAAATAATCTGATAAGTCTCCTCGAACGGCAGTCTGAATCGATTGGTCAAAATCAACTAACATTTCAGGATAAAATTTGACCATGTAGCCAAGAATAACGAAAAGTAAAAGGGCAAAACTGCCCTTCATTAAAAATGTCTGTTTATCTTTCATAATGTTTTAAGGTTGGTTTCAAAAGAACATACAACAACCAGAATGAAACGGCAAAGATGATACCCTCAATCAAGTTAAAAGGCAATACCATGGTCATTAGGTAGTTGGAAAGTCCCAAAATTTTTCCAATATCAAAGTTAGCAAACTTAGCGTACAAAGGAACAGCATAAACATAGTTTAGAACCAACATAGCCACGGTCAAGCCAACAGTTCCAGCTAGAGATCCTAGTAGGAAACGAAGGGTTGTCCGTTCCTTTTTCCAAATCAAAGCAAATACGATGACAAAAACTCCCAAAGCTACGATATTCATCGGCAAACCAATGTAAGTATTCACTCCCTGACTGTTAAGAAGCAATTTCAAGAGTGAGCGAAGCAAGAGAACTCCTAGAGCAGCAGGCAAATCCATAACCACTAGACCTACAAGGACTGGCAAGATACTAAATTCGATCTTAAGGAAGGATGCCGCTGGTAAAAGCGGAAAGTCAAAGTACATCAGCACAAATGAGATGGCTGATAGAATTGCAATGGTCGAAAGTCGACGTGTGTTTGTCATAACAGGTTCCTCCAATTTTCTATAAAATCAGAAGAAGTTAGAAAGGATTTTTCTATCTATTCTCACTTTTTATATCCCAAAAGTTCCCTCTCACTCTATTAAAGTAAACTAAGGCAAGCGGTTACAATCTAGCTATAAATCTATCAGAACAGACAAAGCTATTCTTTCGTCTTCTCCCATCCAGACTATACTGTCGGTTGTGGAATCTCACCACATCAGCTTACGCTCGCGGACTTATTTGGCTAAGATATTTTAGATTTATCTAGGCGTCGCAGTCGAAGATAATACTTAAAGTATATCGAGACAAGACAACGACGAGAAAGCTAAAATAGCTAGTCAAATTTACCGCCGGTCGGGAATTTCACCCTGCCCTGAAGACTCTTTTATCATAACAAAAAACGCTTGCAAGCGCAAGCATTTTGTTCATTTTCATTTTTTATTTCAATTTATCCACTTCATAGGTATGAACAAGCTCAAGTCCTGCAAAATTCTGCTGACGAAGAGCCTCGTAGACAATCATGCAGACGGTATTCGACACATTTAGACTGCGGACATGTTCATCATTCATGGGAATACGGAGAGCTTTCTCAGGATGTTCCCGCATAAAATCCTCAGGTAAGCCCTTGTCTTCACGACCAAAGAGAAAATAATGGTCCTCATCAGTCGATAAATCCACCTCAGAATAGACTTTTTCCGCGAATTTTGAAATCAGATAGAATTTACCCCTCATCTGAGACATGAAATCTTCTAAACTATCGTAAAAATAAATCTCTAGCTTATCCCAATAATCCAATCCAGCCCGCTTCATCTTGCGGTCATCAATAGGAAAGCCCATAGGCTTGATGATGTGGAGGGGAGAATTGGTCGCAGCGCAAGTACGCGCGATATTGCCTGTATTTTGTGGAATTTGTGGTTCAAATAATACAATGTGATTTGTCATGACTTGCTTCCTTTCACCATTGCAAAAAAATAGCCACACTGCCCGGAGTCAAGCTCAGCAAACAGCGTGGTTAAGGCATCGTTAACTTACCTCACAACAGGTTTGAAGTAAATCAGCGAAACTACTTTCTTAGTATAACACTTTCAGAATCATTGTCAATAGAAACGACTTGATTTTTTCAATTTTTTCAAGCTATTTCCAAGGGTTGTAAAATCGTCCCTGATTATGCAAGATAAGTAGTAAACTAGTTACTAAAAACAAGGCTGCCAAGAGCAAAGTAAGATAGTCTCCTTTTTTCAAGGCCTGATAACTATACCAAGTGCGTTTTTTCTCTTTTCCAAAGCGACGAAGCTCCATGGCAGTCGCGATGGTGTCAATGCGTTCTAACGAGCTAAAAATCAAGGGAGTGATAATGCGCAGATTGCCTTTGATTCGTTGCATAAGAGAAGCTTTCTTGGATAATTCCATCCCACGCGCTTCCTGTGACATCTTGATGGTAAAGAATTCTTCCTGCAAATCTGGAATATAGCGCAAGGTCAGACTGACAGAATAGGCAATCTTGTAGGGCACACCAATTTGATTTAAACTAGAAGCAAACTGACTAGGATGAGTTGTCATCAAAAAGATAATAGCCAGAGGAATGGTGCAAAGGTACTTAATAGCCAAATTTAGCAGATAAAAGAGCTCTTGACTGGTCAGAGTGTAGGCACCGATTCCCTGCCAAATCACACTCCTCTCTCCGTAAAGTCCAACCCCATACTCAGGAGAAAAGAGATAGACCATCAAGACATTTAAAACAGCAAATACAGTCGCAAAAACTGCCACAAAGGAAACATCTTTAAAACGAATTTCTGACAAATAGAGGAGAAAAACCGAAAAGATGGCTATCAGAACAAGCAGTCTGGTATCATAGCTAATCATGGCCGCCAATGACACGAGAATAAAAAAGAGAAGTTTACCAGCTCCTGACAAGCGATGAATCACAGTATCTCTATGCTGGTAACCAATTAATTTAGCTTGCATCCTTCTCTCCTTTCTTTGTAAAATGCCGTTAAAGCAAGTGGATCTACATCGAGTTTCTTAGCTAAGTTGAAGATGGAGGTTTCTTTTAGATTGGCTTTTACTAACAGCTCAGGATTGCTCAACAGACTAGCTGGATTAGTATCAGCAATCAATTCTCCATCCACCATGACAAGAGCTCGGTCTGAATAATCCAGCATCAATTGCATATCATGGGTAATCATGACAATCGTATGCCCTTTTTGATGCAGCTCTTCGAGAAATTCCATAATCTCAGTATAGTTCTTCTGGTCTTGACCTGCTGTAGGTTCATCTAGGAGGATAATTTCAGCTCCTAAAACCAAAATCGAGGCAATAGTCACACGCTTTTTCTGCCCAAATGATAGGGCAGAAATTGGCCAATTACGGAATTCATAAAGACCACAGATTTTCAAGGTTTCATAAACTCTCGTTTCAATTTCCTTCTCATCCACACCTCGCAAACGAAGCCCTAGAGCCACCTCATCAAAAATCATATTGGTTGAAATCATTTGATTGGGATTTTGCAGCACATAGCCTACTCGTTCTGCCCGCTCTGCAACAGAATCTCCTTTTATATCCTGGCCTTCCCAAAGGTAGCGGCCTTCCGTCTGAATAAAGCTACTTAAGGCCTTGGCTAGGGTTGATTTGCCTGCTCCATTTTTTCCGACAATGGCTATCTTTTCGCCCTTTTTAATATCCAAATGTAGGGATTTCAAAATCGGTCTATCATCATAAGAAAAAGACACATCCTCTAATCTAAAGAGTGACTGTAATTCTGGGATTTCTTTTGCCAGCTCCGTTCGCAACTGAACCTGGCCTTTTGAGATAAACAAGTTATCCAGATTTGCTAACTGTTCTTCCTTAGCTAAATCCACACCCAATTGACGAAGAGTGGTTAGATAAAGGGGTTCTCGGATTCCATTTTGAGTCAATAAATCAGTCGCCAATAGCTTGTCAGGACTCCCATTAAAGAGGATACGGCCATCGTTTATCAAGACAATCCGATCTACAGGGCGATGCAGAACATCCTCCAAACGATGCTCAATAATAAGGGTCGTCGTCCCCTCTTCCATATGAATTTGATCAATCAATTCGATAATATCCTGACCTGACTTGGGATCCAGATTGGCGAGTGGCTCATCAAACAGGAGAATCGGACTCTCATCAATCAAGACACCAGCCAGACTGACCCGCTGCTTTTGCCCACCAGACAAATCCTGGGGACGCTGATTCAGTAAGGGGAGAAGGTCCAGCTTTTCAGCCCATTTATGAACACGACTTTTCATCTCATCTAGAGCTGTCACGTCATTTTCCAGAGCAAAAGCCAAATCCTCTGCCACGGATAAACCGATAAACTGCCCATCTGTATCCTGCAAAACCGTGCTAACCAGATGAGATTTGTCATAGATGGTCATATCAAAGGCTGCTTGCCCCTTAATCAAAAATTCTCCAGACGTCTGCCCCTTGTAAATATTTGGAATAATCCCATTCAAACACTGACCCAAGGTAGACTTACCTGACCCAGATGGCCCAACAATTAAGACTTTCTCTCCTTTGTAAATGGTTAAGTCCACCCCTTGCAAGATCGGTTCTTGTTGTGTTTCATACCGGAAAGAGAAATCCTTCCACTCAATTATAGCTTCTTTCATCTTACTCTCTTCATTCGCTTCTTAGACTTCTATTTTATCATAAATTAAACCCTTCTTGCAGACTCTTCTCTTAAAAACTTAGCACCAAGAAGATTCCTATCTTAGCTTACTTGCCTAACCAATCTATAAACATCGAAAAAGACTGGTTGCCCAGCCTTCCCCATCATTTTAGTCCTTTTTCAAACTTCCTGCACGAGTTTGAGTTCCTGCATAGGCAAGCAAGAGAAGAGTTCCTGCAATAGCTACAGATACACCATTAGCAATTCCCGCAACAATCCCTTGGACAAATACTTTTTCTGCTGCCTCTTGATAAATCACAACATCTCCAAGTGGTGCCAAGACACCCCAAACAAGGGCATTTGCAAGTAGTTGAATAAGGTTAAAAATAAGAATATCTTTCCAGTCAAAGACACCATTGATCACGCGAACGTACTTTCTGAATAGTCCTACAGCTAGACCAAAGAGACCGCTAGCGATAATCCAAGTCCACCAAAGACCGTAGCCAGCAAGAGAGTCCTTCACCGCATGCCCGATTAAACCAACTAGTAGACCAACTAGAGGGCCAAAAATGATAGACAAGAGGCTCTGTACCGCATACTGAAGCTGGATGCTTGTATTCGGAACAGGTGTCGGAATGCTGATCATCCCGATAACAACAAAGAGCGCAGCTCCAACACCGATAGCAACAACTTGTTTAATTGATTGATTTTTCATCTATATTCTCCTATTTTATGATTCTATTTTCTTTATTTCAATGGTCCAAGATGAACCGACACCCACATTATAGGCCTTGGCAAAAGAACCTTGGTTGATAGCCAGACCTAAACGATAGAGAGAGTTGATGTAAAGGATGGGTTGCCCAATTCTCACATCTGCAAATGATTTGCCATAGACAACCTGATTTTGATAGACCAGCATATCAGCGTGATAGATAGTCACTTCAAAACGATCACCAAATTCTGGTTCTAGTTTGTAAAATTCTTCTCGTGTGATAGAGGTCCAAAGCGAACCAAAACGCACATCCAGAATGTCGATTGCTCCCTTGACCAGATGATCCTCTATTATTGTCTCTACGACTGGAAGCTCTACAATCTGATCCACACTGAGCTCAGGCCCTACTTCCTCAAAAGTAATGTGACCACTGGCCAGTTTAGCACCAGTATAGGCATAAACATCCCGACCGTGGAAAGTATAAGAATGCTCTGTATTTTGCCGTCTATTGGCCACTTCAGAAATTTCTCGAATAGCTACAATGCCAACGTGTTTCTTAATAAAGGAAAGCGTCCCATTGTCTGGCGTGACAATGTATTGATTTTTTGCAGTCTTGGCAACCACGCTCTTACGTTTCGAGCCAACACCTGGGTCAACCACCGATACAAAAGTCGTTCCCTCAGGCCAGTAATCCACCGTCTGAAAGAGACGATAGCTCCCCTCAAAAATATTATAAGGCGTGATATCGTGCGTCAAGTGATGGATTTTTAAGGTTGGAGACTCTTCTAAAGCCACTCCAATCATAGCCGATACCGCACCATCTACCAGACCAAAGTCTGATTGTAGTACCAATAAATTATTATTCATTTTGTCTCCTTGTGTACCCTTTATCTTACCACATTTCAGAGGAAGTCGCTAATAGCTATTTCAATTGGTTAGGTTATAGTTTTACCTTATAACAAAATTCCACTAAAAGCTCTTGTTATTAGCTAGTAGGTGCATTTTTTCTTGAAAAAGGGTATGATAGTTACATCATGAAAAAGTAGGTTTTAATATGAAAATTATCCTTGTCGGAGGGGGAAAAGTCGGTTTTGCCCTCTGTCGCTCCTTGGTTGCAGAAAAGCATGATGTTTTGCTGATTGAGCAAGACGAAGCTGTTCTCAATCATATTGTTAATCGCTTTGATATCATGGGTATCCTCGGTAACGGTGCCGATTTCACAATCCTTGAACAAGCCAGTGTCCAGGATTGTGATATCTTTATCGCCCTGACTGAGTACGATGAAGTGAATATGATTGCAGCCGTTCTAGCCAAAAAAATGGGGGCTAAAGAAACCATCGTTCGGGTGCGAAACCCTGAATACTCTAACTCCTATTTCAAAGAAAAGAATATTCTCGGTTTTTCTCTTATCGTCAATCCTGAGCTCTTGGCTGCCCGCGCTATCGCCAATATCATTGACTTCCCAAATGCCCTCTCTGTCGAACGTTTCTTTGGTGGAAGAGTCAGTTTGATGGAATTCACTGTTAAATCTTCCAGCGGTCTTTGTCAAATGCCCATTTCTGATTTTCGGAAAAAATTTGGCAATGTCATTGTCTGTGCGATAGAGAGGGATCATCAAATTATCATCCCAAGCGGTGACATGACGATACAGGATAAAGATAGAATCTTTGTCACTGGTAACCGTGTTGATATGATGCTCTTCCATAATTATTTCAAGTCTCGTGCCGTGAAGAGCCTTCTCATCGTCGGTGCAGGTAGAATCGCCTATTACCTACTAGGTATCCTCAAAGACAGTCGTATCGATACCAAAGTCATTGAAATCAATCCCGAAATCGCCAGCTTCTTTAGCGAGAAATTTCCAAATCTCTACATCGTTCAAGGAGATGGTACCGCAAAAGATATCCTGCTGGAAGAAAGTGCTCAAAACTATGATGCTGTTGCAACACTGACAGGGGTCGATGAGGAAAATCTGATTACCTCTATGTTCCTTGATAGCGTAGGGGTACAAAAAAATATCACTAAGGTCAATCGTACCAGTCTCCTCGAGATTATCAATGCGCCTGATTTTTCAAGTATCATCACACCTAAAAG
Organism: bacterium; assembly: GCA_905221095.1. Taxonomy (GTDB): domain Bacteria; phylum Bacillota; class Bacilli; order Lactobacillales; family Streptococcaceae; genus Streptococcus. Next base: position 69,975 of record CAJNBV010000001.1, read on the forward strand.
CATTGCCGTAGATACAATTATGCACTTTATTCGTGGTCGTGTTAATGCCCAGTATTCAGACCTTCAAGCCATGCACCATCTAGCCAATGGCCAAATCGAAACTCTACAATTCCATATCAAGGAAGCCAATAAAATGACTGCCAAACCTCTTTCTCAACTCAAACTGAAAAAAGGGGTCCTTATCGCAGCCATCATTCGAAAGGGCAAAACTATTTTCCCTACTGGGGAAGATATGCTTGAAGTCGGTGACAAACTTCTAGTAACGACCTTGTTGCCGAATATCACTAAGATTTATGACTTAATCGCGAGGTAAGAGATGAATAAAAGTATGATTCGTTATCTCCTTTCAAAGTTACTTTTGATTGAGGCTGCTCTTCTTCTGGTTCCTGTAGCTGTCGCTATCTATTACCGTGAATCGAGCCAAGTTTTTACAGCCCTCTTTTCAACCATAGGGATTCTCGTATTGCTGGGCGGTTCAGGGAGTTTGGAAAAACCAAAAAATCAACGGATTTATGCCAAGGAGGGAATCTTGATCGTTGCCCTCTGTTGGATCCTATGGTCTTTCTTTGGTGGTCTCCCCTTTGTCTTTGCTGGGCAAATTCCCAGCGTTATTGATGCCTTTTTTGAAATTAGTTCTGGCTTTACAACCACTGGAGCAACTATTCTGAACGACGTTTCGGTTCTCAGTCGTTCCCTCCTCTTCTGGCGAAGTTTTACCCACTTGATTGGAGGGATGGGAGTGCTTGTTTTTGCACTTGCTATTATGGACAATGCCAAAAATAGCCATCTAGAGGTGATGAAGGCTGAGGTTCCTGGCCCTGTTTTTGGTAAGGTTGTATCCAAGCTCAAAAATACTGCCCAGATTCTCTATCTCCTTTATCTAGCTCTCTTTTCTCTTTTTGTGATTATCTATTATCTAGCTGGTATGCCACTATTTGATAGTTTTGTGATCGCTATGGGAACAGCGGGAACTGGGGGCTTCACCGTCTATAATGACGGGATTGCCCACTATGGTAGCTCACTGATTACCTATCTAGTTAGTATCGGAGTTTTGGTTTTTGGGGTAAATTTCAATCTCTACTACTACCTCATGCTCCGTCGCGTCAAGGCCTTCTTTGGAGATGAAGAACTTCGGGCTTACTTGGTCATCGTACTGGTTTCTACAGGCTTGATTAGCCTTAATACCCTCTATCTCTACCCGGGATTTTCAAAGAGCTTTGAAATGGCCTTCTTCCAAGTTTCCAACATCATTACGACAACTGGTTTTGGTTACGGAGATATTACCAACTGGCCCCTCTTCTCCCAGTTCATCCTTCTCTTCCTTATGGGAATCGGTGGCTCTGCTGGTTCAACCGCAGGTGGACTCAAGGTTATTCGAGGCCTCATCCTTTCAAAAATTGCCAAAAACCAGATTTTGTCAATCCTATCTCCCCACCGTGTTTTGACTCTTCATGTTAATAAAACGGTGATTGACAAAGATACTCAGCATAAAATTCTCAAGTATTTTGTCATCTATGCTATGATTTTGCTAGCACTTATCTTTATTGTCAGCTTAGATAGCAATGATTTCCTGGTCGTTACCAGCGCTGTCTTTAGCTGTTTCAATAATATCGGACCTATTCTAGGAACGACATCTAGTTTCTCAATCTTTAGTCCTATCTCAAAAATTCTCCTCTCCTTTGCAATGATTGCAGGACGATTGGAGATTTACCCAATCCTCCTTCTTTTTATGAAGAGAACTTGGTCTAAGAGATAAAATACAACCACACCTTGTTCCATACAAAGTGTGGTGTTTTTATTTCAGACCACCTCCTCAACTCAACCAACTCTTTTTAAACAAAGCGAGACACTTCAGAGAATGACTTAAAATATTTAATACTCAATGAAAATCAAAGAGCAAACTAGGAAGCTAGCCACAGGTTGCTTAAAGCACTGCTTTGAGGTTACAAATAAAGCTGACGTGGTTTGAAGAGATTTTCGAAGAGTATAAGAACCCAAAAACCCTCAGTCGTTTGACCGAGGGTTCCTTTTCATTATTTAAGAACTTGATTAGCTCAATGCATCATCCATTGAAAGAACTTCGTGGAAGACACGTTGTGTCAATTCAGTTTTTTGTTCTGGAGTAAGGTATTTAGTGTTTACACAGTATCCAGAGATACGTACGATAACGTCTTCTCCTGACATAATCTTTTCGTAAACATCGTTCAAGTCCATAACGTTTAAGTTAACGTGTTGTCCACCGTTTTCGAAGTAACCATCAAGGATTGTTACCAAGTTATCAACTTGTTCATCACGAGTCTTACCAAGAGCGCGAGGTGAAACTTGAGTAGTCAATGAGATACCGTCAGCTGCATAACTAAAGTCAAGACTAGAAAGTGAGTTCAAGTTTTGCAACCATCCACCTTTAGCTTTGTTAGATGGGTTAGCACCTGGTGAGAAGAATTCAAGTTTAGACAAGTTCACAGAACCATCTTCGTTGAGGTATACACCTTTGTGAACTGGTGAGTTACCAGTTTGTTTAGAGTAAGCAACGTTAGATGTGATTGTCAAAAGTGATACTGTAGCTTCAGCGTCTTTGTAAAGTTTGTGGCTACGTAGACGAGTTGTGTAAGCTTCGATCAACCATTCTGCCAATTCGTTTGAACGTGGGTCATCTTCACCCCAACGTGGGTATTCACCGATTGTTTCGTAATCGTAGATATAGCCATTTTCGTCACGGATTGGTTTAACTGTAGCGTATTTGATAGCTGACAATGTATCAACAGTGTTAGCAAATCCACAGATACCAAATCCCATGTTAGCACGTTGTTTAGTTGGCAAGAAGGCCATTTGAACAGCTTCGTAGTTGTACTTATCAGTCATGTAGTGGATGATGTTCAAAGCATCTACGTAAGTGTCAGTCAACCAGTCAAGAGATTTTTCAAAGTTTTCTTTAACTGATTCGAATTCAAGAACTTCGTCACGGATTGGTTCGATGTCAAATACTTTGTAGTCTTTGTGTACATCGTCGTAACCACCGTTCAAACCAGTAAGAAGGGCTTTCAATACGTTTACACGCGCACCGAAGTACTGGATGTTGTGGCGTTGTTCTTCGTTTTCTGGGTCAAGTGGTGACACACAGCATGAGATACAGCTCATTTCACCATATCCGTCTTTAGCCATTGTTGTTACACCTTCATATTGGATAGAAGAGTGTTTGTGGCTCATATGCATACAGTAGCGACGGAAGTTGTATGGCAATTTATCAGTCCAAAGAACTGTCAAGTTTGGTTCTGGAGAGTTACCGATATTGTCAAGAGTGTTCAAGAAACGGTAGTCCATCTTAGTAACACGGTGACGACCGTCGTTACCCATACCAGCCATAGAAGTTGTGATGAAGGTTGGGTCACCTGAGTACAATTGGTCATAAGCTTTAGTACGAGCAAATTTAACTGTACGAAGTTTCATAACGAAATCATCAACAAACTCTTGGATTTCTGACTCGGTAAATGTACCACGAGCAAGGTCACGTTCTGCAAAGATATCCAATACGATTGGTACACGTCCTAGAGATGTAGCAGCACCGTTGATAACACGGCAGACAGACATGAAGGCGATGTTAACCCATTGGATTGCTTCTTTAACGTTCATCGCTGGTTTGCGAACGTCAACTCCGTAAAGGTCACCCAAGCGAACAACTTGTTGCAATGCTTGGTATTGAAGGTTGATTTCTTCACGAAGACGGATTGTTTCTTCATCAATTTCTTCGATTGCATTCCAGTCGTTTACTTTTTCTTGCATCAAGTAGTCTGCACCGTAAAGAGCAAGACGTGCGTAAACACCGATGATACGTCCGCGTGAGTATGCATCTGGAAGACCAGTTACAGTGTGTGCGTGACGAGCGCGACGAATGTTTGAAGTGTAAGCGCGGAAGATACCGTCGTTAACTGTTGTTACGTATTTAGTGAAGATTTCATGAACAGCTGGGTCTGGTTCGTATCCATTTTCTTTCAAAGTAGTTTCAGCCATACGGATACCACCTTTTGGCATGAAGTTCAATTTGAAGAGTTCGTCATTTTGGATACCAAAGATAACTTCGTTTTCTTTATCGATAAATCCAGCAGGGATATCAGCGATAGATGTTGGACGAGTGTCCATTGGGAAACGAGTTTCTTCGTAGTGAGCCTTAGTTTCTTCTACAATTTTTTTGATGTGAAGTGAACGTTCTGTTGGTCCTGCAAGGAAACTTTCGTCTCCATCGTAAGGTGTGTAGTTAGCTTGTACGAAGCGTGATACACTTGCTTTTTCTTTCCAATCTACGCCTTTGAAGCCTTCCCAAGCTTTGTCAAAAATATCTTGTGCTTCAACAACTGTCTTAACAACCATGTTAGTGTCCTCTTTTTTCTTTCTAGTAACATCCATCTGTTACATTCATGAGACAAGTATACCATACAGTAACCGATTTCAACAAGTGATAAATCCCTATTTTTACACTTTCTTTTCTAAAACAGTCTATATTTTATCCCAAACTGTATTATATTTTTGAAAAAATTAAAGCCTTTTTTCTTTTTTTCAGAAAAAAGGGTATAATAAAAGAAAATAAGCAGTAAAAAGGGGACCAGACATGTTGATTTTTCCTTTATTAAATGATTTGTCAAGAAAAATCATCCATATTGACATGGATGCCTTTTTTGCTGCGGTCGAAATCAGAGATAATCCCAAACTCAGAGGAAAACCTGTCATTATCGGTAGCGACCCTCGACAAACAGGTGGGCGTGGTGTCGTTTCCACTTGTAGCTATGAGGCGCGAGCTTTTGGTGTCCATTCAGCCATGAGTTCTAAGGAAGCCTATGAACGTTGTCCCCAGGCCATCTTTATCTCAGGGAATTATGAAAAATACAAGACTGTGGGCCTCCAGATTCGAGCTATCTTTAAGCGTTATACAGATTTGATTGAACCCATGAGCATTGACGAAGCCTACTTGGATGTGACGGAAAATAAACTCGGTATCAAGTCAGCAGTCAAAATCGCTCGTCTCATTCAAGAGGATATCTGGCAGGAACTACACCTAACTGCTTCTGCTGGCGTTTCTTACAACAAATTCTTAGCTAAAATGGCCAGCGATTATCAAAAGCCACATGGTCTAACAGTGATTCTACCTGACCAGGCTGAGGATTTCCTCAAACAAATGGATATTTCCAAGTTTCATGGAGTAGGAAAAAAGACGGTGGAAAGACTTCATCAAATGGGCGTTTTTACCGGCGCTGATCTACTTGAAATCCCTGAAGTGACTCTAATAGACCGATTTGGCAGACTAGGCTATGATCTTTATCGAAAGGCTCGTGGTATTCACAATTCCCCCGTCAAATCCAATCGCATCCGTAAGTCAATCGGGAAGGAGAAAACCTATGGGAAGATTCTCCGTGCCGAGGAAGACATCAAAAAAGAGCTGACACTCCTATCAAAAAGAGTCGCTCTCAATCTCAGTCAACAAGAAAAAGCTGGAAAAATTGTCATTCTGAAGATCCGCTACGAGGACTTTTCAACTCTGACTAAACGAAAAAGTCTGCCTCAAAAAACACAGGATGCTAGTCAGATAAGCCAAATAGCCCTGCAACTCTATGAAGAGTTAGACGAGAAAGAAAGAGGTGTCCGCCTGCTGGGGATTACCGTGACTGGATTTTAATACTCAATGAAAATCAAAGAGCAAACTAGGAAGCTAGCCGCAGGTTGCTCAAAACATCGTTTTGAGGTTGCAGATAGAGCTGATGCGGTTTGAAGAAATTTTCGAAGAGTATAAAACCTTGAAGAGTTGCCCCTTCAAGGTTTTTCTTATACAAATAAACGAACAAAGCTATAAAGTAGCAAGACACTACCGAGCACGATACGGTATTTACCGAAAAGGGTAAAGTCGTGTTTTTTCACATAGCTTGTCAAGAAACGAATAGCTACCATGCTGACTGCAAAGGCGACTCCCATCGCAACCAAGAGCAAGAACAATTGCCCAAAGCTCAAGAGCTGTCCTGCTTTCACAAATTTGAAAATCTTTAAGGCACTGGCTCCAAACATAACAGGAATTCCAAGATAGAAGGTAAATTCTGTCACAACCGAACGACTGGTTCCATTCAATAAACCACCGACGATCGTTGCCCCAGAACGGCTTGTCCCTGGTAAAAGGGCAAGAACTTGGAAGAGTCCGATATAGAAGGCTGTCGTATAAGGAAGTTTGTCCAACTCTGTTACACTTGGCTCGATAGCACGCGCTTTATTGCGCTTTTCCAAGTAGATAAAGGCAATCCCATAGATAATCAACATGAGAGCAACAGATACCATGTTATGGAAGTGGGTATCAAACCAATCATCAAATTTAAAGACGGCAAGTAAAGGCAAAGTGGCAACCAAAACCTTCAACCACAGTCTCCAAGTCTTACGAACTTCCTGCTTGTCCTTAGTCGGTTTGAAAGGATTGAGCTTGTTAAAGTAAATGACCATGACTGCTAAAATCGCACCAAGCTGAATCACGACATTAAACATGGACATAAAGGCTTCATTTTGATTTTGGTATTGGATAAATTCCTCTGCTAAAATCAAGTGACCTGTACTGGAAATGGGCAACCATTCCGTAATTCCTTCAACAATCCCGAAGAAGATAGATTTTAAAATTTCAATAAGATACATAGATTACTCCTTTTTCTATCTTCCATTATAGCATACTTTTTCAGTCTGTGACAGCTCTCTTTAAAAGGCACCGATACTGCCACCGCCGCCTCCACCGGAGAAGCCACCGCCAGAACTTCCACTTCCAGAAGATACGGAATAGGTACTTGCTGTATTTGCGACGCTGGCATAATGGCTCATTTGCGCACTTGAATGATAAAACATACTGTGCCAGCCATAAGCTACATAGAGGTTAATGTCTGGATTTTCCACTTGAATATGATGAACCTTCATCAAATGACTGACCTTATCCGCATAGCCAAATAAGGTCGCATAGACCAAGAGGCGATTCCAGACTACAATACTTTCCAATTCAGCCTGATCCAATCGTGCAATCTCACGCAACATATTTTCAAAACTGGTCCAGAGATAGTAGACCTCTGCTCCTGCTTCATTCAGAACACCATCACGATTATCTAGTCGAAGCTTCCAATAGTAGAAAACAGCCAAAACCAAACCTAGAAAACCAAGTATTGGCAAGGGGAGGTAAAGATAGCCATGAACATCCAAACTGTACAAGAACAAACCAACTCCAATAAATAAGGGCAAGATAGTGGAAAGTCCCATACCCACCTGCAATGCCTTTTCCCCGCCAGTCAAGGGACGATAATAATCCGGAAGCCCCCAGAAGGTAACTCGATTTCTCACTCCTTCTTGCATCTCTTTCAATACTTCTTCAAAAGAAGATTTGAGCTGACGCCCCTTTGCTTGAATCCGTTTTTCATCAGAGACTTTTGCTCTACGATAAAGACTATCAGATACCTTGTAATCCGCAAACAAATTGGAAAGAGTTTCTTCTTGTTTGCCTGAAAAAACCAGATTTAGACAGTCTATCTCAAAGCTTGACAAACCATCTTCTCTTACCAGCCTCAAGCCAACTGCATCTCCTTCTGAAATAATAGAAACATTCCCACGGTCTATCACATCTAGCAAGGTAGCTTGAATAAGTTGATCAAAGGTGAATTTGCCAGCCCCCTTGACTAAGGGACTCACTTCCTCCAAGGAGGTCGAGTAGACAGCCTCTGATAAAACCATAGGCTCTAATTCCATTGGTGGCTCATAGAGACGATGATTTTTGGCATATTTGACTGAAGGAGTGGTCTTTCTTCTATAGATAAAATAGAAGTAGACGCTCAATAACAAGGAAATGGAAAGTATCAAAGGAAAGACCCAAGTAACGAGTTGCTTACTCTGCTCTTTTTCTCTAACAATCGAGTCTTCTATCTTATTAAACTCTTCTAAACGATTTCCTTTCAAGCCCTGATCCCTAGCGCTAGCAAAATCAGTTCGAGGCCAGTAGGCATGCAATTCAACTCCACGCTTAGACGGAAGATCGTTTAAACGAATAGTATAATCAAGGTTACTCTTTTCAACCGTTCCTTCTTTAAAAAGTTTCCCTGTATGGAAAAAGAGTTTTTCAGCCTCCTTTTCTCCCCTTACATGAAATTCAAATTTTCCAATAGCCCCTGAACTGTCTGTTAAAGGTTGCCAATTTAATTCAGCGATATCTTCATAAAGAAAAAGCAAGTTCTTTAAATTCCAGACAAGGTCAACTTCAACTGTGTCACCTTCCTGACCTGGATTATAGACTTTGACAGTATAACCATCTGCTTCTTCTGTCACTTCGCTAGTAACATCTGTCAATTCAGCACCATTTTTCGAGGCCTGAACCTTTGGATGAGGGTCAATGTCAAATCCACTAGGCATCTTGCCAGCACGTCCAAGCCCCACGATTTGTCCTTTAAAGTCCTCCTCAAACTGATAAACTATCTTCTGTCTAAATTCTGCCGTATTGTCTGCATGAATATACAAATCCCCTTGATAAGAGTTTATCTTAAAATCAATGGCAAAAACAGAAAGTGGCAGAAGACAAAACAAGCCTAACACTAGTAAGAAAAAAGTTTTTTTCATCAAACAAGCCCCCTTTTTATCTTTGCTATCATTATATCATTTTTTCTCAAGTAAGGGCTTACCTATATTGAAAAATAGAGTTTTTTTCGATAAAATAGGAGACAGTTATTTTTTAATAGATTAGAAATAGGAGAAATCATGAGAAAAATATACTTATCTATTTTCACAAGTCTCTTGCTGATGCTAGGACTTGTCAATGTTGCTCAAGCCGATGAATATTTACGCATCGGAATGGAAGCAGCATATGCCCCCTTTAACTGGACTCAGGATGATGACAGCAATGGAGCTGTCAAAATCGATGGAACCAACCAGTACGCCAATGGATACGATGTCCAAATTGCCAAGAAAATTGCTAAGGACTTAGGCAAAGAGCCTTTGGTTGTTAAGACCAAGTGGGAAGGTCTAGTCCCTGCCCTTACTTCTGGTAAAATTGATATGATTATCGCAGGTATGAGTCCAACTGCCGAACGCAAACAAGAAATTGCCTTTTCAAGCAGTTACTATACTAGCGAACCAGTTTTGCTTGTCAAAAAAGATTCTACCTACGCAAATGCCAAATCTTTGGATGACTTTAACGGTGCGAAAATCACTTCTCAACAAGGTGTTTACCTTTATGACTTGATTTCACAAATCTCAGGCGCTAAAAAAGAAACTGCCATGGGAGATTTCGCTCAAATGCGCCAAGCTCTTGAGGCTGGTGTCATTGATGCCTATGTTTCTGAACGCCCAGAAGCTCTGACTGCCGAAGCTGCTAACTCTAAGTTTAAGATGATTCAAGTAGAACCAGGGTTCAAAACCGGGGAAGAAGATACAGCTATCGCCATTGGACTTCGTAAAGATGACATTCGGATTAACCAAATCAATGCCAGCATTGAAACCATTTCGAAAGATGACCAAGTTGCCTTGATGGACCGTATGATCAAGGAGCAACCTGCCGAAGCTACAACAACTGAAGAGACTAGCAGTAGTTTCTTTAACCAAGTCGCTAAAATTCTTTCTGAAAACTGGCAACAACTTTTGCGTGGTGCTGGTATCACTCTTTTAATCTCTATCGTCGGAACCATCATAGGTCTCATTATCGGTCTTGCCATTGGTGTTTTCCGTACTGCTCCTCTCTCTGAAAACAAAGCCATTTACGGCCTACAAAAACTAGTCGGCTGGATCCTCAATATCTACATCGAAATTTTCCGTGGTACACCTATGATTGTTCAATCGATGGTTATCTACTATGGAACTGCTCAAGCTTTCGGGATCAACCTTGACCGCACACTGGCTGCTATCTTCATCGTTTCAATCAACACTGGTGCCTACATGACTGAAATCGTTCGTGGTGGTATCCTAGCAGTTGACAAGGGACAATTTGAAGCCGCTACTGCTCTTGGTATGACTCATAACCAAACCATGCGTAAGATTGTCCTACCTCAAGTAGTCCGTAACATCCTACCAGCAACTGGTAATGAATTTGTTATCAATATCAAAGATACATCTGTATTGAACGTAATCTCTGTTGTCGAACTTTATTTCTCAGGAAATACCGTGGCAACGCAAACTTATCAATACTTCCAGACATTTACAATCATCGCCGTGATTTACTTTGTCCTCACCTTCACCGTAACACGTATCCTCCGCTTCATCGAACGCCGAATGGACATGGATACCTATACTACAGGTGCTAACCAAATGCAAACGGAGGATTTGAAATAATGACACAAGCAATCCTTGAAATTAAACACCTCAAAAAATCCTATGGCCAAAACGAAGTGCTAAAAGACATTTCTCTCACTGTCCACAAGGGAGAAGTCATCTCTATCATCGGAAGCTCTGGAAGTGGGAAATCGACCTTCCTCCGCTCCATTAACCTTCTTGAAACACCAACTGATGGACAAATCCTTTATCATGGACAAAACGTCCTCGAAAAAGGCTATGACCTCACGCAATACCGTGAAAAGTTGGGGATGGTGTTCCAATCCTTTAACCTCTTTGAAAATCTTAACGTTCTTGAAAATACAATCGTCGCTCAGACGACTGTCCTTAAACGCGAACGTGCAGAAGCTGAAAAGATTGCCAAAGAAAACCTTGAAAAGGTCGGTATGGGCGAACGCTACTGGCAAGCGAAACCTAAACAACTCTCAGGTGGTCAAAAACAACGTGTGGCCATCGCTCGTGCCCTCTCCATGAATCCGGACGCCATTCTCTTTGATGAGCCAACATCAGCTCTCGATCCAGAAATGGTTGGAGAAGTCCTCAAAATCATGCAGGATTTAGCTCAGGAAGGCTTGACCATGATTGTCGTAACCCATGAAATGGAATTCGCCCGTGATGTCTCTCACCGTGTTATCTTTATGGATAAGGGAGTAATTGCTGAGGAAGGCAAACCTGAAGACCTCTTTACCAATCCTAAAGAAGACCGTACAAAAGAGTTCCTCCAACGCTATCTCAAATAAAAAGAAAAGGCTGCATCAACCGTGCAGTCTTTTTGCTGTCCTCATACTCTTCGAAAATCTCTTCAAACCACGTCAGCTTCGCCTTGCCGTAGGTATATGTTACTGACTCTGTCAGTCTTATTTACAACCTCAAAGCAGTGCTTTGAGCAGCCTACAGCTAGCTTCCTAGTTTGCTCTTTGATTTTCATTGAGTATCAAAATGAAAAGGCAGACCCTATTCAAGAATCCGCCATTATCCAAAGATTAATCTTCAAATTTTTCATGATTTTTTTCATAGAAATCAATTAAACCTAGAGCTGTTTCAAATGAAATATTTTTTACTTTTGCACGACCCTGCGCTAGAGCAATGATAGACATTTCACGCGCATTCGTTTCTTTAGAGATACGGTAGCCTGTGATTTTCTTATCACGAACCCAGCCAACAACTGATTCTACTTTTTCAAAGTTTGACTTAGCCATGTTCTTCTCCTATTTTCTTCTTTACGTTATATTATTCTATACGTTTTTATGTCTTTTGTCAATAAAAAAACATATATTCAATAAAATAAATGATTCAGAATCTTCTTACTTCCTTTTTAAAGCCGATAATATATAGGTTTTTGCTTACTATAACCCATTAGTATGCTCCTAAAAAACAATTGCATTATTAAACTTTAAACTTGTAAAAATATTCCTTTGCACTGAATGCCAGTTTCTCAATAGGATAGACAGGATTTACTATTTCATGCTATATATTCCTTTTAAATCAACAAGTCCACTAAAGATAGTCTTTCACTCCACACTATCTCTAAACCATTCCGTTTTCTTTCTCCTTCTTTGGTTCCTTTCCTGTCCTTATCTATATCTTATTCGTTTCACAACCGGTACTACTTACATTGTCCAATCTTGCACCTTCTGATTACTTACCCGCTTTCCAGCTAGCCATTTAAAAACAGTATCACTAGCTGTTTCATGTCTAGCACTATTGTTTATCTCACGAGTTTTTTCGGCCAACTCACCTAGCAACCATCTCACAAACATTGATTATTTTTTCTGATTCCTATTATATTTAGAGAAAATTCAAATTAGGGATCTATACAATTGGGGATTTCAAAAAATTTCCTTATATATAGTAAGTAATTCTGTCACCTTAATATAAACAAAATCAAAAATAATAGGTGCTATAGTGAGTTGTAGTAGAAATAGCACGATAGATTTCCTAAGTCCATAGGAATCGCCCCCTTTCTTCATCCTCATTATAGCACCTATACATCAGTTGTGCAAATAATATGATATTTTTTTTAGTCCTCAAACAAGCATATTATAGAGCGTTTCATTACCATTTAAGTTAATATAAGATGGATCAAAACCTTCCATTCGACGAATCAAGCCTGCATAATCATGCTTATCTGCCAAGGCAATCCCAATCAGTACAGGCCCTGTACCCTTGCTAGCTCGCTTGATATACTCAAAACGTGTGATATCATCATTTGGTCCCAGGATATCATTTACAAACTCACGCAAAGCCCCTGGACGCTGTGGAAAATTGACTACAAAGTAATGCTTGATCCCATCATAAATCAAGGCACGCTCTTCCATTTCTGGCATACGGTTGATATCATTATTTCCTCCAGAAATGATACAACAAATGGTTTTCCCCTTGATATATTCAGCTAAAACTTCTAAAGAGGCAATACTAGCTGCTCCAGCAGGTTCTGCGACAATCCCTTGCTTAGAGTAGAGGTCAATCAAGGTTTCAGAAATCAATCCCTCATCGACACCTACTAAAGTCTGAACATGTTGGCGAGTTGCCTCATAGGTCAACTGTCCCACCTTTTGGACAGCAATCCCATCCGCAAATTTGTCAATTTCCTTGAGTTTGACCGGACCGCCAGCTTCAAAAGCCGCCTTCATGGAACGCGCTCCATTAGCCTCTACCCCAATGACTTCAATTTCTGGACTTGTTTCCTTGATATAGGTAGAAACCCCAGCAATGAGACCGCCACCACCAACAGGAACCAAGACAGCATCAAAATCAATCGATTCTTTTCGAGCTTCTTCTAAAATCTCATAAGCAACTGTTCCTTGACCTGCCTGAACATGGGCATCATCAAAAGGATCAATAAAGGTACGATTTTCAGAAACTGTAAATTCTTGAGCTGCTTTAGCAGAAGCATCAAAGGTATCTCCAACTAGTTTAATGGTTACGAACTCACCACCAAAAAAGCGAACTTGACCAATCTTTTGTTGCGGAGTGGTAATGGGCATAAAAATAGTAGCAGGAATTTTCATCTCATTACAAGTATAAGCAACTCCCTGCGCATGATTTCCCGCAGAAGCACAGACTACCCCACGCTCACGCTCTTCCTTGCTGAGCTGAGAAATAGCATAATAGGCACCACGAATTTTAAAGGAACGAACACGTTGGGCATTTTCTTTTTTCAAATAAATCTTAGCACCATACTTCTCCGATAAATAATGGTCATAATCCAGTGGAGTATTCACAACCACACCGTTCAAGACCTTATGAGCCTTGATGATATCTTTTGAACTTAACATCTTTTTCTCCTAGACTATTCATACTATCGCAATCCATCCTCTCAAACAGAGATGAATTGATTATAAAAGCGAGTTAGGTCCCCCCAACTCGCCTTCAACTTGATTTCTATCAATTAGTTATAGATCTTGAATGCATCATCGTCGTTTTTACCAACGAATGGCATTGCTTTACGCAATTCTGCACCAACTTTTTCAATTTCAAGGTTTGCTGCTTGTTCACGGTAAGCAGTCAATTTTGGACGTCCAGCTTTATAGTCATTTACAAAGTCATTTGCAAATTTACCATTTTGGATATCTGCCAAGACAGCTTTCATGTTTTCTTTAACTTGCTCAGTAATGACACGTGGACCTGATACATAGTCACCGTATTCAGCAGTGTTTGAAATAGATTGACGCATTTTCTTGAATCCACCTTCGTAGATCAAGTCAACGATCAATTTCATTTCGTGAAGAACTTCAAAGTAAGCCAATTCTGGAGCGTATCCTGCTTCTGTCAAGACTTCGAAACCTGCTTCGATAAGGGCAGTCAAACCACCACAAAGTACAGCTTGTTCACCAAACAAATCTTCTTCAGTTTCTTCTTTGTAAGTTGTTTCAAGAAGACCTACACGAGCTGCTCCAACACCTTTACACCAGTCCATAGCAATGTTTTTAGCATTTCCTGTTGCATCTTGGTATACTGCGTAAAGAGCTGGTACACCAAATCCTTCTTCGTAAGTACGACGTACCAAGTGTCCTGGCCCTTTAGGAGCACACATAAAGACATCTACATCTGCAGGAACTTTGATAAATTCAAAGTGGATGTTGAAACCATGAGCAAATCCAACTGCGTTTCCAGCTTCCAAGTTTGGAGCGATTTCTGCTTCGTACAATTCTTGTTGGATTTCATCTGGTGCCAAAATCATGATAACGTCAGCTAATTTAGTTGCTTCTGCTACTGTGTAAGTATCAAATCCATCTTCTTTTGCTTTGTCAAAAGATTTACCTGGACGTACACCGATGATAACATCACGACCTGAATCACGCAAGTTTTGAGCATGCGCATGTCCTTGTGAACCATAACCGATAACGGCGATTTTTTTACCGTCAAGTGCTGCTACTTTAACATCTTTTTCGTATTCCATTTGAACTGCCATAGTTTTTTCTCTCTTTTCTATTATTTATTGCCTTTTAGGCTGGTTTAACAAATTTAAGTTGGATTTTTATACTCAATGAAAATCAAAGAGCAAACTAGGAAGCTAGCCGCAGGCTGTACTTGAGTACGGCAAGGCGAAGCTGACGTGGTTTGAATTTGATTTTCGAAGAGTATTAATCGCGGGTAAATCCAGTTGCACCCGTACGAGCAATATTGCGAATACCGTATGGTCGAATGACTCGCAATAGAGCTTCACTCTTTTCAGCATTTCCTGTCATTTGAATGGTAATCGAGCTTGGTGCTACGTCTACCACCGTTGCACGGAAAGGTTGAATAATAGCTAGAATCTCAGCACGCTTCTCAGCTGGCGCTGACATCTTAACCAAAATCACCTCGCGTTCCAAATGAGGCTTGTCTGTAATATCTCGAATGCGAATCACATCAATCTGACGATTGAGTTGCTTGATGATTTGCTCCACTTCATCATGTGAAGCTACATCAATAATAATGGTGATACGCGATACATTCGGATCTTCTGTTGCTCCAACAGAAATGCTTTCGATATTAACCTGACGACGAGATAGGACACCGGTAAAGCGATTGAGGACTCCTGAACGATTTTGTAGTTTTGCTGTTAACATTCTACGCATGGAACTTCACCCCCAACATCTCATGATTACTCTTACCAGCTGGTACCATTGGTAATACCTGTTCCTTACGAGAAATATCTACCTCGATTAGCATAGGAACATCCTCAGTGATGACTTCAAGGTCTTGAGCCAAGGTCTCAGGATTGTCAAACTTATAGTTTTTAATGCCATAAGCCTGTGCCATCAATTGGAAATCAGGAAGGGTATCAAAGACCGACTCAGATGTTCTACCTTCATAGAAGGATTCCTGCCACTGGCGAACCATTCCAAGTGAGTGGTTGTTCAGCATGACCACCTTGATTGGCACCTTGTAAATGTTCAAAATAGCCAATTCCTGGTTGGTCATTTGGAAACCACCATCCCCAACGAACAAGACTACTTCTTTATCTGGGTTGGCAATTTTAGCACCGATTGCTGCTGGAATTCCGAATCCCATTGTTCCCAAACCGCCTGAAGTCACTAACTGACGTTCATTTTGGTATGGATAATACTGAGCTGTCCACATTTGGTGTTGACCAACGTCTGTGACCACAATGGCATCTCCGTTGGTCAATTCACCAATTCGTTCAATAACTGCTTGCGGTTGAACCACACGCTCTTTCTTGTCATAAGAACGAACACGGTTCTTGTCTTTAGTAACTTTCTCAATCCATTTCTCAGTATTGTTATGAACTGTTGGTTCCGCTAACAACATTTGCAAGGCTTTCTTAGCATCACCCACCACAGGGATATCTGCACTGATAATCTTGCCAATCTCAGCTGGGTCAATATCAATGTGGGCAACCTTAGCATTCTTAGCAAAGGTCTTAGGATTCCCCGTCAAGCGGTCATCGAAACGACAACCAATACTAATCATAAAATCCGCTTCCGTCATGGCAATATTAGCTGCGAAAGATCCGTGCATACCTCCCATTCCAAGGAAGAGTGGATGAGTTGTTGCAATCGTACCTTGCCCTAAAAGACTGGTTACCACTGGAATCTGATAGCGTTCTGCAAATTCATTTAATTCTGCAGCAGCTTCAGCATAACTAATTCCACCACCAGCTAACAAGACTGGTTTTTTAGCCTTGGATAATTGCTTCAAGATTTTTTTGATTTGCATATCATTTGGCTCAAGAGTAGGCTGATAGCTTGGTAGGTTCACTTCTGGTGAATAAATGAAGTCTGTTTCTAAAGCAGATACGTCTTTAGGTAGGTCAATGACAACTGGCCCTGGACGGCCTGTAGTTGCGATATGGACAGCTTCCGTAATGATACGAGGGATATCAGCTGTCTCACGAACTTGGTAATTGTACTTAGTGATTGGCATGGTAATTCCCACGATGTCTGCCTCCTGAAAGGCATCTTTCCCAATCCCTGCTCGCGCCACCTGACCTGTAAAGACCAAAAGGGGAACGCTATCGCTCATGGCATCCGCAATCCCTGTAATAGCATTTGTTGCTCCTGGTCCACTAGTGACGACGGCAACACCCAACTTTCCAGTTGATTTGGCATAACCTTCAGCTTCATGCAAACAACCTTGCTCATGGCGTCCTAGAATGTGGCGAATGCCTTTAAAATTATATATCGCATCATAAAAAGGCAAGACAGCACCACCAGGATAACCAAAGATGGTATCAATTCCTAAATCACGAAGTGTTTCCAAAACTAGGTCCGACCCCGTCTTAGGAGATTCTAAACTGATTTTCTCCATTGTTCCCCTTTCTCTTCTCTTAAAAATAACTTGTTACTATCATACCATTTTTTCAAAATTTTTCAAGACAAAAGAAGAAATTTTCTGAATTTTCTATTTTAATGTTTATTTATGAATGTTATTTTTGTTTTTATTAAAAAGATACCGATTTCATTATTCAAAAAGAAAAAAGAACTGATTTCTCAGTCCTTCATTAATCTTATTCCACACTAAATAGGTATGGGTAAACTGGTTGTTGTCCTTGGTGAATCTCAACTTCAACGTCTTCGAATTCTTCTGCAATTTCTTGAGCAATTTCATTGGCAAGTTCTTCGCTTCCGTCTTCACCGACATAGAAGGTTACGATTTCACTATCTTCATCCAACATATGTTTCAAGGTTTCTGTCAAGGTTTGGTGCATGTCAGGGTTTGACACGAGAATTTTCCCATCCACCATACCAAGATTATCGTTTTCATGGATTTCTAAGCCATCAATCGTTGTATCACGCACAGCTGTTGTGACGCTTCCGCTAACGACATCGCTAAGAGCAGCTGTCATACGCTCTTGGTTTTCTTCGATGGACTTGCTTGGATCAAAGGCAAGAAGACTAGTCAATCCTTGAGGAAGAGTACGAGCTTCCACCACTACTGCTGGTTGTTCCAAAACTTCTGTTGCAGATTGAGCTGCCATGAAGATATTCTTGTTGTTTGGCAAGAAGATAATATTACGAGCGTTAACCTGTTCAACAGCCTTGATAAAGTCTTCTGTTGAAGGGTTCATGGTTTGACCACCTTCGATAACATAATCCACGCCTTGAGAACGGAAGATATCTGCTAGACCTTTACCAGCCACCACAGCAATCAAAGCATACTCTTTTTCTTCAGCCGGCTTGCTAACTTGAGCAGCTTCTTTTTCAACCTGTGCTTCGTGTTGGTTACGCATATTGTCAACTTTTACCTTGACCAAACTACCATATTTGAGACCTTCTTGCATAACAAGTCCTGGATCTTCTGTATGGACATGGACTTTGACAATTTCATCATCGTTGACAACAAGGAGAGAATCCCCGAGTTCATTCAAGTAGTTACGGAACTCGTCGTAGTCAAAATCTTTAGCATAGGTTGGACCTTGCTTAAGAGCTACCATGATTTCAGTACAGTAACCAAATGTGATGTCCTCAGTCGCTACGTGACCAGCTACAGACTTGTGGTGCTCCGCATTGATCATTTCACTCATATTAGCAGGAGTCGCTACAAAGTCCTCAGATGCAATATATTCGCCAGTAAGGGCTGAAAGGAAACCTTCGTAGATGAAGACCAGTCCTTGACCACCTGAGTCCACAACGCCAACTTCCTTCAAGACTGGAAGCATATCTGGCGTTTTAGCAAGAGCTGTTTTAGCACCTTCTAAAGCTGCGCGCATGACTTCAACAGCATCATCTGTTTGCTCAGCCTTTTTCTTAGCACCGATAGCAGCTCCACGTGAAACTGTCAAAATCGTTCCTTCAACTGGTTTCATAACGGCCTTATAGGCAACTTCTACACCTGATTGGAAGGCAAGAGCCAAGTCTTGACCTGTTAACTCGTCTTTATCCTTAATGGCTTGTGAAAATCCACGGAAAAGCTGAGACGTAATAACACCTGAGTTCCCACGCGCACCCATCAAAAGACCTTTAGCAAGAATGCTTGCTACCTCTCCAACAGTAGAAGCTGGCTTATCTGCAACTTCCTTAGCACCATTTTCAATGGTCATTCCCATATTTGTCCCTGTATCTCCATCTGGAACTGGAAAGACGTTTAATGAATTGACATATTCAGCTTGCTTATTCAAGCGAGTTGATGCAGCCTGCACCATTTCTTGAAATAAGCTAGTAGTAATTTTTGACACGGTTATTCTCCTACAACTTTGATATTTTGAATGTAGACATTTACAGTCTGAGCAGTAATTCCAAGTTGGTTTTCCAAACTAAAACGAACACGCTCTTGAATGTTTTTTGACACTTCGCTAATCTTTGTTCCGTAGCTCAACACGGTATATACATCAACTGCAATACTGCCATCTTCGGCCGCCTTTACGACGACACCTTTGGAATAATTTTCCTTACCTAGAAGGGCTTGGAAATTATCTTTGAGGGCATTTTTACTAGCCATACCGACCACACCAAAAATCTCAGTTGCTGCTCCACCTACGACGGTTGCAATCACTTCATCTGTTAGTTCGATTTGACCATCTTTTGTATTAATTTTTACAGTCATCCTTTTTACCTCAACTAGTTGATACTCTATTTTATCATATTTCAGCCCAAGTGTAAAAGCAGAATACTGTATCAGCGGATATTTACTCTATTTTTCAAATGATTTTATACCTACAGTAAAAGAAAAAAGACCCTAAGGTCTCCTTACTTTTATTATTAAACGCGTTCAACTTTACCTGATTTCAAAGCACGAGCTGAAGCCCAAACTTTTTTAGGTTTACCATCGATAAGAACAGTAACTTTTTGAAGGTTTGGTTTTACGGCACGTTTTGTTTGGTTCATCGCGTGTGAACGGTTGTTTCCTGATACAGTCTTACGACCTGTAAAGTAACATACTTTAGCCATTGTGTTTTCCTCCTATTAGATCTAATATAGCGGATGTGCTAGCACCACATACCGTACTATGTTATCACACTTTCTTCATTTTTGCAAGGGAATTGGAAGATTTTTTTTATTTAACGTAGACAATTCCCAACTTTCCAAAAGCCACATCTCCACGGATAATCAAAGTTTTACTGGTTGGAGCTAGAGAAGTATCTGCCTTGGCTACACCACAGAAAGTTTCCACCTTCAAATCCACTCGCCAATGTTGAGGAACATAGATAACTGCATTGCCAAAACCAACTTCTACTTTCAGGGTTGCAATATCTCCTAAAATCTCTGCATTGTCGTAATATATCTTAGCATTGCCAAAACCAACTTCTACTTGGTCATCTACTAATTCTTGGTTTTGCTTGTAGAAAGTCCCCGTTCCAAAAGCGACTTCCTTGTCTGTAAGAATGGTCTTTTCACCATCATACCACCATTTTTTCCCATTCCAAGTTCTGTTAGAATGAGTAAGTGCGTTGACACCCAGTACGATTAAAATACTAGCCCAGAATAGTGACTGATTTGGAATCGGTAAAATATCATAAGAGTGGTTGGCAATTAGTAAGGCTACTAGAGCTGTAAAAGAGGCTGAGGTTAAGTGGCGACGCAACAAAGCTCCAACTGATTGGTAGGCAAAAAAAACAATACCAATCAAGGGCCAAATTTGCCCCCCCAGAGAAGGGATTCCAAAATTTCCTTGTAATAATATTAAAGCTGCAAAAATAAGCAACACAATACCAAATGCTTTCTTTTTCATGTTCTTACCTCATGTTTCTTAGATTTTCTTTTAGGAGGGATTGGTAATGCCGTGACACATGAACCTCCTTGTGGGTCTGATAAAAGGAAATGGTGCCCGTTCCTGAAAAGGACTTGTCCACCGAATAGACTTGCCGAATATTAGCGATCGTTGACTTGGATACCCGACTAAAATAGCGAGGAAGGATAGCCTCTAACTCATAGAGTTTAAGCCGAACCTCGTAGGCATCTTTCTGGGTATGGGCGTAAATCTTGTTCCCTTCTGTCTCAAAGAAGAGAATTTCCGACAAGTCCAGATAATATTCACCCGTCCCTTTGTAAAAAATCAACCTAGGAGACTTGGACTCTTGTAAGAGTCGCTGTAAATCCGCAATCTCATCTGTCAAGGCCGCTGCCTTGATGACAATTTCAGTTTCCTCTAAATTGCTATCAATTTCGATTCGTAACTTCATTCCATCTCCTTTCTGACTCTACTATATCAAAGGAAAAATAAGAAAACAAGAGCAAAAAAGCAAGTGGTCACTTTTGACCCGTAAGTGGTTCTAGGACCGCCTTATACTATTCAAACCACGTCAGCGTCGCCTTACCGTACTCAAGTACAGCTTGCGGCTAGCTTCCTAGTTTGCTCTTTGATTTTCATTGAGTATTAACTTACAGGTCAAAATAGAAAGAAAATCACACCCCACATAAGTCCGCAAGCATAACCAACCAAGACATCCTTGAGATAATGAACGCCACCTAGTACTCGGACCAAGGCTAAGAGTCCTGAGCAAATAAGCAAGATTATTCCGATCAAAGTCCAAGCATGGAAACAGGCCATAGAGATGATAGTTGCTGAAAAGACATGACGACTGGGCATAGACTGACCAGGACTATCTCTGTCTAGTAGAGGTACAATTTCCCAAACTTCATAAGGCCTAGGAGCATTGATTTTCTTACGGAGAAGGGATAAAATCACAAAACCTGACGCAGGAACAAACACATACATCAAGACCTGCTTCCCAAGTCCTTCTTGGAGATAGGTAATTACTAACAAGATTAAATAAACTATAGGCATGACTACCGTCATAAACCGATTGAAAGATTTTAACAAGCTCAGAAGGAAAGACTTATTTTCAATCTTACCAGCAACGTGGCCATACCATTCTTGATAATTTTTCATATATTTTCTCATCACTTACTCAAATTTTGCTTACAGGGAAGCACTTGTTTTCTAGTATAGTGCAGAAAAAGAAGGCCGTCAAGCCTTCTTTGGGTTTATTCTTCTGCTTCGTCTTCTGTAAATTGACTATTATAGAGATCAGCGTAGAAGCCTGCTTGTGCCATCAACTCATCATGATTGCCTTGCTCGATGATATTGCCATCTTTCATGACAAGAATTAAGTCAGCATTTCGGATAGTAGACAAGCGGTGGGCGATGACAAAGGAAGTTCTTCCCTCCATCAGTCGGTCCATAGCTTTCTGGATCAATTCCTCCGTCCGTGTATCAACCGAAGAGGTCGCCTCATCCAAAATTAGGAGTGGCGCATCTTTCAGCAAAGCACGAGCAATAGTTAAAAGTTGTTTTTGTCCAACAGACAAGGTCACTGTATCGTCCAAGACAGTATCGTAACCATCTGGTAGAGTCATGATAAAGTGGTGAATTCCTACAGCCTTGCTGGCTTCAATCACGCGCTCATCACTAATACCTGTTTGGTTATAGATAAGATTGTCTCGAATGGTCCCTTCAAAGAGCCAAGTGTCCTGCAAGACCATTGAAAAGGCATCGTGTACTTCCGAACGCTTCATCTCCTTGGTATCCACGCCATCAATGCGGATACTTCCCTTATCAATCTCATAGAACTTCATCAAAAGATTGACAATGGTTGTCTTCCCAGCCCCAGTAGGACCGACAATGGCAACCTTTTGACCTGCATGAGCGGTCGCAGAAAAGTCATGGATAATAGTTCGCTCTGGTGTGTAACCAAAGGAAACTCGTTCAAAGACCACTTGACCTCTCATGTCGCTCAATTGTCTTTCTTTATGGGATTCATCTTCCATTTCCTCTTCACCTAAGAATTCAAAGACACGTCCCATGGCTGCGCTAGCCTGCTGCAAACTAGTAATCCCTTGAGCGATTTGAGAAAGAGGCTGAGAAAAGATACGAACGTAGGCCATAAAGGCAACGATAATCCCGATACTAATCTGCCCATTTAAGGCCAAGGCTGCACCAACGATAATCACTAAGGCATAACTAAAGTTCCCGATAAACATCATAATCGGCATCATAATCCCTGAAATAAACTGAGATTTCCAGATACTATCATACAGACGATGGTTTAATGTCGCAAATTCTTCTTTGGTACTCTCGATAGCATTGTAACTGGTCACCACATTATGGCCAGAGTACATTTCCTCCACATAACCATTTACAGCTGCCAAATCCTGTTGCTGACTCTTAAAGAATCCCTGCGATTTGCCCATAAAAACAGACACGAAAGCAAAACCAATAAGAGTTGAAACAACCGTCACCAAGGCTAAAATCCAGTTCATCCCAAACATGGTTACCAAGACTGCCACGACCAGTAAAGTTGATGAAAGAACTGTTCCCAGACTTTGATTAAGGGACTGGGCTGCAGTGTCAACGTCATTGGTCACACGAGACAAGGTATCCCCCTGAGAATGTCCATCAAAATATCCCAATGGTAGACGATTAATTTTCTCTGCAATCGCTGTTCTCAAACGCTCTGAAAAACGTTGTATGGCTGTTGTAAACAGAAAGGCCTGCAAATAATTTGATAGGAGTCCAATCACATAGATAACGGCCAAAGAACCACCAATGGCTGCAACCGCCGCGACATCCACACTTGTTTCTAGACCACTTGCAATAATATTGGTCATTTCCTTGATACGGGTTGGACCATATACGGTAATGATATTGGATAGGATTGTTGCTAAAAAGGCTATTAGAAGGGCAAACTGGAGACCTGCAAGATAGGGTTTACTCTGTTTCCAGAGCGACAGTTTTTTATTTTCCATGTTCCAATTCCTCCTTCGATAATTGTGAATAGGCAATTTCTTGGTAAACTTCGTTGGTAGCTAGAAGTTCCTTGTGGGTGCCTTGTCCCACGACTTTTCCTTGATCCAAGACCAAAATCAAATCTGCATCCATAATCGTTGAAATGCGCTGCGCGACGATGAGCTTGGTCATAGATTTTGTTTTCTCTGCTAGCTCTTGGCGTAGGACACGATCTGTCTTGTAATCCAAGGCTGAGAAGGAGTCATCAAAGATGAGGATTTCTGGCTTACGAGCCAAGGCACGCGCAATGGCCAGACGCTGTCTTTGTCCACCTGAGAAGTTGGTTCCTCCTTGAGCTACTTCTGACTCCAAGCCAGCTTCCTTATCCTCGATAAAGTTCTTAGACTGGGCCAATTCCAAGGCCTGCCACATAGCCTCCTCACTAAGTGGTGTTTCTTGACTGTGTCCAAAGTCTAGATTACCCTTGACATCTCCAGAAAATAGCACAGCTTTTTGTGGAATATAGCCAACCTTGTTGCGCAAATCTTCCAAACCGTAATCTTGAACATTAACTCCGTCCACTAGAATTTCTCCTGCGGATACATCATAGAAACGTGGAATCAGATTGACCAGAGTTGACTTACCAGAACCCGTTGAGCCGATAAAGGCAACTGTTTGGCCAGCTTCTGCTCTAAAGCTAACATGCTCAATAACTGCCTCCGAATTTGCTGCATAGCGGAAGGTCACATCCTTAAACTCGACCTGACCTTTGAGGTTTTCATCAGCCAGCCGCACTTGAGCAGGGTTTTGGATAGAAGAATGCAAATCTAGAACCTGATTAATCCGCTTGGCAGAGACCATAGTTCGGGGAAGAACGATGAAGAGCGCTCCCATGAGAAGGAATCCCATGACAACCTGCATGGCATAAGACATGAAAACAACCATGTCACTAAAGAGAGGCAGACGTGCTGTCGGAGCAGCATCGTTGATCACATAGGCCCCAATCCAATAAATCGCCACACTCAAACCACTTGAAATCCCCATCATGATGGGATTCAAAATAGCCATGAGACGGTTGACAAACAAATTCAAGCGTGTCAGCTCATCATTTGCTGCTGCAAATTTTTCATCTTGGTACTTTTCAGCATTGTAGGCACGAACAACGCGAATACCTGTTAAACTTTCACGAGTAATGCTATTCAGTTTATCAGTCAGACTTTGAATCAAGGACTGTTTTGGAAAAGCTAGCGTCATCAAAACGGTTGTCATCAAAACATTGACAATCACTGCCACAAGTACAGCCCAGAGCCAGTATTCTGAATGACCTAAAATCTTCCCTATAGCCCAGATAGCCATAATCGGACCACGCGTAACCACTTGCAAGCCCATGGTAATCAACATCTGAACTTGAGTAATATCATTGGTAGTACGAGTTAGGAGACTGGGAATAGAGAATTTCTTAATCTCTGTCTGCGAGTAATCCAAAACTCGGTTAAAAATATCACTTCTCAGCCTACTAGTGTAAGAAGCAGCCACTCTGGATGCAAAAAATCCAACTGCGACTGCGGACAAGAAGGCAAAAAAAGACATTCCGACCATCATACCTGCTGGTTGCCATAACTCATCCAAGTTGGTTCCTTGACTTCCTAGCAAATCCGTTATTTTAGAGATATAGGTCGGAACTTCCAACTCTAGGTAGACTGAAAAGCAGGTAAAGAGAATGGCTAGTAAAATCATCCCCCATTCTTTTCCACTAATTCGTTTGGCTAATTTCTTCATTCTCTCCTCCTATTCTCTTGATATTTTCCTGTAGTTGATTGAGGACTTTCTCAAAAATCAGTAATTCATCTTCATCAATGTCTGCCATCAACTGGTTGTCAATACGTTCAAAGAAGGCTTTAACCTGCTTCATTTGAGAACGTGATTTGTCCGTCAAACGAACAAACTTGGCCCGCTTATCGCTAGAACTCGCCTCCAATTCCACCAAACCATTTTGTACCATACGCTTGACCAAGTTACTCGCCACAGACTTGGTAATATTGAGTTCCTGCTCGATATCTTTAATCAAGACCAAGTCTTGATTTTCCTCACGGCTATCCAAAAAACGTACAACCTGACCTTGTGGTCCCCCCATAAATTCAATGCCACAACGCTTGGCTTCCTTTTGCACCATCAGATGAATCTGGTGACCAAAACGCTTAAAGACCAACATTGGTTTATCCATACTAACTCCTTTCAAATCATTGTGTTTAGTTCTCCTAGGAACTAAATAGGTTTTCATGAGAACTATTTTACCACTTTGAAAAGAGATGTCAAGAAAAAAGTTTCCTAGAGAACTATTTTCTTGATTCAAAAAATCCCAAGTGATTTTCTCACTTAGGATCATGTTCTCTAGGTTAAATTAGAATCCATCTACGTTCGTATAAATCTTTTGCACGTCTTCGTCATCTTCAAGAACGCTGTAAAGTTTTTCAAAGGTTTCAAGATCATCACCTGACAATTCCACTTCTGACTGAGGAATCATTTCCAATTCAGTCACTTGGAATTCTTCGACACCTGACTCACGAAGGGCAACGATAGCCTTGTGAAGGTCTGTTGGAGCTGTGTAAACAGTAATTGTTCCTTCTTCTGTTTCTACATCGTCCACATCCACATCTGCTTCTAGCAATTGCTCAAAGACTGCATCAGCATCTTCGCCAGCAAATACAATAACACCCTTATTGTCAAAGAGGTAAGAAACAGAACCTGAAGCGCCCATGTTTCCACCGTTTTTACCAAAGGCTGCACGGACATTGGCTGCGGTACGGTTGACGTTAGAAGTCAAGGTATCAACGATCAACATAGAACCGTTTGGTCCAAATCCTTCGTAACGTCCTTCTGTAAAGGTTTCGTCTGTGTTTCCTTTTGCTTTATCAATCGCTTTATCGATAACGTGTTTTGGCACTTGGGCTTGTTTAGCACGGTCGATAACGAATTTCAAAGCAGTGTTTGATTCTGGGTCTGGATCACCTTTTTTAGCTGCTACATAGATTTCTACACCAAACTTTGCATATACTTTAGAGTTAGCTCCATCTTTAGCCGTTTTCTTGGCTACGATATTGGCCCATTTACGTCCCATTAGGAATCTCCTTTTTTCACATTTTAATCTTTCTTATTATAACACAAGTTTTTTTGATTTTCACTAGAGGAAATAGATTTTATTCAGTAAATCAAGCTATGATGACACTTTTGTTGCCAAGATGGCCTTGCCTTCTTTTATCAAGGGATGACGGAACAGTGAAAAGTAGAGTTGAATGGTCATGGCAACCCAGATAAGGGGTTCGCAAAGGATAACTCCCCTATAACCTGCCCAAGGAATAATCAAGACCACAAAAGCAATTTTCCCGATTAGTTCAATAAAACTAGAAACCAGAGGAAGGACCTTTTGCCCCAATCCCTGTAAACAATTGCGATAAATCAGTAAGAGACTCAAAATGGGATAAAAGGCTGAGCTGATTTGCAGGTAGAGACTACCGTTTTCTACCAGGTATCCATCCGTCGAACTGGCCAAGAAGGAAACTAAGGCTGGACTGGCAAAAAAGAGGAAGACACAAACAAAAACTGCCCAGGACATGCTTAGACGACTGCCGATTCGAAGTCCTTGAACAATACGGTCTAGTCGCTTGGCCCCAAGATTCTGCGAAGCAAAGGTCGTCATCGAGGCAGAAATAGCGGTCATAGGAAGAAGGGCGAAGGCCATAATGCGTCGAGCCGCCGTCTGGGCACTGATAATTACGGCACCAAAGGTATTAACAGAAGACTGTAAAATCACACTGCCAATGGACACAATCGAGCTCATCAAGCCCATAGCCAAACCTTGCTCCAAAAGATCCGCGTACAAGGTCTTGTCCCATTTAAAATGTTTCAGTTGAGGTAGAAGTTCTGGAACACTCTTGCGGATATAATAAAAGCAGAGAACCGCTGATAAGCCTTGCGAAATAATGGTGGCAAGGCCCGCAGATTGAACTCCCAGATGCAATTGCGTGATGAAATAGAGATCCAGAACTACATTAACCAAGGCAGAGAAAATCAGAAAACCAAGAGCCGCTAGACTGTCCCCAATAGACCGCAACAAGCCTGCAAAGAGGTTATAGGCAAAACTGACACCGACACAGGTCACAATCATAGATATATATTGATAGGACTGAGGAAGGATTTCTGCAGGAGTATCTAGGTACTGCAAGAGAGGATACAAACCAAAAAAGCCCAGCAGCATAACTACAATACTCAAAAGAGCACCTAAAATCCAGGTGGCTGCTACTGTCTCCTTGATTTTAGTGAAATTCCGAGCTCCATAATAGCGGGCAATGACAATTCCCATGCCATTGCCAACACCAAGAGTAAAACCTACAATCAGGTCAAAAATCGCTGTCGTCGCTCCTACTGCAGCCAAGGAGTCTTGTCCAAGAAAACGCCCAACAATCAAGACATCAGCAGTGTTATAGAGCTGTTGGAAAATATTGGATAGCAAGATTGGGAAGGCAAAACTCAAAAGTGAGGGAAGAATAGGACCATGTATCAGGTCCACTGTTCGTTTTTTATTCATAAGGCTATTATATCAGCTTTATAGAGGAGCGACAAGAAACAGCAAACTTTGCGCGAACTGAGAACCAGAACAAGGCAACGAAAAAGCAGCGGATTTCTCCACTACTTTAACAACTTATTCTTCAATTTCGATTTCAAGTTCATCGCCTAGGTCAAGAGTCACTTCTTCATTCACAGAATCTGCTTGAACTGCTTCATCTTTTTTAGTTTCAACACCTTCTACAGAAGCCTCTTCTCCATCAACCAAACCAAATTGAACACGGACTTGATGGTCAATTTCATCAAAGATTTCTGGGTTATCTGCCAAGTATTTCTTAGCATTTTCAGAACCTTGCCCGATTTTCTCATCCTTGTAAGAGTACCAAGCCCCTGCTTTTTTGATGATATCTAAATCGCTTGCAATCTTCAAAAGCTCACCTGTCTTAGAAATCCCTTCTCCGTACATGATTTCAACGAAGGCTTCCTTAAATGGCGGAGCCACCTTGTTTTTCACGACCTTAATCTTAGTTTCCTTACCGACGTTGGTGTCTTTTTGGTCACCAGTTCCCTTGATTTGCGTGCTTCCACGAACATCCAAACGCACTGAAGCGTAGAATTTCAGAGCACGTCCACCAGGAGTTGTTTCTGGATTTCCAAACATGACCCCAACTTTTTCACGCAATTGGTTGATAAAGATGGCAATTGTTTTGGTTTTATTGATAGAAGCACCAAGTTTACGCATGGCTTGACTCATCATACGAGCCTGCAAACCAACGTGGCTATCTCCGATATCTCCATCAATTTCCGCACGAGGTACAAGGGCCGCAACTGAATCGACTACGACAAGGTCCACAGCACCTGAGTCAATCAATTTTCCTGCAATTTCAAGACCTTGCTCTCCTGAGTCTGGTTGAGACAAGAGCAATTCGTCAATATTGACCCCAAGAGCCGCAGCATAAGCTGGGTCAAGGGCATGCTCCGCATCAATAAAGGCTGCAATCCCACCTTCTTTTTGCGCTTGCGCGACTGCATGAAGGGCAACTGTTGTCTTACCAGATGACTCTGGCCCATAGATTTCGATGATACGTCCCTTAGGATAGCCACCTGAACCAAGGGCAATATCAAGAGCCAAGGAACCGGAGCTCATCACTTGCACCTTTTGCTCTGCACGCTCACCCAAACGCATAATTGAACCCTTACCAAAGTCTTTCTCAATCAATTTAAGAGCATCATTCAAGGCTTTTTCACGTTCTGCACCGAATTTTTTTGAAATTTCATCTAATTTTTTTGGTTTTTTCGCCATTCTATTCTCCTACATTCTAATGGTCCTCAGACCTATCTACTATTATATCAAAAGTTAGTCACTTAATAAAGCCTTGCGAACTAGGTTAAAGGCATGCATAACCGCAATGTGACGTACATCTGCTCGACTTCTGCCTCCAATATTCACCTTGATAACCTCAGTTCCTTGCTCTTGCGCCAAGCCTATGAAGACTGTCCCAGCTGGGTGCCCTTCTAGACTATCTGGCCCTGCTACTCCAGTCAAGCTGATGCCAACATCTGACTGGGTCTTGCTTCGTGCCTGCTCAGCCATCTTCTGGGCTGTATATTCAGACACCACACCATGTTCTTCCAAATCCTTGGCAGGAATATCCAACATTTTTGATTTTTCCTCCAAGCTATAGGTCACAAAACCACCCTTAAATATACTTGAAGCTCCTGAAAAATCAGCTACAGTAGCTTGAAAAAGACCTGCCGTCAAACTCTCTGCAGCCGTGATAGTTTTCCCTTGCTTTTTCAGTACTTCTACCACAATACTGGCCAAACTAGTCTCTTCCCCATAACCATAACAAAGTTCTCGTAAAGAAAGGCCTTCAAAAGTCTGGTAGTCCAAGATTTTATTTTCCAAAACATTCAATGCTTGATTCGCCTCTTCTTGTCTGCTAGCCTTTGTTGACAAACGCAGAGTGACTTCTCCTGTCTTGGCATAAGGTGCTAAGGTCGGATCAGTTTGATTATCAATTAAATCAGCCAAAATGGTCACCAGCTGACTTTCGCCAATTCCAAAGAAGCGAAGAACTCGGGAATACAGCTTGCTCCCTGTCATCAACTTGGGTAGAAGCTGGTTTAAGACCATGGGTTTCAATTCACTTGGTGGACCAGGAAGGACGACATAGGTCACTCCTTCGACTTCTAATACTCCTCCCACAGCCAGTCCTGTTTCATTTGGTAGCGGAGTCGCCCCTTCTACAAGTTGAGCCTGTCTTTCATTATTCGGTGTTCGGGCATAGTCTGGTCTCTGGGCAAAAAAGACATCCAACTTCGCCTGTGCCTGAGGATCAAAAACTAATTCTTTCCCTAAAAATTTAGCCAACGTTTGTTTGGTTAGGTCATCCTCAGTTGGCCCCAAGCCCCCTGTCAAAATCACCAGACTGCTACGTTGACTGGCAATTTCAAGCAAAGACAAGAGACGAGCTTCATTGTCTCCTACAGCCGTTTGAAAATAAACATCTACCCCAATCTCTGCTAATTTTTCCGATAAAAACTGAGCATTGGTATTGACAATCTGTCCTGTCAAAATCTCTGTTCCAACAGCAATGATTTCTGCTTTCATGTTTCCTCCTACCTATCTATTCGTATTTTTTTGAAAAAATCGCAGGAATTTTCCTACGATTGATTTTTTATTTGTATCAAGAAAGTTAATTATCTTCGTCACTAACAGGCACCCGTCCAAACAAATCTTCAAATAAGACAACATTTGTTTCAAGCTGAGTGACTTCTTCTTGTCCCAAAGAACGTCGCAATATATTCTGCATTTCCAACATGTGCTCTCTCGAAACAATCTGGTAAGAAATACCTTGCAACATCTCTCCTTCGCCCTTCAATTGTTGAGATTCAATGGTTTTAAATGAATCTTTGTAGCCCAACAAGCTCGGAATACTTTTCGCAGACAAATCAATATTAGTCTGCATATTAGTACTTAGAGCTTTTAAAATAGATTGGTAGTGACTGACACTATTCAAACTAAGAACTTTTTCAACAACTTTTTGAATGACTTCACGCTGACGCTTTTGACGACCATAGTCTCCTTCTGGGTCTTGATAACGCATGCGTGAATAAACAAGCGCTTCTTCTCCATTTATTGTCTGCTCTCCAACACCGATAGAAATGGTGTTAAATTCTTCTTGGTCACTGATAGAAATCGGGAAACCTAGTGTATTATTGACCGTAATACCCCCCACTGCATCTACCAATTGTTGCAATCCTTGCATATTGACCATAATATATCGATCGATATGGATATTCATCATCTTTTGAATTGTTTCTATAGCAAGTTCTGCTCCACCACCAGCATAGGCAGCGTTTAACTTCGCTTCTTCAATACTACCATCTTTATGTTGAATTTTAGTCAGGATATCACGTTCCAAACTCAACATCATGGTCTTCTTAGTATGTGGATTGACAGTCAAGAGAATCATGGAATCACTATTTCCAGCCCACTGATCTGTACGCTCTACATTCCCAGTATCAACCCCCATCAACAGAATGGTCAAAGGTTCTGTTGCTTCAATAACCTTGGTTTCTTCTCCGATTTTTTTATAGGTCTTTGATAAGGTTTGTGTGCCTTGCTGATAAATAGTATAAGCAAAAACACCGACACCCAAAACTGTCACAGCTAGAAAAGCTAATACCATTCCAATAATTTTTTTAACCATATTTCTACTAATCTATCAGTTTACCCATCAGATAAACATCGATAAATTTCCCTTCTTCTATATATGCTCCACGCTCTTGGCGACCTTCAATTATAAAGCCATGCTTTTGATAAAGATGGACTGCAGCTTGATTACGAGTTTGGACAGTCAGTTGGAGACGACGCAGAATGCCACTTGCTTGTGCCCACTCTATCGCTTCTTCTAGCAAAAAACTTCCCAATCCATTATTCCAATATGTTTTTCCAATCACAATGAAGAGATCTCCAATATGACGGACTCTCTTGCGCTGGTCAGCTGTGATATTTACAATACCAGCAATTTTATCATTTAAGAATGCAAGTAAGGTTATCTGATTGTCCGAACTAGCTTGCTTGTTGAGGAATATTTCCATCTCCTCACTGGTCAAGAGAATACCATCTCCGTCTAGGCTGGTAAAATCTGTCTCCAAACTTACACGATTTAAAAAAGCCACTAATTCAGCTGCATCATTAGGCTCTGCTTCCCTAATGAGCAATTCATACTCCATGTTGAAGCTCCTCTAAAAGCTTTTCTGCACGCAAACCCTTTGCTTGGAAATTTAATCTGCGACCGTCTTCTTCTTTTAGAATTTCCAACTCTAAATAAGTATCTGGCAAGGCATCTCCTAAGAGATTGCCCCACTCAATAACAGTGACTCCGCCACCAAAGAGAAACTCATCCAAGTCGATAGAATCCGCATCTCCTTCAATTCGATAAACATCTAGGTGATAAAGTGGCAGTCTGCCTTCATACTCTCTTACGATAGTATAGGTCGGACTTTTAATCATTTGAGAAATCTGTAAACCTTTAGCAAGTCCCTTAGTAAAGGTCGTTTTACCTGCACCCAGTTCTCCAGTTAAGATTAAAACATCATTCTTTTCTAATAGATGACCCAAGCGTTCCCCTAAGGCTTGTAGCTCTTCTTCATTTTTTGTGTACATACCCTTATTATACCAAAAACTTTTCTTCTGTGTCTATTTTCCTGCTAAACTTATACTCAATGAAAATCACAGAGCAAACTAGGAAGCTAGCCGCAGGCTGCTCAAAACACTGTTTTGAGGTTGCAGATAGAGCTGACGTAGTTTGAATTTGATTTTCGAAGAGTATTACCATCATAACATCCATAAAAACAAGCTTGCTCTAAAAGAAAATGAGCGTAGCAATGACCAATACAAGATCTCGGAAAATATGACCATAAAAGGAAACTTCCTTTTTAACAGAATTTGGGACAAGATAGGCTGCAAAAAACAAACCCAGTCCAATATAAATCAGAAGTGAGACAATGGTCATTGGATTTCTTAAGAAGAGAAGTGTTGCTAAAATAGTCACCAAAACTGTCTTTTTTCTATCTAGCATAGCAAGCAAATCGCGCATGTATTTTTTCAAGGGTAAAAAAATCAGCAAATCTAGTCCAAATAGGAAAAAGAAGGATGGCAATAAAAAGTCAACTAATTCTTGCTGCAGCGTATTTTTGATGAACAAGTTATCTGACAAGACAAGAACAGCTCCGAACAAATTAATTAAGAGCAGGATACTGTAAAGAAGCTTCACCGACTTCTTACTGGCTAGGACACTATGGACTTCTTGCTTACGGGTATAAAGATAATTTACTCCAGCACAGATTCCTGAAACGAAGACCATACTTCCGATGAAAAAAGCTGTACTTTGTTTAAAGGACAAGATGCATTCCTTCCATAGGAAACAGCTACTCAAACTGATTTGAATTAAAGCTAACAAAAATAAGATTCTCATTGATTTCATCTTTTCTCTCCCTTCCTACCAATCATTATACTAGGAGAAAAGAGGGAACTGTTTCCAATCTTCTCAAATGTCTCTTTAAGACGCTAAACAAACACCAGAGACTAATACTCAATGAAAATCAAAGAGCAACCTGCGGCTAGAGCTGACGTGGTTTGAAGAGATTTTAGAAGAATATAAACTTGAAATAAGACTGATAGTATTAATTTCACTATCAGCCTTACAGATTATTTAACGTTTCAGAAAAACTATAATGTCAAGATTAACTAAACAGTATCTAATTCCTTCAAATAATTTTCTATCTTCATCAACATTAAAGGATTGTTATAAATCTTACATAACTCTCTTGCTTCTATATAATAATTTGTGACTTGTTCTTTGTCTAGAAATTTGGCTCCAGCATTTCCTACAAGAATAAGTAGGGGAGCCAGTTGGTAGCTTGTCTGTCTTTGTTTACAGAGTTCAATCGTCTCAAGAGCTTCTTGAATGGCTTCGTTATATTTTTCCTTTGACACTAGGTAGTGAGCGTAGTTGTAACGAACTCTGATGTAGCCAAATAAAAACTCTTGATGCTCAAAATTTTTTGTCTGATATAACTCCATCAAATGAGAGTAGTTTGCCTCATATTCTTGTTCACGACCCACTAAGGAATAGAAATTAGATAGAGTATTCAATGCCTTTAAATAAATCAGAGTATTTGAGGAGACTTTTAATAATATATTTTCCAATGAAGAAATAGCCTCACGCTTACTGTCATATTGATAGAAGTCAATAATAGCTTTAATCCATTCAAGGTAAGTTCGGTCTTCTAGTGTTAGAAAAGTACTTCGTTCAATCTCTATTCTATAAATATATTCCAAATTGTCATAATTTCTGTCATCTAATAGTCGAGCAGACAATTGCTTGAAATTAGAGAGGTTAGATTTTACTTCAATTTGTTCATTGAAAAAGTAATCCAACGGGACCTCAAGTCGTTGAGAGAGTTTGAACAAAAGGTCTGCGGAGGGAATAAAACGCCCTCTCTCAATCTTGCTGATCTGACTTTGTTCACAAATTCCTTCTGCAAGAGTTTGTTGGGAAAGTCCCAGTTCTTTTCTTTTAGTTCTGAATTTTTCGGAGAGTATATTCATTAAAAAACAATAATCCTTTCAACTTATTTAAGTTAATTATAATTTTTTTAGTTCAAAATAGCAATTATTAAGATCTATTTACTCTTTTTAGGAATATAAAAGAAAAAAATTCCAAAAATAAATAAAAATTCTTGACTTTATGAGATATATCAGTTAAAATAAAGTCAAGGAAAAAGAAAAGGCTTTCATTGCATGAGAAAAAAACGTGGAATTAATCAGTTGATGGAGGCAACTTATAAAATTGAAGATGTACTTGAAGGAAAAATTAAGTACAAAACAACGGATTATCAAGAAAGAGCTTACCAGACATTAAAATTAATTTTAGAAAATTATGATTCCGAACATTTTGAGAAGATATATTGGGAGAAAAAATGCCTTTTTGAAGCTAATAGTTTAGAGGAATGGTATTATGTTAAAAATATTAAATAACTCTGTCATATATTTATGTTTGGCGCCGTTATTATTCCTATTATTGATATTTTTTCCAAATGATTCATTAATCTATTTTTTTCGATTGATTTTAATTACGTTAATATCAATTACATTACATGAACTAGGTCATTTTTTAGTGGGAAGATGTTTATCTTATAAACTAGAGATGCTTGCTACTCCCTTTTTCTTCTATTTTAGAAAAAAAATGTATTTCAAATTTCCAGTGTTATTAGCATTCGGTTATTGTCAAATGAGTAATAGAAACATTACTAATGAAAAAAATAGTGATAGGAATTTGGTGTTCTACTTCTTTGGGGGAGGTGGAGCTAACCTAATTGTCGCAATATTAGCACTTTTGGGATTTGTGCCGTACACATCAGAATTTTTTATTTTGAATATAATTCTTTTTATAGTCACGGTATGTTTACCAATTGATGGAACAGATGGCAATGCTATTAGAGAGATAGTTTTGTATTCAAAAGATTCAAAAACATATCAGAGATTCTTTGCGAACAGTCTCTATAATAATCCTTATATAACAATCGACGATTTTGCAAAATTAACCTCTAAAGAAAAATCTTTTTTTTCAAAATTTGAAAAATGTTTGATAAACCTTTACTTTGAAGTGAAAGGTGAAGGGTCAGCATTTACAATTGCTAATCATGAAGTTTTTGATTCAAATATTCAGGAAAATATTATCCATGAGTACTATAAATTACTACATAAATCTTCTGATTGGATTAGTCCACAGAACTTATCTTTAGAAGAAGTTGTTTTTACCTTGTCAAACTATATTTACTCGAAAAATAATAAATATTTAGAAAAGATTAAGTATCTAAAGAAATTAGTAGATTTTAGACAAGAAGAAATTATCGACTTTATTTTGAACAAGGAGGAAGTATTGTGAAAATTCCAATGATATATCAAATGGAAAATTCAGAATGTGGATTAGCATGCTGTGCCATGATATTGAACTATTTTAAATATGAGATTTCTTTAAATGAACTACGTGAAATCTACCCATCATCCAGATCTGGATATTCTCTCCTATCTATAAGTAAAGTTTTAGGAGATTTTAATATAAGTTCTCATGCTTTTAAAGCTTCGGTAAGAGATTTAAAACCGCTCAGTTTCCCACTCATTTGCTTCTGGGAGAGTTCTCATTTTATTATTCATTAAAAATTGTAGGTGCAAGAATGAAGATTACTGATGCAAATAATGAAAATATTGACTACATAGAAGAAATGCTATTGGAACACAATAAGAAATGTTTACCTTCATGTCAGGATGAGGACTATAAACAGATTGCTTTTATTGTTGAGAATAATCAAGAGATAGTAGGTGGCATCGTAGCTTATTCGGTTATTTGGAAAATATTATATATTGATACACTTTGGGTTAAAAACACTTATAGACGTCAAGGGATAGCAACTGCATTGTTAAATAATGTTTTAGAAAGTGCCAAAAATTACGGATGTAGTATTGTCCATTTAAGCACCTTTGACTTTCAAGGTTTAGATTTCTACTTAAGTCAAGGTTTTGAAGTTTTTGGAATTCTTAATGACTCTCCAGATGGGCATAAAGAATACTTTTTGAGTAAAAGAATAGAGAAATAAAAATGTTTTATAAAAATTCTAGTATTGATTTTACTAATCTAGTTAATGAAAATAATCTTAAGACACCACTTTTAGTATATGATGAAGAAGATTCTTTTATCAATAGTTTAGTAAGCTTGTTAGTTTATAGAGGGCAGGGGTATTTCTGTCCTCTATTTTAGAATAAGGAATGCACTATGAAAAAATTATTTATACTCATATCCAACCTGCTTGCTAGTTTGTTCTTTGTTTGGGTATTTACCATTTGGACTGATACATATGTCTCCTATTATTACCCCAACGTTGTTGTACGTGATTCTTCCCCTGAAACAACTTTTCAGCATGTTGCTACACGCTTGGAAAAACTAGCAGAAGAAACGGATAGCTTTATTGCGATTCAACACCAGGATCCTAACTCAGAAGGTACTCCAGTGTTTTCTTATACGACCTTTGGGAACGGAAAGTTGCCTGATGGGCTACAGGAAAAAAATCTAGAAGATGCTCAAAGTAGTAGTGTTGAAACAAACTATTTTGTATTCGATGGAAACCTAGATATTCACTTGCTAAGGGAGGAGCTAAGTCAACTTGGCTTGACTAACATGCACCTGACAATTCCATCTAAACTATCTACGTTAATGGCTATCTTTAGTAACGGATTTCAGTTAATCAGTCTATTGATTTTCATCTTAACCTTTGGAGCACTGACTTTAATTAGTCAAATTAGCCAATTACGTTCGTCGGGCATTCGCCTCATTTCAGGAGAGAAACGGTTGTCCATTTTCCTTAGACCAGTTGGTGAGGATTTGAAAGGGATAGCTGTTGGTTTCAGTTTAGCTGGCGTGCTCGCCATTCTTATGCAAAAAATTCTGTCGCTTCCAACGCAATCCCTAATGACCATAGGAGCAGGCTTGCTCTGTTATAATCTCATCTTGTTGTCGATCTCCCTGTTTTTCGCTCAACTCTTCGCAGTTGGGATAAAAAAGATACACCTGATGCAGATTATAAAAGGGCAAGTGCCTGTCAGAGGAATCATTAGTTTGATTTTAATCGGTCAACTATTAGCGATTATTATTGTAACGCTGGGAATAGGGAGTAGCTTAAAGTATACCCAAGCCTGGCAACAGCATCGGATTGGACAAGAGGCTTGGAGCCAGGAAAGGCAACTGATTACCCTATCAATCAGCCGTGAAGGAACGAGTCCTGGTTTTGATGAACAAGCTCAAAGGAAATTCAGAACTTGGTATCAATTGATGGATCTGGCTGTTTCAGAACAAAAGGCTTTCTTATCTAGACACCAGTTAATTGACCGTACTTTGCAAAATGGCATGGCTTCCTCCAAAAACTTGACAACCTCTACAGAATGGCACGATTACAGCCCGAATGGCAATATCCTTATCGTCACACCGCAATACTTGGAGCGTCAAAACATTCCTGTAGATACAACTATTGAGCAAAAGATGAATCACCTTGATGTAGGGGAGTTTGTCTTATTGCTGCCTGAACACCTCCGTTCAGAGGAAGAACATTATAAATCTGTTTTTGAAGACGACTTAACCAGTCGCATATCTAGTCGAGATGAACGACAGCAAATGACTGCTACGGTAGGTTATTTGGAATCAGGTCAGGATCGTTTTGTGTATAATACGACCCCTATTTCTTACCAGCAGTTTTTGAAAGATCCAATCATCATTGTTATAACACCCCAATCAACTGGTCCACAGTCCATTTTGTTTTGGGTAGACGCAGTACAGAACTACGTTCTCTTTAATCAATTGTCTGATGCCCAGGAGCTTATCCAGAGACAAGGCATTGAAAATTGGGTCTCAGAAATGCAAACAGGTTACCACAACTACATCACATTATTGGATAATATCCAGAGGGAACGTTGGGTAATGCTAGCAGGAGCTGTGCTTGGGATTGCAACTTCAATCTTGTTGTTTAACACTATGAATAGGCTCTACTTTGAAGAATTTAGACGTGCCATTTTTATCAAACGCATTGCAGGTCTCAGGTTCTTAGAAATCCATCGCACTTATCTCTTTGCTCAACTGGGTGTGTTTTTACTGGGATTTGTTGCGAGTGTATTTCTTATGGTAGAGATAGTAGTTGCTTTCATAGTCTCGTTACTCTTTACTGGTCTATCTCTTTTACAGTTACATGTCCAAATGCAGAAAGAAAACAAGATGTCCATGCTTGTTTTGAAGGGAGGTTAATATGATTGAACTTAAACAGGTGAGTAAATCTTTTGGAGAACGAGAGTTATTTTCGAATCTTTCAATGACATTTGAGGCTGGAAAAGTCTATGCCTTAATTGGTTCAAGTGGTAGCGGAAAAACAACCTTGATGAACATGATTGGGAAATTAGAATCTTATGATGGGACGATTTTTTACCGAGGTAAAGACTTGGCCAATTATAAATCGAGTGATTTTTTCCGTCACGAATTGGGCTACCTCTTCCAGAACTTTGGCTTAATTGAAAACCAAAGTATTGAAGAAAACCTTAAGCTAGGTCTCATTGGTCAAAAGTTGAGTCGGTCGGAACAGCGGTTGAGGCAGAAGCAGGCTTTAGAACAGGTCGGCCTGGCTTATCTTGACCTAGATAAGCGCATCTTTGAGTTATCGGGCGGAGAATCGCAACGGGTTGCCTTGGCAAAAGTTATCTTAAAGAATCCACCCTTTATTCTGGCAGATGAGCCAACAGCTTCAATAGACCCAGCAACCTCTCAGTTGATTATGGAGATTTTGCTATCTCTTCGAGATGATAATAGGCTAATCATTATCGCAACACATAATCCGGCAATTTGGGAGATGGCTGATGAAGTGTTCACGATGGATCGTCTGAAATAAAAATCCTTGTTTTTAATTGCACGATGAGTTACTGAAATATTATCATGAATCAATAATTGGAGTTAATTTAGAATTGTACTTTATTAATATTGAGGTAACTTTTTCTTGATAAAGGAAGAAATAGTGGAGAGGAAGTTAGATTGAAAAAATTCGACAATTATATTATTGAGAAGCCTTGCAATTCTAATTCAGATAAACTGCAAAAAATCTTAATAATTAAAAGTTTGGTAGATGATATTTTGCAATTTTCTCTCAGAATCAATAATAGTGTAGGAGAGATTTTCCTCCTACAACCGTTTCAAAAGAAAACTATCTTTATTCCATGTTATTTTGAGGAAGATATTGTGAAAGTCAAAGATGATGATAAAGTTGAGTGGAATTTGTTAGAATTTCAAAAATTTAGAGCATTTTTGGCTTAGTAATCTGTGTTGAAGGCTCAAAACCTATGGTAAAAAAGTAGCTTTGAAAACGTATTGCCTCCAAAAATTTAGTTAAATAATGATTTAACACAAAAAGAAATTATTGAAGTTCTGGAAAGATGTTGTTTCAGTATTGAGAAAAGGTGGGAAAAACTTGCGATTTTCACAGAGAAAGGAAGAAAAAGTATAGAAATATAGTCAATTGAAACAAGAACAGGACAAAAGAACCTTTTGTGCCATATTTTTCTCCTTTCGCTTTACAATTGGCTTAAACACCTTTATTGTATCGCGTTTGGAGTTTTTTTGGTATAACCTTCGACGCGCACCCGCATAGCGGGTGTTTTTTTGTCTCGCACCTAACGGAGCGAGACGAACTAATAGTCACTTAATCAAAAAACGCACCATATCAAAAACTAAAAAGTTTGATATCATGCGTCATATCTTAAACTAATTGACTATACTTTCTATTCAAATGAGCTTTTAACCAATTGATTGAGCCAATCCACTCTTAAAACCAAAGAGCAATTTCTCGCTTAGCTGACTCTTCTGAATCTGAACCATGTACAACATTTTGGATAACCTCATTTTCTCCAACAGCTTTTGCAAAATCACCTCGAATAGTTCCTGGTAAAGCTTCTTCTGGACGAGTTGCACCCATCATGGTCCGCCAAGTTTCGATTACTTTAGGACCAGAAATGATGCCTACAAGGATTGGTCCCGAAGTCATAAATTCACGAATCGGTGGGTAAAAACTTTGACTAACCAAGTCCTGATAGTGCTGGTCAATTAACTCTTCTGAAACCTTTGTACGCAACTCCAATTTTTCGATTGTCAATCCACGTTGTTCGATGCGTTTCAACACCTCACCCACTAATCCTCTTTTTACACCGTCTGGTTTAATGATAAAAAATGTTTGTTCCATCCCCGTCTCCTTTGTCAGCTTTTTTCTTTTATTTTACCACATTTCATGGAAAAATGGAGAAAGTTTTCAGAAAAGAGAAAGAGAACCCGAAGGCTCTCTCATCTGCTTTTATTCTACTGTTTCTTCCACAGTTTCAACGGCAGTATCCACAACTACTTCTGTTGTTTCTTCGTTTCCTTCTTCCTCTACTGGAGGATTAAGGTATTCTTCTTCGTTGATAGCATGTGGTTCAAGGTTACGGTAACGTGCCATACCAGTACCTGCTGGGATGATCTTACCGATGATAACATTTTCTTTAAGTCCAAGGAGATGGTCTTTCTTACCACGGATAGCCGCGTCAGTAAGGACACGAGTTGTTTCCTGGAAGGAAGCTGCTGACAAGAAACTGTTTGTTTCAAGTGAGGCTTTGGTAATTCCCATAAGAACTGGGCGACCTGTAGCTGGAACTCCACCTGCGATAAGGACATCTTTGTTAGCATCTGTAAAGTCATTGATATCCATGAGGGTACCCATGAGAAGATCTGTGTCACCTGGATCCATGACACGGACTTTACGGATCATTTGACGCACCATTACCTCGATGTGTTTGTCACCGATTTCTACCCCTTGGCTACGGTAAACTTTTTGTACCTCACCAAGAAGATAAGTTTCAACTGACAAGACATCACGAACTGCAAGGAGACGTTTTGGTTGGATAGAACCTTCTGTAAGAGCA
Source organism: bacterium (assembly GCA_905221095.1). GTDB lineage: Bacteria > Bacillota > Bacilli > Lactobacillales > Streptococcaceae > Streptococcus. Next base: position 111,514 of record CAJNBV010000001.1, read on the forward strand.
GCACCACGCGCTACTTGGTCACCAACTTCAACACGCATACGAGCGGTAAATGGAACAACATATTCGCCTTCGCCAGTTTCACCCTTAACAAAGACTTTCTTGGTACGAGTTGAAGCATCTTCTTCGATAGCCGTAACTTGTCCTTTAACCTCTGTGATAACCGCTTCCCCTTTAGGATTGCGGGCTTCAAAGATTTCTTGGACACGAGGAAGACCCTGAGTGATATCGGTATTTGAGGCAACCCCACCCGTGTGGAAGGTACGCATTGTAAGCTGTGTACCAGGTTCCCCGATAGATTGGGCAGCGATTGTACCAACTGCTTCACCAACTTCAACCGCATCACCAGTCGCCAAGTTGATACCATAACAGTGACGGCAGACACCGTGACGAGTATTACATGTAAATACGGAACGGATAGTTACTTCTTCCACACCAGCATTGACAATTTCACGCGCCTTGTCTTCTGTAATCAACTCATTTGGACCAATGATTACTGCACCAGTTTCTGGATGTTTAACAGTTTTCTTAGTGTAACGACCATTGAGACGCTCTTCAAGAGATTCGATCATCTCTTTTCCTTCTGCGATAGAGCGAATCAAGAGACCACGGTCTGTTCCACAATCGTCCTCACGGATGATAACGTCTTGGGCAACGTCAACCAAACGACGAGTCAAGTAACCTGAGTCAGCTGTCTTAAGGGCCGTATCGGTCATACCTTTACGAGCACCGTGAGTTGAGAAGAACATTTCGAGTACTGACAAACCTTCGCGGAAGTTTGAAAGGATTGGCAATTCCATGATACGTCCGTTAGGAGCAGCCATCAGACCACGCATACCGGCAAGCTGTGAGAAGTTTGAGATGTTACCACGGGCTCCAGAGTCCATCATCATAACGATTGGGTTCTTAGGATCTTGGTTGGCAATCAGACGTTTCTCTAGTTTTTCACGGGCAGAACGCCACTCAGCTGTAACAGCATTGTAACGCTCGTCGTCTGTGATCATACCGCGACGGAATTGTTTTGTGATTTGTTCTACACGTTTGTGTGATTCTTCAATGATTTCAGCCTTGTCATCAACGACTGGGATATCGGCAATACCCACTGTCAACCCTGCAAGAGTTGAGTGGTGGTAACCGAGGTTCTTCATACGGTCAAGTAGGGCAGAAGTTTCTGTCGTACGGAAACGTTTGAAGATTTCAGCGATGATATTTCCAAGGTTTTTCTTCTTGAATGGAGGGTTGAGTTCAAGTTTGCTGATAGCTTCCTTGATATCTCCACCAAGTGGCAAGAAGTATTTAGCTGGAACACCTTCTGTCAAGTTGGCATTGTTTGGTTCTTGCAAGTATGGTAGACCCTCTGGCATGATGTCGTTGAAGAGAATTTTACCAACTGTTGTAAGCAAGACCTTGTGTTTTTGCTCTTCTGTCCACGGTTTGTTGAGACTATCTGTTGCGATACCAACACGTGAGTGGAGGTGAACATAACCATTGCGGTAAGCCATAACAGCTTCATCACGGTCTTTGAAGACCATTCCTTCACCTTCACGACCAGCTTCTTCCATGGTCAAGTAGTAGTTACCCAAAACCATATCCTGAGATGGAGTAACAACTGGTTTACCATCCTTCGGATTCAAGATGTGCTCAGCAGCGAGCATGAGGATACGAGCTTCTGCTTGGGCTTCTTCTGAAAGTGGTACGTGGATGGCCATTTGGTCCCCATCAAAGTCGGCATTGTAGGCTTCACAGACAAGTGGGTGCAAGCGAAGGGCCTTACCATCAATCAAGACTGGCTCGAAGGCTTGGATACCCAAACGGTGAAGGGTCGGTGCGCGGTTAAGAAGTACTGGGTGTTCTTTGATCACTTCTTCAAGAATATCCCAGATACGCTCATCTCCGCGTTCTACCAAGCGTTTAGCTGCTTTGACATTTTGCACGATATCACGAGCAACGATTTCACGCATGACAAATGGTTTAAAGAGCTCGATCGCCATTTCACGTGGCACACCACATTGGTACATCTTAAGCGTTGGACCAACGGCGATAACAGAACGTCCTGAGAAGTCAACACGTTTACCGAGCAAGTTTTGACGGAAGCGTCCTTGTTTACCTTTAAGCATGTGGCTCAATGATTTCAGTGGACGGCTACCTGGTCCTGTGATTGGACGACCACGACGACCATTGTCGATCAAAGCGTCAACCGCTTCTTGAAGCATACGCTTCTCATTTTGAACGATGATACCTGGTGCATTCAACTCAAGCAAACGAGCCAAACGGTTGTTACGGTTGATAACACGACGGTAAAGGTCGTTCAAGTCAGATGAGGCAAAACGGCCACCGTCCAACTGCAACATTGGACGAAGATCTGGTGGAATAACCGGAAGGATGTTGAGAATCATCCATTCAGGTTTGTTGCCAGACTTGTAAAAGGCATCCAAAACATCCAAACGACGGATAGCTTTGACACGTTTTTGTCCAGTAGCTGTTTTCAACTCTTCTTTGAGTTCAGCAATTTCTTTTTCAAGATCTACTTGTTTTAAAAGGTCTTGGATAGCTTCGGCACCCATCTTGGCAACGAATGATCCATAACCATACTCACGCAAGCGCTCACGGTATTCGCGCTCTGTCATGATAGACTTGTGCTCAAGTGGTGTATCCTTAGGATCAATCACCACATAAGCTGCGAAGTAGATAACTTCCTCGAGGGCACGAGGGCTCATATCAAGGGTCAAGCCCATACGGCTTGGAATCCCCTTGAAGTACCAGATGTGAGATACAGGAGCTTTCAACTCGATGTGCCCCATACGCTCACGACGAACTTTTGTACGCGTTACTTCAACCCCACAGCGATCACAAACAATCCCTCTGTAACGAATGCGTTTGTACTTACCACAAGCACATTCCCAGTCTTTTGTAGGACCAAAGATAACTTCATCAAAGAGTCCTTCACGTTCTGGTTTCAAGGTACGGTAATTGATTGTTTCAGGTTTTTTAACTTCTCCATAAGACCATGAACGGACTTTGCTTGGAGAAGCTAGGGTGATTTGCATACTTTTAAAACGATTTACATCAACCACTATTTCTTCCCTTTCTATTCTAAGTGAACTGCTTATTCTTGTTCAGCAGCTTCTTCTGTTGCTTCCGCTTTTGTTGCTTTCTCAGCTTCTTCAGCTTCAAAGGCTGCTTTAGCCTCTTGGGCTGCTTTTTCGCGGGCTTTTTCAAGATCATCTACGTGGATGACATCTTCGTCCATTCCTTCATCCAAGTCACGAAGTTCCACTTCTTGGTCATCTTCGTCTAGGACACGCATGTCAAGACCAAGTGATTGCAATTCTTTGACAAGAACTCGGAAGGATTCTGGAACACCTGGTTTTGGAATTGGTTTTCCTTTTGTAATAGCTTCATAAGCTTTCAAACGTCCGTTGATATCGTCAGACTTGTAAGTCAAGATTTCTTGAAGAACATTTGAAGCACCGTAGGCTTCAAGAGCCCAAACCTCCATCTCACCGAAACGTTGTCCACCAAACTGAGCTTTACCTCCCAGTGGTTGTTGAGTAACAGTTGAGTAAGGTCCGACAGAACGCGCGTGCAATTTATCGTCAACCATGTGGTGGAGTTTGATCATGTACATGACCCCAACAGAAACACGGTTATCAAACGGTTCACCAGTACGTCCATCGTAAAGGATTGTCTTGGCATCGCTATCCATACCTGCTTCTTTAACGGTTGACCAAAGATCTTCAGAACTTGCTCCGTCAAAGACTGGTGTTGCGATGTGAATACCAAGAGTACGAGCCGCCATACCAAGGTGGAGCTCCATAACCTGACCGATATTCATACGTGATGGCACCCCAAGTGGGTTCAACATGATATCGACTGGAGTTCCGTCTGGAAGGTAAGGCATGTCTTCTACAGGAACGATACGAGAGACAACCCCTTTGTTTCCGTGACGTCCGGCCATCTTATCTCCGACCTTGATCTTACGTTTTTGAGCGATGTAGACGCGAACCAGCATGTTCACACCTGATTGCAACTCATCTCCATTTGCACGTGTAAAGATCTTAACATCACGAACGACACCATCGGCACCGTGCGGTACACGAAGAGAAGTGTCGCGCACTTCACGAGACTTGTCTCCGAAGATAGCGTGCAAGAGACGTTCTTCAGCTGAAAGATCTTTCTCACCCTTAGGTGTTACTTTACCTACAAGGATGTCACCTTCTTTAACCTCAGCACCGATACGGATAATACCCATTTCGTCAAGGTCTTTAAGGGCATCTTCACCAACGTTTGGAATTTCACGCGTAATTTCTTCAGGTCCAAGCTTTGTATCGCGGGTTTCTGATTCGTATTCTTCAAGGTGAACAGATGTATAAACATCGTCTTTCACCAAGCGTTCGCTCATGATAACGGCATCCTCGAAGTTGTAACCTTCCCAAGTCATGTAGGCAACGATTGGGTTTTGTCCAAGCGCCATTTCTCCATTTTCCATAGAAGGTCCGTCAGCGATGAAATCGCCTTTTTCAACGACATCGCCAACTTTTACGAGAGTACGTTGGTTATAAGCAGTACCTGAGTTTGAACGACGGAATTTTTGGATGTGGTAAACATCCAATGAACCATCTTCACGACGAACTTCTACCTTGTCAGCATCTGCGTAAGTAACTTTACCATCAAACTGAGCAATTACAGCCGCTCCTGAATCGTGGGCTGCTTGGTATTCCATACCAGTACCAACGTAAGGTGCTTGAGGATTGATCAATGGCACAGCCTGACGTTGCATGTTGGCACCCATGAGGGCACGGTTGGAGTCATCGTTTTCCAAGAAAGGAATACATGCTGTCGCAACGGCAACTACCTGTTTTGGTGATACGTCCATGTAGTCAACAACATTAGCTGGATACTCTTGGTTGACCCCTTGGTGACGTCCCATGACAACTTTTTCAGCAAATGTTCCATCTTCGTTAAGACGTGAGTTGGCCTGTGCTACAGTAAATTCATCTTCTTCATCGGCTGTCAACCAAACGATTTCGTTCGTAACAACACCTGTTTCACGGTCAACTTTACGGTATGGTGTTTGAACAAAACCATATTTGTTCAAGTGTCCGTAAGATGACAAGTTGTTGATCAAACCGATGTTAGGTCCTTCAGGTGTCTCGATTGGACACATACGGCCATAGTGAGTGTAGTGCACGTCACGTACTTCATATCCAGCACGGTCACGAGTCAAACCACCAGGTCCTAAGGCTGACAAACGGCGTTTGTGAGACAACTCAGAAAGCGGGTTGTGTTGGTCCATGAACTGTGACAACTGTGATGAACCAAAGAATTCTTTAACCGCAGCTGTTACCGGACGGATATTGATAATTTGTTGTGGTGTCAAGACTTCGCTGTCTTGAACAGACATACGTTCACGGACATTACGTTCCATACGAGAAAGTCCAAGACGTACTTGGTTAGCAAGCAATTCACCAACCGCACGGATACGACGGTTTCCAAGGTGGTCGATATCATCTACACGGCCAAGTCCTTCAGCCAAGTTAAGGAAGTAGCTCATCTCAGCAAGGATATCTGCAGGAGTGACGATACGAACCTTGTCATCTGGATTAGCATTACCAATGATGGTTACAACACGGTCTGGATCAGTTGGTGCAACAACCTTGAATTTTTGAAGAACAACAGGCTCAGTCACAACGGCTGCATCATTTGGAATATAAACAATCTTGTTCAAGTCGCCATCCAAATGGTTTTCAATACTTTCAATCACGCTACGAGTCATGATTGTTCCAGCTTCTACCAAGATTTCTCCTGTTTCAGGGTCTACCAATGGTTCCGCAATAGTTTGGTTAAGCAAGCGTGTTTTTACATTGAGTTTTTTATTGATTTTATAACGGCCAACTGCTGCCAAGTCATAGCGACGTGGGTCAAAGAAACGAGCTACAAGCAAGCTACGTGAGCTTTCAGCAGTCTTAGGTTCACCTGGACGAAGGCGTTCGTAGATTTCTTTCAAGGCTTCGTCTGTACGAGAGTCCATTGGATTCTTGTGGATATCTTTTTCAACAGTATTACGAACCAATTCGCTGTCACCAAAGATATCAAAGATTTCATCATCTCCTGAGAAACCAAGAGCACGAACCAAGGTTGTAAATGGAATCTTACGAGTACGGTCGATACGAGTGTAGGCGATGTCTTTTGAGTCGCTTTCAAGTTCCAACCAAGCTCCACGGTTAGGGATAACAGTTGATCCATAGCCCACTTTACCGTTTTTGTCTACTTTGTCGTTAAAGTAAACACCTGGTGAGCGGACCAACTGAGATACGATAATACGTTCACCACCATTGATGATGAAAGTACCCATTTCTGTCATGATTGGGAAATCACCAAAGAAAACTTCTTGGGTCTTAATTTCGCCTGTTTCTTTATTGATCAAGCGGAAGGTTACAAAAATTGGTGCTGAGTAGCTAGCATCGTGAATACGAGCTTCTTCTAGCGTGTATTTTGGTTCCTTGATTTCATATCCAACAAATTCCAACTCCATTGTGTCTGTGAAGTTTGAAATTGGCAATACATCTTCAAACACTTCCTTAAGACCGTGGTCTAGGAAAGCTTTGAATGAGTCAGTTTGAATTTCAATCAAATTTGGTAAGTCAAGAACTTCTTTGATTCTTGAAAAACTACGACGGGTACGATGTTTCCCGTATTGAACGTCATGTCCTGCCAAGATGATTCTCCTTTGTAAATAAGTTCCAAGCCTTGTCAATCAGGCTTTTCTAATCGTCATATGGTTTTAAAAACCCCTATCACCGTGTCCTTTGGGCGAATTTTCAGAATCTTTAAGTCTTTGTTACAAATGCTCAAAATCATGAAAAAAAGCACAAAAAGAGCAGCTAAATCTGACTTTTTCAGAAGATTTAACTGCTGTGAGCCTTGTCTGGACAATATTTCAGACAAAACCTACGACAAATGATTACTCATATTATACCCTATTTAGCTAGATTTTTCAAGGGATTCTGTAGATTTTTGGTAAATTTTTTTCCTATAAAAATTGAATTCAACTATTGCTTTACGAAATTCATTTTCAGCCTAATTACCCAAAAAGAATATGGTAAATTACGGTTATCCTATTTTATCTTAGCCCATTTTTCTTGACTTTACTTGGTTTTTCTTTTAATATATATGTATAAATATATCAGGAGGTTTATTATGGATATTTTGCTTTCTGAAACAGAAGAGAATTTGCTAATGTTACTGGAAGAACTAACCAAACACCAGGATTGGATAGAACTTCCAGTCTTGGCATATAATCTGAAATTACCAGTAAAAGAATTGCAAGAACATCTTTCTAGTCTCGAGCAATTATTTCCTAATCTCCTTATGCGATCAACAAAAGAAGGTATTCAGTTGCGGTTTGAAGACCGAAACTCTTTAGACCCTAAAATTGCTATCTTTGAACAATCGCCAACTTATTCTTTTTTGAACCAACTTTTTTTCAAGGACAACCAATCACTTGACCAAATATGTCAGGCACTTTCAGCTAATCCAGAGCAGATTAAGGAAATCATCCGTCGTCTAAATATCCTCCTTCCTCAACACTATAATATCAGCATCCAACCTTCCCTTTTGAACATGATGGGGACAGAAGAAGATATTCGCGCCTTTTATCTGGATTACTTTAGCCAAAGTTACAGCTTTCTTGATTGGCCCTTCTCTTCTATTTCCGAAGAGTGTCTGACTGACTTGATTCAGTTATTTTTGAACGCCCAACAAGTTTCACTCAACCTCAGCAGTCTACGGCAGATTAAATATACCCTAGCTATCAATCTGGAGCGTTTTAAGAGGAAACACTTTATTGAAAATCCCACTCCCCTTTTAACCATTCACTACAGCTCTCTCATGCAAATTCCGCAGTTTGCACAAGAGATCAAAAAGCTGGCTAAAAAACTCCATTTTGAACCTACAAAGGAAACACTGGAACAGCTATTTTCAACCCCAGTAAAGTCTCCTCGAATCACAAACAAGCCTAACAATGGAGCCTTAGGAGACATTCATCAGATTCAAAAATCCTACCGTTTATTGAGACAAATTCTAGAAGAGCTGGCCAAAGAATTTCACCTACAGATTGAAAATCGCGAAGAATTGATTTGGCTCCTCCACTACACTGCCCAATCTGATTTTCTCCACCCACTTAGCAACAAATCTCTTGAAAAGCAAAAGTCTCTGCTTTTAACCAATTACCAAAAAGAATTTCCAAAACTATTTAAAGTAAGTCAACACAAATTCCAATCTTATCTGACTGAAATGGGGCTAGAAAATCACCCAAGTACACTACAAGAGCTAGTTTATGCCTTTTCTATCCAAGGACAACGCATTTTAGTCCAATTACTTCAAAAACTTCCCAAAATTCGGGTTTTGGTCATTAGTCATCTAGATAGTGAGCACGCACAAAACCTAATTGACACCCTTTCCCACTACGGTAACAATCTCTATCTATTTGACCCTTGGGAAAAGTCCAGTATCTCTTCCTCAATCTTCCATCAAATTCCACACGATATTGTTATCACCACCTTCCCTGTTTCCAATTGTCCGAAACCCATTATTTGTAGTCGGAATCTTTCTACTGCAGAACTATTTCACCACCTCCACCTTTTGGGTTCACAAATTCATAAAGAAAGACTAGATTAGTCGTAACAGAAAACCTGTTGCGATTTTTCTTTTAGTTTAATTTCAAGAAAACGCTTGCATATTGTTTTACTACATGCTATACTGATATAGAAATTTATTGATTGGAGAATCATTATGAGAAAAACACCAGCTCAAACTGAGAAAAAAATGGTTTACAGCATTCGTTCCCTCAAAAATGGAACTGGTTCTGTCCTTATCGGAGCAAGTCTTGTCCTACTTGCCATGGCTACACCAACTATCTCAGCCAACGAAAGTACACCAACCACTAACGCAAGTAATAGTGAAACTACTACTGCCCTTGCCCAACCTCTTACTAATGCAACAAACATCGCTGGCAAGAACGAAAGCGATTTTTCTTCAACTAACAATGCAAACGCTTCCCTAGAGAAAAAAGAAGAAAAACCTGCAACAGAGCCAACAACTCCTGCTGCAAGCCCAGCTGATTCTGCACCACAAACCGGACAAGATCGTTCAAGTGAGGCAACGACTTCTACTAGTCCAGTAGCGACTGAAACTAAGGCAGAAGAGCCAATCGAAGACAACTACTTCCGCATCCATGTCAAAAAACTTCCTGAAGAGAACAAGGATGCTCAAGGACTATGGACTTGGGACGATGTTGAAAAACCTTCTGAAAACTGGCCAAACGGAGCCTTGTCCTTTAAGGATGCCAAAAAAGATGACTACGGCTACTACTTAGATGTCAAATTAAAGGGAGAACAAGCCAAGAAAATTAGCTTCCTCATCAATAATACAGCTGGAAAAAATCTGACTGGTGATAAATCGGCCGAAAAACTGGTTCCAAAGATGAATGAGGCTTGGTTGGACCAAGATTATAAGGTTTTCTCTTACGAGCCACAACCTGCAGGAACTGTTCGCGTCAACTACTACCGCACAGATGGCAACTACGACAAGAAATCTCTCTGGTACTGGGGAGATGTGAAGGATCCAAGTAGTGGTGAATGGCCTAACGGAACAGACTTTACAGCTACAGGCAAATATGGTCGCTATATCGATATTCCTCTTAAGGATGCCGCCAAAGAATTTGGATTTTTGTTACTAGATGAGAGCAAAAAAGGAGACGACGTGAAAATCCGTAAAGAAGATTATAAATTTACAGATTTGAAAAATCATAGCCAAATTTTCCTAAAAGACGATGACGAATCGATTTACACAAATCCATACTATGTCCATGATATCCGTATGACAGGTGCTCAACACGTAGGAACTTCTAGCATTGAAAGTAGTTTTTCAACACTAGTCGGTGCCAAAAAAGAAGATATCCTCAAGCACTCCAACATCACTAATCACCTAGGAAACAAGGTAACTATTACCGATGTTGCAATCGATGAAGCTGGTAAAAAAGTGACCTACAGCGGAGATTTCTCTGACACAAAACATCCATATACTGTTAGCTACAATTCCGACCAATTCACTACCAAAACAAGCTGGCGCCTTAAAGATGAGACTTACAGCTATGATGGCAAACTGGGAGCTGACCTCAAAGAAGAAGGAAAACAAGTTGATTTGACCCTCTGGTCACCAAGTGCTGATAAGGTTTCTGTTGTTGTCTACGACAAGAATGACCCTGACAAAGTAGTTGGAACTGTCGCTCTTGAAAAAGGGGAAAGAGGAACTTGGAAACAAACTCTAGATAGCACAAACAAATTAGGAATCACAGATTTCACTGGCTACTATTATCAATACCAAATCGAGCGTCAGGGTAAAACTGTTCTTGCACTCGATCCTTACGCTAAATCTCTCGCTGCTTGGAATAGTGACGATGCTAAGATCGACGATGCCCATAAAGTGGCTAAAGCTGCCTTTGTAAATCCAGCAAAACTAGGACCTCAAGACTTGACTTATGGTAAAATTCATAACTTCAAGACTCGTGAAGATGCCGTTATCTATGAAGCTCATGTGCGTGACTTCACTTCAGATCCGGCCATTGCAAAAGACTTAACCAAACCATTTGGTACCTTTGAAGCCTTTATCGAAAAACTAGACTACCTCAAAGACTTGGGTGTGACCCATATCCAGCTCCTTCCAGTCTTGTCTTACTACTTTGTCAATGAATTGAAAAACCATGAACGCTTGTCTGACTATGCTTCAAGCAACAGCAACTACAACTGGGGATATGACCCTCAAAACTACTTCTCCTTGACTGGTATGTACTCAAGCGATCCTAAGAATCCAGAAAAACGAATCGCAGAATTTAAAAACCTCATCAATGAAATCCACAAACGTGGCATGGGAGCTATCCTAGATGTCGTTTATAACCACACAGCCAAAGTCGATATCTTTGAAGATTTAGAGCCAAACTACTACCACTTTATGGATGCTGATGGGACACCTCGAACTAGCTTTGGTGGTGGACGCTTGGGGACAACCCACCATATGACCAAACGTCTCCTAGTTGACTCTATCAAATATCTAGTTGATACCTACAAAGTGGATGGATTCCGTTTCGATATGATGGGAGACCATGATGCAGCTTCTATCGAAGAAGCTTACAAGGCTGCACGCGCCCTCAATCCAAACCTCATCATGCTGGGTGAAGGTTGGAGAACCTATGCTGGTGATGAAAATATGCCTACTAGAGCTGCTGACCAAGATTGGATGAAACATACCGATACTGTCGCTGTCTTTTCAGATGACATCCGTAACAACCTCAAGTCTGGTTATCCAAATGAAGGTCAACCTGCTTTTATCACAGGTGGCAAGCGTGATATTAACACTATCTTTAAAAATCTGATTGCTCAACCAACTAACTTTGAAGCAGACAGCCCTGGAGATGTCATCCAATACATCGCAGCCCATGATAACTTGACCCTCTTTGATATCATTGCCCAGTCTATCAAAAAAGATCCAAGCAAGGCTGAGAACTATGCTGAAATCCATCGTCGTTTGCGACTTGGAAACCTCATGGTCTTGACAGCTCAAGGAACTCCATTTATCCACTCTGGTCAGGAATACGGACGCACCAAACAATTCCGTGACCCAGCCTACAAGACTCCAGTAGCAGAGGACAAACAACCAAACAAATCTCACTTGTTGCGTGATAAGGACGGAAATCCATTTGACTATCCTTACTTCATCCATGACTCTTACGACTCTAGCGATGCCATCAACAAGTTTGACTGGACTAAGGCTACAGATGGAAAAGCATATCCTGAGAATGTCAAGAGCCGTGACTATATGAAAGGGTTGATTGCCCTTCGTCAATCTACAGATGCCTTCCGACTTAAGAGTCTTCAAGATATCAAAGACCGTGTCCATCTCATCACTGTACCAGGCCAAAATGGTGTGGAAAAAGAAGACGTGGTCATTGGCTACCAAATTACTGCTCCAAACGGTGATATCTACGCAGTCTTTGTCAATGCGGACGAAAAAGCTCGCGAATTTAACTTGGGAACTGCCTTTGCCCACCTCAGAAATGCTGAAGTTTTAGCAGATGAAAACCAAGCAGGACCAGTCGGAATTGCCAACCCGAAAGGACTTGAATGGACTGAAAAAGGCTTGAAATTAAATGCCCTTACAGCTACTGTTCTTCGAGTTTCTCAAGGTGGAGCCATCGTTGCCCCAGCTGTGGAAGAAAAACCAGAATTTGATCTTTCTAGCTTAAAACAAGAGCAAGGTCAAAATAACGGCCAAGACAATACTCCAAACCGAGTCGTCAAACCGGAACATCAAACCCCAGCTCCACAAACTAAACCTGATTCTACAAAACCAGATACAAAAGTAGCGGATGCGGATCATAAACCTAGCCAAGCTACAACTGATTCACAAGCTGAAAAAACACATACGGACAATAATACTCAATCACTTCCATCTACGTCTACACAAACTATTGTCGCTTCCTATACTCCAGCTTATACAAATAAAAAACCAGAAACTCCAAATCAGGCAACTAAAACTAGTTGGAAACAAGAAAATGGCATCTGGTATTTCTATAAAGCAGACGGTTCTCTAGCTACTGGTTGGGTCAAAGATGGAGATACTTGGTATTATCTAAAAGATGATGGCTCTATGGTAACTGGTTGGGTCAAAGATGGCAATGTTTGGTACTTCCTAAATAGTAACGGCTCTATGTCAACTGGTTGGGTAAAAGATGGAGATACTTGGTACTATCTAGATCCATCAGGAGCTATGAAAGAAAATCAATGGTTTGAAGTTTCTGGCAAATGGTACTATGTTGATTCATCAGGTAAACTTGCCGTTAATACAAGAGTTGAAGGCTATTTGGTCAATGAAAACGGTGAATGGGTTAGCTAAAATTGCTACTATATAACCTTTGCATAGCTAGATATAACTAATCCAAATACAGGAACCAAAAATGATCACAAACTCCTGTTTGCAGGAATTGGCATCCTTGTCCTTCTAGGTCTCGGATTCTTACTGAAAAACAAAAAAGAACTAAACTAGCCCTCCTATAGAACAATCCCCCAAGCCTTGACGCTCGGGGGATTGATTTTTGACCTGATAAGCCTATCTATCAAATCATATATTCTACACTATAGGTCGCATCCGAAAGTATTCGTGCTAAAAATTGCTTGGTTCGTTCTTCCTGTGGACGACTAAAGAAATCATGGGCATTATTTTCTTCAACAATTTTCCCGCCATCCATAAAAATGACATGATTAGCTACATCTCTAGCAAATCCCATCTCATGAGTCACTACTACCATAGTAACTCCTTCTTTAGCTAGCTGTTTTAAAACATCCAAAACATCTCCTACTAACTCTGGATCCAAGGCCGATGTTGGCTCATCTAATAAAATGACCTCTGGTTTCACAGCGATAGCACGCGCAATGCCGATTCGTTGTTGCTGGCCTCCAGAAAGCTGAGAGGGATAGTAATCTTTATAAGCTAGTAAACCAACTTTTTCTAAGGCAGCTTCCGCACGTTTGATTGCTTCTTCCTTAGGAATTTTCCGAGCAACTACCAAGCCTTCCAAAATATTTTCCAAGGCTGTTTTATTGGCAAATAAATTATAGTGTTGGAAAACGAAGGCGGTCTTCTGGCGAATTTCTAAAATATCTTTTTTAGTCAGTTTGCCAAGATCGTAGTCTTTGTCAGCAAGTTTCAAAGAACCACTATCGGCTTTTTCCAAATGATTGAGACATCTGAGAAAAGTCGTTTTACCTGATCCAGATGGCCCCAAGATTACAACCACATCCCCTTGGTTGACCTTGAGATTAACATCTTCTAGGACTTGTCTATCTCCAAATTTTTTTGCAACATGTTCTACTTGTAACATTGTCTCCTCCTATGCTAAACCTGTACGGGGCGCTACTTGTCCCTTTTCTCTTCGAATATAGCGTTTCTCTAGAATTGAAAAGCCCCATTGAATCAATCCGCAAATAAAAATGTACTGTAAAAAGATCACAAAATAGGATTCAAAATACTGATAACCATAAGACGCTTCAACACGGGCAATGGCTGTAATATCCTTAATGGTCATCACAAAGACCAAAGAGGTTCCTTTTACAATATTGATAACTAGATTAGCCAGATTGGGTAGGGCTGACCGCAAGGCCTGTGGAAAAACAATCCTCACATAAGCCTGACTAGTAGTTAAACCAATCGCTTGTGCAGCTTCTAATTGTCCCTTATCCACAGTCAAAATAGCCGAACGTAAGATTTCTGATAAACTACCTGTCGTCATCAAACTATAGATAATAAAAGCATAATAGATAGGATTGAGTTTAAAGATGTCAACATCACTTCCTATGCTTTTAAGAAATTGATTGAGCAAACTCGGAAACAAACTATAAAAGAAAAGAATCAGCAAAATCGGAGGTGTCGCTCTTATAAAAGCTAGATACACGAGGGAGAAGGTTCGAACACCTTTGACTTTATATATTTGTCCCAGAGCTAAAAACAAGGCTGGTGCAAAACTTAAGACCATGGCTACAATCATGATGATCAAGGTGGTTGGCACCCCTTTTAAGGTCTCTAAAAAGGTTTTTACAATATAGTCCAAATCCATATCCTATCTCCCTTTCGTTTCCAAAGATTTTTCTAACAGGCTACTCAAGAAGGAAACCGCTAAGGCCACACCCCAATAAAGAATGGCAACCGCTGTATAGGTTTCAAGAGAGTAATTTCCTAAATTGCGACTGATTAAGAGATTCCCAGCCCCCATGACATCCACAAAACCAATCGTATAAGCTAAAGCAGCGTCTCGCATCAAATTTAGAATAGCAGTCGTCACATTTGGAAGAGCCACTTGAAAAGCCTGAGGAAAAATGATTCTCCAAAATGTCTGACTAGGTGTCAGACCAATACTGACTCCTGCTTCCATCTGACCTTTTGGAATTGCCTGATAGGACGCCTTAAATACTTCTGCAATGATAGCTGCAAATAGCAAGACCATGGTGAATAAGACGAAGACCGTTTTAGACCAGTTGTTGATATCTAAATTTAGCCACCATTTTAAAAATTCAGGTAAACCATAAAATACCAAAAACAGTAAAACAATGGGGGGAGTACAGCGAAGAGTGAAAATATAGCCCTTAGAAAGACCTGCAAAAGTCTTGTCTTCTCCCACTTGAGCCCAAGCCAGTAAGCCACCGAAAAGGGAACCGAGGATTGTAGTAAAAAAGAGAATGGACAAGGTCATAGGAAGAGCCTGCCATAAGGTCGGTAAAAATTGGAACACTCTTGAAAAATCATATGAAACCATGTAAACCTCTTTCTAACATGCCTGATTGCTCATCTAATCTTTATCAACATAACTAAAGACATCTTCTTTAAAGTATTTTTGAGAAAGTTTAGCTAGAGTACCATCTTCTTTTAATTCTTTAATAGCCTTTTCATACTCTTTCGCAAACTTCTCTCCCTTTTCATCACGGTGAATCAAGGGATAGGTTGGGATTCCTTTATAAGGGAACCAACTAAGTTTGTCTGCATATTGGTGGTAAGAACCATCCTCTGCTGTTACTGCTTTTTCAAAAGACAGCTTGATGTCAAAGAAAGCATCATAACGTCCTTCTAAAACCCAAGCATAAGCATCTGCCACTTTGAAGGATTCAGCAGCCGTCAACTCAATCGGTGTATCCTTGTGTTTCTCATTATAACTATTGATAACATTCCACTGGGCATTCTGAGGAGAGATGGGCACTAATTTTCCTTTGTTTTTAGCGAAATCATCAATATTCTTATATTTGGCTTCATCTTCTTTTCTAACAGTAAAACCAATAATGCTGGCTCCTACTGGCTCAGATGGAATAATGAATTTCTTAGCCCGTTCATCTGTATACCAAGCACCTTTTGTCCCAATATCGTACTTGCCAGACTCAAGTCCAATCAAGAGATCATCATCACTAGTTCCAGTATACTCAAATTTATAATCCGCTAATTTCTCATCAACTGCCTTTAAAACTGCGACTTCATAACCATCTGATTCCCCTTTTTCGTCAATAAAATCATAAGGGACATAGTTTTGGGTATGGGCAACCTTTAAAGTTGTTACTTGTCCAGATGAAGCTGCATCCGCACCTTTAGCAGAGGCTCCTGCTAAAGTTCTACCAATAATTGTTGCTCCAAGCACTGCCGCAACCGCAACTCCACCAATAATCCATGTTTTCTTACTCATATTCTTCTCCTTTATTTAGCTACTGCTTCTCTCACCCACTGGATACGCTCCACTGCAATATCGCTCGGAATGGTACAATCTGCTCCAAGTATGAAGCCCTCTTTGCCTGTTTCTTCTATCAATCGTTTGGTTTCAGCTTGGATTTCTTCCTTACTGCCTCGATAGAGAAGACCCCCTTTTCCGTTTTCAAATCCTCCCAAAACAGTACGACCCTTGAAAATCTCACGACCTTCTTTTAGACTAATCCCTTCTGGACCAACTGCCCAGTTAAAAACATGAGCTGGATAGTCGGCAAAGATATGAATATCGTTTCGAGCTCCTTCATAGCCACAGATATGAAGGATATTTACCCCACCAACCGACTTAGCTGCATTTAAAACAGTCAGTTCACTCGGCGCAATAATCTCCTGATAGTCTTCAACAGGAACACGCGCATCCTGAATACTTTGCACACTGAGATAGATACCGTCTGCTCCTGCATCTCTAATAATAGCTTGACTCAAGCTAGCGATATCTTGTGCAATTACATCGAGGATTTTTTTCAATTTCTGAGAATCTTGAACCAAGAAATCTGCAATGAGATCATCTCCACCAGATACTTCCCCAAGTAACCATTTGAGGTAGGTCACAGGCGCAAAAATATTGTAAATAGCAACAATATCTTCTGTAAACTCCTGCTTAATTTTCTTCACTAACTCTACTTGCTCTCTAATCCACGGATGATCTTCTCCCAGAGGTTGAATCTCTGCCAACTCTTGGAGCGATTCCCCTTTGGCAATAACTGGATTTGGATAAGCAAAATAACCATCACTCATCAACTTAATAAAGTCAGGATTTAGTTCATGGATAAATTGTTTGTGACCTTGTATATTCTTTTCAATAATCACAGGATTTGAAAATCCCTTTAACCATTCCTCTTCTGATGTAAAATGGTGCCAAAAACCAACAGGCACACGATCGACTGTTTCTCCTCTAAATGCTTTTAAAACCCATTCTCTTTTTTCTGACATCTTTATTCTCCATTTCTTTCTTTTTCGACTAATAAAACACTGGCAATATCATTGGTTTGAATAAAGGGAAGACTTCCCTTCTGAAAATCCTGAATCCCATGGCATCTTGGCCCTTCCTTACAAGCCAATCCCTTGGTAAGACTGATCGCAAGTAAGATGACAAAGCCTAGGGCCATCCCTGCCAATAGCCACTTTTTTCTTTTCATAAGGCCCTCCTATTCTAAAACAGCAGCCTGACGAATCCAGTCCAATCTTTCTAATTCAAAGTCATCTGGAACCGTGCAATCCGCTCCAAGAAGGACTCCTCTAGTCCCAGCTTCAGTCAACAAGCGTTTGGTTTCCTCTTGTAGTTCAGCCTTTGTACCTCCATAAAGCAGGCTCTGTTTCCCATTTTCAAAACCACCCAAGACCGCTTTGCCATGAAATAGCTCCTGACCTTGAGGCAAACTGACTGCTTCATGGTGGGTCGCCCAGTTGAAAACTTGGGCTGGATAATCTTTGAAAATAGTTACATCGTTACTGGCACCTTGGAAACCACAGATATGCAGGATATTTATCCCATCTGCCCGATTAGCAGCTTCTAAAACCTTTATATTACTTGGCTCGATATAGGTCTGGTACAAGTCTGGTGTGATGCGCTCATCCTGAATTTCTTGCGTACTAAGGTAAATCCCATCTGCTCCACCATCCTGAATAATTGCTTTGGTTAGGATAGCGATATCCTCAGCTATCACATCTAAAATCTCCCTGAATAGCTCTGGATTTTCAAGAAAAAGATCTGCAACCTCCTTATCACCTCTAGAAGTTTCTGTACGAAACCAGCGTTTCAAGTAGGAAATTGGAGAAAAGATATTGTAAAACGATGCAATTTCCTCAGTGAAGGTCGCTCGAATGGCTTTTACCACTTCTACTTGTTGCTGAATCCAAGGATGGTTTTCACCAATCGACTCAATAGAAGCCAACTCCTGAATACTTGCAACCGAAGGACTATAAATATTACTTGGATAAATGAAAAAGCCGTCACTCATTATTTTGACAAAGTCAGGATGGATTCTTTCAACGTACTGCCGATGTCCCTCTACACTTTTTTGGAAGATACGTGGGTTATTTAAACCTTGCCCTTTTTCCTCCAGTGTTACAAAATGAAACCAAAAGCCAACAGGAACCCGTTCCACCTCTTCTCCTCGGATGGCTCTAAAAACTAGTTCTCTTTTACTTGTCATACTTTTCTCCTTCCATTTGGATTGAAACCATCTTACCACTCCTTTTTGCCTTTTCCCAATATATATTGACTATCGACTTGATTGGGATTGTTTATATCAATAACGAAAAAAATCTCTGGAAAGCTTGATTTTACTAGCTTTTCAGAGATTCTTTTCTGTTTATTACTTTTTTAAAAATAGTTGTTATATAGATTTTTTATCAGCCTGATTAGGATTTTTTATTAAGCCTCTTTCATGGCAAAGTAAGCCCGGACTTTGGGTGCCACTTGCATTCCGAAAAGTTCAATAGCTCTCAGAACCTGATCATGTGGCATAGAACCAAGCGGTAAGTGCAACATAAAGCGATCCAAACCTAAATCCTCAATCATGCGAATCAATTTTTCTGCCACCTGATCTGGATTGCCCACAAACATAGCACCATTTGGCCCAACTTGCTCCAAATATTGTTCATAACGCAATTCCTGCCAATGAGGACGGTCTTTGGAAATAGCATCCACTACTTGCTTGGTCGGATGGAAATAATCTTTCACCGCCTGCTCGCCATCCTCAGCAATCCAGCCCCAAGAATGGGCTCCAACCTTTAGTTCATGGCTGGCATGGCCCGCTTCACTCCCAATCTCACGATAAGCCTGAATCAACTTTTTAAAATAACGAGGATTGCCACCAATAATAGCATAGACAATCGGCAGCCCCGCCTGAGCAATCTTCACTGTTGATTCAACATGACCACCTGTCGCTATCCACAAGGGCAATTTGTCCTGAACGGGACGAGGATAGACTTCTTTACCAGAAATCGTTTGGGTCAATCGACCTTTCCAGTCTAGCTTGATCTTTTCATTGACTAATTGAAGCAAATCTAATTTCTCATCAAAAAGAGCTACGTAGTCTTTCAAATCATAGCCAAACAGGGGAAATGATTCCGTAAAAGAGCCTCTTCCAGCCATAATCTCCGCTCGTCCATTTGACAAAGCATCGATAGTGGCATACTGTTGGAACAAACGAATGGGGTCCATGCTTGAGAGAATGCTGACTGCACTGGTCAAACGGATTTTCTTGCTATTGACTGCCCCAGCTGCCAGAATAATCTCTGGGGCTGATACTGCAAAATCCTCTCGATGGTGCTCGCCAATCCCATATACGTCCAAACCAACCTTATCAGCCAGTTCAATCTCCGCCACCAACTGACGAATACGTTCGGCATGACTATAAGTTTGCCCAGTTCCTTCAAGCTCCGTTGTTTCCCAAAATGTTGAAATTCCCAATTCTACCATTGTGATTCTCCCTGTCTATATCTGTCCTTCAATTTGAAAAATTATTCTAATACTCAATGAAAATCAAAGAGCAAACTAGGAAACTAGCCGCAGGCTGCTCAAAACAGTGTTTTGAGGTTGCAGATGGAAGCTGACGTGGTTTGAAGAGACTTTCGAAGAGTATAACACGAATCTTGAGTACAAGCAACCCATTTGCTCATAAGAAAAAGCCTAGATAACTAGACTTTTTAGCTTATTCTACCGTTACTGATTTAGCAAGGTTACGTGGTTTGTCCACATCGAGGCCACGGTGAAGCGTTGCAAAGTAAGCGACCAATTGCGTTGGCACGACCATTGAGATTGGTGAGAGGTAAGGGTGTACGGTTGTAAGGACGATATCATCTGTCTCTTTAGCAACATTTTCTTCTGCGATAGTGAGAACCTTGGCACCACGGGCTGCGACCTCTTGGATATTTCCACGAGTGTGGTTGGCAAGGACTGGATCTGACAAGAGGGCCAAAACAGGCGTTCCTTCTTCAATCAAGGCAATAGTTCCGTGCTTGAGTTCTCCCGCCGCAAAACCTTCACACTGGATGTAAGAAATCTCTTTGAGTTTGAGACTTGCTTCCATAGCTACATAGTAATCTTGACCACGTCCGATATAAAAGGCGTTGCGAGTTGTTTCAAGAAGCTCACGAACCTTGGCTTCAATGGTTTCTTTCTCTGAAAGAGTTGATTCGATCGACTGAGCTACGATTGACAACTCATGAACTAGGTCAAAGGCTTGCGCTTTAGCATTGCCGTTTGCTTGACCGACTGCTTTTGCTAAGAATGCAAGGGCTGCGATTTGTGCTGTATAGGCCTTGGTTGAGGCCACGGCAATTTCAGGTCCTGCATGGAGGAGCATGGTATGGTTGGCTTCACGTGACAGAGTTGATCCTGGGACATTTGTCACTGTCAAGCTCGGAATCCCCATTTCATTAGCCTTGACCAAAACCTGACGGCTATCTGCTGTTTCACCAGACTGACTGATAAAGATGAAGAGTGGTTTCTTGCTGAGAAGTGGCATACCATAGCCCCACTCAGATGAGATTCCAAGTTCCACTGGTGTATCAGTCAATTCTTCCAACATCTTCTTAGAAGCAAATCCTGCGTGGTAAGATGTCCCAGCTGCAAGGATGTAGATGCGGTCTGCGTCTTGAACAGCTTTAATGATAGCAGAATCAACCACTACTTGACCAGCATCATCCGTGTAGGCTTGGATGAGTTTACGCATAACAGTTGGTTGCTCATCAATTTCCTTGAGCATGTAGTAAGGGTAAGTTCCTTTACCGATATCTGACAAGTCAAGTTCCGCAGTATAGCTAGCACGCTCACGGTGATTGCCATCATAATCTTGAACTTCGACACTATCAGCCTTGACGATTACCAACTCTTGGTCATGAATTTCCATGTATTGGTTGGTCTCACGAATCATAGCCATAGCATCCGAGCAGACCATGTTATAGCCTTCCCCAAGACCAATCAAAAGTGGTGATTTGTTCTTAGCCACATAGATGACCTCAGGATCTTGTGAGTCAACCAAGGCAAAAGCATAGGAACCACGGATGATGTGAAGGGCTTTTTTGAAGGCTTCAAGAACTGAGAGACCTTCTTCTTCCGCAAATTTCCCAATCAAGTGAACAGCGATTTCAGTATCTGTTTGCCCCTTGAAGTTGTGACCTGCAAGGTATTCTTCCTTGATTTCAAGGTAGTTCTCAATCACCCCATTGTGAACCAAGACAAAACGTTCTGTCTCAGATCGGTGTGGGTGAGCATTGTCCTCAGTTGGTTTCCCATGAGTCGCCCAACGAGTATGTCCGATACCAGTTGTTCCCTCAACACCAGCTGTCTTAGCAGACAATTCTGCGATACGACCGACAGCCTTGACCAGGTGATTTTCAGAACCACCTAGGACAAAAATCCCCGCAGAATCATAACCACGGTATTCGAGCTTTTCAAGCCCTTGAATTAAAATATCAGTTGCATTTGTGTTTCCAACAACACCAACAATTCCACACATAGTATATACGACACAGGCAAGCTGTGCTTTCTCCTTAAAATTGGTATAGTCTAATTCCTCTTTTATAGAATCAGCAAAAACAGTATATACTTGTTTCTTTCACTTGTCAAGAGCAAAAATTGGTATAGTTCAAATTAAACTCCTGCAAGCAAAAAACTCTGACCAATTAAAATCATCAGTCAGAGTCTTTTTTAAAATCCATTATTATCACTCAGTTCCTTGAACCAGTGCCCTGATTTTTTCAGACGGCGTTCTTGCGTTTCCAAGTCTAATTCGACCAAGCCATAGCGATTTTTATAGCTATTGAGCCATGACCAGCAGTCAATAAAGGTCCAAATCAAGTAGCCCTTACAATTGGCTCCATCTTCAATCGCACGATGGAGTTCACGAAGATGACCTTTTACAAAGTCAATACGGTAATCATCTTGAATCATCCCATCTTGACGGAATTTTTCTTCCCCCTCAACACCCATACCATTCTCTGTCAACATCCACTCAATATTGCCATAATTTTCCTTGATATTTTGGGCGATGTCATAAATCCCTTGCTCATAAATCTCCCAGCCACGGTGAGGATTAATTTTACGGCCAGGCATAACATAAGGTTCGTAAAAATGTTCTGGCAAGAGAGGACTCTCTGGATTCTTAGCAAATCGAGGTGCCATAACGCGCAAAGGTTGATAGTAGTTAACACCAAGGAAGTCCACCGTATTGTCATGAATGAGATCCAACTCCTCCTCTGTAGCATCAGGCAAGAGACCGTGTTCATGCAAGATTTCTACCAACTCCTGTGGATAAGTCCCCAAAACAGATGGGTCTAAAAAAGATTGAGCTTGAAAAAGATCCGCAATGCGAGCCGCCTTGACATCAGCAGGATGCTGACTACGTGGATAAGCCGGTGTCAAGTTTAAGACAATCCCAATCTTAGAGTCAGGTAAGAGTTCA
This sequence comes from bacterium, assembly GCA_905221095.1. Classification (GTDB taxonomy): domain Bacteria; phylum Bacillota; class Bacilli; order Lactobacillales; family Streptococcaceae; genus Streptococcus. The sequence goes on from CAJNBV010000001.1 coordinate 134,277, forward strand.
TGACAAGCCTTGACCGCCCGACTGCTGGCTAATTGTGTGTGGTAGGCTACTTTAACCGCCGCTTCTGCATCCACCTTATGTGGATAATGGGCATCGTAAAAATAGCCAAATTCCACCGGAACGATGGGCTCGTTAAAGGTAATCCATTGATCCACTAAATCTCCATAAGTCTCAAAACAAAAACGAGCATAGTCTTCATAGGCTGAGACAGTCGCCTTATTTTCCCAACCATCACCAGCTTCTTGAAGAGCAAAAGGCAAATCAAAGTGGTAGAGATTGACTAACAGACGAATCCCTTTAGCCTTAATAGCCTCAAAGACCTTACGATAAAAATCCACACCTTGAGGGTTGACTTTTCCACAGCCTTGTGGAAAAATCCGTGACCACTGAATAGAAGTCCGAAAGGCTGTGTGACCAGTCTCTAACAAAAGCTCAATATCCTGTTCCCAATTTTCATAAAAGGTCGATGTCTTATCTGGACCAATCCCATTATAGTAACGATTTGGCTCCACTTGGTACCAGTAATCCCAAAGATTATCTCCCTTACCGTCACCAGCTACACGTCCTTCTGTCTGTGGCCCAGAAGTGGAGGATCCCCAGACAAAATCCTTTGGAAATCTTAGCATACATTTACCTCTTTATATACTTATTTTTCCCATTATACAGAAAAAACAAGGTAAAAACTAGTTACATTTTTTCCTTGTTTTTCTTCTGATTATAGTTTTTATTTCTTGCTGAGGATTTCAAGCGTTTCAAGCACGTTATCTGCATGAACCTCGATGGTGTCACCAGTCGCCTTGATCTTGACTTCTACAATACCATCAGCTGCTTTCTTCCCAACAGTAATACGGATTGGCAACCCAATCAAATCGCTATCGCTGAATTTGACTCCGACACGTTCATTACGGTCATCTGTCAAGACTTCGTAACCAGCTCCTATCAAGCTTGCTTCAAGTTTTTCTGTCAGAGCTTGCGCTTCTTCGTCCTTGACATTGACAGTAATCAAGTGCACATCAAATGGCGCCAATTCTTTAGGGAAATTGATTCCCCACGCGTAACGGTATTCACCTTTTGGCGTTTTATTAACAAAGAGGCGAGCGTGTTGCTCCATCACTGCTGAAAGGAGACGGCTGACACCGATACCATAACATCCCATGATAATTGGCACAGCACGGCCATTTTCATCCAAGACATCTGCTCCCATGCTTGCTGAGTAACGAGTACCGAGTTTGAAGATGTGACCAATTTCGATACCACGCGCAAAGTTAAGGACACCTTGTCCGTCTGGAGAAATTTCACCCTCACGAACTTCACGGATATCCACATATTCTGCAGTAAAGTCACGACCTGGGTTCACACCAGTCAAGTGGTAGCCATCTTCGTTAGCACCCACAACTGCATTGCGAACATCTTGCACCTTACGGTCTGCAATGATTTTAACATTCTCTGGCAAACCAACTGGGCCAAGTGAACCAAATCCTGCTTGAACAATGTTTGCAACTTCTTCTTCGCTAGCAACGTCAAAGAAATCTGCTCCTAAATGGTTTTTCAACTTAACTTCATTGAGCTGGTCATTTCCAACTAGAAGGGCTGCAACAAGCTCACCATCTGCCATGTAGAAGAGAGTTTTAATCGTTTGTTCTTCTGGAACGTTTAGGAAGGCTGCCACTTCATCAATTGATTTAACATCTGGTGTTGCAACACGAGTCACTTCTTCTTCAGTGACAACACGGTTGCTTGGTTTGTACTCGTTTGTTGCCATTTCCAAGTTAGCCGCATAACTAGACTCACTTGAGTAGGCGATGGTATCTTCACCAGAAACCATCCATTTAAGCAATTCTGCCTTGATTTCTTCTTGCACTTCTGCAGGAATTTCGTCAAATGAGGCAACTGACTTGTCTAAGACCACCCAGCGGTCAAGATCTGTACGAGCAGGTGTAATGGCCATAAATTCTTGGCTGTCCTTACCACCCATGGCTCCACCGTCACCGATGATAGCCTTGAAGTCTAAGCCACTACGAGTGAAAATTCGCTCATAAGCAGCCTTGTACTCATCATAAACACTGTCCAAACTATCATAGTTAGCATGGAAACTGTAAGCATCTTTCATGATGAACTCACGTGTACGGAGAAGTCCATTACGTGGACGTTTTTCATCACGATACTTAGGTTGGATTTGATAAAGGTTAAGTGGCAATTGCTTGTAAGACTTAACAGAATCACGAACAATAGCTGTAAAGGTTTCTTCGTGAGTTGGACCTAGAATGAAGTCTGATTTTTCACGGTTTTTTAACTTGTAAAGGTCTTCACCATAAGTTTCGTAACGACCTGATTCACGCCACAACTCTGCACTGAGAAGGGCAGGAGCCAACATCTCAACGGCACCAATCTTATCAAACTCTTGGCGCATGATGTTTTTGGCTTTTTCAATCACACGGTTTGCAAGTGGTAGGTAAGAATAAACACCTGCAGATACTTGACGAACATAGCCAGCTCGCAACATAAGAGCATGGCTGATAACTTGAGCATCGCTTGGCATTTCACGAAGCGTTGGGATAGGCATTTTACTTTGTTTCATAATATTCCTCGATTATCTAAAAAAGAGTCGCATAATGTCATTCCAGGTCACAGCAATCATCAAGACAACCATGATGACCACTCCGGCCAAGGTGACATAGGTTTCAATTTCTTGTTTCAATGGTTTACGGCGAATAGCTTCCAGGATGTTGAGCACAATCTTACCACCATCCAGGGCTGGAATCGGAATAAGATTAAAAATCCCGATATTGATGGAAATCATTGCTAAGAAGTACAAGACATTCTCAATTCCATTTTTAGCAGCATCACTACTTGCCTTAAAGATGGCAACAGGTCCACCTAGCTTGTTCAAATCCGGTTGGAAAATCAGATTTTTCAGAGCCGATAGAATTCGGAGAGCCGAGTCAGCTGCAGTTGTAAATCCACCTACAAACATAGATAGAAAGTCCGACTTAATTCCCGGTTGAACACCTAGAAGGTAACGGCCTTGATTTTCTTCAGGAGTAACAGTGACTTGTTTTTCACTCCCCTTTTCAGAAATAGTCACATCCAAGGTCGGGGCCGTCTTATCTTTAGTTTCTGCTTCTACAGCCTGGATCAAGCTTTCCCAGTTACTAATCTCATGTGAGCCAATCTTAGTAATCTGTGCTGTTTCTGGCACTCCTGCCTTGGCCAATGCCCCTTGGGGCATGACATGGAACTGGTTGGTATCAACATCTCTGACACCACCCTGCATAAAGATTAAAATCCAGAAAACAACGACACCTAAGATAAAGTTGTTCATAGGACCTGCAAAGTTAGTAATCATTTTTCCCCAGATAGTTGCATTTTGATATTGAACATCCAAGGGAGCAATCCGAACCTCAGTTCCATCTGCTTCTACAACCGTTGCATCATGATCCACTGAAAATGTTTTTTCTTCTTCCAGAACCAAGCCCTTGATAAAGAGCTTGTCTTCAAAGTCAAACTGGGTCACCTGCATAGGAAGAGCCGTTTGATCTAATTTTTTACCTGAAAGATTGATGCGTTTAACCTTACCGTCGTCAGTAAGGGTCAAACTAACAGGAGTTCCTGTCTTGATTTCAGTTGTATCATCACCCCAACCGGCCATGCGAACATAGCCCCCAAGAGGCAAGATTCGAATGGTATAGGCCGTCCCATCCTTGCCAATATGAGCAAAGATTTTAGGCCCCATACCGATAGCAAATTCACGCACTAGAATTCCTGATTTCTTGGCAAAGTAGAAGTGCCCGAACTCGTGCACCACCACAATAATCCCGAAAACCAGAATAAAGGTTAAAATTCCGAGCATAGTATTTCCTCCGTCTTTTGATTAAAAGAGTCCAAATAAGTGCATGATTGGAAATACAAGCAACATACTATCGAAACGATCCAAAACACCACCATGCCCAGGGATAAATTTCCCAGAATCCTTAACACCAAAGTGACGCTTAATCGAGCTTTCTAGTAAATCACCAAATTGTCCAGCGACACTAAAGAAAATAGCAAAGACTGACATCTTGTAAATTCCATACGGAAGAGCAACTGTACTGTCAAACATCATAAAGATGATGGTTACTAAAATCGCACCCAAAATACCACCAAAGGCACCCTCAAGGGTTTTATTAGGAGAAACCGTTGGAGCTAATTTTCGTTTCCCATAGTTCATCCCAGCAAGATAGGCACCACTGTCTGTCGCCCAGACGATGCACAAGGCTAAGAGTGCCTTATCCAAACCTGCGACACGAGCATCTAGTAAGGCATTAAATCCAAAGCCCACATAAAAGCTCATAGCCAGAGGGAAAACAGCATCCTCAATCGTATAAGACTTGCTAAAAACAGTCGTTCCTAACATAATTGAAATCAACACACTATAGGCAACCACATTCCCATCAACTGGCAAAAAAGTCAGGTAATTCTCCAAGGGAATGGTCAAGGCAAAGGTGGCAAAGAGGGTCAAGAGGCCCTCCATAGTCATGGTCTCTAGACCTCTCATCTTCAAAAGTTCATGCATAGCTAGCATGGCTATGATTCCAATTGCTATCTGAAGCAAGAGGCCCCCAATCATTAAAATCGGTAGAAAAATAGCCAGTGCAATCCCTGCAAACAAGGTTCTTTTCTGTAAATCCTGTGTCATATTTCCTCCTAAACTCCTCCGAATCGGCGATGACGACGATTGTAGGCAAGAATGGCTTCCTGCAAGGCTACTTCGTCAAAGTCAGGCCACAAGGTATCTGTAAAATAGAGTTCACTATAGGCCCCCTGCCATGGAAGGAAATTACTCAAACGTAATTCTCCACTAGTACGGATAATCAAGTCTGGGTCTCGTAAGTCCTTAGGCAAATGCTGGGTGAAGAGATAGTTGCCGATCAACTCCTCTGTGATGTCACCTGGATTGATTTTGGCATCTAACACATCCTGGGAAATCAACTTAAGCGCCTGTGTAATCTCAGCACGTCCACCATAGTTAAGAGCAAAGTTAAGAATCAAACCTGTGTTGTTCTTAGTCAATTCCTCAGCCTTGGTTAAAGCTTCAAAAGTTTGCTTAGGCAGGCGGTCCGTCTCCCCAATCATTTGAATCTTAACATTATTCGCATGCAATTCAGGGACATAATTGTCATAAAACTCTACGGGCAAGTTCATGATAAACTTGACTTCCTGATCCGGACGGGTCCAGTTTTCCGTAGAGAAAGCATAAACCGTAATAACCTTAACTCCCAGTTTGTTGGCTGCCTTGGTCACAGTTTGCAATGCTTCCATGCCGGCCTTATGTCCGAAGACTCGCGGTTGCATACGTTTTTTAGCCCAACGGCCATTCCCATCCATGATGATGCCGATATGAGCAGGAACCTGTGTCGGAACTTCTACTTCCACAGCCTTATCTTTCTTAAAAAATCCAAACATGATCTTATTCCTATTCAAAAATCTATCGTTTCATTATACCATATTTCCCTATTTTCTTCTATCACTAAGCTATTTATTCTCAGGCACCCGGCTCAGTTTTCAAAAAAATAAGTCGCCTGATTGGGCGACTCTATTTTTTATAGGGAGATTATTATGAAAAAGTTTTAGGAGTTTAAGTTAAGGTCTTCTTAACTTATGAACTTAGTATACACTTCTTAGCTTAAAGTTTCCTTAAGTATTTTTAAAAATCAAATTTTCCCATTTTTCCTGCCAATTTTTCTTAGATAGCCGGATTTGATAGAGTTCCATTCGGTCATCATTTTCTAAGAAATGAGGAGTTGGACGAACTTGAAAATTCACAATATCCTCTAGTCCATAAGGAGTAAAGAATTCCAAAGCAGAGTCTGCATTCAAGCGCAGTCCAACCGCCGTACACCGTTCTGGATACTTACTCATAGCATCACGAGAGCTGGTATAGGGCGCAGTATGATGACTGTGCTGGTGCATATAGACCTGATTTTTCAACTCCCACTGATACTGAGGAAAATCCGCTCTCAACTTGTTCTCTATAGCCAGCGTTTCTTCATAACTCACATCTGTATCAAAGAAAATCACATCCACATCCGTTTCACGGTCAAAAGCTGGTCTGTCTGACAAGAGATTCCAGATGAAATTTCGTACCGAACCTGCTGCCAACCACGAGTCTTTTAAATCAAGGTCTCGGATGATCGTCAGAATGGTCATTATATCTGAATCTTCTCTGAAAGCTTTTAGGATTTCTTGCTCATTTTTCACTGTATTCATACCCTAAATGTTCATATGCCTTAGCCGTTGCAACCCGTCCAGACCGTGTTCGTATGATAAAACCTTTTTGAATCAAGTAAGGCTCATACATGTCTTCCACCGTCTCACGCTCCTCAGCAATATTAACAGAAAGTGTTCCTAGTCCGACAGGACCACCACCATACATCTCAATCATGGTACGAAGGATTTTTTGGTCCACATAGTCCAAACCTTCATGGTCAACATCCAGCATGGTCAAAGCCTTATCGGTAATAACATCATCGATAACCCCATTCCCCATAATCTGGGCAAAATCGCGCACGCGCTTGAGGAGACGATTGGCAATACGAGGAGTACCTCGACTACGCAAGGCCAACTCAGATGCTGCCTCATGAGTGATTTCCATCTCAAAAATATCTGCCGTCCGCTCGACAATTTCTGTTAAGTCAGCATGGGCATAGTATTCCATATGACCTGTAATCCCAAAACGTGCCCGTAGAGGATTGGAAAGCATACCAGCCCGAGTCGTCGCACCAATCAAAGTGAAAGGTGGCAACTCCAAATGAACACTGCGACTGCCTTCACCAGCACCAATCATGATATCGATGTAAAAGTCCTCCATCGCGCTATAAAGCACCTCTTCAACCGACATAGGCAAGCGATGAATTTCATCAATAAAGAGGACATCCCCAGGCTCTAAGTCATTCAAAATCGCTACCAGATCACCAGCTTTTTCGATAACAGGACCCGACGTCTGCTTGAGATTAACACCCAGTTCGTTTGCAATAACAAAGGCCATGGTCGTCTTCCCCAAACCTGGAGGCCCAAATAAGAGCACATGATCCAGCGCTTCATCCCGCATTTTAGCAGCTTCGATAAAGATTTGAAGCTGATCCTTAACCTTATCCTGCCCAATATATTCACGTAAGTACTGAGGACGGAGCGTGCGTTCTACTAACTCTTCATCCCCCATTATCTCATTGTCTAAAATTCTACTCATGGCTCTATTATATCAAAAATCCAGCCCGCAAACAAAAAAGCCACCCAATTGGGTGACTCCCGACTTTAGCACTTATGTGGTATAATATTCTACGGCACTGCTACACCGCCTACGAAAGGAGGTGAGATAGCCCATGATGGAACTAATCCTTAAAACTATCATCGGACCAATTGTGGTCGGTGTTGTTCTTCGCTTAGTCGATAAATGGCTAAACAAAGATAGATAGTGTCAAAAAAGACCCCAAGCTTATTTGGTCGTGAGCTTGGGGTCTTTTCTAGTCCATGATATAGAACTAATCCTTAATTCCTCTCCATTATCCCACAGTTCACAAAATTTGTCAAAACTTTACATTCTCAGCTTCTCAATCTTTAACCGCTTTACAACAAGACTTTCAAGTTTAAGAGAAAGTTAGGGATTCTATCAATTTCATAGAAATTTTGATTTAGTAAACGAAGAGACAATCTTACATGTCACTCCTCATTTAATACGCCGCTACTGGACAAGCAAAATCATTATTACAGCAGTTCCAGTCCTTCAATTAACAGTCACTTACAAGCAAATTGAGTTTGAAGTAGCTGAAGTAACAGCAAACCTATTTCTTAGTCATATTTCCTAAAAAAGTCCCCGCCAATTCCCCGACCAAAATCCAAAAAATACCGGAAAATATCGGAAAATTATTTTTAGAATAGTTCCCAAAATTCTGAAATAGAGCCAAAAAACTCCACCTGATTGGGTGGAGTTAAGGGAGATTATTATGAAAAAGAAAAGTTTAGGATTTTATTAAATAAAGTTAGGAGGTCTTTATTTAATAACTATATGATACAAGACAAAGCTTAAAACTAGCTTAACTTTTCTCAAATTCTACCATTTTTCAAAAAATTTCTATTACCATCACCTCACCCCACAAAAAAGTCACCTGATTGGGTGACTTCATTAGGAGATTATGATGAAAAAAGTTTTAGGATTTCATTAAATAAAGTTAGGAGGTCTTTATTTAATGGTTATATAATACTAAACCAGCCTTAAACTTTGCTTAAGAAAAAACAAGTTTTGTTATTTTTCTCGATTTACCCAAGTCATTCCTATACAATTATAGGTGGATAAACTTTCAAAGCCTATAGAACGATAGAATTTCAAGGTTCTTTCTGTCTGTTCCGTCACCAGCTGAACTTGATAGGCATCTTTGTAATCCTCTAAAGCCTCTTTCATTAGGGCACTACCAATCCCTTGACGCTGATAGATAGGTAAAACGATTAAATCCTGAACCAATACTGATGAGAATCCATCTCCAACCAAACGAATCAAGCCCACCACAGCATCACCATCAAGCGCCACATAAATCGCTAATGAATGAGATAAGGCCTGCTCCAGCATCTCTGATTGATCGGTATAATTTGTCCAACCGACAGCCTGATAGAGATGCAAAACATCCTCTAGCTTGACAATTTCTTGCTTTCTAATAGTTATCATGTCATCACCTCTTAGAGTCCTCTCAAGCTCTTATACTGTCGTCCATTTTTATCAAAATTTTCAGGCGCCAACCATGCTTCCAATCGAGCTTTGACTTGGGGCCAGTCCTTATCAATCATAGACAACCAATCCGTATCCCTCGTACGCCCCTTATAAACGACTGCCTGACGGAAGGTTCCTTCATAGACAAATCCCAAACGCTCCGCAGCTCGTCTGGATGGCAGATTAAGAGAATCACATTTCCATTCGTAGCGACGATAGTTAAGCTCCTCAAAAACATATCGCGCTAGGAGATACTGAGCCTCTGTCCCTATACGTGTTCCCCTGAGCTCTGGAGAAAAAGTGACAGCGCCCACTTCTATTACTCGGTTATTCTGGTCAATGCGCATGAGAGAAAAAGTTCCCAAGGCCTTACCAGTTTCCTTGTCTATAATTGCATAATAAAAGCGATCCTTACGAGCCAACATCTGATTTAAAACGATAACCAGCTCCTCCATATCTGACACTGGTTCCTGAAAGAGGTAGGTCCACATCTCCTGAGGCGTATCAGGGCCATAAACAGCTAGCAAATCCTCCGCATGCTTTTCCACCGAAAGAGCCTCTATCCGAGCATAACGCCCTTCTAAGAGATCAATAGCAGGCAATTCACCTGGTGTATAACCTTCCATTGGCTCCCCAATCATCTGACCATATTCGTTTACTGGCATAACTTTCTCCTTGATTCACTTTTCAAACTTTATAGTTGTCCATAGTATACCATACTTTCATAAGAAGATTCAAAAAATCCTCCAGATTCTACTCTGAAGGATTCCTATCTTATTTCACAACGATATTAACGAGTTTAGTTGGCTCAAACAGTTTGGGAAACTGTTTGAGGTTGGAAATCAGCAAATAAATTGGTTATTTCACAACAATATTAACCAATTTATTTGGTACACTAATCACTTTCACGATGTCCTTACCGTCAATTTCTGCTTTGACTTTTTCATCAGCGAGAGCAATTTCTTGTAATTCTTCGCGTGACAAGTCTTTAGCGACCATGAGTTTGGCACGGACTTTCCCTTTGATTTGGACAACGATTTCGATTTCGTCTTCAACTAATTTGCTTTCATCCCATGTTGGCCAAGCTACATAAGAAATTGATTCACCTGTTGCCGCAACAGTTTGCCAGAGTTCTTCTGCCAAGTGAGGTGCAAATGGGGCAATCAATTGGATAAATCCTTTGGCATAGTCAACATAGAGCTTGTCTTCCTTGTTAGCCGCGTTGACAAAGACCATAAGTTGGGCAATTGCTGTGTTGAATTTCATAGACTCGATTTGCTCTGTGACAGCTTTAACGGTTTCGTTATAAACCTTGTCAAGAGCGCCATTGTTTTCCGCAATAATTTCCTTACTTGTAATCAAACGGTAAACACGGTCAAGGAATTTACGACTTCCTTCCAGACCTTCTTCTGACCAAGCGATTGAAGCATCAAGTGGGCCCATGAACATTTCATAAACACGAAGGGTATCGGCACCGTATTGTTCCACCACATCGTCTGGGTTGACAACGTTCTTAAGAGATTTAGACATCTTGGCTGGTGCTTGCTCCAACTCCTCTCCTGTTTCCACATGGAAGAAGGAACCATCACGTTTTTCAACCTTGTCGGTTGCCACAAGCGCACCACGATGGTCACGGTAACTTGTCCCCAAAATCATCCCTTGGTTAAAGAGTTTTTGGAATGGTTCCTTAGTTGGAACAACACTGAGGTCATAGAGGAATTTATGCCAGAAACGAGCGTAAAGCAAGTGAAGTACAGCATGCTCTGCACCACCCACGTAGATATCTACTGGCAACCATTGTTTGAGAAGATCCTCATCAGCCAATTTCTCAGTATTGTGTGGATCAATATAGCGGAGATAGTACCAGCTTGAACCTGCCCATTGTGGCATGGTATTAGTTTCACGACGACCTTTGACACCATCTTCACGAGTCACTTCAAGCCAGTCTGTCAAGTTAGCCAATGGACTTTCACCAGTACCTGAAGGGCGGATATCCTTGGTTACAGGCAAGACAAGTGGCAATTCATTTTCAGGGACAGCCGTTGAAGTTCCATCTTCCCAATGAATGATTGGAATTGGCTCACCCCAGTAACGTTGACGACTAAAGAGCCAGTCGCGGAGACGGTAGGTCACCTTCTCTTGTCCACAGCCTTTTTCTTCCAACCAAGCCACAATCTTAGCAATTGCATCTTCTTTGTTCAATCCATCTAGGAAGTCTGAATTGACATGAAGTCCATCTTCTGTGTAGGCAGCTTCTGCTACGTTCCCACCTTCAAGTACTTCTACGATTGGAAGGTCAAATTGTTTGGCAAATTCCCAGTCACGTTGGTCGTGGGCAGGTACAGCCATTACCGCACCTGTCCCATAGCTAGCAAGAACATAGTCCGCAATCCAGATTGGAATTTCCTTGCCATTGACAGGGTTGATAGCATAAGCACCAGTCCAAACACCAGTTTTTTCTTTAGCAAGGTCGGTACGAGCCAAGTCAGACTTGAGGCTGGCTTGGTGTTTGTAAGCTGCTACAGCCTCTGCTTGCTCTGGACTTGTGATAGCATCTACTAGTTCATGCTCAGGAGCCAAGACAGTGAAAGTCGCACCGAAAAGGGTATCAGGACGAGTAGTAAAGACTGTGAATTCCTTATCTGTTCCCTTAACTTTAAATGTTACATTGGCACCAGTTGATTTCCCAATCCAGTTGCGTTGCATGTCCTTGATAGATTCTGGCCAATCCAACTCATCCAAGTCATTAAGCAAGCGCTCTGCATAGGCTGTGATTTTAAGCATCCATTGACGCATTGGTTTACGGACAACTGGATAGCCTCCACGCTCAGAAGTTCCATCAGGAAGAACTTCTTCGTTTGCGATGGCTGTTCCCAACTCTTCAACCCAGTTTACTGGCACTTCCGCTTCATAGGCCAAGCCTTTTTCGTAAAGCTTAGTGAAAATCCATTGTGTCCACTTGTAGTAATTTGGATCTGTGGTATTGACTTCACGATCCCAGTCGTAAGAAAATCCAAGCGCATTGATTTGGCGTTTGAAGTTGGCAATGTTTTCAGCTGTAAATTCTGCTGGGTCATTCCCCGTATCCATAGCGTATTGCTCTGCAGGCAAACCAAAAGCATCCCATCCCATTGGGTGAAGGACATTGTAGCCTTGCGCACGTTTGTAACGGCTGAGGATATCGGTTGCTGTGTAGCCTTCTGGGTGCCCTACGTGCAGACCCGCTCCAGACGGATAAGGGAACATATCGAGAGCATAAAACTTCGGTTTTGATGCATCCGTTCCAGTCTTAAATGTATGATGTTCTGCCCAGTAGCCCTGCCACTTAGGCTCAATTTCTTTATGATTGTAAAAACTCATGGTCTCTCTCCAATTTTGTGATGTTACTATTATACCATTTTTGAGGGAATTTGGTCTCGTTCTATTCTATACTTTTCTATTTTACCTTGCTCTAGAATTTTTAAACTGCTATACTTATAACAGAAAACCCTTCCAAGGAGGTAGCGGATGTCTCATTCCTTTAAAAAATCTCTCCAAAAAGAAATTCTCCATAGAAGCTCTATCGCAGCTTTTGTGACCTCTCTTTTACTACTCATTTTACTTTTTGGTTTTTCCTATTTTTTACAAAAGCAACAACTCTCCAAAGATACGAGACAGATTGTCAAACAGGTTCAAGAAATGAAAGAAGCAAATAATGAGCTCCTGACTACTATGAACCATAAAATGATTCCTGGATTTTTGGATGGCAAACACACAGAGCGAGAAGTCTTTAGCTTATTTTACGAGACAAAAGCTAAATTAAAACTTAGTTCTGACCTCATTATCCTAAGTGATACAGGTGAATTACTATTTAGTACCAATCGAAATCATCAAGAAAGTATTTTATCTCCCTACTATCTAAAATTACTCATTCAAAATCCTTCTCAAGAAAAAGTGACAGAAAAAATTGCACTCTCTTCAGACAAGCAACACTACACACTCTTTATCAAACCACTACTTCAAAACCAACGAGTTAAGGCCTATACTATTGCTTTCGTAAATGAGAATGATTTCATCTCAAGTTTCCCAATGATCAATTCCAAATACATCATTACCGATAGCTTTGGAAATATATTTTCTAACAATACAAATCAGTTCACTCGCTCCACTCTTGAAAAATTTGATGAAAAACTCCTACACTCTCGCACCCACTGGTATGCGAACGAACCGCTTATTGTTCAAAAAGAAAAAGTCGGTGCTATTTTTTCAATCTATACTTTTCAATCCTTCTTTCCCATTCCTAGCTTACTCGGCCTAGCCTCCGTCCTCACCTTATGTATATTCTTCCTCTACTTTTGGCAAGCAAGACGAATTGCTCATAAAATTGCCACACACAATGCTGTTCCTATTGAAAGTTTGGTTTACCAACTTCAAGAAATTCCTAAACAAGCAGAAAAAAGGCTTTCTCTACAAACAGGTGATGAGTTTGAGTTTATGGCAGAAAAAATTAACAATATGTTGTACGAATTAGATCAACTTCATCAGAAAATGTTGACCATAGAAAAAGAAAAGTGGATTTTTGAAAGAAAAATGCTAGAAGCTCAGTTCAATCCTCATTTTCTCTACAATACACTTGAGACGATTAAAATCACTTCTTTAATGGATGCCGCTCTCACACAAGACCTAATCCAAAACCTCACGCGCATTCTTCGCTACAGTATCACTGATTTAGAAAAAGAAACAACCATTTGTCAGGATTTAAAGATTATAGAGGATTACCTGATTATTCATAAGATTCGTTTTGAGCACTTTTCTTATGGTATTGTCTGTCCAGAAACTGTCGATAATCAGCCTATCCCTAAACTTTTCTTGCTTCCTCTAGTAGAAAATGCTATAAAATATGGGATGCAATACCGTATTGATCTTCATATTGATATCCACATTACCTTGGAAGAAGATTCTCTGACTTTTTTAGTCAAGGATAATGCTGGAGGACTCACAAAACAAGAGCGACTCGCTATTTTAGACTCTTTAGAAAGCCCACATACCCAGCATGGTATCGTTAACAGCTACAAACGATTGAGCAATTTCTTTTCTGATGTCCAGCTAGATTTAGGAGTCAATCGCCAAGGAGAAACTTGGGTAAAATTTGTAACGAAAGGACTAACTCATGTTTAAGCTCATCATCGTAGAAGATGAACACCTCATTCGAAAATGGCTAGAGATTGCCGTAGACTACTCTGCCTTAGGCATCCAAGTCGTAGGAACTGCCAGCCACGGTCAAGAGGGTATGAAACTCATTCAAGAAAAAGAGCCTCACATTGTTTTAACAGACATCACCATGCCAATTATGGATGCTTTTATGATGTTTGAAGCCACTCGTACTCTCTCCTATGAAAAAGTTATCTTATCAGGTTATAACGATTTTCAAAATGCCAAAAAAGCCATGCAATATGGGGCAGTTGATTTTCTATCCAAACCAATTGATACCAAGGAATTGACAGAATGTCTTCAAAAAATTGTTTTGCGATTACGAGCTAACACTTATCAAGAAACTCCTTTTTTAGAAGAATATCAAACTTTACTCACCTCTATCCAACAAGTCGATACACAAAACCAAATCATTCAGCAAATTCTGGAATTTGTTCATCAACACTACTGCATGCACTTTACCATTTCTACCATTGCAGAGAATCTAGGGTATAGCGAAAGTTATCTATACAAGGTTATCAAAGAAGACTTCCCAATGACGCTAAATGAATATATCTTACGCTACCGCCTCAAGCAAGCTATAGATAAAATGGCTGAATCCCCTAATTCTCCCTTAAGCGATATCTCTGAACAAGTTGGATTTTCAGACTATAAATATTTTGCCAAAGTTTTTAAAAAGTATCTCCATATTTCTCCAAAAGAATTAAAACTCATGGATAAAAACCATTGATGTAAAAGGATTGCTCAACTCTATTGTAGCAATCTTTTTATTTTATACTTCTCATCGCAATCCCAGCTACAGTTTACCCATCCTTGCTCGAGACACCCATTTCCTATTTCTCGTTTTAGATTTCTTTAAGGTTTTTATTATATCCTGTAGAACTCTACAATTTAAAAACATTAACAATCTAGGTAGAGAAAATGTTCGTAAAAAGGAGATACTTATGAAAAAAATACTATTCTTTCTCTCTTGTAGCTGGATATTCCTTTCTTTATCAGGATGTTCTTCACCTATAAAAGCTGAAACTAGCGCTGAAAAAGATTCAGATAACACTTTGGTTGTCTACTCGCCTAACCCTGAAGACCTTATCGAAGAAACAATCCCAGCCTTCGAAGAAAAATATGGTATTAAGGTTGACTTAGTACAAGCCAGCACTGGTGAATTGTTCAAAAAAGCTGAGGCTGAAAAAGAATCGCCTGTAGCCGATGTCATTTTCGGAGGCTCCTACGCCCTCTTCTCTTCTAACGAAAATCTTTTTGAACCTTATATTTCTCAAGAGAACGACCAGATAATCCCTGAATATCAAAATAAAACCGGATTCTACACGCCTTATACACTTGATGTCAGTGTCATCATTGCCAATTCAGCTCTTACAAAAGATATTAAAATTGAAGGCTACAATGATCTACTCAATCCTAAATTAAAAGGAAAAATCGCTACTGCTGATCCAAGTAATGCTTCTAGCGCCTTTGCACAATTAACAAACATGCTTGTCGATCAAGGTGGATACGAAAATGAACAAGCTTGGAACTATGTGAAAAATCTCTTTACCCTAGTAGATGGAAAGATTGCATCTAGTTCTTCAAATGTTTACAAAGCTGTCGCCGATGGAGAAATGGCCGTAGGACTCACCTATGAAGATCCTGCCTTAAAACTCTTAAATGATGGGGTTGATGTAAAAGTCATTTATCCAAAAGAAGGAACCGTCTTTTTACCTGGTAACGCGGCTATCGTTAAAAATGCCAAACACATGGAAAACGCCAAGAAATTTATCGATTTCCTCCTTTCTCAAGAAATCCAAGATAAGCTAGGAACTGAAACTACAATCAGACCCATTCGTAAAAATGCTAAAACCAATAAAAATATGAAGGCTATGACAGAAATCAATATTGCCACTGAAGATTCCGATTATGTCATAAAAAACAAATCTGCCATTCTTAAAAAGTACAATGATATTTTTACAGATATCCAATCTAAAAAATAACATTTGACTTTCCAATGCTTAACTATCAAACCCTACTATAAAGTCAAAAAGATTACTTCCGTTTTTGTAGAGAATTTTACTCTAATAGAATAGAATTATCGGTTTTAAAAACGCTTACATTATTTTAAAATAAACTTAAATAACATAACGGAGGTATCCATCATGAAAAAGAAATGGATGTATTATGCTGCTTGCGGACTAGCTCTTTTGGGTCTTGCTGCTTGTTCTTCTAATGAATCTGCCGATGGCGGTTCATCTGATAAAGGAGACGGCGGTTCGCTAGTCGTTTATTCACCAAACTCAGAGGGCTTAATCGGAGCAACTATTCCTGCCTTTGAAGAAAAATATGGTATCAAAGTAGAACTGATTCAAGCTGGCACTGGAGAACTTTTCAAAAAACTAGAGTCAGAAAAAGAAGCTCCTGTAGCCGATGTCATCTTTGGTGGTTCTTATACGCAATATGCTACCCACGGAGAACTCTTTGAAAACTATACTTCAAAAGAAAATGATAATGTTATCAAAGAATATCAAAACACAACTGGCTACTCTACGCCTTATACACTGGATGGTAGTGTTTTAATCGTCAATCCTGATTTAACGAAAGGCATGAACATCGAAGGATATAGCGACCTTCTCAAACCTGAACTAAAAGGAAAAATCGCAACTGCTGACCCAGCAAACTCTTCTAGCGCCTTTGCTCAATTAACAAATATGCTACAAGCTCAAGGTGGTTACAAAGACGATAAAGCTTGGTCTTATGTAAAAGATCTCTTCACACTTATTGATGGTAAAATCGGTTCAAGCTCATCTGGTGTCTATAAAGCAGTCGCTGACGGAGAAATGGCTGTTGGTCTCTCTTATGAAGATCCAGCAGTTAAACTCTTAAATGACGGAGCTAACATTAAGGTAGTCTATCCAAAAGAAGGAACCGTCTTCCTACCTGCTAGTGCTGCTATCGTTAAAAAAGCTAAAAACATGGAAAATGCCAAGAAATTTATCGATTTCATTATCTCTCAAGAAGTACAAGATACACTTGGTACAACCACTACTAACCGTCCTGTTCGTAAAAATGCTAAAACAAGCGAAAATATGAAACCAATTGACAAAATCAAAACACTCACTGAAGATTATGATTATGTCATCAAAAATAAATCAGATATCGTTAAGAAATACAACGAAGTCTTTACAGATATCCAATCTAAACAGTAAAAGAGGTTCACTATGAGTGAGATCAAAATTATTAACGCCAAAAAAATCTACCACGATGTCCCTGTTATTGAGAATTTGAACATTACAATTCCAAAAGGAAGTCTCTTTACCCTTCTTGGGCCTTCAGGGTGTGGGAAAACGACTCTTCTTCGTATGATTGCAGGTTTCAATAGTATCGAAGGTGGAGAGTTTTACTTCGATGATACAAAAATCAATAATATGGAACCCAGCAAACGCAATATCGGGATGGTGTTCCAAAACTACGCTATTTTCCCACATTTGACTGTCCGAGATAATGTCGCTTTTGGTCTCAAGCAAAAGAAGGTTCCAAAAGAAGAATTGATTCAACAGACCAACAAGTATCTTGAACTCATGCAAATTGCCCAATATGCGGATCGGAAGCCCGATAAACTTAGTGGTGGACAACAACAACGTGTCGCCTTGGCACGCGCCTTAGCTGTTAATCCAAGTGTTCTCCTCATGGACGAGCCACTTAGTAACCTAGATGCCAAACTTCGCTTGGATATGCGTCAAGCCATTCGGGAAATCCAACACGAAGTGGGAATTACAACCGTTTATGTAACCCACGACCAGGAAGAAGCCATGGCTATTTCAGATCAAATTGCTGTTATGAAAGATGGGGTGATCCAACAAATCGGCCGACCAAAAGAACTCTATCATAAACCAGCTAATGAGTTTGTAGCAACCTTTATCGGACGCACAAATATCATCCCTGCCAATCTCGAAAAACGGAGCGACGGCGCTTATATCGTCTTTTCAGATGGCTATGCCCTTCGAATGCCAGCCCTTGATCAGGCTGAGGAACAAGCTATTCATGTAAGCATTCGTCCTGAAGAGTTTATCAAAGATGAATCTGGAGATATTGAAGGAACTATTAGCGATAGCGTCTATCTTGGACTGAATACTGAATATTTCATCGAGACAGGCTTTGCCTCAAAAATTCAAGTTAGCGAAGAATCAACTTTTGAAGAAGATCTACAAAAAGGCGATCGTATTCGTCTACGAATTAATACTCAAAAATTAAACGTCTTTTCTGCAGATGGTTCTAAAAACCTGATAAAAGGAGTCAACCATGGAACGTAAAAAACTAAATATTTGGACAGCCTCCTCTTTCTTCATCTTTCTTACCTATCTTGTCTTTCTCGTGTATCCTATCGTTACCGTGCTCAAGCAAGCACTCATACATGAAGGACAATTCTCACTAGCTAATTTTGTCACTTTCTTTAGTAAAGCCTACTACTCTGAGACACTCGTCAATAGTTTCAAGGTTTCCATTACCGCTACTGTCACTTCCTTGGTTGTAGGAACCTTATTAGCTTACCTCTTTTCCATGTATGACTTCAAGGGAAAGAAATTTCTACAAATATTGATTATCATTGCTTCCATGTCAGCTCCTTTCGTAGGAGCCTACTCCTGGATTCTCTTGCTGGGACGAAATGGGGTCATTACTAAATTCCTGACAAATTCCCTTCATCTTCCAGCTATCGATATTTATGGATTCAAAGGAATTGTACTTGTCTTTACACTTCAACTATTCCCACTGGTATTTTTATACGTTGCTGGGACAATGAAGAGTATTGACAATTCTCTACTTGAAGCAGCTGAAAGCATGGGGTCCTTCGGATTTAAGCGTATCGTAACGGTTGTTTTACCTCTCCTAGTTCCAACCTTACTAGCGGCTGCCCTGCTTGTATTTATGAGAGCATTCTCAGACTTTGGAACACCGATGTTAATTGGTGAAGGATATCGGACTTTCCCGGTCTTGATTTATACCCAATTCATTAGCGAGGTTGGAGGAAATTCTGCTTTTGCATCTGCTTTAGCAATTATGGCGATTATCATCGCCTTGGCAATTTTCCTTATCCAAAAATACATTTCAAATCGCTACAGTTTCAGCATGAATTCGCTCCATCCAATCGAGCCTAAAAAAACTACAAAAGGAAAAATGGTTGCCATTTATGCAACAGTCTACGGAATTATCTTGTTCTCTGTTCTACCTCAAGTCTACTTGATTTATACTTCTTTCCTAAAAACATCAGGTATGGTATTTGTCAAAGGTTATTCTCTAAACAGTTACAAGGTAGCTTTCAATCGTATGGGATCTGCTATTTTCAATACCATTCGTATCCCTTTGATTGCCTTAGTTCTAGTTGTTTTATTTGCAACATTTATCTCCTACCTAGCCGTTAGAAAACGGAATTTGTTTACAAACTTAATTGACAGCCTCAGTATGGTCCCTTATATTGTACCAGGAACCGTTCTAGGGATTGCCTTCATTTCTTCCTTCAATACCGGTCTATTTGGAAGTGGATTTCTTATGATTACAGGAACAGCTTTCATCTTGATTATGTCCCTATCTGTCAGAAGATTACCTTATACGATTCGCTCATCTGTTGCTAGCTTGCAACAAATAGCACCAAGTATTGAAGAAGCCGCTGAGAGCTTAGGAAGTAGTCGTCTCAATACCTTTGCCAAGATTACAACTCCAATGATGCTATCTGGTATTATTTCTGGAGCTATCCTATCTTGGGTCACAATGATTTCAGAACTCTCTACTTCTATCCTCCTCTACAATGTCAAAACAAGAACAATGACTGTAGCCATTTATACAGAGGTTCTCAGAGGAAATTACGGTGTAGCCGCAGCCTTGTCAACTATCCTGACTGTTCTAACAGTAGGTTCCTTGCTCTTGTTTATGAAAATCTCTAAAAGCAATAGCATTACACTTTAGTTTTCCCCATCAAAAACAGCCGAAAGGATTACCCTCGGCTGTTTTTTCTTATCTTGATATCCCTATCAAATCCCTAGCTCATGGCAAGCAAGTCTAGACTGATTAAATAGAGGCTTCCTCCATCTTCTCACGTCCTAGTTCTCGGTAACTACGATCGCCGACAACTTCAACGCTAAACTGGCCGTCCTCATATTCAAGGATGGTCACACTACCATTATCGAGACCATGAGGATGCATGCCATTAATCAGATAAACAATGGTTCCAATGGTCATTCCGTGGCTGACAACGAGGGCATTGCCCCCACCCTGCTCTTCCATTTCTTTGGCAATCGCTTCAAAGCCCTCCTTGATTCGGCCACTGAGTTTTTCCCAGCCTTCAGCCCAACCAGCTGTGTCAACCTCTACCAAGCCCTCAGCCAGTTCAGCATAAGACAATTGGTGAACATGGTCCACATTAAAGATACGAGGAATGATGCCCATGAAAAGATCGCCATCGTAGGCTCCATCAAAGCTGCCAAAACACCATTCTCTGATACGCTTGTCCATGCGATAAGGGATTTTCCCTTGCAGGCCAAGTTCGTCAAGTATGATTCCCATAGTCTGAATGGTACGACCAGAATCACTCGAATAAGCACGCTCAAACTGTAGACCAGATTCTCGCAAACCAATCCCTAATTCTTGAATCCCTCGCTCACCTTCAGCTGTTAAGGGAGTATCGCTCCAACCTTGCGCGCGACCAATCGTGTTAAACATGGTCTTGCCATGACGTACCAAATACAATCGTACTTTTACCATTTTCCGTCCTCCGTTTGCTTCTATTATATCATGGATGATAAAACAAAAGCCACCCATACAGGCGACTTTTGCAGGAGATTATTATGAAAAAGTTTAGGAGTTCTATTAAATAAAGATATTAGATGAAAATCCAATTCAAACTAAATCAGAGTTATCTGTTTCAAATAATATTAGGAGGTCTTTATTTAATGATTATAGTATACACAGCTAACCTTAAATAGAACTTAAAATTTCTCCTATTTTTTTAATTTTTAAAACTATGAATTGGTGCTGGGATTTGCCCTCCACGAGAAATGAAATCAACAGACGAAGCCCCATTGACTTTCATAACAGGCGCAGTTCCTAATAGGCCACCAAACTCAATCATATCGCCTTCTTTTCCTTTTGGAATGATACGAACAGCTGTTGTTTTCATGTTAATGACACCAATTGCAGCTTCATCTGCAATCATAGCCGCAATGGTTTCAGCAGGTGTATCCTCCGGAATGGCAATCATATCCAAGCCAACGGAACAGATAGCCGTCATAGCTTCTAGTTTTTCCAGATTAAGAGAGCCATTTTGCACTGCAGCAATCATTCCTTCATCCTCTGAAACAGGGATAAAGGCACCAGACAAACCACCAACTTGGTTGCAGGCCATCACTCCGCCCTTCTTAACTTGGTCGTTCAAGAGAGCCAAGGCAGCCGTCGTTCCATGCGTGCCAACTGTTTCTAGTCCCATTTCCTCAAGGACACGTGCCACAGAGTCTCCAACCGCAGGGGTTGGCGCCAAACTCAAGTCAACAATACCAAATTCCACACCTAATCTCTCGCTTGCCATCTGACCAACCAATTGACCGATACGAGTAATTTTAAAGGCAGTCTTCTTGACCGTTTCAGCTACTACATCAAAGCTCTCCCCACGAACTTTTTCCAAGGCACGCTTCACCACACCAGGACCAGAAACCCCGACATTGATGATAACATCTGCTTCCCCAACACCGTGGAAAGCACCTGCCATAAACGGATTGTCTTCAACCGCATTAGCAAATACAACCAACTTGGCTGCGCCCATATCGGATAGAGTTGCCGTATCCTTGATAATACGTCCCATATCTGCCACAGCCGTCATATTAATACCAGACTTGGTTGAACCGATATTGACTGAAGAGCAGACCTTATCCGTTTCTGCCAAAGCACGAGGAATAGAATTGATGAGAATCTCATCTCCCTTTTGATAACCCTTTTGTACCAAGGCAGAGAAACCACCAATAAAGTCCACACCAATCTCTTTCGCAGCCTTATCAAGCGCTTTTGCCAGAACAACATAGTCTGTTGCGTCAGTCGCCGCACCAATCAGAGAAATAGGAGTCACCGATACACGCTTATTAACGATTGGAATTCCCAACTCAGCTGCAATTTCATCCCCAACAGCCACTAAATTAGCCGCCTTGGTCGTAAGCTTTTGATAAATTTTCTCTGCAGCACGATTGATATCTGGATCGATACAGTCCAGAAGGGAAATCCCCATGGTAATGGTTCTGATATCGAAGTTTTGCTCCTCAATCATGGCGATGGTTTCAGTAACTTGTCTAATATCCATGTGCACCTCCTAGATATTATACATAGCTTCAAAAATCGCAGCACTTTGAATATTAATTTTCACATTCAAAGTTTGACCAAAAGCTTCAAATTCATTACGAAGATAAGTAAAATCTTGCTTTTCATCACTTGAGACGACAGCCATCATCGTGAAATATTCATCCAAAACAGTTTGAGAGATATCATCAATATTCAAACCCAATTCTGCAATTTTACCAGAAACACCTGCAACAATTCCAGATTTATCTTTACCAACAACAGTTATAATCGCTTTCATAAGCAAACTCCAATTCTTCTTTTAATAGGAAACCTGAACATTAAACAGGATTCTTTTCAAATAGTATAGCATAATTCTAACGAAAATACTCAAAAACGCCTGCTTACGAAGTTGTTCTTAAGCAAAAAAACAATTTCGTAAACAAGCGTCTACTATCCCAACTTATGATGAGTGTTCCCGCTAGGACCGAAATCCTAGCGGTAGACCAGAGCTAGACTAAGAGCACAAGACTCCATCATCATAACACTCAACAAAATTGATGATTTTATACTAATTCGATGATCGCCATTGGCGCTGCATCACCACGACGTGGTTCAGTTTTAAGGATACGAGTGTATCCACCGTTACGTTCAGCATAACGAGGTGCGATTTCTGAGAACAATTTTTGAAGTGCTGTAGTAGAAGTGTACTTGTCAGTTGCTTCATCATAGTTTTCAGATGCGATTTCATTACGTACGAAAGCAGCTGCTTGACGACGTGCATGCAAATCACCACGTTTACCTAGAGTAATCATTTTTTCAACAGTTTTACGGATTTCTTTAGCACGAGCTTCAGTTGTCACGATTGATTCGTTGATCAAAAGGTCAGTTGTCAAATCGCGAAGCATTGCTTTACGTTGTGAGCTAGTGCGTCCTAGTTTACGGTAAGCCATTTATTCCTCCTTTATTTATCTTTTAATCCAAGACCCAAATCAATAAGTTTGAATTTCACTTCTTCCAAACTCTTGCGTCCAAGATTTCGTACTTTCATCATCTCTGCTTCAGATTTTTCTGTCAAGTCATGCACAGTATTGATACCGGCACGTTTCAAACAGTTGTATGAACGCACAGACAAGTCCAGTTCCTCAATCGTACGATCCAAAATACGGTCGTCAGATTCAGTATCAGCTTCTTTCATCACTTCAGTTGACTTAGCAATCTCAGTAAGATTTGTAAACAAATCAAGATGTTCTGTCAAAATACGTGCTGAAAGCCCTAAAGCATCTTCTGGAATAATTGTTCCATTTGTCAAGATTTCAAGGGTTAGTTTGTCAAAACCATCGTTGCTACCTACACGAGCAGGTTCAACTTGATAGTTGACTTTGGTAACTGGTGTATAAATAGAATCTACAGCAAGTGTCCCAACTGGTGCATTATCCTTTTTGTTTTCATCTGCAGGCACATATCCACGACCACTGTTAACAGTCATAGTCGCTTTTAGAGAAGAACCTTCACCGATTGTAAAGAGATAATGATCTGGATTTACAATTTCAATATCGCTATCTGTCAAAATGTCTCCAGCTGTTACTTCAGCAGGACCTTCAACATCCAGTTCGATGATTTTTTCGTCTTCAACGTACGATTTCACTGCAATTCCTTTAATGTTCAGAATGATTTGCATCACGTCTTCACGAACACCTGGAACTGTGTCAAACTCATGTAACACACCATCAATGTTGATAGATGTCACAGCTGCTCCTGGTAGAGAAGCTAGAAGTACACGACGAAGAGAGTTACCAAGAGTTGTACCGTAGCCACGTTCAAGTGGTTCGATTACAAACTTGCCATAATCTTTATTTTCATCAATTTTTGTTATATTTGGTTTTTCAAACTCGATCATTTAGTTACTCCCTCTTAAACGAAAAGCAGTGTAATGCGATGATTATACACGGCGACGTTTTGGAGGACGAGCACCATTGTGTGGCACTGGAGTCACATCACGAATTGCTGTTACTTCAAGACCAGCGGCAGCAAGCGCACGAATAGCTGACTCACGACCAGAACCTGGACCTTTTACAGTAACTTCAACTGATTTAAGACCGTGTTCTTGTGCAGATTTAGCAGCAGCTTCAGAAGCCATTTGAGCAGCGAATGGTGTAGATTTACGAGAACCTTTGAAACCAAGAGCACCAGCTGATGACCAAGCAATTGCATTACCATGCACATCAGTAATCATAACAATAGTGTTATTAAATGTAGCGTGAATATGAGCAATACCAGATTCGATATTCTTTTTCACACGACGTTTACGTGTTGGTTTAGCCAAGACTTTTACCTCCTATATTATTTTTTCTTACCAGCAATCGCAACAGCTTTACCTTTACGAGTGCGAGCGTTGTTTTTAGTGTTTTGTCCACGGACAGGAAGTCCACGACGGTGACGGATACCACGGTATGAACCGATTTCCATCAAACGTTTGATGTTCAAGTTTACTTCACGACGAAGGTCACCTTCAACTTTGATTGCATCCACTTCACGACGGATAGCATCTTCTTGATCTGATGTAAGATCACGTACACGAACATCTTCTGAGATTCCAGCAGCAACCAAAATTTTCTTAGATGTTGCAAGTCCGATACCATAAACATAAGTCAATGAGATTACTACGCGTTTGTCATTTGGAATGTCAACTCCAGCAATACGAGCCATGTTTTCTCCTTTCTATCTTATCCTTGACGTTGTTTGTGTTTTGGATTTGCTGGGCAAATTACCATAACACGACCATTACGACGAATAACTTTACAGTATTCGCAAATTGGTTTGACCGATGGTCTTACTTTCATTTCTTATCCCTCCAAGTTTTTCGATTATTTAAAGCGGTAAGTGATACGTCCACGTGTCAAGTCATATGGACTCATTTCGACAGTAACACGATCTCCCGCTAAAATACGAATATAGTTTTTACGAATTTTACCAGAAACTGTTGCTAAAATCTGATGTCCATTTTCAAGTTCAACCGTAAACATTGCATTCGGCATTGTATCAACTACTTTGCCTTCAACTTCAATCACATCGTCTTTTGCCACGCAAAAGCACCTCCATAAATTTCGATTCGATGCCTCTAGACACAGAGACAACAATTATAAGTCAGACTATCTCAGTATAACATTTGTAGCGGATTTTTGCAAGTGTGAAAAGCGCTTTATTTCAAATTTGTCAATACTTTTTCGATATCTGAGAAGACATCATTGATATCTTGATTACCTTCAATGTCATGAACCAAACCTTTAGCACGGTAGTGAGCAATGATTGGTTCTCCTTGAGCAATATTCACATCCAAACGACGTTTCACTGTCTCAGGCTTATCATCTTCACGTTGGTAGTAATCTTCTTCTTTATAGTCAACTGGTGGGTTAAAGACCTTGTGGAAAGTTTCTCCAGTTACGCGGTGGATGATACGGCCACTCAAACGTTCCAAGAGGCTATCTGGATTCACTTCAATGTTGATAACACCTTCTAGTTCAATGCCAAGTTCAGCCAATGTTTTGTCCAAGGCATGAGCTTGTTCGATTGTACGTGGGTAACCATCCAACAAGAATCCTGTTTCTTTAATATCATCTTGTGAAAGACGTTCTTTTACGATTCCATTTGTAACTTCATCAGGAACCAATTCACCCTTGTCAATGTATGACTTAGCAAGAACACCCATTTCAGTTTGATTTGCCATAGCAGCGCGGAACATATCACCTGTTGAGATATGTGCAACATGGAATTGTTCTACGATTTTTGCTGCTTGAGTTCCCTTACCTGCACCAGGTAAGCCCATAATCAAAAGATTCATGATTTGATCTCCTTATTTTATTTTTAAATAGAAGCAAAAAGTCTTTTCACCCCTATTTAAAAACAAAATAGAAGAGGGGAGACCAAACTCTCACAAATGTCAGAGTTTAAACCTCCACTCCCTCAGCATTTACTGATTCAGTAAATACTTTTATTCTGTTCTATCCATGAAACCAACATACTTACGTTTCAATAGGTAACCTTCCAATTGTTTGATTCCTTCAATACCTGTAGAGATAATGATCAAAAGACTAGTTCCTCCAAAAGCAACCGCTTCTGAAAGTCCAAAGACATCTTTTGCTACAATCGGTAAAATAGAAATCACACCAAGGAAGAGGGAACCAACAGTTGCAAGACGACGAAGAAGTTTAGACATATATTCTTCTGTACCTTTACCAGGACGAACTCCGTGGATATAGGCACCGCTCTTTTGTAGGTTCTCTGCTGCCTTTTCAGGATTAATCTGTACAAACGTGTAGAAGAATGTAAAGAGAATAATCAACAAAGCATACATGGCAATACCAGTTGGTGAAGTTGTTGCCAGCATTTCTTGTGCTGTTCTTACCCAAGCCCAATCATGGCCTGTAGCGCTCAAAAACTGAAGAATAGCTGCAGGCGCTGCAGTAATCGAACTTGCAAAGATAACAGGGATAACTCCAGCAGGGTTTACCTTCAATGGAAGGTAAGAGCTAGATGGAGCACCTTGTGCAACCTTTGTATATTGGATTGGAATTTTGTATTCTGCTTGTTGAACATAAGTTGTAAAGTAAATGATCAACAATACAGTAATAATCAAGATGATTACGAAAATGATAGATGAGTTGATACGGCTACTTGGAACGTTAACAAAGTAGTCTACATAGATTCCCTGAATCATCTCTGGGATTGAAGCGACAATCCCGGCAAAGATAATCATAGAAACACCATTTCCGTATCCCTTATCTGTAATTTGCTCTCCCAACCAAGTCACAATCATACTACCAGCTGTTAAGATGATACCAATCATAATAAAGACTTGTGGAGTAAGAGCCGTTTTCAACAATTGAGCTCCAGCCAAAGTATTAAAACCAGCTGTAATCCCGATTGATTGCACAAAGGCTAGACCTAGTGCAATATAACGAGTAGCTTGATTCAATTTTCTTCGACCTACTTCCCCTTGTTTCCCCCACTCTACAAACTTGGGTAAAATATCCATTTGCAAGAGTTGGACAACGATAGAGGCTGTAATGTAGGGACTAACACCAAGTGCAAAAACTGAGAAGTTTTTCATGGCATTCCCTGACACCAAGCTCAACATGTTTAAGAAGGATAATCCACTTAAAGCATTCAAGCTATTGGCATTCACACCAGGAACTGTAATACTAGTCCCGATACGAAAGACCAAAACGACAAAAATTGTAAATAAAATTTTTGATCGAACCTGCTTGACTTTAAGAGCTTCTCTTAATAATTTAAAAAACATAGGTCACCTCTCTTAGATGACTTCTACTGAACCACCTTTAGCAGTGATAGCTTCTTCAGCTGATTTAGAGAATTTAGCTGCTTTCACAGTCAATTTCTTAGTCAACTCACCGTTACCAAGAATTTTAACACCTGATTTTTCAGCTTTAACAATTCCTGCTTCGATAAGAACAACTGGAGTAACTTCAGCACCATCTTCAAAGACGTTCAATTGGTCAAGGTTCACAATTGCGTATTCTTTAGCGTTGATGTTAGTAAATCCACGTTTTGGAAGACGACGGAACAATGGAGTTTGTCCACCTTCAAAACCAAGGCGAACTCCGCCACCGCTACGAGCTTTTTGACCTTTTTGACCACGACCAGATGTTTTACCGTTACCTGATGAAGTACCACGACCAACGCGGTTACGTACTTTACGAGAACCTTCTGCAGGTTTCAATTCATGAAGTTTCATTTTTATTTTCTCCTCTTTTGTAAAATGCTAGCGCCGATAAGGGAGAAAAGGTTGTCTCCCACATCAACTCGCCTATACGACGTCATCATAGATGACTATATCTAGTTTTAGGGGATGGTATACTGCACATCCCCTAAAGATTCATTAGTTTACTTCTTCAACTGTTACCAAGTGAGATACTGCTGTGATCATACCACGGATAGCAGCGTTGTCTTCTTTAATAACAGAGCTGTTCAATTTGCCAAGTCCAAGTGCTACAACAGTTTTACGTTGTGATGGAATGCGTCCGATTGGAGACTTAGTCAAAGTAATTTTAATTTGAGCCATTTTATCCCCTTTCTTATGCCAAATCAGAAACTGAAATACCACGAAGGGCAGCAACTTCTTCAGCGCGTTTCAATTGTTTCAAACCTTCAACAGTTGCACGAACAATGTTGATTGGAGTGTTAGAACCAAGTGATTTAGATGTAATATCTGCCACACCTGCCAATTCCACAACGGCACGAACTGCACCACCAGCGGCAACTCCAGAACCTTCTACAGCAGGTTTCAACAATACTTTAGCTCCACCGAATTCTGAAAGAACTTCGTGTGGGATTGTTGTTCCAACCATAGGAACTTCGATCAAGTTTTTCTTAGCATCGTCTACTGCTTTACGGATTGCTTCTGGAACTTCTTGAGCTTTACCAGTACCAAATCCTACGCGACCGTTGTGGTCACCAACAACAACAAGAGCTGCGAAACGAAGACGACGTCCACCTTTAACAACTTTTGTAACACGATTGACAGCAACTACGCGTTCTTCTAATTCAACTGCATTGTCTTTAAATGCCATTTTCTAGTGTCCTCCTATTAGAATTTCAATCCGTTTTCACGAGCTGCATCAGCCAAAGCTTTCACACGTCCGTGATATAGATATCCACCGCGGTCGAACACCACTTCTGAAATACCTTTAGCATTTGCACGTTCTGCAACGAGTTTACCAACAGCAACGGCTTGTTCAGTTTTAGTTCCTTTTGAAACTTCTTTGTCAAGAGTTGAAGCACTTGCGAGCGTTACACCCGCTACGTCATCAATCACTTGAGCGTAGATGCCTGTATTAGAACGGAATACGTTCAAACGTGGGCGATCAGCAGTTCCAGAGAGTTTTCCGCGAACGCGACGGTGGCGTTTTTGGCGGAGTTTGTTTTTATCTGGTTTTGAAATCACAGTTTTCACCTCTTTAGTTTTAAATCGTGTGCTATGCACAAAGTTGGAAAATAGGTTGGTGGTTGAAAATCAACCACTCAACATTATTTACCTGTTTTACCTTCTTTACGGCGAACGAATTCACCAACGTAACGGATACCTTTACCTTTATATGGTTCTGGTGAACGAAGGCTACGTACGTAAGCAGCTGTTTGACCAACTACTTCCTTTGAAATTCCGCTAACAACGATTGTTGTTGGATTTGGAAGTTCAAAAGTAATTCCTTCTGGAGCTTCAACTTCGTCTGGATGAGATTTACCAACAGCCAAAACAAGTTTAGATCCTTGAAGTTGTGCACGGTAACCAACCCCGCGCATTTCAAGTTCTTTCTTGAATCCTTCTGATACACCAACAACCATGTTGTTCAAAAGGGCACGAGTAGTTCCGTGGATAGTTTTCATTTCTTTTGAATCGTTTGGACGGTGAAGAGTTACTTCAGTACCTTCCACACGGATTTCAATATCTTTTGAGAACTCACGAGTAAGTTCTCCTTTAGGTCCTTTTACAGTTACAACGTTGTCATTGTTAGTGATTTCAACACCAGCAGGCAACACGATAACTTTATTACCAATACGTGACATGTTTATTTTCTCCTGTTAAATTGTCAGGCCATAACGGCCAGTTTTCACGGGGTTAAATCGATTTCTCGATTTGAAGGAACATTTAGGTTTCAATTTCAAAGTGAATCTAGGCATCGTCTCGCAGGCATAACTTTGGATTAGGCAAGAGACGATAACGAAGAGTCACAAAGAAATTGGGAACTAAATATTACCAAACGTAAGCGATAACCTCACCACCAACATTCTTTTGGCGTGCTTCTTTATCAGTAAGCAAACCTTCAGAAGTTGAAAGGATAGCAATTCCAAGTCCGTTAAGAACTTTTGGAAGGTCTTCACGTTTTTTGTAGACACGAAGTCCTGGTTTAGAAACACGTTTCAAGTTAGTGATAACTTTTTCACCGTTTGGTCCGTATTTAAGGAATACACGGATGATGCCTTGTTTGTCATCTTCGATGATTTCAACGTTTTTTACAAAACCTTCGCGTTTAAGGATTTCAGCAATTCCTTTTTTGATGTTTGATGCAGGTACTTCAAGTACTTCGTGTTTCGCTTGGTTAGCGTTACGAATACGAGTTAGGAAGTCTGCGATTGGGTCAGTCATAACCATTTTGTTTTTCTCCTCTTACTAGTAGTTTGCAAGTTGCACTTGCTAGTTAATACATGATACAAAGAGCGTAACAGCAAGAGCAAAAATAGGCAATTTGATGCAGGAGCTATGCTCCAAAGAAAATTGGTCTTTTTTGCCAAAGCTGTAGCTCGTGTTCAAATTGGCAAGCCCAACTGAACCCGGGCTAAACTCTGTGTGAAAAAGATAAACTTTCCTAGAAACTTCAGTTTCTTCGTCAAGTTTCCTATTTTCACTTGGAGTTTTGACGCCCTTGATATCTTAAATTACCAAGATGCTTTTGTTACACCAGGGATTTGTCCTTTGTAAGCTAATTCACGGAAGCAAACACGGCAAAGTTTAAATTTGCGGTAAACTGAATGTGGACGACCACATTTTTCACAACGAGTATAAGCTTGAGTAGAGAACTTCGCTGGACGTTTGTTCTTAGCAATCATTGATTTTTTAGCCATTAGATTTACCTCCTATATTATTTTGCAAAAGGCATTCCAAGGCCTGTAAGCAATGCACGTGACTCTTCGTCAGTGTTAGCAGTTGTTACGATAACGATGTCAAGACCACGAGTTTTGTCAACGTCATCGAAATTGATTTCTGGGAAGATCAATTGTTCTTTCACACCAAGTGTGTAGTTTCCGCGTCCATCAAATGATTTTGTTGGAACACCGTGGAAGTCACGTACACGTGGAAGTGAAACTGAAACCAATTTATCCAAGAATTCGTACATACGTTCACCACGAAGGGTAACTTTTGCACCGATCGCAACACCTTCACGAAGACGGAAGCCGGCGATTGATTTTTTAGCTTTAGTGATAAGTGGTTTTTGACCTGAGATAAGTGCCAATTCTTCAGCAGCTTTTTCAAGGCTTTTAGCGTTTGATACAGCTTCACCAACACCCATGTTCAAAACGATCTTATCTACTTTAGGCACAGCCATCACTGATGAGTAGTTGAATTGTTCTGTCAAAGCAGGAACTACTTCATTAAGATATTTTTCTTTTAAACGATTTGCCATTATACTTCTCCTTTCCTTCGTGATTAATCAAGCACTTCGCCTGATTTTTTATTGTAGCGAACTTTTTTACCGTCTACAAATTTGTAACCAACACGACCAGCTACACCATTTTTGTCCAATACTTGAACGTTTGATACGTGGATAGCTGCTTCTTTCTCGATGATACCACCTTGAGGAAGTTCGTTAGTTGGACGTTGGTGTTTCTTAACGATGTTAACACCTTCAACGATAACTTTGTTTACTTTTGGAAGGGCAGTAAGGACAACAGCTTCTGTTCCCTTATCTTTACCAGCGATTACGCGAACTTTGTCGCCTTTTTTTACAAACATTAGGTTTCTCCTTGATTTTTCTTACGCCCATAAGGGCACCCTGGAGGTAAATCCAGGGGACTAGTTTGTTTTTAAAAATTAAAGTACTTCTGGAGCAAGTGACACGATCTTCATGAAGCCACCTTCACGCAATTCACGTGCAACTGGGCCAAAGATACGTGTTCCGCGAGGAGTTTTGTCTTCACGGATGATAACTGCTGCGTTTTCGTCAAATTTGATGTATGAACCATCAGCACGACGAGCACCTGATTTAGTACGAACGATAACTGCTTTAACAACGTCACCTTTTTTAACCGCACCACCAGGAGTAGCTTGTTTTACAGATGCCACGATAACATCACCGATGTTTGCAAATTTACGTCCTGAACCACCAAGAACTTTGATAGTCAAGATTTCGCGAGCACCGCTGTTGTCTGCGACTTTCAAACGAGTTTCTGTTTGAATCATTTCAGTTTTCTCCTTTCAGGTTTGATTAGATGATGACCGCTTCTTCAACAACTTCTACAAGACGGAAACGTTTTGTAGCTGAAAGCGGACGAGTTTCCATGATACGTACGATATCGCCTTCTTTGGCAACATTGTTTTCATCATGAGCTTTGTATTTTTTAGAGTAGTTAATACGTTTACCATAGACTGGGTGGTTACGTTTTGTTTCAACTACAACTGTGATTGTCTTGTCCATTTTGTCAGATACAACACGTCCAACAAGAACTTTACGATTATTGCGTTCCATTGAAATTTCTCCTTCCCTAGTCTATTATTTCGCTTCAGATTGAACTGTTTTGATACGAGCGATTTGTTTTTTAACTTCTTTCAAGCGAGCTGTTTGTTCCAATTGACCAGTAGCAGCTTGGAAACGAAGTTCAAACAATTCTTTTTTCAATTCGTTTTCGCGCTTCGCGAGTTCTTCTTGAGAAAGACCACGAAGTTCTTTAACAAATTCTTTTACTTCATTAAGTTTCATGCCTTCTCCTTATTCTGCTTCACGTTTTACGAATTTACATTTAACTGGCAATTTATGGCTAGCAAGACGAAGCGCTTCACGTGCAATCTCTTCAGATACACCAGCGATTTCGAACATCACTTTACCACGTTTAACTGGTGCTACCCAACCTTCAGGTGCCCCTTTACCAGATCCCATACGCACACCGATAGCTTTAGCAGTGTATGATTTGTGTGGGAAGATTTTAATCCAAACTTTACCACCACGTTTCATGTAACGAGTCATGGCGATACGAGCAGCTTCGATTTGGCGGTTAGTGATCCAATGGCTAGTTGTAGCTTGAAGACCGTATTCACCGAATGCTACTTCTTTTCCACCTTTTGCTTCACCGCGCATTTTTCCACGGAATTCACGACGGTGTTTAACACGTTTAGGTACTAACATTGGTTATTTACCTCCTTTAGTGTTTTTGCGAGCTGGAAGAACTTCACCACGGTAGATCCATACTTTAACACCAAGTTTACCGTATGTAGTATCTGCTTCTTCCCAAGCGTAATCGATATCTGCACGAAGTGTGTGAAGTGGAACAGTTCCTTCAGAGTATCCTTCAGCACGGGCGATATCTGCACCGTTCAAACGACCTGATACTTGAGTTTTGATTCCTTTAGCTCCAGCACGCATTGCACGTTGGATTGCTTGTTTTTGTGCACGACGGAAAGCAACACGTTGCTCCAATTGACGAGCAATTCCTTCACCTACAAGGTGAGCATCCAAATCAGGTTGTTTGATTTCGATGATGTTGATGTGTACTTGTTTTCCAGTCAATTTGTTAAGTTTTGCACGAAGTGCATCAACGTTAGCACCACCTTTACCGATAACCATACCTGGTTTAGCAGTGTGAAGTGAAACGTTAACTTTGTTTACTGCGCGTTCGATTTCGATAGTTGAAACTGCTGCGTCAGCAAGTTCTTTTTGAACGAATTTACGGATTGCAAGATCTTCATGAAGGTAATCCGCGTATTCTTTTTCAGCATACCATTTGGCATCCCAATCACGGATGATGCCGACACGCATACCAATTGGATGTACTTTTTGACCCACGATTTTACCTCCTTATTTTTCTGCAACAGCTACAGTGATGTGAGCTGTACGTTTGTTGATTGGTGAAGCTGAACCTTTCGCACGTGGACGGAAACGTTTCATAGTTGGTCCTTCGTTTGCGAATGCTTCAGATACTACCAAGTTAGCTTTATCCAAACCAAAGTTGTTTTCAGCGTTAGCTACAGCTGAGTTCAAAACTTTCAAGATGATTTCAGCAGCTTTGTTTGGAGTGAATGTCAAGATTGCGATTGCATCGGCTACGCTTTTACCACGGATGTTATCAAGAACAAGACGTGATTTACGAGGTGAAACACGTACTGTACGAGCCATTGCTTTAGCTGAAGTAATTTCTGCCATTTATGTTCTCCTTATTTTCTACGTGTTTTCTTGTCGTCTGCAGCGTGACCTTTGTAAGTACGAGTTGGTGCAAATTCACCAAGTTTGTGACCTACCATGTCTTCTTGGATGTAAACAGGTACGTGTTTACGTCCGTCATAAACTGCAATAGTGTAACCAATGAAACTTGGGAAGATCGTTGAACGACGTGACCAAGTTTTAATAACTTTTTTCTTTTCGTCGTTAGCTTGAGCTTCAACTTTTTTCATCAAATGCTCATCGACGAAAGGTCCTTTTTTAAGACTGCGTCCCATTTTTATATTTTCTCCTTTAAATGTTGTACCACAGCGGCTTGCGCTCACTTGGAGCGCTACCGAGCTGGCGGATTTACTAGTTGCCTAAGCGACTAGCTTAATATTATTTCTCGTTGCGACGACGAACGATAAGTTTGTCAGATTTCGCTTTCTTGTTACGAGTTTTAAGACCAAGAGCAGGTTTGCCCCATGGAGTAGATGGTGCTTTACGACCAACTGGTGCTTTACCTTCACCACCACCGTGTGGGTGATCGTTAGGGTTCATTACAGAACCACGAACTGTTGGGCGGATACCTTTCCAACGGCTACGTCCTGCTTTACCAAGGTTTACAAGTCCATGTTGTTCGTTTCCGACAACACCAACTGTAGCACGGCAAGTTCCAAGAATCATACGAACTTCACCTGATTGAAGACGAACAAGTACGTATTTACCTTCAGAACCCAATACTTGAGCAGATGCTCCAGCAGCACGTACCAATTCACCACCACGACCTGGTTTCAACTCGATGTTGTGGATCAAAGTACCAACTGGGATGTTAGCAAGCGGAAGAGCGTTTCCGACTTTGATATCTGCTTCTGGACCTGAAACGATACGTTGACCTACTTCAAGACCTTTAGGAGCGATGATGTATGCTTTCACACCGTCAGTGTAGTGTACAAGAGCGATGTTTGCAGAACGGTTTGGATCGTACTCGATAGTTTTAACAACTGCTTCAACGTTGTCTTTGTTACGTTTGAAGTCAACCAAACGGTAGAAACGTTTGTGTCCACCACCTTGGTGACGAACAGTGATACGACCGTTGTTGTTACGACCAGCCTTGCTCTTCAAAGCAACAAGCAATGATTTTTCAGGAGTGCTTGTTGTGATTTCAGCGAAATCCAAAGAAGTCATATTACGGCGACCGTTTGTTGTTGGTTTATAAACACGAATTCCCACGATATTTCCTCCTTAGATTATTCAGCTTCAGCAGCAAACAACTCGATTGCTTTTGAATCAGCTGTAAGTGTGATGATAGCTTTTTTAGTTTTGTTAGTAAAACCAGTGTAACGTCCAACACGTTTAGCTTTAGGTTTTACGTTGATTGTGTTAACGTTGGCAACTTTAACACCTTCGAAAGCAGCTTCAACAGCTTGCTTGATCAAAAGTTTGTGTGCACGAGTGTCAACTTCAAATACATATTTCCCTGCTTCAAGTTGAGCCATTGAGCTTTCAGTGATGACAGGTTTTTTGATAACATCATACAAATTCATTATGCAAGAACCTCCTCGATTTTAGAGATAGCTGCTTGTGTGACAAGAAGTTTGTCGCTATTTGCGATGTCAAGAACACTTGCAGTTGTAGCAGTTGCAACTTTCACGTTTGGAAGGTTACGAGCTGAAAGAGCTGCGAATTCATTTCCTTCTTCAAGGATAACAAGAACTTTAGAATCGATGCTCAATGCTGCAAGAACTTTTGCAAATTCAGCAGTTTTTGGAGCTGTAAATGAAAGAGCGTCTACAGCTACGAATTTGTTTTCAGCAACTTTTTCAGAGTAAACTGATTTAAGAGCTAGGCGACGAACTTTTTGTGGAAGTTTGTAGCCGTATGAACGTGGAGTTGGTCCGAAGACAACACCACCACCACGCCATTGTGGTGAGCGGATAGAACCTTGACGAGCACGTCCAGTTCCTTTTTGACGCCATGGTTTGCGTCCACCACCTGATACTGCAGAGCGGTTTTTAACAGCGTGTGTTCCTTGACGAAGGCTTGCGCGTTGGCTGATGATCACATCAAACACAACTGATTCATTTGGTTCGATACCAAATACTGCATCGTTAAGAACAACTTGGCCAGCTTCTTTACCAGTTTGGTCAAATAATGTTACGTTTGCCATTGTGACTGATTTCCCCTTTCTTTATTATTTACCAGCTTTAACTGCTGATTTGATAGTGATAAGAGATTTCTTAGCACCTGGTACGTTACCTTTGATAAGGATAACGTTCTTTTCTGGAACAACTTGTACAACTTCAAGGTTTTGAATTGTTACACGGTCGCCACCCATACGTCCTGCAAGGTTTTTACCTTTGAATACGCGGTTAGGTGCAACAGGTCCCATAGAACCTGGACGACGGTGGTAACGAGAACCGTGAGCCATTGGTCCACGTGATTGTCCGTGGCGTTTGATAACACCTTGGAAACCTTTACCTTTAGAAGTACCAGTTACGTCAACAACGTCTCCAGCTGCGAATGTTTCAACTGTGATTTCAGCACCAACTTCCAAGCCTTCAACGTTTTTGAATTCACGAATGAAGCGCTTAGGAGCCGTGTTAGCTTTCGCTACATGTCCTTTAGCAGGTTTGTTGCTCAATACTTCGCGTTTGTCATCGAAACCAACTTGGATAGCGTTGTATCCGTCTGTTTCAACAGTTTTAACTTGAAGAACAACGTTTGGAGTTGCTTCAATAACTGTTACAGGGATCAATTCGCCAGCTTCAGTGAAGATTTGAGTCATTCCCACTTTTTTCCCTAAGATTCCTTTTGTCATGAGAAAATAGTTCCTTTTCTATATTTTTTATTCAAAAAGTTTTTAACGAGCGTTTTTTATGCTCAAGGATCAAGCTTTAGATTAAAGTTTGATTTCTACGTTTACACCACTTGGAAGATCCAATTTCATCAAGGCATCAACTGTTTTTTGAGTTGGGTTAACGATATCGATCAAACGTTTGTGTGTACGCATTTCAAATTGTTCGCGAGAGTCTTTGTATTTGTGAGTCGCACGAATAATTGTGTAGAGGCTACGTTCAGTTGGAAGTGGGATTGGACCCGCAACTTGTGCACCTGTACGAGTAGCTGATTCTACGATTTTTGCAGCCGCTGTGTCAAGCGTACGGTGTTCGTAAGCTTTCAAACGGATACGGATTTTTTTGTTTGCCATCTTTTTCTCCTTTTCGTCTATTTAAGATAATAGGCTAGCTCCACAAGAAAACCGACGCGGTGTTGCGTGGCAATGCAACCGAGCGTGTCGCAACCTCTTGCATCAAAGCTAAAGCTGTAATTTACAGCACCATAATAGAATAACACAAAGCCCCTGCGATTGCAAGGGATTTGTTGCTGTTTTTTAAAATTTTTAACATGAAAATGTTTTCTTTTTTGACAGGTCATTTATTTAAGTATTTTATGGAAGAAAGTTACTCTCTCTTCACCTGCTCATAGCTTTCTTTTCCATCATTGAGCTTATCCCAAATCACTACTTGCCCATTTTTGAGGGATTTTTGCACATCGATAATTCGTTGGTTGGACGAACCTCGAAACTGGAGCATAAGATTTCTCTTAGTTCGATCATATCTTCCATCTACAAGAATGTCAATTAGTGATAAGAGTTCTAGTTTATCTGGAGTTTCCAGCATCATTTCTTCCCAAGTGTAGCCCGTCCAGGACCAGATGTCTTTTTCTGGCAATTCCTTTCGGATGCGTTTAACGAGGGGTAAGAGAATGCCCGTATTGAGAAAGGGCTCTCCTCCCAATAAGGTCAAGCCTTGAACATAAGGTTGAGCAAGATCTGCCATGATCTGTTCTTCTAATTCTGCGGTATAGGGAATGCCAGCATTAAAAGACCAAGTCGCAACATTATAACATCCCTCGCAATGAAACATGCAACCTGATACATAGAGAGAGTTGCGCACTCCTTCTCCATCTACAAAGTTAAAGGCCTTGTAGTCAATGATACGCCCTTGACTGAGTTCCTCACTTTTCCATTCTTGTGGTTTTGGATTATTCATTCGCTACCTCTATCCAATAACGCTCGACTCCATTACGAGCATCCTCAAATATTCCACCATTCGCTAGAATGACTGCTCTACTAGCAGGATTATTCACGCTACAGGTAACAAGAGCTTTCTTGATGTTCTTTTCCTTAGCAAGTTGCAAGCCCTGACGGAGAGTTTCCTTAGCAAACCCTTTACCTCTTTCTGATGGACGGATGGAATAGCCGATATTCCCTGCATAATTCAGCAGTCCCTCATTCAATCTCAATCGCAGATTCAAAAATCCTAGAGCACGACCTACATCATCAAATGATACAAATTGAATAGAAGGAACACGATTTTCAGGCAAGTTTATTCCCATCTCTTTTTGCATATTTGTTTCCAACCACTCTTCATACACAAAGTTCTCTGTATCCCAAAATCCTCCATCATGGGCTGATTGGGTCTGCTCAAACTCTGCCATCATGTCTAAAACAGCTTCTCTATCTACTATTGTCGGTCTGCGTAGTTCCATCCTTACCTCCCACTAAGAGAAAAGCGAGAGTTGACTCTCACTTTTATTTTTTCTTATTCTTGTTTAAAAATTGTTCTCTGAGGTTGAGCAAGCGTTCTTTCTTACCAGCTCCACCTTTAGAGTGTTTCTCGTGATAACGGGTCACTTGTGCGCGCCCTTTATCGTCTAATTGATATTTTCCCATTTCACTTCTTTCTAATTTGTTACTTGATGGCCAGCTATTTTAATCGTTGAGCCATTCATGTGTTTGACACGCGCAGCGATTTCCTTGTGACGTCCATTAACCATCGGACGCGCTTGAGGATTGCCTAGGTAGCCACAAGTTCGTTTGACCACATCCACCGTTTTAGGGTCGCTATTGCCACAGTTTGGACAAGCAAATCCTCTCTCAGTTGGTTCAAAATCCCCTTCAAAGTCACACTTGTAGCAACGGTCAATCGGAGTATTGGTTCCTAGATAGCCAACTCGGTCGTAGGCATAGTCCCAAACAGCTTCCAGAGCCTTTGGATTTTGTTGAAGAACTGGATACTCACAATAATGGATGAAACCACCTGACGCACCTGCTTCTGGATAAACTTTCTCAAAGTCTAATTTTTCAAACGGTGTTGGATTTTTACGAACATCGTAGTGGAAAGAATTGGTGTAGTATTCCTTGTCTGTGATATCAGGAATAGAGCCGAACTTCTCTGTATCTAGTCGGCAGAAACGGTCTGTCAAACTTTCAGACGGTGTTGAGTAGATAGAGAAATGATAACCGTATTGGTCTGACCACTCTTCTACCCGACGTTTCATATCACGAATGATATCCAGCGTGAATTCCTTGGCTTCAGGATTACTTTCCCAGCTATTTCCAAAGAAAACAGTAGCCACTTCGTATAAACCGATGTAACCCAGCGAAACTGTTGCACGACGATTCTTAAAGAGCTGGTCAACACTTTCTTCTTTACCTAGACGATGGCCAAAAGCACCGTACTGATAGAGGATAGGAGCATTTGCTGGCGTCGCCTCTTTAGTACGTTCGACACGGTAAACCAGAGCATCTTCAGCAATATTCATACGCTCGTTGAAGATTTCCCAGAACTTGGTCATATCACCTTCAGATTCGAGAGCGATACGAGGTAGGTTAACCGTCACAACACCCAGATTCATGCGACCTGAATTGACTTCTACGCCATTCTCGTCTTTCCATCCTTGAAGGAAAGAACGACAACCCATAGGAACTTTGAAAGAACCTGTCAAATCAACAATCTTATCATAGGACAAGACGTCTGGATACATTCGCTTGGTTGCACACTCTAGGGCCAACTGCTTGATGTCGTAGTTTGGAGTCCCTTCCTCTAAGTTGAGGCCTCTTTTTAGTGTAAAGATAAGTTTAGGGAAGATAGCTGTGCGGTGTTCTGAACCAAGTCCCTTGATCCGAATAGTCAAGATAGCTTTTTGAATTTCCCGTTCAAAACGACTAGTTCCTAGACCAAAACCTAGTGAAGTAAAGGGGGTTTGTCCATTTGAAGTGAAGAGAGTATTGATTTCATACTCAAGAGATTGCATGGCATCGTAGATGTCTTTTTGGGTTTTCTTCCAAGCGTAATCTTCCCGTTTGTCAGGTAAAACCCACTCTTCTGCATCTTTGAGGTGTTTTTGGTAATTCTTCTCTGCATAAGGTGCCAAAACTTCATCGATGCGGTCAGCTGAACAGCCACCGTACTGGCTAGAAGCAACATTGGCGATGATTTGCGATATCTGAGCAGTCGCAGTCTGAATAGACTTAGGACTCTCTACCTCCGCATTTCCAATCTTAAAACCATTTTCCAACATCCCTTTAAAATCAATCAAACAGCAGTTGGTCATAGGGGTATAGGGGCTGTAGTCCAAATCGTGATAGTGGATATCCCCCTTTTGGTGGGCATTGGCTACGTGCTTGGGAAGCATTTGCAACCCGATTGACTTCCCAACAATTCCTGCTGTCAAATCACGCTGGGTATTAAAGACATCGCTGTCTTTATTGGCATTTTCATTGACAACTGCCTGGTCTTTATTGAGCAGCTTATGGATACTAAAGTTGATATCTGTCGCTTTTGAGCGCTCAAAATCCCTCTGTGTCCGGTAAGTAATATACTCCTCAGCCAGGGCATATTCTTTGGCTTCAAGGAGTTCATGTTCTACAATATTTTGGATTTCGTAAATCTTAACTCCCTGTGGAAAGCGACTATGAATTTCTGTGACAATTCGCTCAGTCAGAGCATTTAGGCGCTTTTCAACCAAGGGTGTCACATCCATAACCTTGTCAGCCGCCTTGTGGAGAGCCTTGTCAATCTTGTCCACATCAAATACAACACGTCTCCCATCTCGTTTCTCGACGAAGAGAGTTGGCAAAATTGTAATTTTTTCTTCTAGTGCAATCATATGCATGCTCTTTTCTAAAATGTTCTTTCTAAAAAGTATTATACCACTCTAAAAAGAAAAATCAATATCTTGTGTTAAAAATCATAAAATTTTTAAAAATACACAAGATATTGATTTAGTTATTTAATTTTATAGACTTTAAACTCTGAGTAATCAGTCTTTACTGGTTGGTAATTTTCTTTCAAGATTGTTTCCACTTCAGACCAGACTGCTACCTTATCATTCACCACAATCACCTTGGGTTGTTTTTCTTTCAAGTCATTGAGTAGCTTATTCCGATTTTCCTCAGTTGCTGTATAGTGCATCGGGGACAAAATAGCCGATGGCGACAAGCGCTCACTCTTACGATAAAGAGTTGCAGTATCATCCCATGCATATACAGCATCTTCCGTACTTGTCTCCTCTTTCACCAAATCAGCAAGACGCTCACGTTCTTGATAAGGTACTGGATAAAGGACAAACCTCATCAAAAAAGGAACAGCCAAAAGATATAACAAAGTTAAAATCGGTAGGTAAAGATTTCCTTTAGTATAGCGATGCCAGAGACTAACAGGCTCTTCTCTGCGTCTTCTTCTAACGCTACGACCACTCTGTTGCCCTTTGATATTGGACACTAAAAGCAGAAGAAAGACAGGGAAAATGAGCATCAAACGGGATGCATGTAGGGGATCCTGTGTAAAGAAAATCACTACCAAACCTAAAATTAGGAACAAACTCGCAGGCACTGAGATAACATATAGTTTAGAGGGTTTAGATTGAAAGAGACCTAAAAAGACAAAAACCAAAACTCCCATGCCAAGAGCCAACAACCCATAAAACAAAACATTTTCTAACAATGCCGAAACAGAAACCAAACGAATGGAATGAATTGGATACAAAATTCCACTAATCGCATCCTCAAAACTTCCTGTTGCAACACTATAGTAAGCAGTTGGATAAAAGACCAGTGAGAAACCTAAAGCCACTGCAAGAAACTGATAAAATCCATGGGCAAAACGTCTATGCCCAATGTTAAAGACCAACAAGCCTAAACTCACTACAGCAATAAACAGGAGCGATGCCAAGGGAGCAAAGAAAAATCCACCCGCCAAAGCCAGCCCAATCCGTACAAATCCCTTATCATGGCTTGGATTGCTTAGGTAAGCAGCAACTAAACTAAAGGCCGCGAATAAGAAGGGAAGCGCTAAAAGAGTCGCATAACCTCCACCAAACGCAAGACCTGTAACTAGCATATAAAAAATAGTCACCAGTTGTCCAGCTTGGTCTCCTTGCTCTGTCAAGGTGTCTGCCGATCGAAAGAGGAAAAATCCTCCTGCTACCAAGGCTAACCACTCAAAAATGGCAAAGAAAAATCCGCCCTGAGTCACGTAAGTCAGCAAATAATAAAGCAAACCTTGACTTCCATAATAGTCGCTGTAAATCTTCCCTGTCTGATGAAGGGCCCAACCTGCATAAAAATCCTGCACTTCCTGTGCACTCATTAAATCGAGTAATAGCGGTACTCCTAGAGTTATCCCTGTTACAAGCGTACTCCATAGTAAAATTTTTACCAAAGGAAGACGACTTGATTCACGATGATGCGATTCTTGTTCGATTTGGTATTCTAGAGGTTCACGATTCTCCTGATGAACTTCTTCTACTCTACCATACACACTCATATCGTTTCTCCTATTCAATTTATCTGTCTTAGTATATCAAAAAGTCCTAGGATTGTCAGCTTGCGATGGGTGTTTGAGTGATTTTTTGCATAGTTTCACAAAGGTTTCAATTTCCTGAAATCGGTGTAAATGTGTCTGTTTAAATGATATGATATAGTCCAATTCTTTCTGAGTCAGCATCTTTCCTCCTACATCTTCTTATTCGTAAAAGGCAAGAAAAGAGGACTGGTTTGTGTCCTCAGTCCTAGATTTCTTATAAGATAGGGGCGAATAACTGGGCAATTTCCTTAATCAATTTCTGATACCAGCTATTTTTTATCGTATGAGAGAAAATTTCTTGCGATGCTGAAAAAATCTCTTGAAAATCTTTTTGAATCTCAGTGATTGATTCTGTTTTATATAGCAAGACTGCATTTTCATAGTGGTGAAGCAAACTTCTATAATCTAGGTTAATGGTTCCAACTGCAGCAAAGTCCGTATCCACTAGGATTTGTTTACTGTGGATAAAGCCTGGGCTATACTCAAAAATCCTTACTCCCGCTGACAACAAATCCGGATAGGCCCCTCTTGTGATGAGTTGGATCAATTTTTTATCCGGAATGCAAGGTGTTACGATGCGGACATCAACACCCCTCATGGCTGCATTTTTAATACTCTCTGTTAAGTCATAGTCAATAATCAAATAGGGTGTTGTGATATAGACTGAATCAGTAGCCTGATTAATCAAACTTTGATAGACTTTTTTCCCTACCTGGGTACGGAAGATGGGCTTGGGTCCGCTACCGTAAGGAATGCAGAGCCCTTGGCCAGAACAAGGCTGATTTTCCAAGTGATACTGGTCAAAATCGCTGATTTCCCCACGATTGATGTACCAAGTCATCAAAAAGAGACGGGTGAGAGCCTTGACACCAGGACCATCTAAGCGAATCCCACTGTCCTTCCAATAGCCAAAGCGTTCTACATGATTGATGTACTCATCGGCTAAGTTAATGCCTCCTGTATAGGCTACCTGACCATCTATGACCAGAATTTTACGATGGTCCCGATTGTTGTAAGCCACCGTCAAACGGGGGATCACCTTGTTAAACTTATGGGCTTCAATGCCTCGACTACGAAGCTGAATAGTGTAGTCTCCGGGTAAAGTCGCCATACAACCGATATCATCATAGAGCATCTTGATCTCTACACCTTGAGCTGCCTTTTGCTCTAGTATGTCTAGTATGCTATTCCACATCAGACCTTCTTCGACAATATAGTACTCTAGAAAGATAAACTTTTCAGCTTTCTTGAGGTCTTCCAACATATGTTGCCACATGCTTTCACCCGAAGAAAAGAATTGTGAGTCTGTTCGATCATAGACGTCGGAATTGCTATCCATACTTAACAAAGATTTGATAACTCCATAAGCCGCCTTATCCTCTTCCTTCAATTTCTGGCGGAGAGCTTTACTGTTATCCTCCCGAAAATGCATGGAACCAAGTTTGTCCAACTGCTTGATTTCTTT
Organism: bacterium; assembly: GCA_905221095.1. Classification (GTDB taxonomy): domain Bacteria; phylum Bacillota; class Bacilli; order Lactobacillales; family Streptococcaceae; genus Streptococcus. The sequence continues at coordinate 178,548 of CAJNBV010000001.1, forward strand.
TTTGGACAATCGCCTTTCACCAAACATCAGATAGAGCAGGGGGCCAATGACAGGAACAAAAGTTACCACTAACCACATCACTTTGCTTTCGGGAGCCATGGAACGATTGACAATCGCTACGATAGTCGCCATACTCATAAAGATTAAGAGAATAACCCATAGAATAGGAGCCATGCGCCCTAAATAAAGAAAGAGACCAAAAACAAGACACAGTTCAAGCAGCATAATCGAAAGACTAAAGCCATACTTGGACATCAATAATTGAAATTTCCTATATTTCATATCCCCTCCTTGATATTTTGAATGGTAAAAACAGGTAATTGATACTAGTATAACTCAGGTATTCGATAGAAGGCAAGTATTTATGATCATTTTTCTGAATAATCATAAAAGAGACCGAAAAATCCAGTCCCCTTCTAGTTTATTTTGATAAAACGATGCGATCAGACGCGTCTCTATCCATATCGTCAATAATCATCTGATTGCCATTGATTGCATAAATCTTGGCATCATCACCAATAATCATGCGTTGATTAGCAGCGTCGAAGCTAACCTGCTTGATTTCTTGTTCCCCATCAGTTTCTACCTGAGTCCAGGTGCCAGTTGTTCCAGTTACCACTAAAGTGATACGGTCTCCTTCGTCCTGACCAGTATAAGTTCCATCAATATTAGTTGGTTGAGCCTCAGGCGCATTTTGTGAAGAACTTGTTGCTGCCTGATTTGTATTTTCTGTAGAAGATGAAGCAGCTTGTGATTGTTGAGTTTGTTGTGTTTGCGGTTGAGCCGCTGGTTGTTGAACCTGTTGAGCTCTTTGTGAACAAGCTACTAAGAGACTAAGACTCGCTAGAGAAGCAAGAGAAAGTGTGAATGTTTTTAATTTCATGATGAATTTCCTTTCTGCTACCAATTTAGAGAATGTTCCTCCTAACTGGCAGTTCCCCTAGTATAACAAGTTCAAAAAAGGAGGTCAATTTATCTGCTCGTGGGCCAGTAGGTAGCTCCGTACTTCTGAGATAAAATAGAGAGACCCTGTAATGAACAACAAATCCTGGCCATCTGCTCTTTCTTCAAAATTGCTAATAAATTCTCGGTAAGAAGGAACTATATCGTAACCTGTTACATCTGTTTCATCCAAAGAACCTTGATAGTCAAAGCCGGTCACCTTGAGTTCCACCTGAGGTAAATTTTCAGCCAAATAACCCAACATCCCTTGATAATCCTTACGTTTCAAGGCTCCAAAGAGAATTTGAGGACGATAACTTTCCTGCTCTTTTTCTTTGATAAACTCAACCAAGCGAGTCAAGGCAGGGAGGTTATGGGCACCGTCCAAGTAAATCTGCGGACGAATACGCTCCAAGCGACCAGCCCAATGGGTCTTCTCCAAAGCCTGTCTTACAGCCTGCTCATCAACAACTTCCTTTCCTTCTCCCATAAAAAGAAGAAAAGTTTGCAACGCCAAGGCTGCATTTTCCTGCTGATAGGCTCCTTCCAAGCCTATTTTCAACTGCGAAAGATTTAGTAAAGAACTTGAAAAATCGCCATTCAACATTGAAAAATCTTGGCCTGCCTGATAAAGGTCAACAGCTAATGATTCAGCTTTTTTCTGACAGATAAGCCTAGCTTCTGGAGGCAATTTCGCAATCACTGCCTTCTTACCAGCCTTGAAAATACCAGCTTTCTGCTCTGCGATTGCTTCTAGACTATCACCCAAGGTCTCCTGATGGTCAAGCCCGATGGAGGTGATGACAGCAATCTCTCCAGTTACCACATTGGTCGTGTCAAGTAAGCCACCAATTCCCACTTCTAGTAAAACCAAATCCACCTCTTGCTCCCTAAAATAGAGGAAAGCAATCAAGGTCAGCAATTCAAAAAAGGACAACTGGTCATGGGTTTGCACAAGCGTCTTTTCCATCTCCTTGACCTGCTCAGCTAAGCGGATAAAGTCTGCGTCTGCTATTGGCTGCCCATTAATGCAGATTCGGTCATTGATGAAGACGATATGAGGGGAGGTAAAAGTCGCAACTTTCTTTCCATGCCCCCTAAATAACTCCCTCATAAAAGCAATGGTAGAACCTTTCCCATTAGTTCCTGTTACGTGGATAATAGGATAAGTCTTCTCAGGATTCCCCAGCAAATCCACTGCTCGCTGCATTCGGCCCAAACCTGATCGAAAATTCAAACCAATCCGACTATGAAGCCATTCTTCTACTTCAAACATACACATCTCCTTGATAAAAGTCTAATCAACTACCTAGCAAAATTCCGTAGATAACAAAAAACGAGGCCAGGATTTTCGTCCCGACCTCTTACCTGGTTAGCTAATAACTAGCTCCTATGAATGTTAATCTGGGGTAAAACGTCCCCCAGACTTACTAGCTCTTTCTTATTTCAAGAAGCTGGGCTAAAAACGTCCACTGGACTGCCTGCGTTTCTAATTTCTAGCGCAGGGCTAAACATGTCCACTGAACATTCCAACTCTTCTAATTTCTAGGAGTTGGGGTGATACAGTCTCCCAGACTTACTGACGGTTTCTAATTTCTAGCGCAGGGCTAAACACGTCCACTGAACATTCCAACTCTTCTAATTGTCAGGAGTTGGGGTGATACAGTCTCCCAGACTGTATCACTCCTCCATAAAACTATTGAAGACTTCTTCAATCATGTTCCATTCGTCTTCTGAGTCTTCTGGGATTGGTTGCAATTCGCCTTCTGTTCCATCTTCGTTTTCGATGAATGAGTAAGCTTGGATTTCAACTTGTCCGTCTTCGTCTTCTTCTGCGTTAACTGGTACTAGGAGAACATAGTTTTTACCAAATTCTTCTTTCCCGTCAATCGTCAAAAGGATCTCAAACAAGGTTTCATTTCCTTGCTCATCTACTAGTGTAATTAGTTCACGTTCTTCGTGGTCGTGGTTATGATCGTGTGACATAGCCTCTCCTTTATATTAAAATTTTCTATCTAAATAATTTTGTAAAATCAGCTGAGCTGCTAACTTATCAATGACTTTCTTGCGCTTATTGCGACTGATATCTGCTTGTTCAATCAACATGCGTTCAGCGGCAACTGTTGTCAAGCGTTCATCTTGATAGTCTACTGGTAAACCAAAAAGCTCTTCTAGCTTTGCTCCGTATGCTTGACTAGCTTCCACGCGCGGTCCACTTGTATTGTTCATGTTTTTAGGCAAGCCCACTACAAATCGTTCCACCTTGTAAGTATCAACCAACTCCTTAACGCGGTCAAAACCAAACTGGCCTTGCTCCTCATTGATTTGGATGATTTCAAGCCCTTGAGCTGTAAAACCGAGCGGATCGCTAATGGCCACCCCTACCGTTTTTGAACCGACGTCCAATCCCATAATTCTCATAGGTTATAGATCGACTCCTTGTCCTTTAAGGTAGTAGCGGACCAATTCCTCAACGATTTCATCACGCTCATACTTACGGATTTGATTTCGTGCATTATTATAACGAGGAACGTAGGCAGGGTCTCCACTCAATACGTAACCTACGATTTGGTTAATTGGGTTGTAGCCCTTATCGTTCAACGAAGCATAGACATCAGTCAAAGTTTCGCTAATTTCTTTTTTATTGGAATCGTCCAATTTAAAACGTACTGTTTCTTCAGTAAATCCCATTCTAACACCCTCTTTCCTTAGAATAGTACCATTATAGCATAATTCCTTACCTTCTACAATTCAGGCAGTCTATTTATTTGGATTTTCTATTGTTCTGTCGCACCATTTGCCAATCTATCTGAAATATATTTGCTTGGTTCATTTTTCAAAAGATTTTCCAAGCCAATATTCTTTAGATATTCCAATTGAGAAGCCTTCTTGACATCCAGAACTTGAAAATCATAACTAGTCGTTGTTTGAAGTTCCGTTGCGCTCAATAGTTTGGTTTCAAGCTTAAATCCTGCCAATTTACGAGCTTCTATGATGGACTCATCCTTCTCCTCCGCCTCAAGGAGAGCTTTTTGAGTTTCTTCCACACCATGTTGGTCAATATAGGTCTTCAACTCATCTGAGACTGGACGCTTTTGTTGAATGGTTAAGTTCAAAAAAGTCTTGTCTTTATAAGTAATGGTTTGGGTCTGCTGGCTGCCATCATCTGACTTGGGCAAGACCAAAGTCTTGGTTACAACTGTATTCTTCTCAGCATTCTCAATAACTGGCAATGCCGACTGAAGCGTATCCTTTTCTGTTTTTGTAGCTGGTCCAGCTTCTTTTTTCTGTCCACAACCAACTAGAACAAAAAGGAAAGCTAGACTAACAAGAACAATTTTTTTCATTTCTTTCTTCTTTCTTTCTGAGATTAAAATAGAATAAGACTGGGAATTGCTCCCAGCCTTGATGTTTATAGAGCTGCACGCAAACGTGCTTCTGCATTTTCTACATTACGGACAGAGCGTGGTAGGAAGGCACGAATATCGTCTTCCTTGTAGCCAACTTGCAGGCGTTTTTCATCCACAAGGATTGGACTCTTTAAAATTCTCGGTGTTTCCATAATCAGATTGAGGACTTCATTGACACTCAAATCTTCAATATCCACTCCAAGGGCTTTGGCATAGCGATTTTTAGATGAAACGATGCTGGCTATTCCATTATCTGTTTTGGTTAGAATATCCAGTAATTCTTCTCTCGTAATTCCTTCTTTACCAAGGTTTTGTTCTTTATAACTTAACTGGTGGGCATTGAGCCAGGTTTTTGCTTTTTTACAGCTAGTACAACTTGAGACTGTATAAATTTTAATCATGTACCTACCCCTTTCGCTACATGTTACTATCAGTTTAGTCTATTATACCATAAAAAACATCCGACTTGCGACCTATTTTTAAATTTTTTTGACTTTTTTCGTCATTTTCGTACTTTTTTCTTGACAAAATGAAATTTACAGCCATTCTTGATATTTCTTGATATAGATTTTTTTCACAATTGTCACGCTAATCATATACAAAATAATGATGAAAAGCAAAAAGATGAAATAAATCGGTTTTAAAGGAGTTAAATGAAGAAGGCTTGCGAGAGGACTGTAGGGAAGGAAGGTCACAAAGGCTGCAGCCAATAAGGTTGTCACAAGGACTAGCCAAGCTGGACGACTTTGTAAAAAGGGAATTTTGGCTGAACGCAACATATGAATAACCATGGTCTGAGACCACATGGACTCGATAAACCAACCTGTCTGAAACAAGACAATAAAGCCTACGGCCGACTCTGCTCCATGAACATAGGCATGACCTGTCGTCATGGGTACAATGATAAAATAAAGCAAAATGAAGGTCAAAATATCAAAGGCAGAAGAAATCGGACCCATCCAAACCATGAAACGTGTGATGGACTTGGCTTCCCAGGTATGTGGATTTCTCAAAAAATCTTTATCCACCTTGTCAAAAGGCAAGGCAATACAAGACAAATCATAAACTAGATTTAGGATAATCAAATGGACTGGTGCCATTGGTAAAAAGGGTAAAAAGATTCCAGAGACCAATAGGGATAAGATATTTCCAAAATTAGAACTCACTGTCATCTTGATATATTTGGTCATATTGGCATAGACCTTACGACCTTCAACAAGTCCTTTTTCAAGCACCATGAGATCCTTATCAAGTAAGATAACATCAGCTGTTTCTTTAGCAATATCTACTGCTGTATCAACAGAAATTCCCACATCTGCTACTTTCATAGAAGGGGCATCATTGATTCCATCTCCCATATAGCCGACCGCATGACCATTAGCCTTAAATTGTAAAATAATCCTTGCTTTTTGGTCAGGAGAAAGTTTGGCAAAAACTGTTACCTCCTCTACGGCTTGAGACAATTCTTGATCACTCATCTGATCAATTTCAGACCCCAACAGCATCTGATTGATATCCAAACCAACCTTTTCACAGACTGCTTGGGTAACTTTTTCATTGTCTCCCGTTAAAATCTTTGTTTGAACCCCATGTTCTAACAAAGCCTTAATTGCTGGTGCTGCAGATGGTTTAGGAGGATCTAGAAAGGCTAAATAACCAGTTAGAATCATATCCCCTTCGTCATCAACTGTATAGGCATGATCTTCCCTCAAACCTGACTTATAAGCCACTCCCAAGACACGCAAACCTTGTTGATTGAGTTGTCGGACTTCCGCTAAAATTTCTTCTCTAATAGCATCTGTCAAGGGAGTAATCACTCCTTGGTATTCCGCATGACTGGAAATCGTCAACATTTCCTCTAGGGCACCCTTGGTTACCAAACTAACCGTTTCGTGTTCATCCTTAACGATAACACTCATCCGTCTACGTTCAAAATCAAAGGGCAATTCATCTATTTTTTGAAAGGTTTGATCTAGATTTTGCAAGAGGGCGTGTTCTTTGGCTTCCTTTTCAGTCCGTTTGATGATGGCTCTGTCCATCAAATTTTTCAAGCCCGTTTGAAAATAAGAATTGAGATAAGCTCGTCTCAAGACAGTCAAATCCAAGCGTCCGTGGATGTCCAAGGGATATTCTAGAACGATTTCATCTTGGGTTAGAGTTCCTGTCTTATCTGTACACAAGATATCAATCGCCCCTAAGTCCTGTATGGCATTGAGTTTCTTGATAACCACTTTTTCCTTGGCCATGATAATGGAGCCTTTTGCTAGGCTAGCGGTAATAATCATAGGAAGCATCTCAGGTGTCAATCCAACACCAACACTCAAAGCAAATACGCCAGCTTCCAGCCAGTCGCCATCTGTTAAACCATTGGACAAGAAAACGATGGGCACCATGACCAACATCAAACGGATCAAGAGCCAAGAGATACTATTCATCTCTCGTTCAAACGAAGTGGGCTCGTCATAGGTGTTCAAAGTCTGCTCAATGGCCCCCATCATGGTATCATCACCAACCGCCAAAACCACAGCCTTGGCACTACCAGACAAGACATTGGTTCCCATAAAAGCCAAGGATTCGGCTTCGAGAAGACTATCAGATTGTTGAACTGTTGCCTTGGTCAAGGCCAATTTTTCAACAGAATCACTTTCGCCTGTCAAGCCAGACTGTTGTACAAAGAAATCGCGCGACTCAAATAAAAGAAGATCTGCTGGAATCATATCACCAGCGCTTAATTTAACCACGTCACCCACTACCAAATCATCGATAGGTACTTCTTGGATTTCTCCTTGACGAATGACAGTCGCTGTGTTGACAATCATTTTTGAAAGATTGGTGGCTGCCTTATCACTGCGGAGTTCTTGGACAAAGCGAATGCCTCCAGAAATGAGGACTAGGACAACGATGATAATGGAAGTCGTCGGATCTTCTTGACCTGGTTTTGCCAACCAGACATTGGTCACTAGGGAAATCACGGCGATAACCAGCAAGATGATTGTAAAAGGATTGATAATCGATTCGTAAATCTTTTTCAAAATCGAATCTTCTTGGCCTTTGGTAATCACATTTTCGCCATAGAGGTCACGATTTTTTTCGACTTGTTCCTCTGTCAAACCGTTTAAACTGGTATGATAAAAAGTTAGACTCTCGTCTAAAGGGACTTGAATAGCTGTTGCTAATCTTTCTTTTGTAGTTTTCATTGGTTTCTCCTATCTGTATGAATGATGTGTTTCATACACAGAGACCAATCACTTTATAAGGGCAGAACGACACAAATCAGCGATTGGCTGTGTATGTGCGGTTCCGGATGATCGTCAATTTGCATCGTCTATCTCCTTTCTTTGATTTAAACAGTAGAAAATCCCACCATAAAATGGCAGGATTAAAAAACTAATTATCTGTTTTTCGTTCAAGCTTTAACTCCATAGGGCAATGTAATGAGCTTAGTCTTGGCCTTCGCGACCAGGACTGTTGACCAACGAGTAGTGTCTCCACTGCTTTGCGGTAGTCATCCGTATCCCTATGGTAGCCTCACCTACCGTTTTCGTTTTTCAGTATAAACCTTTAAAATTTAAAAGTCAATCATTTGAGTCGTTTAACTCTTAAATAACTATCAACTCTTTTGGAGCTAGGGTCAACAATTCACAACCTGTCTCTGTAATCAGAATATCATCCTCGATACGAACGCCATATTTTCCTTCAATATAAATACCCGGCTCGTCTGTCAAGGCCATACCTGCCTTAATAGTTTCTGTAGAAGTCTGGCTAAAGTAAGGCTCTTCATGAATATCCAGTCCAATACCGTGTCCAATACCGTGGGTAAAGTAGTCGCCATAGCCTGCCTCGATGATAATATCACGAGGAATTTTATCAAAGTCACGGAAACCTAATCCTGCCTTAGCCTGGTCAATCAAGGCTTGATTGGCTTTGAGAACCGTATTGTAAATCTCTGCCTGCTCATCACTGACATGTCCCAGATAGATAGTCCGTGTCATATCACTGACATAGTGGTCATAAAGGCAACCGAAGTCCATGGTAATGGCTTCTCCTAGTTCAACTGGTTTGTGCATAGGATGGGCATGGGGTTTGGAAGAGTTGATACCGCTAGCTAGAATCGTATCAAAAGATAAGCCAGATGCTCCCAACTCACGCATGCGGAAGTCAAGGAAGTTGGCAATCTCAATTTCAGTCTTTCCTGGCTTAATAAAGTCAAGAGCATCGCGGAAAGCTTGGTCTGAGATAGAACAAGCCTTACGAATAGCTGCAATCTCCGCCTCATCCTTAATCATACGAAGGCCTTCAACAAACTGAGTTTGTGGCAGCAAGTCTATTCCTTCAAAAGTTGCCTGCATACGGTGATAATAAGAGACAGAAATCTCATCCTCAAAACCGATTCTAGACAAGCCCATATCCTTGACAATACCTGCAATGACAGCCAATTCATCGCGATCAGCCACAATCTCAAAACCACTGGTTTCTTGTTTAGCTGCAATGATATAGCGAGAATCTGTCACCAAAACCTGACGGTCACGGCTGATAAAGACTGTTCCATTTGAACCCCAAAAACCAGTCAGATAATAGACATTTTTAAGGTTATTGATGATGATGCCATCTAGTTCTTTTTCTTGCATTTTAGCGAGAAATGCTTGTACACGTTTATTCATGATGTAACTTTCCTTTCAAATAGTGTCCTGTGTAGCTGGCTTCATTGGCCGCTACTTCTTCTGGGGTTCCTGTTGCAATGATGGTTCCACCACCGACACCGCCCTCAGGTCCCAAATCAATAATATGGTCTGCCGTCTTAATGACATCCAGATTGTGCTCAATGACGAGGACTGTATTGCCATCGTCAACAAAGCGAGCCAAGACTTTAAGCAAGCGAGCGATATCCTCAGTATGCAGTCCTGTCGTTGGCTCATCCAGAATGTAGAAAGATTTTCCTGTCGAGCGTTTGTGGAGTTCGCTAGCCAGCTTCATACGCTGGGCCTCTCCCCCAGAAAGGGTGGTAGCTGGTTGACCTAGCGTCACATAGCCCAGTCCCACATCCTTGATAGTCTGGAGTTTGCGTTGAATCTTAGGAATGTGTTGGAAGAACTCTACCGCATCGTTGACCGTCATATCCAAGACCTGCGAGATATTCTTTTCCTTATAGTGAACTTCTAGAGTTTCACTGTTGTAACGAGTCCCGTGGCAAACTTCACAAGCCACATAAACATCTGGCAAGAAGTGCATCTCAATCTTGATGATTCCGTCACCTGAGCAGGCTTCGCAACGACCACCCTTGACGTTGAAACTGAAACGTCCTTTCTTGTAGCCTCGAATCTTGGCTTCGTTTGTCTGGGCAAAGAGGTCACGTATATCGTCAAAAACTCCCGTATAGGTAGCAGGGTTAGACCTCGGCGTTCGTCCGATTGGACTCTGGTCAATGTCAATCAAGCGGTCTACATGCTCAATCCCTGTGATGGTTTTGAATTTACCAGGTTTGTCTGAATTGCGGTTGAGCTTCTGGGCAATAGCTTTTTTGAGGATACTGTTGATCAAGGTCGATTTCCCTGAACCTGATACACCTGTCACAGCAATGAATTTTCCTAGTGGGAAGCGAGCAGTGATATTTTGCAAGTTATTCTCACGTGCTCCTGTCACCTCGATAAAACGACCATTTCCAGCACGACGCTCTTCTGGTACTGGAATGGCACGTTTACCTGACAAGTACTGGCCTGTGATAGACTTGCTGTTGCGAGCCACCTGTTTAGGGGTTCCTGCCGCAACAATCTCTCCACCAAAAACACCGGCACCGGGACCAACGTCAATCAGATAATCCGCCTCACGCATGGTATCTTCGTCATGTTCCACTACGATGAGAGTATTGCCCAAGTCACGCATCTTTTTCAGACTGGCAATCAGGCGGTCATTATCCCTCTGGTGAAGACCGATTGACGGCTCATCCAGGATATAAAGGACACCTGATAGGTTGGAACCAATCTGGGTCGCCAAGCGAATTCGCTGGCTCTCACCACCCGAAAGGGTTCCTGCCGAACGTGACAGGGTCAGATAGTTGAGTCCCACATTATTGAGGAAGGTCAAGCGATCCTTGATTTCCTTGAGAATCGGCCGAGCAATGATGGCTTCATTTTCAGACAAAGTTAACTGACTCACCAAGTCCAAGTGATCTGCGATAGACAGGTCTGAGATTTCTCCGATATGTGGTCCTTGCTCGCCACCCACACGAACAGACAAGGCCTGATCATTGAGACGGTAGCCGTGACAGGTTCCACAAGTCAGCTCATTCATGTAGAGACGCATCTGGGTGCGAGTGTAGTCACTATTAGTTTCATGGTAGCGACGTTTGATATTATTGACAACTCCCTCAAACGGAATGTCAATATCGCGCACGCCACCAAATTCATTCTCATAGTGGAAATGGAATTCCTTGCCATCTGACCCATAGAGAATCAAGGTCTTATCCTCTTCTGACAAGTCCTCAAAAGGCTTGTCCATATCCACTCCAAAGGCTGTCATGGCTTGTTCCAGCATGTTTGGATAGTAGTTGGATGAGATAGGATTCCAAGGGGCCAAGGCTCCCTCACGTAGCGTTTTGCTGGCATCTGGCACTACCAAATCAGTATCCACCTCCAGCTTAATACCCAAACCATCACACTCACTACAAGAACCAAAAGGAGCATTAAAGGAGAAGAGGCGAGGCTCTAACTCTGGAACAGTAAATCCACAAACTGGGCAGGCATAATGCTCAGAGAAGAGCAACTCCGAATCGTCCATGGTGTCGATAATGACATAACCTTCTGCAATACGAAGGGCAGCCTCAATGGAATCAAAGAGACGACTACGAATTCCCTCCTTGATAACGATACGGTCAACTACGACATCGATATTGTGTTGCTTGCTCTTGGACAACTCTGGTACTTCGGTCACATCATAGACTTCTCCATCCACACGGACACGGACGTAACCATCTTTCTGAACCTTTTCAATGACACTCTTATGCTGTCCTTTTTTCTTACGAATGACTGGTGCTAAAATTTGCAGGCGCTGGCGTTCAGGCAATTCCAAAACCTTATCCACAATTTGCTCCACAGAAGAGGCCTTGATAGCTCCATGTCCGTTGATACAGTAAGGCGTCCCCACACGCGCGTAGAGGAGACGCAGATAGTCATTGATTTCAGTCGTCGTTCCCACCGTCGAACGAGGGTTTTTGCTAGTCGTTTTTTGGTCAATGGAGATAGCTGGGCTGAGACCATCAATGGCATCTACATCCGGTTTCTCCATATTTCCCAAAAACTGGCGAGCGTAGGCTGACAAACTCTCCACATAGCGACGTTGTCCCTCCGCATAGAGAGTGTCAAAGGCCAGACTGGATTTCCCTGAACCTGACAAACCGGTCACAACAACCAGCTTATCTCGTGGAATCTCCACATCAATATTTTTTAAATTATGGGCACGCGCCCCATGAATGACAATTTTATCTTGCATCTTTGTTCTTTCTAGTCCATTATTGCTTACCATTATACCAAAAAAAGTGAGATTCTATTACCCAAAAGGCCGATTTTATAGTATAATCAAAAACTGCTTATTTTATGTTTCCTTAGGGCTTCCTAACCCATATATCACGCGCTTTTTAACAAAAATCACTAATATTACTTTTTACTACTTGCTCCCCCAAAGTACGCAAAAAGGGGAGCAAAAAAAGCCCCACAAAAGGGCTAGGATTTGACGAGTTCAGCAGGCAAGAACTAGCGTAGTCATCAGCTACGCTTTTTTAGTTATTTTTGCTTATCTGATAGGCTTATTATACCAAAAAAGGAGTGTAATACCTCACGGTCTAACTCTCCCTAATCGGCTAGACTATGCAAGCCTCCAGCTGTGAATATATTATACCATGTTTATCACGCGCATTGGTTGTTTTAGCTAGCGCAAAGGTGAGATAGATAAAAGCGCGTGGTTATCAATTTTGTTGACCTTAACAATACGATTTCAAGCAAATATCAAGTGGAAATGTACAGTATTTTGATGTTATAACTCTCCTTTTTCTATCTTTTCTCTAATTATGCTAGCCCAAATATTATAAAAAGGGTGTCCTGCTGGAATAACAGGGGGATTTTTAGCAAATTCTTCTTGTGATAAGGTGGTTTCTTTGTCTAATATTGTACCGTCTGCTAGTTTGGTACCTTTAGGGACAATATGGGATATTGTTGGGTTCCATTTTTCTTTAACTTTTGCCATGTTAAATACTCCTTTATGATAAAAACAGAACCGTCCCACCTCCTACTGCAGAATGAACTGTTTCAAGGGGAGATGGAAAAGCTCTGTTTATAAGTCAATTATATCATAGTTAATTATTAAGCATGGATTTTTTTATCAGCAATAGCGTCTGTTAGAGTCTGTGAGAAGTTCAATCCTAGGTCACGCCCTAATGTATCCGCCCAACGTGGAATGGTTAGAGTTTTTTTTACAGGCTCTTGACTGCCTAGATATTCTGCAACGTCAACCATAACCATAGAGATAAAAGATTTACTAGGATCATAGACTGGCTCTATGTCCTCATCATCCTGGAAAGGGTTGTTAGTAGCCAAAGATAAAGCGTTAATAGGAGTAGGGGTAGGAATTTCTCGCCCATTCTCGATATAATCAGCTAGGTTAATACCGAGCCAATCGCTGGCCATCGCCATAGCGTCTGCCATATCCTCCCCTTGAGTTACTGAATATTCAAAATCTGGGAAAGTTACAAAGTAAGGGGCGTTAGCTCCGTCTGTATCGTCGTAATAAAATAAAGCTGGATAAGTGACAAGCATAGTTTACCTCCAAAATCAAAGACAAGCGGGGGACTGCCTTTATTACAGTCCTGCTTGCTTTCTTATCCCTCTTTCAGTGTACTTATTCAGTTCACCATGAGGGACTGTGATAGGTCTTTCCCCCTCTTTCTCCATTTTAACATGGGAGCCTTTACCGCCTTTGGTTTTTATCCAACCATGAGCCGTAAGGAGTTTGACCATCTCTTTTTGTGTCATAGGCATAGCGCTTTTACCTCCTGACAGTATTATTATAACACGTGCTACACGTATTGTAAAGAGGTAATACTTATTATCTCTCAAATCGCACCTCCCCCAGATTCGTTTCTAAGGGCTTGTAGTTTATCCATGGTGTTTTAATCGTCCAGTACGAAACAAAGCAAAAGAGGGGGCGAATATGAAGCCTACGCCTACATTTGCCTACTTATACACTTCTAACTCTCCTTTCTGGTGGAATATGTAAGAACTTGTTAGTACCCTCTCACTTAATTCTCAACATTTTTCAACAAAACACCATCACGATAGCTTTTAGCAAAGTCTAGCAGTATCTCAGCCTTAAGGCACTCATATTGAGCCTTATCGATGTCCAGCACCTCATATAACTGCCATAGCTTTAATCTCTCTCCAGTTCGTCTTGTAAAGAGATTGGCGAATATCTCACGTCTTACATCGTCCAGGTTGTCCCTGTAAGCCTCAATCATGCCCACTATCTCCACCGCTTTGGCTTCAAACGCTCCATCTTGACCGTCTAGGCTCAATTTAACCAATGAGTGATAGCTTTTCAGAAATCTGTAGGCCTGTTTTGTTGTCTCTTCTTTATCGATTGGCATTTTTCACCTTGGCCAAGTTCTCAATGGCATTTTTCTTAATTCTGTAAATTTGTACTTTGCTAAAATTTAAATCATTGCAGATTTTTACCAAAGGTAAATTATTAAAGTATATCATTTCCAAAACCAAATTTTCAACTACATCATCTAACTGATTTATCATGTTCAAAACTTCAAATCGTTCATCCATAATAGCTTGCATTTGCTCTACTATCTCGTCTTTTCGTTCCAATATTTCCAGTATCTTATCCTCGGTGGTATTAGTTTGGCTAGTTTTTACCCTTGTAGTGAATTGATTAGATCCAGATAATAGTCCATTGTCTAAACTCTGGTATTTAAGTTGCAATCTCTGGATAAGGTCGTTCCCTTTCTTTACTCTTTTTAGTTGTTCCTCTATTTCTTTAATGGTCAAGTTGCTACTCCTTTATGGTATAATAATTTTAAGGAATAATTTATAAAGGAGTCAGCCCCGTGCTGGCTTTTTTCGTTTTCTCTATGTTCGCTCAAGGTTCAATTCTTTCCCGTGAGAAAAAATGTACAATGACGGGTGAAGCTCTTAGAAGCGCGTGGGGAGGGAGATAGCCCCCGTATCTCCTTGCGGTTTGATAAGCAATTAAGGGATGTTTTTATCTCTCTTATTTCCTTGTCATTCTGCAAGCAATTAAGGCAAGTTATTTCTTTGCTTATCTGCTTATCATTTGGTAAGCAACAAATCCCAAATAACAGACTTTTAAATTGCGCTTATCTCCCTGTCATTTGGTAGGGAAATAAGGGGAGTTATTTTAGTTCTTATTTCCCTGTCATTTTGTAAGGAGAAAATCCAAATTAAGGAAGCTAAAAAGTCTCCTTATCTCCTTACAGTTTTTCAGGGAGCAAAATCAAAATAAGCGATGTTATTTCCTGTCTTATTTCCTTATCGTTTGACAAGGAGAAAAACGAAAATAAGGAGCTTTTAAATTCGTCTTAACTCCCTATCGTTTTGTAAGCAATTAAGAAGGCTTATTGTCGTCCTTATCTGCTTGTCATTCTGCAAGGAGTAAATCCGAAATAAGAGGGCTAAAAACTCCGCTTATCTGCTTGTCGTTTCTCAGGGAGTTAAGGAGGTTTTTTATTGCTCTTATCTGCTTGATAAATGATAGGGGGATATATCCACTTTCTCGGCGTTCGCTCGGAGTTCAACACACATAACCCTGCCATTTGTCAGGCATATTTACTGCCACTACCTAAGTAAAACCTAAGTATTTCCTGTTTCCTTTTCCTAAACGAATAATTTTTTTATCAAAGCACGCGCTCCATTTATCGCACCCTTTTTTGGAACGCTCTGCTTACTTAAACCCTTGTATATCTAGCTTTTTTAACATTTAAACTGTCTAATATGTAGTATTTGTTTGTTTTGTAAATTGCACACTACTTCATATTATCCTACAATCTCGAACCATTCAGCCAAAATCTATCTCCCTTTCTAGTATAGTAAACAAACTTTTGATAATGCTTGTAATATCGTTTCTGTTTCATGTATTTTGGTCTTTCAGGGAAACTATCAAACATATATCCACCACGTCTAGGGCTCCACCCTGGTTCTACCTTTCTAGCTTCCCTAAGCGCAAGCTCCCAGTAGTATTGGCAATCCGTTTTACTACGGTTCAGAGTGCTCTTGTGGATATCTAGACAAGTACCGCAACTAAAATACAAATACCGTTTATAAAGCAACCTGCACCGTCTACCACAATCAGGGCAAAGAAAGAAATACCGATTACCTCCCTTAGTTCCTGCTATTCTGTCTAATTCAAATGACTCTCCACCAAAATCAATCATTAAACTATCCAAATCAATCTCTAAACGTTGACCGTCCAACTCGGCTATACCCTTAGATATTCCTCTCAGCTTCATTGGTTTAGTGATTGTTTCTATTGCTAACCGCTTCATTATTTCCCCCTATATGGAAAAACCCAAAACTATTGACTTGATAACAAAAAGGGGATTGCTCCCCTGTGTTTATTGACCAGAATAATCAGCAAGGCCTTTATATTCGCCCTCTACGTCCAACTTTTGGAGTAGGCTAATACTTTCATCGCCCAGCTTTTCCAACGTACCAAAAGCAGTCATAGAGTCCATAGGGATAGGCTTATCAGAAAGCAAGCGATCAGCATAGTCTAATAGTTCCAGCTCGTAGTCTGTGACCTTTTCCAGCAAACTCTCAAAATCCTCTGACTCTTTGAGTTGAAGCACGCGCTCCCGTTTATAACGTTCTTCAAATGCTTCATCGTCCACTGGTTGGTTGTAGTAGTCTTTGAAACTGTCACAAATACGCTTGAAGGTCTTGTTTAGTTTGCTATCCTCCACATACTCAGCTACAAGCGTCCCTTTATCCTTGTAAGTCAATGAGATTGTAGGCTGGCAATATGTTCCAGTCATATATCCCAGTAGCGCGTGACCTGCTACCATAGCAGTATCTAGGTCTTTAAATTCGTAAGTGAAAGTAAATGTTTTTGCTTTATCTGAAAATGTTTTTAATGTCATGTTGTTTTTCTCCTTCATTGCTACTTGTATAATACTACCATGGTGAATGTGATCCATGTGTCTGAAATCGTTGTTGAATGTTTTACATCAATTACCTGCACGGTCGCCATAAAATCATTTACTTCCTGCTCAAAATCTTCCAGCGATCGTTTCCAACTGTCATAAATAAATAGCTTGGCTTTCATTTATTTTCTCCTTTGATTGGTGTTTAAGTCGTTTTTGTTGACCTTCTTTGGTGTTTTGTTGACCTTCTATGTTACGCCTTCCGCCTTACTCTCCCAAGGGTTTAGGTCACTTGTTGACCATGTTGACCTTCTTTTGAAGTCGTAGCTCTTATATATAAAATATATCTATTTCATTTACATTCTTGTTTTTAAAAAGAAGGTAACAAGGTCAACATAAGGGATATAAAAGCAGTAGTACCAAGGGTTTGGGATGTTGACCTTCTTTAAAACAAGGTCAACAAGAAGGTCAACAAATTCCGTAAAAAACCAGTCGTATCAATGGTTTAGAGCATTATGAGAAGGTCAACATTATTCTTTTTTAGTTATAGCATGATTTACTCGACCCAGTTTTTGTCTCTCAAACTCCAACGGATCTAGTTTGTCAAAATCTTCAATTCTAACACGAGCCTTTTTGAGTTGATACTTATTAGGTGTTAACTGCTGTAGGTGTCTGATAGTATCTTTTCCTGCCCCGTAAACATTAGGCTTGGATATTCCCATATCTTCAGCATAATGCTTCAGCGATCTGGTCATTATAAAAACAGGTACTACGTCCAGCTCATGCCAACCTCTTTCCATGTATTCATGCTTAACCCATGAAAGTAAGTAGTCATTATCCTCTTGATACTCTTCTAACAGGGTTTTGACTGCTTTAGGTTCGATAAAGTGAGTAAATGGCTCTTGATTAATAGCTTTGTAAAGTGCGTACTCTAATACTTCATCATTGGCCAAAAACTCATTTTTTATCCAAGGTTTTTCCTTCTCCCCGTTAAAGTCAGCATTAAAAGGGACGATCATAATTCTACGATACCAGCCCTTTGTCTTGTTGCCACCATTGGGGATATAATTCCCTGAAAAGATATTGAATAGCTTAAAGGTAGCTTCAAAGGCTGGGCGTCCTTTTGGATTGACTAGCACGGTGTCTCCACTAGTGATACTCATTAAATCAGACGGATTTTTTAAGTATTCGTTAGGCGCTTCGTCTCCAATATTACAAACCTTACCTACCAAAGTCTCTAAGTTATGCTTTTCTCCAAACTGTGCAGGCTTTAAGGCTGATATATTACTTTCCCCTATCAGATTGATAAGGAAGCGCTGAAATGTCCCTTTACCATTGTTACCGTCCCCATAGAAGATAGCAAACTTATTTCGGGTATGGTTAGGGTTAATAGCTTCAAGGATAATCTGCCAAAACAGTGTTACCAGTTCACTATCATTACAAGCGATTGAGTTTAGCCAATCATCAAAAGTTTTGCCCTCTCTATCTGTTGGGACTCGTTTAGGCGCGTGGTAGGCTGTGCTTATCTTACTTGTAATTACATACTTAGGACTAAAGGGGAGTAGTTCCTTAGTTTCTAAGTTTATAATGCCATTCTGTACGGGAATAAGGTTAGCACTTTCTAAAGGTTTTCGTATCTTTGCCAATGTTCTAACCATTAACTTAATCTGTGGCCACTCTCTGGGTTTAATTCTCACATCAAAAGTCTTACATAAAAGATTGAAAAGGTCATTACTAGCGGTATAGATGCCTTCGTCTAAATCGTAGATGTAGAGTAGGCTATAATCAGGTATATTGCTCTTGCTGATAAAAGTAAATGTGACAATCTCGCTCAGTATTTTAGCAACTGTAAAAGTGCTAGGGAGTGGAACTGACTCCTTAATATTCCCATCTTTTTCTTTAATCTCAGTATTCTCTTTCCGCCATACTTCACCAGCTTTAAAGATACGATTTTCAAGCTCCTTCATCGTTCTAGGAGGTTGCTCTTGCTCTCTGACCTCCAAGATTTCACTTTTTAGGTTTGCTAATTCTTCTAGTTCTATGGTTCTAACCTCTCTTTCTGTATTCAGCCCGTGCTATACTGCTAAAAGTGCGGTCTAGCTCCTCAATAGGCAATGGTTCAACTGTCACGCTATTGGCTATCTTTGTAAGTTCATAGGCGGTCTCTAGGTCACAATCAACCCACTTATTAAAGAGTAAGCCTACAAAGCGTGTTAGTGCTACGTTACGCCCTCCCTCGTCTCCAAATCCGTTGAAAAGCGTGTCAATGATCCTCATGGTCATAGATTTCTGACCACTTGGCCTTGGAGTATATGGAAGGCTTGTAGCTTTCTGTTTGACTGGTTCAGCCGTTGTCTTTGGTACTGGATAATCAAGCCCATGCTCCACAATCTTTTGATAACTTGCTGGGTCGCCTGTTGTTACTGGTAGCCCTTGAAGTTGCGACCATGTAAGGCTGGCCATGTCAAAGGGTAGCCCAATCTTATCAGCAATCTCTTTCACTACCTGCTTATAGGTTGCCTCATTCATCACGTTGTCAGGCTTCACTACAAGGCGAAAACGGGGCTTTTCTAAGCTATGTTTAATAGTCGGGTATAAGATATAGGAGTAGCCAAATAAAGCGCTAGAAACGGCCTTTATAAAGCCCTCAGTCGTCCCCTGTATATCATCATAATCAAGGAAAATCAAATCCCGATAGATTAGACTGGAGTTGTTTCGCTTGTAACTGCCATGCTTTTCTGGTGTCACTTTCCCACTGATACAGTAAGGCGCTTGTGTACGTTTAAATTCTTCAATGTTTGCCCCTTCAGGGACTACCAAAGGTTTAAAACGTTCAATGTACTGGAACGGCTCAATCTTATCAAATGGATAGACAAGATTACTCTGGAAACCTCTAGCCTCGTAAATTGCCATGCTCCACCCCCAGAAACTTCATCAAGTCAGAAATTCTATAATAGATTTTCCTAGTATCTTCTAGTGGGGGTTGGTATCGCCTTAGCCCTGCTTTTTCCCACTTTTGGAGTGTCATATATTTTATATCTAACTCGTCCATGACTTCCTGGGCTGAGATTAAACCTGTCAGTCGTGGTTTGACTGTATCACGCGCTTCCAAGTATCTTTCCACTACCTCCAGAATGCCATGCGCTAGGTCTTGCTCACTTTCTCGGCTTAGGCTAAACATATCCGCCCACCTCCTTCAAGGTTTCTTTGTAGCTCTCTAAATCAGCATTTAAAAGGACAGTTAGGCGTTTCTGTTCTTCCTGTACTTGGTTATAGAATGCTTTTGCTCCGTCCAGTAACTCCTCTTTGTTAGCTGGGATAAAATATCCTCTAAATGTCCCATGCCGAACCCCAACAATAGGAACGCTATGGCGCGTGATTAGACGGCTGATAATATCTTGCACGGTTCTTTCTGCCAGCTTAGTGATCAGACTGATTTCTGCCCCTGTTATGGAGTTCTCAGCCCCTACCTTGATTAGTCTTAATACTCGTTTGTCATTCTCTGATAGACTCATTCAGTTCCTCCCCATACGTTGACCCCTGCAAGCTGGATATATCGCCCATATTCAGGGTTTAAATCCTCGCTAGGTGTTTCTATCGTCTGTTGGTTTTCTCGCTCAAATTGGGCGCTTTTTTTGCGGTCTCGGTGGTTTAGATAAAGTAGTAAGCCAATCAATACCACCATACAGATTACTGACTGTGTGTTGCTCAAATCTAACTCATTCATGTTATGCCCTCGCTTTGTAATTCTTGATATAGTCCACTTGATTAGTTCGCTCCATCTTCAGGAATTCGTCCACCTCTTCGGGTGTTATCTTTCTATCTAAAAAATCAGTGATAAACTGAAAGAGGTTTGGATTTCTATCCTTGATTTCAGCAATTACTTCATCAAATTCTGCTTGTGTCATGTTGTCTAGGTCTAGTGTCATTGCATTGCCTCCTCAAACTTCTCTATAAGACAACTTTTATTTACTCTCTGAGTTCCATTTTTAGAGTTAAAAAGAATATCTTTAAAGGTTACAGTAGCCCCTAAATACTCCTTTTCAGCATGCTCTATATACGCCTGTTGCTCTGCTTCGCTATCAAAAAAGTGCTTAGCTTGGCGTTTAAAGAAGGCTTGTCGCATAGCATCCATTTCAAAAATACCAGGACTGAAATAGATTCCCGTAGTTCTTTTAGAGATCGCTTCGATTTTATGGCGGTCATTCAATTCAGGAAGTTCAATCCAAAGTAAGCGGTGTAAATTTTCTTTGATAGCATTTAATTGTCCTGATAAGAGTCCTATTCTGAAAAAATCATTGTTTTCGTCTGCTTGGTGTAATTCCATACTAATTCTATCCAAGCTTTTAGCGATAATATCGTATGTTGTTTCTGTCATGTTTTTTACCTCTGTTTCTATGTTGTGTAATTGCCCTGATGGCCTTTTAATTGTCGTTTCCTATACAGTATTAACACCACTCCAAACGCTGGGCGATTGCCCCAAGTTGGCGAACGCATGGAGTGATGACCAGTTTAAAGAGTTGGCGCTCTATATGGTCAAAATGCCCTAAATATGCTATAATCTAGGTATAAATCTTTACTAAAACCTCTTTGATAATAGCTTGCCTGCTTTGTTAAATTCGTTTTAGTGTTAGTGTGAAAGGCTCTGCGGTGTGGTTATTGCTAAGCCTTTTTTGTTGTTCTCACGCGCTTCTTTGGCGTGTTTTTTTATTTCTGAATGCCATAGCTTTGATTTCCTGATAACTCATATTCAAGCCAATCATGGCTATTACCATATCCTCAAATGCCTGATATTGCTCCAGCTCGTCACTGGTCAAGCTATCAATGCCATTGTAGCCCCCACGTTCTTCCCTTAACTGCTTAGCGTTCCTGTCGGTTACTGCTTTCAGTAGCAAGTTATTCATGGTACTATGCGCGTGCTTTGGGGCTTGCTCCCAGTTCTCAATACTGTCATGCAGTGTTTTTCTTTTTGGCTTTTCTAGCGCCCTTTGCATACGAAACTTAGAAAGCTCCTCACGCATTTCAAAGAATGCTTTGACTAGGTTGGTTTTAAAGTTGGCCACTTGCTCGGTATTCTTTAAGAATGTAACTAACAAGGTCGCTTGTTGCTCATTCAAAATATAGTCCTTGGTATTCTGGCCACTCTCCATAGCTTGGATTTTAAATCCAACCTTTCCGAACTGTTCAAACCTTGCTTGATGTTTGCGGATCGTCTTGGTTATTGTGTGATGTTGCAATCCCGTGCATTCTGCCACAATACTGCTCAGCGTATATGGCTCTTTTTTACCGTCCATGTAGACTAGTTCCATTGGTTTGCTCCTTTATTGTTCTCTTTCGGGAACATTTTTGGTAAAAAAAATTCCTAATTCATTAACACTATATCCTAAAATATTGCCAAAATCAGCAAGTTCATCAGCTCCAAAAGGGACAACTCCGTTTTCCCTTTTTGCGTAGGGCGCTCGTGATTTCCATCCCATTTTCTCAGCAACTACATCTTGAGTATAACCTTTGGCAATACGTTCCGCTTTAATGCGTCTCAAATCTAATTCCATAAGTTTCCACCTTTCTTTTTTTAAAATCGTTCCCAATAAGGAACAAAATAAGTATAACGCTATCGTTCTCATTTGTCAACAGTAAAGTTTAATATTTAGACAAAAAAATATTTTTACAGTTATTCTTGTGCTTTTTTGGGAACGGTGTTATAATAAAATTAAAATAAAGAGGAGGGCTATAAAATGCGTTCTAATAGTGAAATTGTAGATATTATAATCTCTGAAAAAGACAAGAGAGGCCTTTCTCTTAGCGAATTGGCCAGGAGGACTGGTATAGCAAAATCTGCTATGTCCAGATATTTAAATAAAACAAGACAGTTTCCTCTTAATAAAGCTCAAGACTTTGCTGACGTTTTAGAAATATCTGTAGAATATCTTTTGGGATATAGTGAAGAACCTTTTGATGAAGAATATTACATTAATAAATCAAACGAAGCTCTCGAAGAACTTTCTGTACAATTAACTGGATATAACGAGCAATACAATTCTATTAAGGATTTACTATATGATAAATTACAAGACTTAAATAATATTCTCAATGAAGAAAAAATACATAGGAAAGAAGCTATAACTACGCTACTTTCAATAAAAAAACTTGTGGATAATTTTAATGGTGTAGTTGAACTTATTACATCTACAAAAGATAATTATCTATCATCCAAAATATTTAAAATGATGATGGAAGATTCTAGAGACCTTAATAAATACTTAAAAGTTGTAAACGAAGAAATGGAAAAACTAGTGGAAGAACTAAATAAATTAGAAGCTGAAAATAAAAAATTAAAAACTGAAAATTAATCCCCCACATTAACCAATTGCACCTCTTCTCCCACTCTCTATTTTGCAAAAACGGGGGAAATTGAAGAATAGAAAGCCGATTTTACAGACTAAAGCGCAAAAATAAGCGAAATTGACAAATAGAAAAAGACAAGCTAGCTACTGCCAACTTGTCTAATAGTACCTAACTGAAAATAAGCGAAAGGTTAGGTATTTACAACATCATTATACCACTATTGCATTTAAAATACGACCTATAGCATACCCACGCGCCACAATGTCCAACAATCCTGAAGCGCGTGCTTCAGCAAGTCCGCTGACTTTGTCTATCAACAACTTCCTTCCCCTTTTTTAGGGACTCAGAAAATGAAGAAAATTGCTTTTTTCCAGTATTCTTGAAAATCCGACATTTTCCAACATTTACCCGTATATGTAAAAACACCCATACTAACCCCATATCCGCCTTGTTTTTTATTCTGGTATTATTTACCGTCTGACTCTTTAAAATCGAATACAGGGCAAACTATGAAGCCCTAGCATGATACAAAACCTTTTTGATAATGGCTTGCCTGCTGATGTATTTTAGAAAGGTTTAAATCATGAAGATCACTGAAGTTATAAAAAAAGACGGTAGTAAAGTCTATCGTGCCAATGTATATCTAGGAGTTGACCAGGTAACAGGAAAGAAAGTCAAAACCAAGGTAACAGGTCGGACACAAAAGGAATTAAAACAGAAAGCCAATCAAGAAAAAATAGCTTTTCAAAAAGCAGGATCTACTAGACAAAAGGCTAGCACCATAAAAAACTATCAAGAATTAGCCAATCTCTGGTTAGAAAGTTATAAGAATACGGTTAAGCCAAACACTCAAGGCAATGTTAGAAAGCTAATTGATAATCATATATTGCCTATTTTTGGGGCTTACAAGCTCGATAAGCTCACTACTCCACTTATCCAGTCAATTATCAACGAACTTGCTGACAAGACTAATAGAGGGGAAAAAGGGGCTTTTCTACATTATGACAAGATACACGCTTTAAACAAACGTATCTTACAGTATGGCGTAACCATGCAAGCTATACCGTCCAATCCTGCGCGTGATGTTGTTTTACCTCGCAACACTCAGAAAGCAAAGCGCCAAAAGGTAAAACACTTTGAAAATCAAGAACTAAAAAAGTTTCTTGGTTATCTCGATAATTTAGATAGCGGTAGATATCGTTACTACTATGAGACAACGCTCTATAAGTTCCTATTGGCTACTGGTTGCCGTATCAATGAAGCTTTAGCTCTTTCCTGGTCTGATATAGATTTAGATAATGCCGTTGTGCATATTACCAAAACACTAAATCGGGATCTAGAAATCAATAGCCCAAAATCTAAGGCTAGTTATCGGGATATAGATATAGATCAAGCGACTGTTAGCATGCTGAAGCAGTACAAACTACGCCAAACTAAAGAGGCTTGGAAGATAGGGCAACGTGAAAGTGTAGTATTTTCTGACTTCATTCATGAGTATCCTAGCAGTTCAAGACTTAAAAGAAGATTGCAAACACATTTTAAGCGTGCTGACGTTCCTAGCATTGGCTTTCATGGATTCCGTCACACTCACGCTAGTCTCTTGCTTAACTCTGGAATACCATACAAGGAACTCCAGTACCGCCTAGGTCATTCCACTTTATCAATGACCATGGATATATATAGCCACCTCTCAAAAGAGAACGCAAAAAAAGCAGTCTCATTCTACGAAACTGCACTAAAAGCACTATAAGGGGAGCAAAAAGGGGAGCAAATTTAAAAATCAACATTTCAAGACAAAGTAAAAATCCAATAGCAACAGGATTTTTGTTAGATTTATTTTGAAAAAGGCCGATTTTATAGTATAATAGTACGGTGTGAAAAAATCTGAAAAATGAGAAAGGATAAGGGATATGAAACAAGTTTTTCTCTCTACAACAACTGAATTTAAAGAGATCGATACACTTGAACCGGGTACTTGGATCAATCTCGTTAATCCAACTCAAAATGAATCACTCGAAATCGCTAACGCCTTCGACATTGATATTGCTGACCTTCGAGCACCGCTCGATGCGGAAGAAATGTCTCGTATTACCATTGAAGACGAGTACACCCTGATTATCGTAGACGTGCCGGTCACAGAGGAAAGAAATAACCGCACCTACTACGTTACCATCCCGCTTGGTATTATCATCACCGAGGAAACTATTATCACTACGTGTTTGGAGCCTCTACCAGTCCTCGATGTCTTTATCAACCGTCGCTTGCGTAATTTTTATACTTTCATGCGTTCGCGTTTTATCTTCCAGATTCTCTATCGAAATGCAGAGCTTTACCTAACAGCCCTTCGTTCAATTGACCGTAAGAGTGAACAAATCGAAAGTCAACTGCATCAATCAACTCGTAATGAAGAATTGATTGAGCTCATGGAATTGGAAAAAACTATCGTCTATTTCAAGGCCTCCCTCAAAACAAACGAGCGTGTGATTAAGAAATTGACCAGCTCAACCAGCAATATCAAGAAATACCTTGAGGACGAAGACCTGCTTGAAGATACCTTGATTGAAACCCAACAGGCCATCGAGATGGCAGACATTTATGGAAATGTCTTGCACTCTATGACGGAGACCTTTGCCTCTATCATTTCCAACAACCAGAACAACATCATGAAAACCTTGGCCCTTGTGACCATCGTCATGTCCATCCCAACCATGGTCTTCTCTGCCTACGGGATGAACTTTAAGGATAATGAAATCCCCCTAAACGGCGAGCCAAATGCTTTCTGGTTAATCGTCTTTATCGCCTTTGCTATGAGTGTCTCGCTCACTCTCTATCTCATCCATAAAAAATGGTTCTAAGAGGAGTTCCTATGTCTCAGATTGATCTACAAAAATTAACCAAGAAAAACCAAGAGTTTGTCCATATCGCTACCCAACAATTCATCAAAGATGGAAAAACAGATGCTGAAATTAAGGCTATTTTTGAGGAAGTTATTCCCCAAATCCTTGAGGAGCAAGCCAAAGGCACTACTGCTCGTTCCCTCTACGGTGCACCAACTCACTGGGCTCATAGCTTCTCTGTCAAGGAGCAATATGAAAAAGAGCATCCAAAAGAAAATGATGATCCAAAACTCATGATTATGGACTCAGCTCTTTTCATCACTAGCCTCTTTGCCCTCGTCAGCGCCCTCACAACCTTCTTCTCAGCAGATCAGGCTATCGGTTACGGTTTGATTACCCTCCTGCTAGTTGGACTGGTTGGTGGATTTGCCTTCTACTTGATGTACTACTTCGTTTACCAATACTATGGACCAGATATGGACCGCAGTCAACGTCCACCTTTCTGGAAATCTGTACTGGTTATCCTAGCATCTATGTTCCTTTGGTTGCTTGTCTTCTTTGCAACAAGCTTCCTACCAGCTAGCCTTAACCCAGTACTTACTCCATTGCCACTAGCTATTATCGGAACAGTTCTCCTAGCCCTTCGCTTCTACCTCAAGAAACGCTTGAACATCCGCAGCGCAAGTGCAGGACCAACACGTTATTAAGAGAATGATAAAAGCAACTGCAGATGCGGTTGCTTTTTTACTACTTTCCTGATTTAAAAGTATTCCTCTGATATCCCACATAGCTTTCTCTTATCTTTTGTGATAAAATAGGCTCAATCTATTTCTAGGAGGATGAGATATGGTTTCTACCATTGGTATTGTTAGTTTATCTAGTGGCATTATCGGAGAAGACTCTGTCAAACACGAAGTGGACTTGGGTGTCCAACGTCTCAAGGATCTGGGACTCAATCCTATCTTTTCGCCCCATTCGTTAAAAGGCTTAGACTTTATTAAGAATCATCCTGAAGCCCGTGCGGAGGATTTGATGCAGGCCTTTTCTGATGATAGCATCGACATGATCCTATGCGCCATCGGTGGAGACGACACCTATCGTTTGTTGCCCTACCTTTTTGAAAATGACCAACTAGAAAAGGTTATCAAACAAAAGATTTTTCTTGGCTTCTCAGATACAACCATGAACCATCTCATGTTGCATAAACTAGGAATCCAGACTTTTTATGGGCAATCCTTTTTAGCAGACATTTGTGAATTGGACAAGGAGATGTTGCCCTATAGCTTTCACTACTTTAAAGAATTGATCGAGACAGGAAAAATCTCAGAAATCCGCCCCAGTGACGTTTGGTATGAGGAACGAACTGACTTCAGTCCCAAGGCTCTGGGGACACCTCGTGTCAGTCATGCAAACATTGGTTTTGACTTGTTGCAAGGAAATGCCCAGTTCGATGGAGAAATCCTCGGTGGTTGCCTCGAATCTCTCTACGATATCTTTGACAACTCTCGATACGCAGACAGCACGGAGCTCTGCCAAAAATACAAACTTTTCCCTGATTTGTCAGACTGGGAAGGAAAGATCCTCTTGCTAGAGACAAGCGAAGAAAAGCCTGAGCCGGAATATTTCAAAAAGATGCTGCAGACTTTAAAGGACACTGGGATATTCGAGGTCATCAGCGGACTCTTGGTCGGGAAACCTATGGATGAAACTTTCTATGACGACTATAAAGAGGCACTATTGGATATCATTGACAGCAATATCCCGATTGTCTATAATCTGAATGTCGGCCACGCAACTCCGAGAGCAATTGTCCCCTTTGGAGTCCACGCCCGTGTAGATGCACAGGAGCAAGTCATTCGCTTTGACTATAACAAATAATAAATAGTTTCTCTATTTTTGTGCTTTTGTATTGGTTTTCGTTACAATTTGTATCTGAATTTATTGCATTTCGCTAATTTCTATGATATCCTTTTAAAGGAGGCGTATATGACAAAACAAAAAATTAATCGAATCGTAGGTTCTATTGGTGCCTTTATTGGAATTATAGTATTTATTGCCTACATACCTCAAATTATCGCTAATTTACAAGGAAATAAAGCTCAACCATTTCAACCTTTATCAGCTGCAATATCTTGCTTAATCTGGGTTATTTATGGATGGACAAAAGAACCTAAGAAGGATTGGATACTAATCATTCCAAATTCAGCTGGTGTTATTTTAGGTGGAATCACTTTTTTGACTTCACTCTAACAAATCTAATAGTATATATAAAAAGCTGAGAAGAATTTCTCAGCTTTTTTCTATATTCTCAGATATTCTAGCTATCTGTACTTACTAATTACCACTTTTCCACTCACAATCGTTCTCGTGGTCATCAACTAACCCTGCAGCCTGTAGAAAAGACAAGACGGCGACTGGGCCTGTGAACTTGAAGCCTCGTTTTTTGAGATCTTTGGCCAATTTCTCAGACAAGGGTGTTTTAGCTGGGGCTTGGCGGTAATCGGGAACATCATTAACGATGGTTTCCCCCTCAACAAAAGACCAAAGATAGGTATCAAAAGAGCCATATTCTGCCTGTAGTTGTAGAAATGCTTGGGCGTTAGCGCGTGTAGCAAAAATCTTAGCTCTATTTCGAATGATAGCTGGATTCTCCAGCAAGGCTTCCAACTCGGTGTCGGTCATGTCTGCCACCGCTTGAATTTGATAGCCATGAAAGGCTTCTCGGAAAGCTTGGCGTTTGTTGAGCACCGTTTCCCAAGACAGACCTGCCTGATAGGTTTCCATGCACAATAACTCAAACAATGCTTGGTCATCATGGAGGGGTTGGCCCCACTCCTCATCATGATAGGCGATATAGAGAGGATTGATCATCTTGACCCACGAACAACGTTTTGTCATGCTCTGCTCCTATTTGACCAACATTTTAAGGGCTGACTTGATATAGTTCTCAGCTGTATCTGTCGTTCCTTCAAAGAATTTCTTGATTTTCTTGAGCTCGGTTGCCTTGTAGCCCAGTGCCAACATGGCTTCCATAGCTTCTTCCAGTTCTTGGTTTTCAGCACTTGCTTGAACTGCCACCTTAGTAGGAAGGTCATCTCCTGCAACTACTACCTTGCCTTCCAAGTCCAGCACCATCTGCTGGGCTGTTTTCTTACCAATTTTAGGAAACTTGGTCAAGTAGGTGATGTTCTTGGTTTCTATGGCTTGAACCAAACCAGCATTGTCATCGGCAGCGATAATAGCAAGAGCTGATACAGGACCAATCCCAGAGACCGAAATCAGACTGAGAAAGAGCTTCTTCTCGTCTTCTGAACGAAATCCATAAAGCAGCTGAGCATCCTCACGCACGACCTGATGCACATAAATTTGAGCTTCTTGGTTGACTTGTCCTGAGTAGGCATAAGGATTGGCCACATGCAGGATATAACCGATACCGTTGACTTCAAGAACAATGTATTTAGCAGTGATTTTGGTAATGATTCCTTTTAAATATTCGTACATAGTTTTCCTTCTCTCATCTACTATTTAATCTACTTTATAGTATACCATACTTTAGACCCTAACCTTCTATATCCTAATAGAATTCCTATCTGTCAGCATTTTGTAGAGTAACAGTCCGAAAAAGAATATTTCAAAAAAGTATTCTTTTGACATAATCAAAATAATTAGCGACAAAATTTAAGAACAAAATTAAACGAACGAATTGCATTCTTAAAAAGCTTAGAATACTTTTCGTTCGTTTTTTAACTTCTATCTTTACATACTTTATTTCTCCTCTGATTCACTCTACTTAACTTTAAATTTTAAAATAATAAAACTATGTTGAGGAATTGTATAATTCATACCTTTTGTATATGTAAATTCAGAATTCTCAATATGAACTTTATCAGGCTCTGTCAAAGAGTTCTCATCATTTATATTTTTAGATGTCAATTTTTTAACTTCGACAACTGAGCCCTCCATACTCTCGTCTACGCCCTCAAAATTAATATTTATATCATAACCATTTACACGATCAACATTTGTAAGTGCAACATAAACATTCCCAACATCATCTTTACTAACAAGTGTTGAAACACTTGTTACTCCATTTTCAAGTTTAGGAGATTTTTCTATTGAAGACTTAAGAATATTATCTCCAAATCCACCTTTATTCAACATTTCAAAAATAAGAGCAGATGGTGTAGCGAAATACTTATAATTCCCTTTACCAGTTTTTATATCTGAACCAGCTTGAGGAACAGCTTGTATCACTGCCTGTTGTGTAGGTCCTAAAGAATCTCCACCTGAACTATACCAATCTACTAAAGTATGTTTTTGAATATAAGGACTTCCCAACTTGACATATTCTAGTAGTGTTTTTGCAATATATAAAGCATGGGTTACCGATCTTACTTGCGGTTCTGTATTTCTAAAAATACCATACTCACTGATAACAGGAACTTTTCCTTTAGGTAACATTTTTACATAGTCTGCAACATGTTTAATTCCTGTGTTTTCCGCTTTCAACATTGCATTATCATAGAATGCAAGTGGATTATTTCCACCATTTACATGACCTGAATATGGATGAATCGTTAAACCATCGTAAAGATGATTCTTCTTCAATAAAGCCATATGTTTTATGAACTGAGGTGATTCATAACTCGAAAATACATATGCCTGCTTCTCTGTATTTTCTGTCTCTGAAATTTGTTTCATTGTGCGTTTCAAACTTTCCGCAATTTGAACATAACCATCCTTCTGTACGGAATACGAAACTCGAATAGGTACCCCTTTCTTAGGAATCATCCCCTTAATACCATCACCAAACTTGATAGATCCATTACTATAGTCCACAACTACGTGTTTTGAAGTCTGAACAGAATTATTAAAATTAGAGACAACTTCCCATTCCTCTTTTTCCTTACCGTTTCCAACAAACACTCTAACTGAATCTTTTTCAATTGCTATAAAATTAGGATTATCAACAATTTTATTATCTATGTATTTTTTAGGATTCACATTTGCATAGCGCATATACTTAATCATATTAGCATTCCCACTACTTTTAGAAGCAGATTGATTCCAGTTTTCTTCGTCAACTACGTATTGTTCATTAAATATAGCTGTTCCTCCCTCTGTGTAAGCTTGCTCAGTATTCTTTCCCTTAACAAACGCTGTCCAATAAGATTGGGATACTGTTCCATCACCACCAGCACCACCTTGATTCATTTCGTTCCCAATTTCAAAAAACTTAATGTTAAATGGTTCCCTATGCCCTAAATCAGCACGAACTTGAGCCCAATCTACACCTCCGTTTGGATTCGTTCCAATTCTAGCATTTAAAAATTCCATCAAATCTGAAATATCTTGCGCATTCCCTCTTCCCAAACTGTAGACATAGACCATTTCAGAATCAACATTCTGTGCGAATGTAGCGATTTCTGATAAACCAAAATTTGCTTCAATTCCTACTTGACCTGGATTGTTGTAAAATCCATGAATTTGTTTCTTTCGACTCTCTACAGGACCGATAGCTGTTTTCCAATTAAATAAATTAGAAATTGTCCCACCAGGATATCTTATGGAACCAAATCCCGCTTTCTTGTAAAGATTAACAAACTCATCTCTTACCTTCTTTTCCTTCTCATCAAAAGAACCATAACCATTGAATGCATAACGATGATTGATACCAAATATATGCTTTGCATCTATTTTTCTTTCAATATTACTTGTATCAATTGAAATATTTAGCAAATCATGCGCCTGAACCTTCTTTATTAAACTGTTTAAATCATTGTAATATGATCTAAGAACATCAATATTTTCATCTCCTTTAATGCCTTCAATCGTTTCAACTAGCTTCAGTAAAGTCTGATAATCACTCTCTAATCTATTAGTCCGCTCACTCTTTATAACTTCCTTAGCAATCTTTAATAATGGAAACAATTTATTATCTATAAATATTTTTTGCCCCTTAATGTTATATATTTGTTTCACTTCATCATGACTTAGGGCGCGATTATATATTCTAATATCATCTAAATTTCCTCTCATTTGATGTGGGTCATTCCCTAAATTTTTATGAGAGCCTATTAAGAGCGATGTTAGCTGATTCACAGTATTTTTACTAAGAGGACTAACACTATCTAACAAACCATTTATATAATACGACATGCTCAATTCTTCGACATTGAAACTAATCGCAATATGTACCCATTCATTCTTTTTTATAACTTCTTTACTATCAATATTAACAGCGTCTATATATGTATTAAGTTGCCCATTTGCTTTAATATTTAACAAAGATCTTCCTTGTCCATCTTGTTGAAAAACAACAGCTGAAGAATTAGAATTCACTTCGGATATACTACTATCATATTTTAACCAAACTGTAAAAGTATAACTATTTTTTGCTGTATTTACTAAATCATTAACTTTGATATAGCTACCTGATCCTTCTCCAAAATTTACAACTTTACCGAATATATCATCTCCTGAGTCAATAATCTTAACATGATTACCTATAAGAGTTCCGGGATAATTAGAATTTACTCCTACCGTGGTACTAGAACCTATGCTATCCGCTTCAAAATCAAACTGTTGAATTAAGCCCTCAGACAGGTCATTTCCTATCGGCAATAAATGAGAAACCTTGTGAGTAGACTCGTTTGAATGATCCGCAAAGACGTTCTCAGTATTCATAAAATACATTCCAAGTCCTACTATACCGAAACATATGATTAAACTTTTGAATGAGCTGTGATTATTTTTCAAAAATAATTTTTTTATAAATCTATTCATGACTTTCCTTTCAATTTTTAATACATATCATTTTAAATTTTTATTTTTATATTAGCGTGCAAAACCTACTCTAAAATCAATGTAAATAAATTATAAATATTTAATGCTAAAACAGCGACAACAACCAGTTGAAAAACTATCGCAATTTTATCTTCTGATAGAATTTTACTGAATTTAGCTCCAAAAATTCCTCCAAAAATAGCTGCGATGATAATCACCATAAGCATACGGCTATCATACTGATTAAATTTAGAAATCAACACTAACGAAATAATTTTAGAAAGTTGAGAGAAGAAAATAGTGGCAATAGAATAAACTGTCGCTCTTCTTATAGGTAATCCAAATAAAATTATAAAAAAAGATACATTGATTGGGCCACCACCAATCCCTAAAAAACTAGATATAGCTCCCAATAAAAAGCCACAGAAAAAATACCATACCTTTTGAATAAAATTATATTGTTTAAAAAACTTTTTTGAAGCCAATAAAGCAAATATCAGCATAAATACTGTGATAATTACTTGAACAAATTGTGCTACTATTGACCCAGATAAAACTAAAAGGTAGTCAAATAGCAGACTACCTATATATCCTCCAAAAATAGAACCTATAGCAAGATAACTTAGTTCCATAACTTTTAACTTTTGACCAGACTGAATCTGTCTGACTGTTGATGAAATCGACATAACAAATACAGCAACAGAGGAATAGAAGGAAATAGTTGCTACATTATCCCATGCAATAAAATCAAGTACCGGTTTTATAATAACGCCTCCTCCCATACCGGATACCGACCCTATTGCATTAGCCACTATGATGACAATGAAATATAATATTTTTTGTTCCATATATACATCTCACTTCCTTTATTAGCTAATGTCCTTTACACAACGAAAACCCATATTTTGACTACTTGTCATAGCTGTTGTAGAATTTCTAGCAGACATTCTATAGCGATTGCAATAACTATAATGGCATAAAAAGGAGCCTCCTTTTATAGCATACTGTTCATTATCACAGATTTGATGTTCTCTCCAAAAATCTTTACCAGATACAATCTGAAAAGATTTTAGTTCTATTTTTCCTGGATTTACACACCACTCCCAAACATTCCCTATCATTTGATAAAGCCCATAAGGGTTCGGTTCATATGTCTTAACAGGAGCAGTCCCCGCATATCCATCATCTAATGAATTAAGAGTAGGGAACTGCCCTTGCCATGTATTGCACATATGCTTGTCACTAAAAATAAGATTATCGCCCCAATAATAATGCTCATACTCAGTTCCACCCTGAGCTGCTATTTCCCATTCTGCTTCTGTAGGTAATCTTTTCCCAGCCCATTGGCAATAGGCTAGTGCATCGTTCCTAGTAACATGTACTACAGGATGATCCATACGAGTACGGATATCTGTCATTGGTCCTTCCGGATGGCACCATGATGCTCCTGCTATTGCTAACCACCAAGGTGTCTTCTGCATCTCTATAGAAATTTGATTTATATCCTCTATAAAATATTTGAACACATAAGACCAACCAATTTTTTCAGCGTCAGTAATATATCCAGTTTGTTTCACAAACTCTGAAAATTCTTGATTTGTTACTGTTGTCTCATCAATGTAGAAAGGAGCAATAGATATTTCAGTACGGGGACCTTCATAATCATACTCAAACCCTATCCTTTCATTTGTTCCGATACAATAATTACCACCAGGAATATAAATCATAAAAATGTCCCTTCTTTTATAAGATATCCAATAAATCTAGTCTCTCAAACTGTTCCTCTGGAGCTTCGAGTTTCTTCATTTCTTCTACAAGTAAATGCTTCATACGGTCTTCTAATTCATCATCCTGAAGTGGAGAAGTTTGACCTTCATCAATTTCCAAATCAAAAAGTAAACTATCCTTTGTATACCCTGACATATCCCCTAAACCATCTAAAATAGCTGGTTTTTTTATAGGAATCTTATAAACTGGAAAAGGAGTTCGTTCAAGAAACTGTCCCATTTCAATTTCTGAAGGATTCTGCTCTCCTAAATAATGACGAATAGTTGTTGGGATTCCAGCATACTCATTTAAAGGAGAATTGTCTGGTTTTGGAGCTCTAAAATAGGTATACCGTCCATCTGTAATATTCACTGTGATGCCATGAGCACCATAAACAGCATACTCTTTTTCATTTTCTTTCCCATCTAATAGCGGTAACCATGATTTTCCCTGCACTTCATCTGGAGTTGGGATATCAAAATAATCCAATATGGTTGGCATGATATCAATATTCTGTGATACTGTTTTTATTCTTTCGCCTTGTTTACGATGAACTGGGTCTTTGACAAATAAAGGAATTGCTGCTAATTCATTAAAATTATGCATATAATTTTTTCCGAACAACTCTCTTTCTCCCAAGAAATATCCATGGTCAGATGTCACAATGATTAAAGTATCATCGTATATTCCTAATTCCTTCATTTTATTAATTAAGCGGCCAAAATGGACATCTGTCATAGTCATAAGTGCAGCATACCGTTTTCGAATATAGTCTACCGCCTCTTCTGGGACATCTACTTCCCCATAATTTGGAGTTTCAAAATATGGACCAGTATATACTTTATCATACAACTCCATGTATTTTTTAGGTACATCAAATGGCTCATGAGGATCAAAAACTTCTACTTGAATAAAGAAATCATCTTCATCTTTATTTAATTCTAACCATTCGCATGCCGATTTAAATGTCCTAGGAGTAGGATATTTATCCTCATCTTCATACCAATATTCACGATTCGCTTGATATTGACGTCTTAGCTTACCATAATATTGTTCTGGCATCCACTCTGGATCTTTTATTCGTGAAATCCATGGATCGCCTTCTTGACCACGATGAAAATCCCAAGTTGTGAATTGGTTAATATAGCCTTCGCCACCAAGTCTAAAATAATGTGTATGATCTGTCGTTAAGTGTGAATATACTCCATGCTCTTGAAGTACCTTTGATACAGTAATGTCAAATGGTTCAATTGGCCCCCATGATCTCTCTAAAAAATTTAAACGACCAGTCATAATATCACGTCGTGCAGGCATACAGGGAGTTGAGCCAATATAATGATTATCAAAAACAGCCGAATCTTGAGCAAATGCATCTAAATTAGGTGTCGCTACAAAAGAATTTGTATTATATGTTTTCAAAAAATCCTTTCGTAGCGTATCCATTAATACTAGAACAACCTTCATTTCCTACCTCGTTTTAATCTAAACAATGATTCCAAAATATGATAAAAAGATAGAAACTCCAATAATCACAAAAATCATTGACACAACGTATTTACCATTCCATTTTTTCATTAAATACAAACAAACCAATGTAAGAATTAAAGGCAACATATTTGGTAATACTTTATCAAGAGTATCTTGAAGCACTATAGCCCCATCGCCTTCACCAAATTGTAACCCTAATTTTAACTTAACTGTTGATGTAATTAACGCACCCGCTACCATTACACCAAGCACATTCGCTGATGTTGAAATTCTATCTAAAATCTTTTTCCCATTTACCGATGTTAATAATTCTTTCCCTTTACTATACCCTATGTGAATACTGTAATATTTCAAAGGGAAATATAAACCATTTATCAGCAAGAACATCAATATTGGCCCCATCCAATTTCCTTGAACTGCAAATGAAGCCCCTATACTTCCTGCAATCGGAAACCATGTAAAGTTCAATAAGCTATCACCCAAACCAGCCAAAGGCCCCATCAAACTTGTTTTAACAGCAATGACAGATTCTTTTTCATCTTCAGTAGTCGTTTCCTCTAATGCAGTTGTAACACCTAATATGAACGGAATAAGTACTGGATGGCTATTAAAAAATTCTAAATGGCGTCTTTGAGCATTGACACATTCTTCTTTACTTTTACCTTTGTATAATTTAGACAAAACTGGTGTCAATGCAAATAGAGTACTTAGGCTTTGTAGCCGCTCATAGTTATGAGAGAATTGAATCATCTGACAACGCCAAAACATTTTATTCAAATCTTTTTTTGTTATTTTATTTTCGTTGGTCATAAATCAAACTCTCCTTCCCCATCTGCAACAACTACACTCGATTCCTCAGAATCTCCGTTTTTTTCTATTCCACCACGATTCATTAAAATATCATACAAGGCAGCTGCTGCAAGAGCAAAAATTGCAATGCCAACAGTTGGTATTTGTAAAAATGTTGCTAATGCAAAACCTAATGTAAGAAAAATCCACATATTCTTTTTCAACATCATTGAAAGTAGCATAGCAAGACCAACTGCTGGAATGAGTTTAGAAGCAACTGTCAATCCAGTTAAGGCAAAAGCTGGAATAACACCTAATGCAGCTTCTACTGCTGGTGCACCTAACCATACTGAGATAAACACTGGTACAGCTCGACTTAAAAAGAAGAAGAAACCACCCAAATACTGCAATTTATCAATTTTTCCAAATTCACCCGATTGAACAATTTTATCTGCCGTATGGACTAATGATACATTAGTAGTCATTATAATCATACTTAGTTGTTGAACTAGAAGCGCAACAGGTACAGCAACCGCAACACCTGCAGCCTCACCACCGCCCGATAAAATACCGATAGCGACACCAACAACAGCTCCTGAAATGACATCAGGTGGTTGATAGGCTCCCACATTATTTGTTCCTAACCACAATAGCTCAAGAGTACCAGCGATAATCAATCCCTGCCCTGGGTCTCCCAGCAAGAATCCTACTACTACACCTGCTAATAATGGTTTTCGAAAGCCGAGGTGTGGCCCAAACTGGTCAAGAGCACATAGCCCCGCCCAAATCGCCACAATAAGTGCTTTGAAAATCATAAGATTTTCTCCTTTCTTTTATTTTTATTTTAAATTTAATTTAAGAAATAAAGGTCTTAAACTAACGTTTTATAATCCACCCTAGGATCTTTAGGAACCATTTGTACATTGATATGAATTCCTTCATTCATCAAATCAACAAAGGCTTGATGTTCCTCGTTTGTTACAGAGATTGCTTTCTCTAATCTTTTACGTCCCTCTCTAAATCTCATCCCTCCTGCATTAACTTCTTTAATTTTCAATCCTTCATCTACTAAAAATTTAATATCTATGGGATTTGTAAATAATAACATCGTTCTCTTTTTGATTTCACTTTTCTTCATAACTTCAGCAAATTGACGAACTCCAAAAATAACAACCTTAACACCAGGAGGAACGGCAAAATTTGCAACACTGTGCTGAACTGGATCATTTTTAGCTTCATCATTAATAATTAAGATTTGTTCAATTTCATAATTACGAGTCCATGTAGTTGCCACTTGACCATGAATCAAGCGGTCATCAATTCTAACGAGTTCTACTGCCATTTCTATTTCTCCTTCTATAAATCAAATGAATCTTCCTCAATAGGTTCGGAAGTTATTGTCTTATCAACAATTGACATTGTATTCGGTAATATATTTTTTATTACCTCTGCTGCCTCTAACAAGCGTAACTCCGAGTGCATAAACAATTCAATTAACAACGGCAAATTAAAGCCTGTTACTATCAATACATTTCCATTAGTTTCTAAAAAACGATAAGATGCATTAAACGGAGTTCCACCAATAATATCTGTCAGGATAATCCATTCCTCATCTGGATATACGGACGTAACTGTCACAATTTCTTCATACATTGATTCTATCGTCGAATCCATTGTCACTGATAACGTATTAACACGATTTTGAGAACCTAAAATCATTTCTGCACTTTCCACCGCAGCTTTTGACATCGGTCCATGACTTATAATAAGATATCTCATCATTTCCCTCCTAAATTATATTTATGATATCGCTTACAATACTAATTATAATCTTTTTTAATCATTTGTCAACAATTTTTGTTCTATTTTTGTTCATTTTTTGTTAACTATGTTATTTGATATTATTTTTTGTTATTTCTTTAAAAAATAATGTGTTATTTTGTGCTTTTTTGTTGAAAAAATGACATTTTGATGATATTATAAATTTAAAAGATAACAAGAAGGAATCTACTATGAAAAAAAATGAGCGAATAAAATTTATCCTAGATACAGTAAACGTTAAAGGCTATGTTTCAATCCAAGAACTTGCTCAACATCTCAATGTATCCAACATGACAATCCGACGCTATTTAACTGAACTAGAAGAAAAAGATGAATTAATAAAGGTTCATGGCGGAGCAGAAAGTAAATTAGTTCGAAACGAAAAATCACAATTCGAAAAACAATCCTTATACATGAACGAGAAAAAAGAAATCGCAGATATCGCTTCTCATTTTATTAAACCTGGCGAAACTATTTTTATCGGCTCTGGAACAACACTAGAACAATTAGCATATAAAATCAATGAAGAAGATATACGAGTTGTTACCAATAGCTGGCCTGTTTTCGTCATACTAAATCAAAAAAATTTTAAGGAATTAGTATTAGTAGGCGGAACATATCGTGAACGAACAGGTGCATTTGTCGGAAAAACAGCATTTAATTGTTTAGAATCAATGAATTTTACTAAAGCTTTTATCAGCTGTAATGCTATATATGGTACAAACATCTCAACATTCACTGAAAGTGCTGGGGATATACAAACTGCAGCCTTAAATAAAGCACAAGAAAAGTTTTTACTAGTAGATCATTCAAAGTTTAATAAAATCGATTTCTATCAATTTTACGATTTAGAAGATATTAACTATTTGATTACTGACCACAATATAGAAGAAAAAACAATTGCGAAATACTCTCAATTTGTTAAAATTTTATCATCTAAAACAATAGATTCTCTTTTCTAAATTTAAAGCAGGAAATACACATGAAAAAGATATCCGTACTAATCAAACCATCCTCATCTCTTTGTAATATTCGATGTAAATACTGTTTTTATGCTGATGTAACTTCATTACGAGAAGTTCGTTCCTATGGAAAAATGAAACCCGAGACTACTGAAAAAATGATTGAACATTTATTTATAGATTTATCTGACGGAGATGAGTTGTCCATAGGATTCCAAGGAGGAGAGCCTACTTTAGCAGGATTATCTTATTTTAAACATCTTATCACTTGCGTACAAAAACAGACAAAAAAAGTTTCTGTACATTATTCAATACAAACAAACGGAATTCTCATCAACAAAAAATGGTGTGAATTTCTCAAAGAGAATAACTTTTTAGTCGGTTTATCAATAGATGGAACACCCATTCTACATGATATGAGTCGACTTGACCCAAGAGGGAGAGGAACCTTCCAAAAAGTAATACAGACAAAACATCTTTTTGATGATTATTCAATCGAATATAATGTGCTTTGTGTTTTAACGCAAGAATTAGCTCAACATGCAAAAGATATCTTTCTTTTTTTAAAACAAGAAAATATCAACTATGTCCAATTCATCCCTTGCTTAGATGAACTGAATCCAAGCGAAAAAAGTTCTTATGCACTTACTCCTCAGAAATTCTTTCAATTCTACCATGATATCTTACCTCTTTGGCTAACTGAATTAGCTAGCGGGCACTATATATCCATTAAATTATTTGATGATATTTTTAATTTAATTGTAAGAAAAGAAGTCAACGCTTGCGGACTTGTCGGAAATTGTAGTATTCAATATGTCATAGAAGGAGACGGAAGTGTATATCCTTGCGATTTTTTCGCTTTGGATGAATACAGAATGGGATTCATCCAAGAGATGGGATTGAAAGAACTCTTTTCTAGCAAAATTGCTAAACAATTTTTATATTCTCGTCCACTATCGAAAATTCCTTCCAAATGTACATCCTGCCCTTTTCTAAACATATGTCGTGGTGGATGTAAGCGAATGAAAAATTCAATGTACGTTGATGAAAAAAGTGATTTCTGTGGCTATCAATCCTTTTTAAATGAATTTATACCTAAAATAACTAACATAATGGATTTGATAAATAATTATTAATCTATGCAAAAATGAGTGACTGAAATAATCTGTTCTCCAGAATATTTCAGTCACTCATTTTTATGCTAAATTAAAATCCAATTTTTGTATATCTAATAATCTCGGCAAATCTTCTATTATCTCACCTCAAACATCATTTAATATTTCCCCAACTCACGGAGGCTAGTATGATTTTCCTGAATGCGTCGGAACATCTTTTCCATGTCTGACTTGGTAAAATGCACCAAAACAGGGCGTCCGTGGGGACAGTTATAGGGATTGTCACATTGAGAAAGCTGATAGAGCAACTGTCTAGCTGAATGGTCATCAATACGATGGTTTGCCTTGATAGACCGTTTGCAGGACATCATGATAGCCAGCTCTGCTCGGTATTTCTTGATAGAAACTTCCTTGGTCAAAAGGAGCATGTCGCACATTTCATAGATACCTGACTCAATTTCTTCTTCTGCCATCCAAATAGGATGTTCACGTAGGATGAATTGATTTTCCCCGTACTCTGCTAGAAAGACACCCACTTCCTCCAAAAGAGGCATTCTTTCCTTGAGACGAAGGGCATCATCCGCAGGAAATTCAAAGATATAAGGTACTAAGAGTTGCTGCTGACTCTGGTCAACATCGCCAATGCTTTCACGATATTCCTCATACTTGACCCGTTCCTGAGCCGCATGTTGGTCTATGATGTACAGCCCATCTCGCCCTTGGGCAAAGAGATAGGTTCCATGCATCTGTCCGAAAAATTCCAACTCTGGGAAGCTTGAAGATTCTTCTCGCTCCAGCTTATCATAGGCCTTATCCAGACTGGCTAAATCTAGCTCTGGATGGTCTAGTTGGTCATAGTTAGCAGGCTTTCTCTCTGCAAAATGCAGTTTTGCTGGCTTGGTCAATTGGTCCAAGGTTTCCTTGGCAAACAAGGTCAAGTCTTGCCCTTCCTCAGTTAATTCAACCTGATAATCAGCCACCTCAGCTTGACTGGATCTTATCGGCTCTGTTTTCTCATAGTAGAGCATATTTTCTTTGAGTGGGAGAATGGTCTGCTCCACCTTCTCACGATTGCGCACGGTCGATTTGGCAAGATTTTCCAAGGCATCAGGTATCAAAGTTTGCTCCTTGAGACTATTTGCAATAGCTTCTGAAACCAAGGCCATCAATTCTTTTTCCTTGGAAATCCGCACCTCTTGCTTGGTTGGATGAACATTGACATCCGCTAGATAAGGGTCAATATGGATATGAATGACAGCCAACGGAAAGCGTCCCACCATGAGCTTACTGCCATAGCCGTCTAGAATTGCACGATTGAGCAGGAAGTTCTTGATATAACGACCATTGATGAAGAGGCTGATATAATTTCGATTGGCTCTAGTTAACTCAGGCAAGGATACAAAACCTGAAATTTCGAAATCTAGGTCAGAATTCTCAATTTCAATCATCTTCTTGGCACTCGCCAAACCGTAAATCCCTGCAATAGCTTGACGCAGTTGACCAGTCCCAGCTGTCCGCGTCATTTCCTTGCCATCACTAATCAAGCTGAAAGAAATCTCAGGATGGGCCAAGCCCAGACGGTTGACAATATCAATGATATGAGATAGCTCCGCTTGCTGACTCTT
Source organism: bacterium (assembly GCA_905221095.1). Taxonomy (GTDB): domain Bacteria; phylum Bacillota; class Bacilli; order Lactobacillales; family Streptococcaceae; genus Streptococcus. The sequence continues at coordinate 220,586 of CAJNBV010000001.1, forward strand.
CATATACTTGAGACGGGCAGGCGTGTTGAAGAAGAGATCCTCTACACAAACCTTGGTTCCCACAGGACTAGTCGCTGGAATAGTTTCTTCTACTTCTCCCCCACGCGCGACGAGCTTGGTTCCATGACTTGCACCTTCAACTGCTGTCAAAAGAGTTAAAACGCTGACGGATGCGATAGAGGGTAGGGCTTCACCACGAAAACCAAGCGTCCGAATCCGAAAGAGGTCTGCTTGATTTTTTATCTTACTAGTCGCATGGCGGCGCAGGGCCAATTCCACCTCATCGTGGGCAATTCCATGACCATTATCTGTAATTTGAATTTTCTTGAGACCAGCTTCCTCAATCTCAATGATAATCTGGCTAGAGCCCGCGTCAATAGCGTTTTCTACCAGCTCCTTAACAACGCTAGCTGGACGCTCGATAACCTCTCCAGCTGCAATCTGGTTTGCCAGCACCTCTGGCAATTCAATAATATGAGACATCTTTCAGCCCCTTTCCGTATCTATTTTCCTAGAAATTGATTAGTGCTATTATACCATATTTCAGAAAGGACAGAAAAGCTCCACCACATAGGAGCCAAATCCCTCCACATAAACAAAGTCCCTTGCCAGGGGCTGAAAAATAGTGTTTAATAAAGGTGTACAAGAAGTGATCACAATTTTGTATGAAAAACAAGGAGAGAAATTTATGAAAGTAGAACTACAGATTAGTGAAACTTACGAAGAGGAAAGACTGATTGTCCAAGCACCTCAAGAAACCGATAAAATCCAGAAAGTCATCGAGTTCGCAGAAAATTTGGACCAAAAAGAAACAATCAAAGGAAAGATTGATGATCAGGTCTATCTAGTTAAGATTGGTAAGATACAACGCTTCTATATCGAGAATCGGAAGGTTCTAGCAGAAACGGCTAGCCAGACCTACAATATTGATTTACGGCTCTATCAAGTCCTTGAAATTCTGCCAAGCAATTTTATCCAAATTTCCCAATCTGAAATCATCAATATCAACTCCATCTCTCATCTCAAGCTCACGCCCAACGGTCTGGTAGAAATTTTCTTGAAAAACGAAAGCTTCACCTATTCTTCACGCCGTTATCTAAAAACCATCAAGGAGAAATTAGAACTATGAAAAAACAAGTATTTCACGACGCAGCTGCTGGTGTCCTCATCGGTCTCATCCTCTCTATCATCTTTTCACTCATTTATGCTCCAAGTACCTACGCCCCGCTAAGTCCCGACTCTATCATCGGCCAAGTGATGGCTCAACATCAGGTTCACGGTGCCCTGGTCTTGCTCTACTGTACTCTTATCTGGGCAGCCATCGGTATTCTCTTCAACTTTGGTAAACGATTATTCAGCCGTGACTGGAGCTTGCTCCGTGCAACTCTGACCCATTTCTTTCTCATGCTGGTTGGCTTTGTCCCACTAGCAACCCTAGCAGGTTGGTTCCCCTTCCACTGGATTTTCTACCTCCAGCTCATTATCGAGTTTGCGATTGTCTACCTCATCATTTGGACTATTTCCTATAAAAGAGCATCAAAAAAAGTAGACCATATTAATCAACTCTTGAAGCATAAAAAGTAAGAGTGCTGATAAAATCACTTGGAATAATAAAAAAGTCAAGCCTCAGCTTAACTTTCCAAATCATACAAATCTGAGATAATAGCTGCGACACGTTTGATATCCCCCAGCATGCCTCGCATTTCAAAATCGGCCAATACAGGGAAACCAAAACGTTGACTGTATTGCTTGGCTGTCAGACAGTACTGGTTATTAAAGTTACGATTTCCTGAACCAACTACGCCAAAACACTTATTAGCATTGTCACCATAGGCGATAAAATCTCCCACTGGTGTTGTCAAAATCTCGACATCTCCGTTATCAACGCCATTCCCACCTTCTAGGTAAGTCGGCAAAAAAGCAACATAGGGATGGTCCATTTCATAGAAATCTTGGCCTTCTTTGACCAAATCCTTGATATGAATCTTTTGAACCTCAATCCCCTCGTACTGGGACAAGAGATAGTCTTTCAAGCGCGTCACAAAACTCTCAGTATTGCCACTCAGACTAATATAAACTAAAGAAATTGTCTTCATATTTACCTCCATGATTTTATGTATAATCGAAAAATAACTACCAAGATTGTAACTTGATAGTTATTTTTTGTCAATACTTAGGCAAGTTCTTCTGTTTCCTCTTCTTCAGCCAAGGCTTTTTGCTGACGCCATATCTTGTAGAAGACAAGGGCTAGGAAGAGAACATTGATGACGATATAGAAAATGCTGACAGCTTTTGAACCAATACCCATTGTCAAACGCATAGTTTCATCTTGAACCAACTGCAAAGCGTCTTGTAAAGTCACATAGGTATAAATCGAACCAATAATGGCTAGCAAAACATAGCCGACATAAGTATAGTTTGCATACTGCAAATTCTTACGAACAAGGAATACAATCGCTACTACCACTAAAATAGCAGATAGTACAACCAAGGCCACATTAAAAATAGAATGAGATGCTTCTGCCAATCTATAGCTAAAATTAATGCTATCTTCTACCTGCTGAGCACTGACCCCTGCAACTTGTTTTTGAGCAGCACGAAGGACTTCTTTACTAGGCAAGGGCTTCAAAAGTTCAAACAGAGACGTAGCTGAAATAAGGGCAGACAAGATGAGCAAGACCCATAGATAAATTGGTTTCTTTTTCATGATAGAACCTCCTGATGTTATTATTGATATTATAGCACTTTTTGTAAAGGGATACAAATTTTATAGTATCGTTTCTACCTGTTTTCGGTAGGCTTTTGGTGATTTTCCGCACAATTTTCGGAAAACTTTATAGAAATATCCAACGTTACTGTAGCCAACAGCATAACAAATATCTTCGATACTGTCACTAGTTGAAAGTAAGAGTTGCTGGGCGGCCTTAATGCGTTGTTTGTTTAGTAATTCTGCGAAGGTCGAATTGGTTTCTCGCTTGATCAACTGTCCCAGATAAACAGGATTAATAAAGAGATCCTTACTGATATCCTTGAGAGAGAGTTCTTTCTGATAATCACGCCCAATCACTTCCAGCACACTGACCACATTTTCATTCATACGATATTGGCCAAAGAAGCGAGTCAGAGTTTCCTTGATATAAGTAACCAATTCATCGAAGGATTGAATAGCATGAATGGTTTTGACAATATCCGTCATATCATCAGCTTTGAGATGCTCAAACAAGTGGAAAACATCCATGACAAACTGGATAAAAAGCTGTTTGGTAATCGGAACACGGGGTGTATTTTCAAGAACTACCTTCTCCAAGAGATTTAACTCTTCTACGATTTGATTGAGATTTCCCTGAATGATAACCCGATAAATCGGTTCATAGTAGGCAAAGAGGCTCTCCGACTGCTGCAGATTTACAGAGCCGTAAAAGAGGGCTTTCTCAGCATTCAGCTTCCAGCGTTCAAAGTGTTCTTGATAAGGAGCTTCAAAGGGTGTAACGACTAAACCTTCTAGGGGTTGGTCAGAAATAAAAATCTGCCAGTCTTGACCCAAGACATAGTAGGGAATGGTGAAAGAGCCTTGTTTTTCCTTGGATAGACCTATCCACCAATTCTCCTTACCTCCTAAATAACTAACAAATCCAGCCTCATCTAAATCTTGACTAAGAGTCTGACTTTTCTTTCCTCTCTCGCTAAGCTGACCTGCAATCTTCTCCAGCAGATTTCCCAACTCTACCTTATCAACAGGCTTGACCAGATAGTCTACAACACTAAGGTTCATGGCTTTTTTTACGTAATCAAACTCCTGATAACCTGACAGCAAGATATAGGCAGCATCTGGTAAGATCTCTTTCATTTCTTTGATCATCTCAAGTCCTGTTTTGTCTGGCATATTGACATCGGAAATGACCACATCTACTGGATTTTCCTGCACATATTCTAGAGCCTCGTCGGCATGACTGGCTGTTGCGACGACCTCCATATCCCACTTATCAAAGGGAATCAAACGCTTCAGACCTTCTGTCACCATGTACTCATCATCTACTAATAATACTTTATACATTTTCTCCCTTTCTACTCATCTTGAATGGTAATACGATACTGAACACCTGCTTGCTCTGCAGACTCTACACTAATAGCATAGCGGTCCCCAAAATAGAGCACAAAACGCTCGTGTACATTGACAATCCCGATAGACTGCCTTTGGGCACTGTAGCTAGCTTGGTGTTCAAAATGTCTCTGACTTAATTTTTCTCGGAGATTTGTCAGTTTTTCAGCCGACATTCCACGGCCGTTATCAACCACTAAAATTTCCACAAAACCATCCTGTTTGAGAGCCTTGATGCTAATCACATTATCTGTCCGTCTGTGATCAACACCATGCGCGAAATAGTTTTCTACCAGCGGTTGCAAGGTGAACTTAGGAATCTTCATATTCTCTAACTCTGGGTCTATCTTGAAACCATAGGCAATGGATTTAGGATAGCGAACCATGCAGAGATAGCTGTATTTACGGCAAAATTCTAATTCCTGTTTGAGGAGGGTTTCTCTTTCGTCAGAAATATTGTTCCGCAAGAGACTGCTAAACTCATAAATGATATCTGCCAACTCATCTTGACTCTGCATAACTGCATACATACGCAAGAACTCCAGCGTATTATACATAAAATGAGGATTGATTTGCGCCTGCAAGGCTCGCATGTTGGCATCTTTTTGACTGAGCTCTAGCTGATAAATATCATGGATATTCTTTTCCAAGCGATCCAACATATCATTGGTGGTCTCTGCGATTAGGAGCAATTCCTGGTCCTTTTCAAGTGTGTCAATACGAAGACCTTCCTCCCCTTGGGCAATAGCCTGGATGGAATCCACCAAATCCACTACCTGCTTTTGATAATTAGCAAAGGTCTGCCTCAAAGTCAGATAGAGAATGACAATAAAGAGAAGGCTCAAGCCTACAATCAAAGCAGAGCTGGTTACCGTTCCTTGTAAAACAAAGTTTTTAGGAACTGCCACCTGAACCTGATAGCCATGAGAGGTCACACCAACAAACCAGTTCTCATGCTCCCTATTGACTCTCTCGCCAATATGAAAAATCTCCGTATCAAAAGGTGAAGTCACGGTAACAGCCATCGGGATATGACCTCGGGTATTGTCTACAGCATGGTATAAGATTTCTGGATCCAAGGATATATAAACAACCCCTATGGATTGATCCGTCGCTGGATCTAAAATAGGAACTCCAAAACTATTGGCCTCCGGTTTAAAGCCTTCCGCAAGTACCGTATGACCACCTCTCTCGTTTCTACTTGAAACATACACTTCTTTAAAGTCCTGTAAGACGATTGCAACACCCGTTATATAGTCATTTTGGACATACAAGTCATCGATATTTTCATACAGAGAAATAGACGTCGACGAAGCTTCTTGATGCTCCAACAGCCAATAAAAATATTCAGAAGTTGACAGGCTAAAGTACTTATAAACCCCTTGTATGCGGTCTTGATTGGCTACTAAATCTTGTGCTAGTTGAGCTGACTCCCGATAATAATACTCCACCTCTTCGACTGTTCGAGTGGTTACACGCTGGGCTACTCTCTGAGCTTCCTTTTCCCGTGAATCCCAGTCAGCGTAAGAGAGTAAGATTGCAAAACTCGCAATAATAATGATCATAACTGAACTATAGGTTCGCAGAAGCGTATGTAGCCAAAACTGCTTCATTCTATTTTGTCGCCAATTTTTCATGGATACTTTCATAGACCGGTTCCAACATATCACTGATAAAGAAATGCCACATCCCAATTCCTACAAAGAAAAGCAGGGCAGGCATATAGTAACCAATTGCCACAAGTAGCACAGTTCCAAGGATAACCTTGACCACAGCTGCTAGACTCATAAAGATGCCAATCAAGGATAGTTTGAGACTATTTCGATAGGACAAGTCAAAATAAACTTGTAGTTTCAAAGATACTGTATAGGCCAAAAAGAGTAGGGCAACTACTAGAACATTCAAAAATGTCGCAATCAAATGAACAATAGTCTGATGAGGCAATTGCACCAAGAGATACAAGCCATAGGCCAAAATCAAATCCACTCCTAGAAAGCTATAAAAAATCAGGTTGCTTGAGACAAAATTTTGCTTGTACAGAGACCAGGCCTCCTTCAAACTGTATTCCCGAAAGCTATAACCATGTTCTGCATATAAGCTCATCAAGGTGGCACTAGCCGGCGCTAGACCAAGGATAATCCCTCCTGCCAATGTTAATAGCCAAAAGAAGGCTGTCGCAATCATCCCTAAAAAGAAACGATTAAAGACAAAGTCTAAAAATCTACCCATGATATCCTCCTAAAAATAACTATGAAACTATTATATCATATTTCAAGCGTTTTCAAAAAATTCTAGCGCCCATTTACAATCCCATCAAACCGTGGTACAATGAGAATTGTGAAAAAATTATCAGGAGACAATTCATGAAGAAATCTATCTTAACTACACTGCTTTTTGCAGTTCTTTACTTCCTCTGCATAGGGATTGGTGTCCTTTTGGGCAATCTCTTTGACCAAACTGGAAACATGTTTTATGCGCCTGCCTTTACTGCCCTTGTCGGCGGTAGCGCCTATATGATTCTAATCGCAAAAGTTCCGCGCTTTGGAGCCATTACCACTATCGGCCTTGTTATCGCTCTCTTTTTCTTGGCTACTAAACACGGTGCCGGTGCCTTCCTTCCTGGAATTATCTGTGGCCTCCTAGCAGATGGAGTAGCTAGCCTAGGAAAATACAAGGACCAAACAAAGAACTTCCTTTCTTTCCTTATTTTTGCCTTTAGCTCAACTGGTCCAATCTTGCTTATGTGGATTGCGCCCAAAGCCTATATGGCTACCCTTCTGGCAAGAGGAAAATCCCAAGAATATATCGACCGTATCATGGTTGCGCCAAATCCTGGAACCATCCTTTTATTTATCGCAAGTGTAGTCATCGGAGCCCTAGTGGGTGCCTTGATTGGACAAGCCTTGAGTAAAAAATTTGCCCATAAAATCTAGTCAATAAAAAAGAGCCAGACGGCTCTTTTTTATTTATGGCTCAATTTTTTGGTCAAGAAATCTCCCAAGAATTGGATCGCAAAGATAATCAAGATGATAATGATGGTAGCCAAAATGGTCACATCGTGATTGTAGCGGTTAAATCCATAAGCAATGGCTACGTTACCGATACCACCAGCTCCAACCGCACCGGCCATAGCTGTTTCCCCAACAAGGGAAATCAAGGTCACAGTCGTCACACGGATCAAATCTGGAAGACCTTCTGATAGGTAAACACCCACGATGTCCCAGAAGGTCGCTCCGCTCGCTTGAGCCGCCTCAATGACACCACCATCTAACTCAGCCAAGACAACCTGCACCTGACGGGCAAAGAAGGCAAAGACCGCAAAAGATAGGGGTACGATAGCCGCATTTGGTCCGATACTTGTTCCTACGATTAGATGAGAGAAGGGTGACAAGACTGCCAAGAGAATAATAAATGGCACCGCACGGAAGATTGACGTGATCTTGTCTAAAATCCAGAAAACGACCTTATTTTCCAAGACACCACCTGGCGCTGTCAAGACAAGGAAGAGACCTGCAACAAGCCCCAAGAACCCTCCGATGATGAAGGAAAGAACTGTCATATAAAGGGTTAGATAGATGGCTGTTCCCCAGCCTGCTTGACCAGCCCAGCCCATTTTATAGACATTTGGCAAATAGGTTTGAATCAATGATTCCATCTTACTGTCCTCCCTTCAATACTTTTAGCTGCACACCTGCTTGACGGATGGCATCTTGGGCACCTGCTAGCGCTGCTTTTTCACCTGACAAGACCACCACCAATTCTCCAACAGGAGTGCCATCGAGAATTTCGATATTTCCATAGAGAATATTAGCTGTTACTTGGTAATGCTTGTATAATTCATTCAAAAGTGGCTCGTCTGTTGAAGCTCCAGCATACTTGAGTTGCACTAAAAGGCTGTTTTCAGACAAGTGTTCCACGATTTCTTGCTTCTCAATCTTGACCATAGCTTCATCAATACCTGTGGCTGTTGAGATAAAGTCCTGGGTCAAAGGTTGTTTAGGGTCTGAGAAGATTTCAAGGACACTGCCCTCTTCAATCAAATGTCCATCCTGCATAACTGCCACACGGTTGGCAATGTCTTTGACAATCTGCATTTCATGCGTAATCAAGACAACAGTCAAGCCTAATTTTTGGTTCAAATCTTGCAACAAGGCCAAAATCTGCTTGGTTGTCTTAGGGTCAAGGGCAGAAGTTGACTCGTCTGAAATCAAGATTTTTGGATCATTGGCCAAGGCACGCGCAATGGCCACACGCTGTTTTTGCCCTCCTGATAGCTGTGAAGGGTAGTTTTCAGCACGGTCTGCCAAGCCAACCAAGTCCAACAACTTAGCTACTTTTGCCTTCTTTTCTTCCTTGGTGAGCCCAGAGTGTTTAAGGGCAAAGGCTACATTCTCCTCTGCTGTCTTTTGACTCATCAGGTTAAAATGCTGGAAAATCATTCCAATATCCTGACGTTTACGACGCAACTGCTCGGCCGTCAAGGTCACCTTGCCATCAAAAATCACATCATCATCAATGGTAATTTTTCCTGCAGATGGCTTTTGCAAGAGGTTAATCACCCGAACAAGGGTTGATTTCCCTGCTCCAGAATATCCAACGATTCCGTAGATATCCCCTTCTTGGATGTGAATGGTCACATCCTTGACCGCTGTGATGGTTCTCTTCTTTTGGTGAAAAGTCACATCGATCTGATCTAACTTGATAATATCTCTACTCATAGCTTCTAATCAGCTCCTCTACTAATTCAATATGGGTGTAATAATCGGCGATTCGCACATTTTCGTCTCCACCGTGGTCTCGGCTATTAGCATTTCCTAAACCGAAGGCCACCATTGGCACCTCTAGGGCATCAAAGACCGTATGCATAGGCCCTGTCCCAGCTGTCGTCGGCAAGACTGAGATGCCCTGTGGATAGAATTTCTTGGCCAACTCGATCACATTGAGAATGGCTGGCGCGCTCATATCGCTTCGATAGCTCATCTCTCCCAAGGTATAGTATAATTCTACCTTATCAAAGCCATTTTTGTCTAGCTGTTTCCGAATTTTTTCCAGAACATCATGCGGTTCTAGACCAGGAACCAAACGAACTTCTAGCTTAGCGCTGGCTTCTGCTGGCAAAATCGTTTTAACGCCTTGTCCTTGATAGCCTGACTGAATCCCTTCGATATTAAGAGCTGGCTCGAAAAAGAAACGTTTTAGGAAGGCTGCACGGTCCTCTTGTAAGAGAGGCAATTCCAAACCATAAATCTGGCTGATTTCCCCTGGATTTCGTTGGGCGTAAGTATCCACCAAGGCCAATTCCCGTTCATTTGGCTCTTGTACTTCTTCGTACAAGCCTTCAACTAAGATACGGCCATCTGCAGCGCGAAGAGACTGTAAGGCTTGAAGGAGATACCAAGGAGCTGACTCCACAACCCCACCATAACTAGAGTGAATATCCACATCCGCACTTTTTACTTTGGCATCAAAGGTCACAATCCCCTTGTTTCCACCAGAAATTTCTAACTGCTCCAAGGCATTTTTGGTCCCTTGTTCCCAGACCAATAAATCCGCACCACGGAGTTTATCCACATGTTTTTCCAAATACTTATCTAGGTCTGTCGAAGCCGATTCCTCCGCTCCCTCCATGATAAAACTGATATTGACAGGCAAATCATCATGGTGCTGCATATATTTTCTCAAAGCACTCAAACGAGCTGTGATATGACCCTTGTCGTCATCAACCCCACGCCCATACATGAAACCATTGCGGACCGAAAGCGTAAAAGGATCCTCTGTCCAGACCTGATCCCCATCCGCTGGCACAGTGTCATAGTGGTTATAGAAAATCAAGGTCTTGGCATCTGGACGCGAACTCTTGAAATGCGCCATGACAAAGGGCGCCGTATAAGTCTCATCAATCTCCACTTCAGCCCCAACACGTTTGAAAATCTCACCCAGATAATTGGCGACCTCCTTAAGTCCAACCTGCTGGGCAAAGACTGATTTTTTGGAAATCAAGGTTCGCAAAACCTCAAAATAATGCTGGGCTACATGATCCTTTTCAAATTTTTCAATCTGTTCTTGTTCGCTAGGAAAAACCATATTCTCTCTACCTTTCTATGAACTACTCTTCCTGACAATCTATGCTCTATACAAAAGCAAGAGGTGGAATTCTCTCTCCCACCTCCCTGTTTCTTATTACCAAACTGGTTGATCCAAACCGTCTGATGTTTCTTCGATAACTTTTTTCACTTCATCTGTATGGTAAGCTGCAATCACTTTCTTGATAGCATCAGCTTTTGGTGATGTTTCCCAATCTTTTTTCGCAACGATGATGTTGTACCATTGTTTTGAATTTTCATCAGCCTGTTCTTTGAAAAGTGCTTTCTTATAGTCCAATTTCGCTTCTGTAACGAAGGTATTGTTTACAACGGCAGCGTCAACTGATGACAATGAACGAGCTGTTTGGCTAGCGTCCAATTCAGTGATTTTCAAGTTCTTTGGATTTTCTTTGATGTTAGCAACTGTTGCAAGAGCAGTTCCTGAAACGTCCAATTTAATCAAGCCAGCTGATTGAAGCAAGTAAAGCGCACGGCTTTCGTTTGTAGCATCGTTCGGTACAGCGATTTCTCCGTTTGCTGGGATGTCTTCTACTTTAGTGTACTTGTTGTCACTTCCATTCAAACCTGAGTAAAGGCGGATTGGAGAGATGTAAGTATCTGCAATCGCTACAAGGTCTTTCCCGTTTTCTTTGTTCCAGTTGTTCAAGAAGTTGTAGTGTTGGAAAGCGTTCAAGTCTACTTCGCCATCAGCAGTTGCCTTGTTTGGTTGTGAGTAGTCTGTGAACTCTGTAAATTCCAAAGTGATACCGTCTTTTTTAACCAATTCTTGGATTTTGTCCCAACGTTTTTCTTCAGAACCGCTACGGTTAACAGTTGCGATTTTAATAGTTGTTGCATTGTCTGCTTTCTTTTCTGAGTTTCCACAAGCTGCAAGAGCCAAACCTGCGACTGTAGCAAGGGCTGCTACACCAAGCCATTTTTTAATTTTCATGATTCTTTCTCCTTAAAAATAATACCGTACTAGTATCTCACAATTTGTTTGATTTCACAAATTGTTATTAGATAGTCAGATATATAGTTTAAAACTATATCCTTAAAAACTGAGAAATCATCCACCTTATTCAGAATGGATGATTTCACAAAATTATTTAATATCAGCTTCTGCTGGTAGGTAAGTGTCTCCGAAGAATTGTTTAGACAATTTTTCAAGAGTTCCGTCTTTGTAGAGTTCTTGGATACGTTTGTCTACAAATGTTTTCAACTCATCTTGACCTTTAGCAAGAAGTGGGTAAACGTAAGGTTGTTGGTCACTTGGAAGTTCGATAACTTTCAAGTTGTCCAAACCTTGGTTCTTGATAACTGTTTCAACACCGATTTTATCAAAAATCTTGTAGTCAAATTGTCCATCGCTCAAGCGTCCCATGATCTGTTGGAAGTCCGCTTTAGTGTAGTTAAGGACAGTTGGATTGTCTGAGTGTTGTTTGTTGTAGTCTTCTAGCTGTTTAGCAGATGTTGTTCCTTGAACAACTTCTGTAGATTTTCCACCGATATCATCAAGTGATTTGATGCTAGAGTCGTCTTTCTTCACTACAAGAACGTTAGGGTTTTTAGCAGTTGGGGCTGCATAAAGGTATTTTTCAGCACGTTCTTTAGTGTAGCTGATGTTGTTAACAGCCATTTGGTAACGGTCAGCGTCAAGACCTGCAAAGACTCCAGACCACTCTGTCTTCTCAAACTTGACATCATACTTGTCAGAGTCTTTAAAGATAGCGCGAACCACTTCAATCTCGTAACCAGTCAATTCACCGTTTTCTTCATAGTTGAATGGTTTTGGTGAAGCATTGGTTGCAACGATAATTTCTTTCTTGCTAGCTGCTTCTCCTTCTTTCTTAGCACCACCTGAGCAAGCTGCTAGTACACCTGCAGCAACAAGACCAAGGGCAGCAAGAGATGAGTATTTAACGATTTTTTTCATGTCATTTCCTCCAAAATAGAATACCTTATAATCTTAACAGAAAAAGACCATTTGCGCCATTATATGATATCTATCTCTGTGATAGGTTTTCTTTATGGCTAATTTAAAAGACCAGACGCAAGACGGCAATCAAGACCACTCCAAAAAGAACCGTTCCGACTAGATTGCGATAACGAAAGGCTACCCAAGCCGTTGGAAAGATTGCTAAGAAATCCAGCCATTTGATTTGAGGAAGACTCCCAACCTTGCCTGTCACTACACTTGAAAGAATCAAGGCAAAGATAATGGAAACGGGCAAGAACTTCAAAAAGCGCTCAACGATTGCAGGCAAGCCCTTATACTTGACCAAGATGAAGGGAATCATACGGGGAATCCACGTCACCAAGCCAGAGAAAATAACGGCTAATAAAAGATACTTACTGACCATCTAAAATCACCCCCATGCTACAACCAAGTAGCGTCGCAAACAGAACAGCTAGCGACTGAGACACCACTGTCAAGAGTAAAAAGAAGGACACCGCAACAACTGCTAGGATAATGAGCAGATTGCGGACTGGAATCCGTCTTTGCATAATCTGGAATTGCGAAGCAAAAATCCCGATGAACATCCCAACAAGGGCAAAGTCTAAACCAAAGATTTCTGGATTTGGCAGCAGGCCACCCAGAGCCGTTCCGACCACTGTTCCCACAAACCAAGCCACATAGCTGTTGAGATTGTTTCCGTGCATCCACATAGGATTGACCTTGTCTGTATGGGCTAATTCGCCCATCAACACGCCATAGGTCTCATCTGTCAAGAGGCTAGACATACCGATATTTTGCCAGAGACTGGTATGACGGAAATAGGTCGATGCATGCAAGCTCAGCAAAAAGAGACGCAAATTGATCAGAAAAACCGTCATGGCAATAGCTGCCACAGGCGCTTGAACCGCAATCAATGCCAGCATAGCAAACTGGGCGCTCCCAGCATAAACAAAGAGGCTCATCAAGCCCATCTCCACAGGTGTCACATAAGGCGCACCAATAATTCCACAGGCCAGTCCGATACTGATATAACCAAGGGCCGTTGGCATGGCTGCCTGCGCCCCCTCCCAAAATCCTTTTTCTTTCATCTTTCTCCTCGTATTGTCTTAATAAATGGGCTGAATCAGTTCCAGCCACAGCATGGACTATTATAACACATTCAGGAAGGAGAAAAAAGCCTGTTGATTCTAATCAGACAGACTCCATTTTATTCCATCGTATCAAAAGCGAGGCTCGGTTTGGCATTGAGATCCAAGCTTGCAAAGTTTTCTTTGTTCCACTCGCTGACGCTGGCATAGGCAATCATACCTGCATTATCTCCGCAAAGACGCAGAGGTGGGATGGTGACCTTGACATCTGTGATTTCGGCTGCTAGGCGTTCTCTGAGGCCTTTATTGGCTGCCACGCCACCTGCCACAACTAGAGTTTTAACAGGATATTTCTCCAAAGCCTTCTTGGTTTTTGCCATGAGAATATCCAGTACAGCTACTTGGAAGGAAGCACACAAATCCTCTGTTGACAAGCTCTCTCCCTTTTGCTCGGCATTGTGGTGAAGATTAATAAAGGCAGATTTCAAACCTGAGAATGAAAACTCCAGATTATCCTCCTTAATCATGGCACGTGGGAAATCATAAATATCCTGCCCCTGATGAGCCAACTCGTCAATCTCGCGACCTGCAGGATAGGTCAAGCCCATGACACGGCCGACCTTATCATAGGCCTCACCAACCGCGTCGTCCCGCGTTTCCCCAACAATCTTGTAATCTCCAGCCTCGGAAACATAGACCAACTCTGTGTGCCCACCACTTACTAAAAGTGCTAACAAGGGGAACTCCAAAGGCTCCACGCTCTGAGCTGCCATGAGGTGGCCAGCCATGTGGTTAACAGGAATCAGCGGAAGTCCATGTGCCCAAGCAAAGGCCTTGGCAGCTGACAAACCAACTAACAGCGCTCCAACCAAGCCTGGTCCATAGGTAACCGCAACAGCTGTCACATCGTTTTCAGTAATCCCTGCTTCTGCTAGCGCCTCCTCGATACAGGCTGTAATGACCTCGACATGGTGACGACTGGCTACTTCCGGCACTACGCCACCGAAACGTTTATGGCTCTCAATTTGACTAGCAATGACATTGGACAAGAGTTCATCGTCGTTTTTCAGTACGGCGACACTTGTCTCATCACAGGATGTCTCAAATGCTAAAATATATCTATCCTTCATCTATTTCTCTCTTCATGATGATGGCATCCTCGACTGGGTCATGGTAGTAGGCCTTTCGCTCAGCGATGACCGCCATCTTTTCTTTCTTGTAAAATGCTTGCGCTCGTTGGTTTGACTTTCTGACTTCGAGGAAAATCTCCTTTTCTGCCGGCAATTGAGCAAACAAGGCTGAGGCAATTCCCTGCCCCTGATAGGTTTGCTTGACAGCGATTTGCAGGACTTCTGCCTCAAATAGATTCTCCTGAACAGCTAAAAATCCAATCACTTCTGTCCCATCATAAGCTAGAGCATACCAGGTCTGGTCTTGGGACAGGTCTGCTTGGATTTGTTCCAACGTCCAAGGACTGACTGGGTAAACAGCTGCCATGACAGCGTAGATGGCTTGAGCCAAGTCAGGTTGCTGTTGGATTCGTTTGATTTCTATCATAGGCGTTTAATGTAAGACTCGCCAGACTCAGTATGGTTCTTGAGCCAGTTTTCCTCAGCTTCAACTCGTTTGAGATAATTCGGCACAAAGTCGTGCAAGGAGTCTGCTTCCTTGTCCCAAGCCAAAAGAGCAAGATTGGCTGCATTAGGCAAGGTTTCTTTGAAATTAGTCCTTGGTAAGTGTTCTTGAATCTGCTCAACAAAGGGGCCAACTTCTCCGACAAAGGTTACCTGACTAGCGCCCTTGATTAACTCAATCACTCGCTCAAAAGGCAGGTGCGCTTCTGGCATGACAGGTTTGGCATTTTCATAAAATCCTGCATAAACATTGTTGCGACGAGCATCCATCAAAGGGACGAACAAGCCTTCTTGTTTGTAGGGCACCAGAGCCAAGAGGCTCGACATACCAACTAACTCGATGTTCAGTGTATGAGCCAAAGTCTTAGCAGTGGCTACCGCGATTCGCAAGCCTGTGTAGCTACCTGGTCCTTCCGCCACCACGATTCGGTCCAAATCCTTGGGCGTCCAATCCAAACTTGCCATCAAAAAATCGATGGCAGGCATGAGGGTAATACTGTGATTTTTCTTAATATTAATCGTCGTCTCGGCAAGAACCTGCTTGTCCTCTAAAATAGCGAGAGAAAGAGCCTTGCTGGACGTATCAAAAGCTAATACTTTCATAACATATTCCTATCTTTTTGTCTGCTTACTATTATACTACAAAAGCTGGCACATGGGAATTTTCTTTGCCCCCAAACAAAAATGCCCTAGCATCAGCAGGGCATCTAAGCATTTAATCCAAAGTAAAATACAAACCAAACTACATAGGTTACGAGGAGGAGAAAAAGCGAGTAGAGAGTCACAAAGGTAATTTTCCACAAGAACTTAGTTTGTCGTTGTTCCAGTTTTGTAAACAGAAGATTCCCCGCATAAACGCAAGCAACAAAAACGATAAAAGCCACCAAGCGAACTCCGATAGCAAAAGCAAATAAGTTATACATAGGGCAACCTCCTTGACTTAAAATCTATATGGAATTATGACAAGCAATAAATTTCACTTCCATTATCAACATAACACATTTTCTTTGTTTTTGCAAGCGCTTACTCAACAAATCGGCTTATGACTTTCTCGTTTCCGTCTTTTACTAATTTTTCATTTTGTGGTATAATTGAAATAATTGTAACGAATCAAGGTCAATCTAGACACAAAATGGAATGAAATCAAGCAAATCTATGCTAAAAGTTTGGAATAAGCTGACCTGTAAATAGAAAGGAACTATATGATTTACAAAGTTTTTTATCAAGAAACAAAAGAACGTAGCCCACGTCGTGAAACAACACGCGCACTTTACCTAGACATCGATGCTAGCTCAGAACTTGAGGGTCGTATCGCTGCTCGCCAACTTGTCGAAGAAAATCGCCCAGAGTACAATATCGAGTATATCGAACTCTTGTCTGACAAATTGCTAGATTACGAAAAAGAAACTGGCGCCTTCGAAATCACGGAGTTCTAATATGGCCTATACTCTTAAACCTGAAGAAGTCGGCGTTTTTGCCATCGGTGGTCTGGGAGAAATCGGGAAAAACACTTACGGGATTGAATACCAAGACGAGATTATTATCGTCGATGCTGGGATTAAATTCCCAGAAGATGACTTGCTTGGTATCGACTATGTCATTCCTGATTACTCTTACATCGTAGACAATATCGACCGCGTCAAGGCTGTTTTGATCACACACGGACACGAGGACCACATCGGTGGGATTCCCTTTCTGCTCAAGCAAGCAAATGTCCCTATCTATGCTGGACCGCTTGCCTTGGCTTTAATCCGTGGAAAACTCGAAGAACACGGCCTCTTGCGCAACGCCAAACTTTACGAAATCAACCACAATACTGAGTTGACCTTTAAAAATCTCAAGGCAACTTTCTTTAGAACCACTCACTCTATTCCAGAGCCTTTGGGGATTGTCATTCATACTCCTCAAGGAAAAATCGTTTGTACGGGTGACTTTAAGTTCGACTTCACTCCAGTTGGAGAACCTGCAGACTTGCACCGTATGGCAGCTCTTGGTGAAGAAGGCGTACTCTGTCTCCTGTCTGACTCGACAAATGCGGAAGTGCCAACCTTTACCAATTCTGAAAAAGTCGTTGGCCAGTCCATCATGAAGATTATCCAAGGCATCGAAGGACGTATCATCTTTGCATCCTTTGCCTCAAATATCTTCCGTCTCCAGCAAGCAACTGAAGCCGCTGTTAAGACTGGACGCAAGATTGCGGTATTTGGTCGCTCTATGGAAAAGGCCATTGTCAACGGAATCGAGCTTGGCTACATCAAAGCTCCTAAGGGAACCTTTATCGAGCCAAATGAAATCAAAGATTACCCTGCAGGCGAGGTTCTGATCCTCTGTACAGGTAGTCAGGGCGAGCCGATGGCAGCCCTCTCTCGTATCGCCAACGGAACCCACCGTCAGGTGCAACTCCAACCAGGTGATACCGTTATCTTCTCTTCTAGCCCAATCCCTGGAAACACTACTAGCGTCAACAAGTTGATTAACATCATTTCTGAAGCTGGTGTCGAAGTTATCCACGGTAAAGTGAACAATATCCATACATCTGGACACGGTGGTCAGCAAGAGCAAAAACTTATGCTCCGCTTGATTAAGCCAAAATACTTCATGCCTGTCCACGGTGAATACCGCATGCAAAAAGTCCACGCTGGACTAGCGGTGGATACTGGTGTCGAGAAAGACAATATCTTTATCATGAGCAATGGTGATGTTCTTGCTCTTACTGCTGACTCAGCTCGTATCGCAGGTCATTTCAACGCCCAAGACATCTATGTCGATGGAAATCGTATCGGTGAAATCGGTGCAGCTGTCCTCAAAGATCGTCGTGATTTATCTGAAGACGGTGTCGTTCTAGCAGTCGCAACTGTTGACTTCAAATCGCAGATGATTCTGTCTGGCCCAGACATCCTTAGCCGAGGCTTTGTCTACATGAGAGAGTCTGGCGACTTGATTCGCCAAAGCCAGCGTATCCTCTTCAATGCAATTCGTATCGCACTGAAAAATAAGGACGCCAGCGTGCAATCTGTCAATGGTGCCATTGTCAACGCCATTCGACCATTCCTCTATGAAAATACAGAACGTGAACCGATCATCATCCCGATGATCCTCACACCAGATGAAGAATAAGTCAAAAAAACAGCCCCGTCCTCGGAGCTGTTTTTCTCTATGCTTTCTTTTCTTGATTTTTAGAAATACTACGATTTTTACCTTCCAGATACACCATCAAAATAGAAATATCTGCCGGGTTTACTCCAGAAATACGGCTGGCTTGGCCGATGGTTTCTGGATTGATCAGTTTGAACTTCTGACGGGCTTCTGTTGCGATAGAATCAATATCATCCCAGTCAATATTAGCTGGAATACGTTTTTCTTCCATGCGTTTCATCTTGGCAACCTGATCCATGGCTTTAGAAATATAGCCTTCGTACTTGATTTCTGTTTCAATCAATTCGATAATCTTGTCATCCAAATCCTCGGCAGCTGGTCCGATGAAAGCCACCACATCTTGGTAAGACACTTCTGGACGGCGAAGGAATTCCTTAGCTGTCACTGCATCTGTCAACGGCTTGAAGCCCATCTCCTCAACCTTGGCATTGGTTTCCTTGACCGGCTTGAGTTTGATACTGTCTAGGCGCTTCATCTCATTGTCAAATTGATTTTTCTTGATTTCAAAGCGAGCCCAACGTTCATCATCCACAAGTCCAATCTCGCGTCCCATCTCTGTCAAACGCATATCAGCATTGTCATGACGGAGGATGAGACGGTATTCAGCACGACTGGTCAAGAGACGGTAGGGTTCAATGGTTCCCTTGGTCACCAAGTCGTCAATCATCACTCCGATATAACCATCACTGCGCTTCAAAATCAACTCAGGCTTGCCTTGGATTTTAAGAGCCGCATTGATCCCAGCGATAATCCCTTGGCCAGCAGCTTCTTCGTAACCTGACGTTCCATTTGTCTGACCAGCTGTGAAAAGTCCTGAGATTTTCTTGGTTTCCAGAGTCGCACGCAACTGGTGAGGCAAAACCATGTCGTACTCAATGGCATAACCAGTTCGCATCATTTCAGCATTTTCCAAACCTTTAATGGAATGAACTAAGTCACGTTGGACATCCTCAGGCAGACTGGTTGAAAGTCCTTGAACATAGACTTCCTCAGTATTGCGCCCTTCTGGCTCAAGGAAGAGTTGGTGGCGTTCCTTGTCTGCAAAGCGCACAATCTTGTCCTCAATCGATGGACAGTAACGAGGTCCCACTCCCTTGACCACACCTGTAAACATAGGCGCACGGTGGAGGTTATTTTGGATAATTTCATGACTGGTACCATTGGTATAGGTCAACCAGCATGGCACCTGATCTTTGACATAATCCTCATCACGTGAAGTATAAGAGAAGTGATTAGGCGCTTCGTCTCCTGGTTGGATTTCTGTCACATCGTAATTGATAGAAGAAGCCTTGACACGTGGAGGCGTCCCTGTCTTAAAACGACCGATTTCGAGGCCCAATTCCTTGAGGTTATCAGCTAGGTTAATCGAAGCTAGGCTGTGGTTAGGTCCTGATGAGTACTTGAGGTCTCCGATGATGATTTCCCCACGGAGGGCAGTCCCTGTGGTCACAATAACAGCCTTTGCAGCATACTCTTGATGAGTTGCTGTACGAACACCGACAACCTTTCCATCTTCCACCAAAATCTCATCAATCATGGTTTGACGAAGGGTCAGATTTTCTTGATTTTCAACTGTCTTGCGCATCTCCTTAGAGTAAAGTTCCTTGTCAGCCTGCGCACGAAGAGCACGCACAGCTGGCCCCTTCCCTGTGTTGAGCATCTTCATCTGGATGTAGGTCTTGTCAATGGTCTTGGCCATTTCGCCACCGAGGGCATCAACTTCACGCACAACAATCCCCTTGGCAGAACCACCGATAGAGGGATTACAAGGCATGAAAGCCAACATTTCAATGTTGATGGTCGCAAGCAAGACCTTACACCCCATACGGCTAGCTGCCAAGGAAGCCTCAACCCCAGCGTGTCCTGCACCGATTACAATAATATCGTATTCTTCAGTAAAATTATAAGTCATATTTCTCTCCTATTCCACTCACTTTTTCTACAAATATCAATCAGTTTCCATAAAAACTTAATATTACATTCTCTTTGAGTTTTTGTTTTTGTGAAATCTATTTTCAACATACCCCACAAAAAACTTATTGATAGCTTATGTTCCTCATTTACATAACTATTGTAATAAGAAAACACACCAAATAATATTCGTATATTACAATCTAAGTTTCTATTTTCAGAATCTAAAATTTCCACTTCATCCTCTTCATTTTTTTCAATATCTTCTAAACTATCATCATTTATTTTAAGTTCTAACAAACATCCTGTTAAAAAGGATAAAACTCTCTGTTTCTTCTCAACTTCCTTAAATTGAGGAAAATAAATACTTTTGGTAAAAAAATGAATTCCTACTACTGTTATACAAACAATTGCTATAGCTATAACTATAAAGGAAGGATCATATTGATTGCTATCAGGAACTTTCCCAAAACTTAAAAACACTGCTAAAATAGGTGTTAGTGTCATAATTGACAATATTTTATCAAATGTATATTTACTTCTTTCTATTTCTAATTCAATACTCTTTGATAGTTCGTCAATTGTCTTCTGTAATAAGCTTTCCTCTACCTCTATCCCGTACTTTTCATGAAACTTCTGTTTAAAACATCTATATTTTTGCAATTGTACTTTCATATGATTGATCTTCTGTTGTTCTTTATTAAAAAGAGAAATGCAGTAGATAGTCACACATACTGATACAAACATAAGAGCTGCTGAAATCTTAATACCCAAAATATTTTTAAATAGAATTGTTGCTACAAAAATCAGATAAAAAACAAGTGCTGCGCTTGCAAAAAAAATTAACATTTTTCCTTTTTTTGTATAGCCAGACTTCTGCAATTTCAAAAATTTTAACACAAATTTATACAATTCGTAACTTAAGTTATTGATATACATTTAATTTCCCCCATGAAATCACACAAAAACAGTCAAAACTCCAAAGAAGTGCAGGACAAAAAAGCCTGCAACATCCATGAGCTTTGACCATCATTTCTATTGCTTCTATTATTGTAGCAAATTGAGAAAATTTGTCAATCTAAATGTACTATGATTGACGAATCGCTATCTAGTCTCACTCCTACTTCTTCAACACTCTCTTTAAAAGCTTCATATCGCGGAAGTTAACTCTTCGCAAAATCATCCATTACATCAAATTACCAGTCTCTTAATCACACAATTTCTTCAAAAATTTTTACAGCTCAGCAATTATTAGTACAAAAAGAGTTCTTAGAAAATATTCTAAAAACCTCATGTTGATACTAGTAATCTGCTCATATGATATCAAAATCAATAAGTAATAACTCTGATTTCTGAGCCAATTTTTCCAGATTTGGTAATTCCTTTAATCTCTTTAATCTCTTTAATCCTAGCTATTTCTTTAGTATTTTGTAAGCTACTATATAATTTTTCAATTTGTTCCATTGTGTAAATCATGACTATCCTCCTTTATTAATTGTCCGACACCATGTAAGCGTTCGAGGAGCTTTCGATTATCTTAGATACTCTTGTATTTTGCAGAGTCACCATACAAGCATGGTGTAAACTCAGTACTGCATTCTGAAAGTCTTGATCATTCTCCAAAGGGAAAATCTTTAATCCTATTTCCTGTCCTGATTTTATATTAAAATGTCTAGCGTGAACTTTGGAGTTTTCATGTTCATTTAAGTTTTTAACTATATTAGTAATCACATCTTTTTTGTCTTCTCCAATGAACATAACTTCTGTAAGCCATTTTTCAATAAGTTCAGCAGATAAAGCTACTGCATCCTGTGCAAATTTTACAAAAGCAGGCGGATACTTAGATAATAGGATATGCCAATAATCTACATTTGGATTTGGTTGACCTAACTCTGTATAAGCTTCTTCAAATTCAGAAATAATATTATATGCAGGTAAACCCGAAATTTGCGGATCTACAGGTCCAATACTAGAATGCTTTCCCATCCAAATTTTTTTAGAGGCACATGAAATCATGGTTCCTGCAGACATAGCCATATGTGGTATAACGACTTCTATATTATCATTAAAAACTTCCCTGAGATATGAAACAATAGACTCGGCCGCATTAGGATCACCCCCAGGTGTATGCAAAAGTAAAGTTAGACCTTTCTCCCTATCCATGCCTTTCATTACACTCATAAAGCCTTCCATATCACTATCGTTTATATCAATGGAACTAACCCTGTTTTGAAGCCATCCAGAGTAATAGCAGATGACATTTCTATTTATTTGTTTTTCTAAATGTTCAAAATATTTATGCCTAATAAGATCATATCTAGAAGGAATATTAGTTGTTTCAGTCAAAATATCAGACCAATTACCACCGTTAACTTCAAAACCCATAACATTCCCTCCTTTACTGGAATATTGTAACATAATCACATTAATAAATCAATTGAGGACTAAGCCAAAGCTCTTCCAAAACACTTTTCGCATTAAAAAATATCTTACTATGCATTCCCCGCCACCAGGAATATCCCAGTAAGTTGGATAAACGTTGGGTTGTCCTCTTTTAATTTCCGAACGCTGAATGAGCAAATAATCATCACCACTATGAACAAGTACATGGGCAATAAGCTTAACCATCCTTTTCTCTCCTATTCCTCAAGATGAATGTGTCTTAGTTGGCCGTCCCATTCTGGTAGGGCTGTTTTTAAAAAGTCTGGAACTAGCTGGATATTCTGGAGCTGATCCAAGTCAATCCATTCACAGGGCTGCGATTTTTCATCTTCCTGCATGGTCAATGGGGCATCTTCAAGCAAGTCCACCAGATAATGAAACTCAATGTTGTGATAGAAAACACCGTCTTGTTCAAAACGATTTTCAACCACGAAAGCTAGTTGCCCAGCTTGAGCTCGGACACCTAATTCTTCCCTCACTTCACGGACTACCGCGTCTTCCGTGCTTTCATTGACTTGAATCGCACCACCAATAGTGTAATGCTTGCCCTTATCTTTGGTAACAAGGATCTTGCCATTTTGGAGAATCAAGGCTGTCGCTCGAACGCCAAAAACCGTATTTCCCACTTTTGTCCGAAAGTCTTGTTGAGTCATTTTTGTCCTTTCCCTTAGACGACACAAAAACAGTCAAAACTCCAAAGAAGTGCAGGACAAAAAAGCCTGCAACATCCATGAGCTTTGACCATCATTTCTATTGCTTTTATTATTGTAGCAAATTGAGAAAATTTGTCAATCTAAATGTACTGACAAACTTGTCCATCGCGGTAAGCATTGTCAATCAAACCTCCACCTAGACACTCATCTCCATCGTAAAAGACAACTGCCTGTCCTGGTGTGATGGCGCGTTGCGGTTCTGCAAAGATAACTTCTGCCTTGTCTCCTTTGACATGGACGGTCACCTTAGAGTCAGGCTGACGATAGCGGAATTTAGCCGTACATTCGAGCGTAAACTCCTCTGGCATATCACGAGTAAAGTGGACTTGACTAGCCTCTAGACTAGTTGACATAAGCGAGTCATGGTAGAAACCTTGTCCAACATAGAGAATATTCTTGCTTAGGTCTTTTCCGACAACGAACCAAGGTGCATTGTCACCACCGTGTTGCCCACCGATACCGAGTCCGCCACGCTGACCAATCGTATAGTACATAAGGCCTGCATGCTCGCCCATATCGCGACCATCCACAGTCATCATGCGACCTGGCTGAGCTGGTAGGTAGTTACTGAGAAAGTTTTTAAAGTTCTTTTCTCCGATAAAGCAAATCCCTGTCGAATCTTTCTTCTTAGCAGTCGCAAGACCTGCTTCTTCTGCTAGTCTGCGAACTTCAGGCTTTTCCAAATGTCCCAATGGGAACATGGTTTTTTGAAGTTGTTCTTGCGAAAGTTGACTGAGGAAATAGGTCTGATCCTTGCCATTGTCCACACCACGAAGCATGTGAACTGTCCCATCCTCATCACGCGCCACTCGGGCATAATGCCCAGTCGCTACATAGTCTGCTCCTAAAGTCATGGCATAGTCCAAAAAGGCCTTGAACTTGATTTCCTTGTTACACATAACGTCTGGATTTGGCGTGCGCCCTGCACGGTATTCCGCTAGGAAATACTCAAAAACGCGGTCCCAGTACTCTTTTTCAAAATTGACAGAGTAGTAGGGAATGCCGATCTGGTCTGCCACCGCAGCCACATCCTTGTAATCTTCGGTCGCCGTACAGACGCCATTTTCATCTGTGTCATCCCAGTTCTTCATGAAGATACCGATCACATCGTAGCCCTGCTCCTTGAGCAAGAGAGCCGTCACCGACGAATCAACACCACCACTCATCCCCACGACAACACGTGTTTTAGAGTTATCACTCATGGTAAGTCTCCCATCTATTCGTTTATTCACGATTGAAGGTCGTGTGTGCTTCACGATTGAAGGTCGCTTGAGCAGTATTCATTATAACATGCTTGGTTAGAGAAGACAAGGAAAGGAGCCAATCTTGACTCCTTTGTTGAAAAAATTGTTTTAACCTTGTCCTTTCTTTTCTAAGCCGAAAATGAAACGGTAATCGATAAAGATGCCCATGATTGAATAGGCACATAAAAATATCCTACACTTACTTTGCATTATTCCGTGATTGAATGTATTTAACAACAATATAGATAAGAAAGGCAAGCATGATTGCCAAATAGCTCACTATAAGGAAAACATGCTTAAAAATAATAGTATCAAATAAACTCACGATAGCTAATAATAGATTTATAATAAATACTATAGTCGCAAATAGTTGTACTTTTTTATCTTTCATAACTAGTCCCAGCCTAAATTACTTTCCAATATCCTACCGAAATTATAGCCGGTAATAAAGCCTGACATATAACCTGTTGCTGCACCACAAGTAGCTAAAATGAATGCATAGCTAACTGTACCAATAACTGGTAAGTTTATTGTCCCTAGTGCTGCACCAGCTGCCGCACCAGTTATAGCTCCTGCTATTCCGCCTGCGACAGCACCTACACCTCCACAAAGCATGGCAAGCCACCCTTCGCCATCAAGATACATCATTTCTTGTTCATCAATAGTAACATAGTTGTTTGGTAATACGAGTTCCATCAAAATTCTCCTTTTTTATTAAGCATGGTTAGGATAGTTTCCTAACAAGTGATTGTCGACTGTGTTTATAGCACTTAGTTACCTAGATAGCTTTCCTTTATCATGTCTGATTTTAAGCCGTTCTAAGATTTAATCCATATTTCTATTACTTGCTATTTTTAAATAATTCGTATTCCTTTTCTTTGATAAATGGAACTGAAAAATTAGAAAAAATTAGTAGAATCGAAAACAGATATCCGTCTTTTTGTATCACTAAAACATAACTTAAAAATATATAGACCATCAAATCTAGTGCAAAAAGAGAAAATATCCTCCTTTTCATCATCTCACTTGAATTAAAGATTCTGTTTAATAGAAGCTTTATCGTAGTATCTACACAAATTTTTATCAAAAAGATAAGAGCCAATACACGATTATCAACTGTACCATGAAGAATAAATGGAAATATAGTTAATATAAAACTAGAAATCTCTAAATATTTTATCCAAGGAGATTGAGACATCTTACTTTTAAACTGACTGATTTTCCTATATTCACTAGCTAATCTAGTATCAAAATCTCTACCAATTTTATTAAAGATTAAGAACTCCAGAATAAAAATACTTATTAATACGATATAAGTAGAAACGTTTCCTGGGAAAAATTTATTGATTAAAATTGGAAAACTCATTAACAGAATCGAATTTATGGCTAGACAGATAGATACTATTTTATTTTTCACAGAATATAGAGGTAGTGATACTATTGAGTAGATAAATGCTAAAAAAATAAGCAAGAAATACTCAGTACTGCTAATTAACGGCGCCCTTAATGATAAAAATAGATAGGCACCCCACACGATAATATGTATTTTTCGAATGTTATCTACATTACTCATCTTACTGTCGCAGATATGAATCCATCCCAAGGATAGGGGTTTCCGTTAATATCACAACCTCTATTAAGAGCACCATATCCAATACAGTAAGCTATTCTTCCTGCAGCCCCAGCCAATACACCTGCTGCTGCACCAATAAGCCAACCTCCAAGGCCTCCAACTTTAATATAGTTTATTAGTTTTTTGGTTAAAACTGCAGCTCCAGCTAATGCTATAAAAGTCCCTGGGCTCATAGCTAAAGCTGCACAAATTCCTTGACAATCACTCTTACTTAAATAAGCCCCCCCATCAAGATACATCATCTCTTCTTGCTCAAGAGCAACATAATTATTTGGTAATACGAGTTCCATTTATTTTCTCCTTTTTTATTAAGCATGGTTAGGATAGCTTCCTAACAAGTGATCGTTGACTTTGTTTATAGCACTTAGTTACCTAGATAAGATATCTTTCCTTTATCTTACTTTATTTTATAGGTGACTTAATGTTTAAAACCAATTATTGCTTGAAACTTAACATTTCCAAAATCCAATCAAGATAGGTTTCTTTATCATAGACAATCCGCACTTCAACTGGCATATCCTTTTGGAGGACGACTGTCTCACTTCCATGTTTTAGAGTTAAGGTTTCTAATTCTATCATGACTTTATAAAGGCTAATATTCCCCTCTTTCGTTTCTTGGGAAATTGTTCCTGAATCAATCTGTCTGACTTGTCCCTTCAGTGTTCCATATTTTTGACTATTTACACCAGTAATAGCAACATCAACTTTTGCTCCTTTTGAAACACGAGAAATATCACTCGCAAGTACAAAAGCCTCTACATAGTAACCTTTTTCTTTCCCTGAAACTTCTGCTATCGTTTGCCCCTGCTGAATAGACATTCCTTGTTTCAAAGGTACCAGATAATGCAGAGTACCTTCATTTGGCGCTAATATACTATGTGCTTTATCTTGACCTGTTGCCACTCCAAGATTAGCCTCAAGCTCTGTAATACTTTTATTGTTGTTTGAACGAGCAGTACCTAACTCACTAATTAATTGAGCATAAATATTATAAGCCTGAGAAGTTGGATTATTATAGGTACGGTTCATATCCTTAATATTGCTTTGTTGACTATCAATCTCGCTATTCTTAGAAGTAATATTTGTTTTTAATGCTTCGATTTTTGTTGTTATTTCTGATATCTTAGTTTCTAACTTAGCTTTGTTATCAGCTGATGTCGTATCTGATAGAGAAGGTGAGTCTCCTTGCTGTTGAAGTTGAAGCAATTCATTTTGTAGAGCTTGCAAGTCGGCATCTAACTGATTTCTTTCAGCTGTTATTTTATTCAACTTCGTATATTCATCCTGAATCTTTGAATACTGGGTACCATTATTATAATTTTCCGAGTTTAACTGAGACAGATAGTATTCAACTTTCCCATAATATTCCTGTTCTTCACCAGAATTAGATAAATGATTGTATTTCTCATTTAATGATTGTTCAAATTTTTGAAAAATAGCTTCTTTTGCGCGTAACTTCTCCAATTGTTTATTCAAAGAGCTCGCTTGTAAACCTTCTTGTCCACTTGATAACGAAATAATGACATCTCCAGCATTTACCATATCTCCTTCTGACTTATGTAAAGTAACTACCTTCCCTGAACTAATTGCTGATAGGAACTCTGTACCTGTTATAACTGAATTCCCATTCGCTTTTACAATATAGTTTTTGGGTATATAAGCTGCGCCAATCAATGCACCGCTTAAGACAATAGCAGTTGAAATAATGAGAATAAACGCAAAAGCTGGTGGTCTCTTATCAAAGAAAATACGAGAATAACGCAATTCTGATTTGTTATATAATTTCATAGGCTTACAATAGGTCTAAAAATATCTACTACCATTTTTTCAGGAGAAGAATTAACATAAACTGTATAGACAATCCCGTCCGTTTGAATATCATTTTCATAGACATATAGGTCCAATTTAGAATACGCATACTGCAGATACTCAGGGCTATCTTCAAAACGAACATATAAACAATATGGAACAGAGATGGAATCTTGTACATCATAAATGTTACTGTACTGTTGAGCATTATGAGCTTGAATATAAAACTCAAAATCAGTCGTTATTAATCCATCATCATGAATAGTAGTACCACAACTTTTTACAATTAATGGACCAAAAATTTGTGCTTTTAACAACTGCAAATGTTGATAAAACTTTTCAATCTCTTGATTTATATTTTCTACTTTTATATCATACAACTTTTTACAGATAACTGACTTTAGTACTAGTTTTTTATTGTCTTGAATCTCTAGTTTAGCCATAAGTAACCTCCTCTGCATCTAACATAACCGACGGTTCTACTTGTTGCTTCATATAAAAACTCTGTAACTCGACCATTCTAGCATATTTTCCATTTTTAGCCATTAATTCCTCATGAGTCCCATATTCTACAATGGAACCATTCTCCAAAAAACATATCTTATCACATCGAAGAATTGTAGACAGCCTGTGGGCTACTACAATTGTTGTCTTATCTATTATTTTATTAAAGATTAAATCCTGAATAATCTGTTCACTAAATGAATCTAAGTTAGAGGTTGCCTCATCAAATATATACAAGTCAGCTTTACTCAGTAGTGCTCTTGCAATAGCCAATCGTTGTTTCTCTCCACCCGAGAAATTTTGACCGCCTTCTTCTACGAAGGAGCCATAACGATTTTGAAGGCGTTGAATCGTATCATGAATACCAACAATACGACAAACTCTCACCATATCCTCATATGTGACAGAAGGATTACCAATTTTTAGATTATCAATAATTGTCCCTGTAAAAAGTTCTATGGTCTGAGGAATGTAGGAAATTTTCTTACGTAATTTACCATAGTCAAGGTCTGATAAGTCATTTGCTCCTATACAAATTTTCCCATCACTAGGATTTATAAATCGTAATAATAAACGAACTATCGTACTTTTTCCTGCTCCACTTTCTCCAACAAAAGCTATTTTTTCTCCTTGTTTAATTCGCAAATTAAAGTTCTTGATAACAGGTGGGCGCGAACCATAGGCAAATGTTACATCTTTAAACTCAATATCATCACACAAGGTAAAGTCTCTAATACTATAATCCAAGGCAATGTCTTCACGATCTACTTCCATCAATTCTTGAAGCCGACTAACCGCAACCTGTACCTCTTGAAAGGTTAACTGCAAGCCAACTAGATTCTGAATAGGTTCTGTAAAATATTGACTTAATGTCTGAAAAACCAAGAGGTCCCCAATAGTCATTTTTCCATCAATGATAAATAAGGCGCCCACTCCCATAAATAATAACCCACCCATGGTTGAGGTCATTGAAGATATTGTAGATTGAATATTCTGCAAAACACCCTCTTTATAACCAATTTCTAAAGTATGAACAAATTTTTCTTCAATTTTGTTTAAACGTTGTTCCTCGTCATGCTGAGACTTAATGGTATCAATGTTACGAATAGATTCAATTAACTGTGAATTAAGAAGTCCATTTGCTTCCATTTGTTCATGATTAATTTTTTTATAAGGCTTTTTAAAACAGTATATAAGAATGATGTTAACAATAACCATAAAAACTAATATCAGAAATAAAGATTGATTAATAGTCCAAAGGACAACCGCACTAATAACTGACAAGGTGATATCCATGACTAATGAAATAGAGACTGACGTAAACACATTCTTTATCGTCATCGCATCTTGAAATCTTGTTAAAACATCACCAACTCTACGACTTCCAAAAAAACTATAAGGAAGATGAATAATATGGTCATAATACCCCATTAAAACCGGTATATCAATTTTTCGAGATAGAAACAAAAGAACGTGCTGACGAAATGCAGATAGAAGAGTCTGTAAGAACGACACTATTCCAAATACTATCAAAAACATATACAGACTATTTTTTAAAGCATATGGAATCACCTCGTCCATGATAACTTTTGAAAAGAGACTCGATAAAATACCAATGATACTTAAAACAAAGGAAGCTAATATGACTGTACTAATCAAGCCTTTTTGATTAAAAATTAACCTTCCAAATAAATCAAGAAGTCCTTTTCCCTTTAGTTTCCCTCTTTCAAAATCCGAATTTGGAACCATAAAAAGAGTAATACCTTGATAAATTTCTCCCAATTCGTCACTGGACATCTTGCGTATGCCACTAGCAGGGTCTGCTACGTAGAATTTACTATTCCTTTTGATACTATGTAGTACCACAAAATGATTTTGACCTAAATCATTCTTAACTTGAAGAATCGCAGGAAATGTTAATTTTGGAGTCAAATCTTCCAGTGCTACTCGAACAGCTTTTACTGTAAAATTCAACTTATTCAGACCTGAAACAATACCACTGACAGTCGTTCCATACATGTCTGTACCAATAATTTCCCGAATCTTCATGATTGATAGTTCCTTTTTGTAAGATAAAAGAACTGTTGAAACAACTGCCGCAGCACAATCTGACTGATCATGTTGCATCGTACAAGGATATTTTTTTAACATAGAAATACTCAATTCTTTAGAATTAATCTAACTTTTATACCATATATGCTAAATAGCTACAATATTAAGCATTTTTGAATCATGCATATTATGATATCTGTTACGGTGATATGATTTATAAAAGGTTAATTTTTATAATTAATTCAAATTTATCGAATAACTACTTTAAAAACGATATTAGCATTCACAGAAAATCTTATGTAATCACTAGATAGCTCATTGGACTCCCCTTCCTTCTATCTCATTTCATTTTAAACAACGAACTTACTCTTAACTGGGAGAATAGTACGCTCCTGTATCAATACCTCGAGTAACTAGAGTAGTACTAATAAAACTTCGACTATTACTCAGTAGAATTAGCACAATAAGCAATATGGATAGCGCTTTCAAATATTCGAATTTTAATTTTCCCATCTTGTCACCTTCTTTCACCTATATTATAAATTAGCACATATAAACTGTCAAGTAATCAAAGTAAAAAATCATATATTTTTATAAAAAAGAATTATAGTTATGTCTTGTGTATGAAGAGGATAATCAAAAACTCAATTTCAGGATAAAATGAAGTAAATATCCCCATAATAAAACGCATAGTATCAGTTTTTTCAAAACCTGATATTATGCGTTTCTTTATTTTAAAGACTTTTTTCCCAGCCTCATACATTCTCTGACTACTTATCCATCAGATATTGTTCTACCTTGAGTGCCATGACTTCATTATTTTCAATTAGATAAAGCACCTTAGATTTCATATAATAGTCCTTAGCAACAGAGATATCAAGATCCTCTGTTACATTTCCCAACAAACAATATAAATCTGCTAGCCTAAAGCTACTATGATATTTGTTACAAAATTCAATCATCTCCAATAATAGCGCTCTGGACTTGTCCATCTCCTCCTGTTTCCAAAGGTGGTAACAATAATTGTATTTTATTTTGATATACAACTCAATTTGTTCACGCACACTGGTATCGATTTTTGAAAGAGCTACGGAAACCTGTTCATATAGTTGTTCAAATTTCTCCTTATCCTCATCATAGCCTAAGAAAATCAGCAGGGTATTCAAAATATATAAGTAGTCCACTTTATCAATACTAATCCTACTGAGGATGTCCTCTATTTTTGAAATAGCTAGTTTTAATTGATGTTCGCATTGATAGGTTAGAATGGCATCTATCCAGTCCAGATAAATCTTTTCATCAAAAGATAAGGATGTCTGTTGCTTTCTTTCTCCCTCAAAAGCATATTTCAAAGAGGCGTAATCTTGATTTTCCAATAATGTTTCAGACAATCTCTTGAAAGCAGACAAGCCTAGAAACTCTTTCGAAATTTCTCCTGAAAAGAAATAGTCCATATTTAAGCCCATTTTTTCAGATAATTTATATAACAAATCTGCTCCTGGCATATATTTACCTTGTTCCATGCGACTTATCTGAGTTTGTTGGCAAATTCCTTCTGCCAATTCTTTTTGCGACCAGCCCAGCTCTTTTCGCTTATTTTTTAATCTTGTTGCTAATAATGCATGCATGCTATCCACCACTATTTATATTCTATAAAAACATTATACTACTTTTTTGAGAAGATTATATCAAATTGGCTACACAGTGTGAACAGGCTTCTAAAAAGAAAAAAGAGCCATTCAAAGCTCTTTCCCCTATTTCTTAATACCAACCGTTGCTAAGCCAGAAGCTTTTAGCTCTGCCAAGCCACATGGTGTGCTTACTACTATGTGTCCATGTCACCATGAATCGCCGAACGATTTAACAAGAAAGTATGACTTTTACGTTTATCTCAACTCAATTATGACATCTTTTTCAAAAGTCAATATATCTCACTCTTTTCAACGACAAGAAAGAGGCTGATAAATCATCGCAGCCTCTCTTTCTTACTTTGCAAACGAATCAATTTTCCCCTTTAAGTTCTTTCTTAGCTTGTTCTATCTGGTATTTCACTTGGTCAAATCCTGTACCTCCCAAGGAATTTCGTCTTTGAACAGCAGTTTTAGGTTGCAAGTAGACATAGATATCCTCGGCAATGAGGGAATGATAGGTTTGCAATTCCTCCAGACTCCAATCTTGAATATTTTTAGCAGACTTGATAGAGTCTAGCACTAATCTTCCCACAACCTCATGAGCTTCTCTAAATGGCAAGCCTTTCCCTGCCAAATAATCTGCCAACTCAGTCGCATTTGAAAAGTCCTTCTCTGTCGACTCTTGCATTTTTTCCTTGTTTACCTGCAAGCTAGATAACATACCTGCCAATACATCAAGGGAATTTAAAATCGTTTCGACCGTGTCAAACATTCCTTCCTTATCTTCTTGCAAATCCTTATTATAAGCTAAAGGCAAGGACTTCATGACTGTCAACAGCCCAAACAGATTCCCATAAACTCTACCAGTCTTTCCTCGAATCAACTCAGCCATATCTGGATTTTTCTTTTGGGGCATAATAGAGGAACCTGTTGTAAACGTATCTGACAAAGTAATGAATTGGTACTCAAAACTACACCAATTGATCATTTCTTCGCAAAAACGGCTCATATGCATCATGAGTATGCTGGCATTGGATAGAAATTCTAAGATAAAATCGCGGTCACTAACAGCATCCAAAGAATTTGTATAAGGTTGCTTAAACTCCAGCAAATTGCTAGACAATTGGCGATCAATGGGGAAAGTCGTTCCTGCCAAAGCTGCCGCACCTAGAGGGCATAGGTCTGTATGCTTCTGGTTAAATTCAAAACGTTCACTATCTCTTTGAAACATGTTGTAGTAAGCCATCAGATGGTGGGCAAAACTAATCGGCTGGGCATGTTGCAGATGAGTATAACCCGGCATGATCGTCTCCACATGATTTTCCGCCAAGTCTAATAAAACACCCTTGAGATGAGCCAGTTTATCTAGGACATGACCTAGTTGCTCCTTGAGATACAAGTGCATATCTGTCGCAACTTGGTCATTTCGAGAACGAGCCGTATGTAGTTTCCCTGCAAGGGGACCAATTTTTTCTGTCAGCAATACTTCCATATTCATATGAATATCTTCGTTTGCGATATCAAAATCAAGTTGACCTGCCTCTAGCTCTTCTAAGAGCTCTTTCAAGCCTGCTTGGATCTTTTCTGACTCCTCCAAACTCAAAATGCCCGTCTGGCCCAACATCTGAACGTGGGCTAAGGAACCAATCACATCAAATTTAGCTAATTTCTGGTCAAAAGATATACTCGCACCAAAGCGCTCTACCCAGTCTTCGACAGTACCTTCAAAGCGGCCACCCCATAATTTTGTATTCTTAGCCATATCACATCCACCTCTCTAGTCAATCGCCCTATTTGGCGCTTTTTTGAACCTCAGAATGAACCTTGGTTGGAAGTCCCCATAACTTAATAAAGCCAACAGCCGCATCTTGGTCAAAGGTATCTGCACTAGTATAAGTCGCCAAATTTTCATCGTAAAGAGAATTTGGTGATTTCCGAGCCACGACCTGAGCGCTCCCCTTATACAGTTTAACTTTTGCAGTCCCATTAACAACTTTTTGAGTCTCTTTAATATAAGCAATCAAGGCTTGTGTAGCCGGACTAAACCACAAAGCATTATAAATGAGATTTGATAATTCATTTTCTATGATTGGTTTAAAATGAGCCACTTCTCTCACAAGCGTCAAATCCTCAATTTCCTTATGAGCTGTCAGCAGGGCCACTGCCCCTGGGCACTCATAGATTTCTCTTGATTTAATCCCCACCAAGCGATTTTCCACGTGGTCAATCCGTCCAACCCCATGTTTTCCAGCTATTTCATTGAGTTTTTGAATCAAATCTGCCAATTTTAGCATTTCTCCATTGAGGGAAACTGGAACACCTTCACTAAACTCAATCTCAATGTATTCTGGCGTATCTGGGGCTTCCTCTGGAGAAGATGTAATACCAAAGGCTTCTTCTGGAGCCTGATTCCATGGATTTTCCAAAATACCACACTCATTGGCACGTCCCCAAAGGTTTTGGTCAACAGAGTAAGGATTGTCAAGGTCAGCAGGAACAGGTACTCCATTTTCCTTGGCATAATGAATTTCTTCCTCCCGAGACCATTTCCATTCACGAACTGGCGCAATCACTTTTAAATTGGGATCCAAGGCTGCAATCGATACTTCAAAACGTACTTGGTCATTCCCCTTACCTGTACAACCATGAGCAATTGTAGTCGCTCCTGTCTGATGCGCTATTTCAACTAATTTTTTAGAAATCAGAGGGCGGCTCAAGGCAGATACCAAGGGGTATTTTTGTTCATAGTAGGCATGTGACTGGAGAGCCACTAGCACATAATCTGTAGCAAATTCGTCCTTAACATCAATAACATAAGATTCGACTGCTCCAACCTTGAGAGCCTTATCATGGATGAAATCCAAGTCTTTCCCTTCACCCACATCCATACAAACTGCAACAACATCATAGTCTTTCTTTAGCCAAGTAATCGCAACTGATGTGTCTAAACCGCCAGAATAGGCCAAAATTACTTTTTCTTTACTCATGTTCTTTTCCTTCTTTCTATTTTTCAATGGACGCTTTAAATGCATCCTCAATGAGTTTGTCTAATTCCCCAGACTCCTTCAACTTTTGAATAGTTTTATCGACTGCTTCTTTCAATTCCTTGCTGTCTTTTTTCATAGCGACCGCGTAGGAATCATCTTGCTCTTTTTCAAAATTGAGTTCTGCGATTGCTAAATCAGGATTATTTTCTACAAATCCCTTTGCAACTGGTTCTTCAAAGATAACGGCATCCACTTGTCCTGATTTTAAATCAGTGATTAAATTCCCATTTTTAGGCAGAGATACGAGGGAAGAATTTTGTAGCAAATCTTTCGCCATCGTCTCTTGAATCGAACCTTTCTGCGCTCCGACCTTCTTCTGCGCCAAGTCGTTTACAGACTGATAAGTGGCCAAGTCAGATTTTTTGACAATGAGCTTATTTTTTGAAGTATAGTAAGGAATGGAAAAGTCAAACACCTTGCTCCGTTCATCTGTCTTAGAAACACCTGATATGGCAAGGTCGGCTTTTCCTGATTGAACACTAGCCAATACATTGTCAAAACTCATGGGAGATAGTTCCAATTCGACACCTAGTTCTGTTGCGATAGCCTTGGCTAATTCGATATCTGAACCCACAATCTGATTTTTCCCATCAACCACTTTTTGGTATTCAAATGGAGCAAAATCTGGATTGAGGGCTACAACCAATTTTCCTTTGGACTTGATGGCTTCAATTCCAGCCGATTGATTGTTACTACAAGCAAATAGTAGGGGGAGCATCACTAAACCAAACATCGTCATCAACACCTTCTTCATCTTATTCATAACAAAGCCTCCTTTATGTTTATTCCTTTTGGTTGTATAAATAATACACCTATCCTCATCGTTTGTCAAGCCTAAATTGAAAAAATTTTCAATTTGAAACAAAAAAACCTAGAAATACTACATAAAAATGTCATTCCTAGGCGTATTTATGCTATTTTCTCTGAAAAGCATGAGTATTCAGTCAGTCAAAAGTAGCTGGACGAACTCATTTTCCCTTGCCCAATTCAATGATACGATGACATTGTTGGGCTACATAAGCATCATGGGTCACAATAATGACTGTTTTCCCCTCTCGATTCATCTCTAAGAGAAACTTCAAGACCAAATCTCTATTTTCAGAGTCCAGCGAACCTGTCGGTTCATCTGCTAAAATCAGCTGGCTAGGTTTTAAGATGGCTCTAGCAACTGCAATTCGTTGTTGCTCCCCACCAGACAATTCGGAGACCTTTTGATGCAACGTAGATGACAAACCTACTCTCTCTAAAATCTCTTCCACCTTTTTGAGCTTGTCTTTCTTGGACAATTTCACATATTTCAGTGCCAGCATGAGATTGTACTCGACCGTTTCATCATCAATCAGGGCAAAATTTTGAAACAGATAAGAGATATGTTCACGGATTATTGTTTGTGACTTGGCAGAATTAACCGCTAGATTTGTCTGACCAAAAATCTCATACCGTCCGCTATAATCACCATCTATCAAACCTAATAAATTTAACAAGGTCGACTTACCACTACCACTTTTTCCAACGATGGCAACCAAATCTCCCTGATCAATCCTGAGAGATAAGTTATCCAAAATCACTTTTCCCCCAATGGTTTTGGTAATATTTTTCAACTCAATCATAAGATGCCCCCTTTCAATAACTCTACTAGACTTCTTTTCTCCATCTTAGAAGCCAAGGCTAGCACAAATAGTATATCCAAACATGTAAAACCTGCAAACAGTAGAAGTGGCAGGAGCGCATGGGCAAAGAAAATCAAGACTAGAAGAGGCAGACTATAGCCCAGCAAGAGCAGAACTAGAAGAGGGCGATAGCGATCGACCAGTTTCCACCCCATAAACTTCTTGGTAATGATATCCCTGCGCTTCAACAAGAAAGTGGTAACGAGTAAAAAGTAGGAGACAATCATACTGAGAAGAGCAAATAAGGCAAACAGAACGTTAAAATTACGAACAGAATCCCGATAGGTATCAACCATCCCCTCTTGAATTGCTTGAATCGATGAAAATTTTAAATAGCTACCATCAGATAATTTCTCAACTAACTCCGTAATCACTTTTTGATTTTGTTCTGTATTTTCAACTTTCATCGGGTTGTTTAAACCTGTCGTTGACAAGTGAGTCTTTTCTTCCCACATCATGTCTTGATCATTTACCAGACTAATGATTGGATTGTGGAGATTTTCCTTTCGCTCATTATTATAAGGGAAGAAAGACCAATCTCCTTCATAGTAGGCAATTTCTACATCCATATCTTCTATCCTTTGCTTTTGCTGATCTTCATACCTCATAGAAAGATAGGCAATGGATTTTCCCAAGAACTGATTCTTGCCTTCTTGTCCTTTGTCACTGGCTGGCAACAAAATCACCTTTTTAGTGCCGGTATCTGGTAACTTGAATCCCTTGCTCTTTAGAAAATTGCTATTAGCATAGTAAACATCTACCTTATCCGGCAGTTGGTAGTTCTGCACTTGTTCAGCTTTGATGACTGGTTTGATAGGAAGACTCGTACTTCGCACATAGTTTACTTGTGTTTTTGCTAGCAAATCTTGATAAAATTGGTAGAAATAATCTGTAGATTTCCCTGAACCTGCTAGCTCTTCTTGCCACAGGTTATCATTGAGTTTGAAGGTTTCCAAGGTCAGGTAATTTCCTTGGCTTACCCACTGTTGCTGATAAGCAAGTTCTTTGTTTTCTTGTTCTAGACTTCTGCCTACCCCAATCAGTAAAACCGTCAATAAAACAGTTGTCCCTATTTTCATCACATAATTGAAGATGAGACCAAGTTTGACAGATGAAAAACCTTTCAACATGGAACTGACTGTCATTTTCTGAATCATCAGGTAGGTCAGCCAACTGATGAACAAATACAACTGTAAAAGCAGAAATTGGGATAAGAGTAAACTTGGAAACAAAAGTTTTGGTCTGTAGTCCAGCACTAAAAATAGTCCCAAGTCAATGATAAGACTTCCACCCAAGAGAAGATAAAAATTAGTCTTTACAAAACCAGCTAAAATCGCCCTACTTTGAAAACCAAGTAACTTTTGAACCCCCACTCGTTTCATCTCCATCATCGGCTGATAAACTGTCATTAAAATCACAAGCAAGATTGCCAAGATAAAGATAATGATAGATAGTAACAAAGCTTGATTTAGCACTCCAACCTGACTTCGGTAAGTGGGTTCTAATAAAATCGTCTTATCTATCTGGAAAAAATCACTCCACTTTTGTAGAATGGTATCGCGATCTATCTCTTTGCTGGAGGTAATCATGTAGCGTCCATTTACAGTATGGGATTTATCCTCAATATAGGATTGGAAGGTCTGGAGTCGAATATGTTTCACCTTTAAAAAGGTGGGAATGGTTCCTAGATTATTGGGAAGGTCCTGGTTGCTGTAGACTCCCTTCTCATTCTTTGAAAAATCAAGAGAAGTCAGACCGAACTCCTGATAGGGGAAGGTTTCCTTATCAAAAACACCAGCCTTGACGGCCTCATCGCCATTATCTACTTTGATAATAGAGACCTTGTCTTGACTTGCAACCTCTTCAAAAAACTGGAGAATAGTTTCTGTCGGTTTAGTGACATCTTTCAAGTACAAGTCAAATGAATAAGTTGTCTTGCCCATCTCCTGAATCCGCACTATTTCTCGTGTAACATTTACATTCAGGACAAAAAACGTAGTACACAGCAAGAGCAGGAGCATACAAAGATGACTGATTTTTTTCATAGAGATACCTCCCGTGAAGAGACGAAACTGGGAAAAACTAACTTTCCAATAAAACCACACAGTGATTCTCTCAGTTTAATTGTGTTCAAGGCTGAAAACACTGTGTGGTTTTTGAATGTTTAGAGGTTAGTTTTTTGAGCAATTGTCTATCAGAATGTCCTTTTATCTGTCAATAATCCTAGAAAATCTTGACTCTTTAAGTCTGAGAAATGTTTGGTAGAAAGACTTCCTTTTTGAAGTCCATCATCTCTAACCTGTAAATAATAGCTATGTTGGCTTGTTTTAATTGTCAAAAAATCGCCAAATATAAAAACTCTTTTCCAGTTGCGAATCTCAAATTCTTTCATCTCTGATTTTGGAATGCGGATAAGTCCTTGTCGCAAATCACGATGGTGCTCACTTGTGAAAGTCATCCCATTCCCAAGATTTCTTATCAGTAGTTCATCTGGAGTCACCATCACCAGCGCTATTTTAGTTAAGAAAATTTCAACTGTTGGTGGTAAAATCGCCAAATTAAACCAGGGATGTAGGTAGCGATAGGCTAAGAAATAATGAGGCTCCTCACCCAATCCTAGTTGTTTATATAATGTCTTAACCTCACTGTCTAATCTCGCTTCAAAAGACACATCCGAATGCTCTTCTTCCTTCTTCTGATTAAAATAACGCATCCAGACTAGAAAACCTATAAAGACTATAATAAATATTCCTGATAAGAGATATTTTACATTGTAGTTCATCACTTAACCTCCTGATTCACGACTCCGCCTAAAGCAGAGTCCTATTTATTTTGAAAATAGTTCCATAACAACTTTAAATAAGACGGGTGTCATCAAAATGAGGATGATTCCTATCACAAATATCATGACTACTCGAAAAAGTTCCTTATTTTTAAACATTTTTCCACCCCTTTTCTAGCGACATCATAGTACTCGTTAACCCCGTCTTAAAATTACACCAAGCTTATTTTAGTTTTCTTTTCTACTTTTTATATTACTATGATACACTATTTTTAATAGGATTTTATTATTTGTTAACTTTTTTCACGAAAAGGAGAAAATCATGCGTTATGATTTCGGGAAAGTATATTGAAAAAACTATAATAAAGTTAGCCAGCTACCATTACTAAAAGTTAGATGTCTTAACTAATTTACCGTTTTTCAATTCAAGAACAATATCAGATAATACTTCAATATCCTCTTTATTGTGAGATGTGACCAACATAGTAATATGATTCTTTCGAGCATAATTCTTAATTATTTTTCTTAGTTCTTCTACACCTTCATAGTCCATACTATTAAATGGTTCATCTAGGAGTAAAATCTTAGGATTTTCCATCAATGCTTGGGCAATCCCTAATCTTTGTAACATGCCTAATGAATAATTTTTTACTTTTACATCTTTATCCTGATATAAATCTACCTTATTCAATACTTCCTCAATCTCTTTCTTAGTAATTTTATTTTTGATTGCAGCTAATTGCTCTAAATTCTCTAATGCAGTTAGACTAGGCAAAAATCCCGGATGTTCAATAAGTAACCCTACATCAAGTGGCATAGAACCATTTTCCCCAACAATTACACTCCCAACTGTAATCTTACCAGTAGTAGGTTTCATTAATCCTGAAAGCATTTTAAATAATACACTTTTCCCGCATCCATTGGTTCCTACAATTCCATATATTTTACCTGATTCAAAAACATAACTAACATCATCTATAACATACTTTTTCCCAAATATTTTTGAAAGATGATCTACTTTTATACAATTCATACGTTTCAACTCCTTACTCATTTTGATACTGCTTACTTCCTTTAGGTAATGCAATATCTTTATTTTCGAATATTTTAAAATTTAATAGAAGCAACATTGCATCAACAAATACCAATATCCCACATCTACCAATGAAATTTATGCCGTAACCATACACTGAACCAGAAATGGAAAACAATGAAAATGCTCTCAGATGTTCTCCTAAAAAGCCCAATGTTGAACCCGCCATTATAATCAAAATGCCCGTATAGATAACAAATACTAACGATTGTGATATTCTAAACTGTGTTAAAAGTGCATGGAGCAGGGAAAAGAAATATAGCAATAATCCTTGTAAAATTATTATCTTTACTATCTCATAAATTACTATATTCGTTTCAAAATTTCCAAATAAATACGTTTCTGAAAATTTTTTTGTGGCTGTTGAAATGCCAATGCCAAAGTTAGAATCTCCTATTCCTACTATAGTGGAAAATATACAAATACTAACCACATAATAAATCACACTTTTCAAAATTTTAAAATGCTTATTTCTATAAAAATCATTTCTACTTGAATACCTACTTAGTACAAAAAATATATTTTGTTCAACTGGGCTTTGTAGCATCATTATGAAAGCTAATAAAAACGGAAATGTGAAATATCCAGTATAGGAATCATTAAACATGATAAGAATCAGCTCACCAAAATGAAAATTCCCAAATTTATATTTTAATACTATCAGCTGACTAAAATTTGCTAATATAGCAAAAGCAACTAATAAATATACAAAACCTATATAAAAATCTTCTTTATTTTTTAATTCTTTAAATTTCTTCATCAGTTTCTATATCCCTTTTAAATTTTTTATACGATATCCAATATGATGTTACTACTATAAGGATTAAGTATACAAAAACAAATATTACGCTTATTCCTTTTACTCTTGAAACATCAAAAATTGCCATTGGTTCAATTTTAGTAAGACCTAAAAACATCGCAAACAATGATCCTATTGTCGTTAAAATAAATGGGGATAACCATGCAACAAATTTGCTCTTAATAAAATATGACATCGCCAATCCAACACTACTATATGCAACGCCAACAAAGGAACAATGTAAAATGATTATTACTACATAAAATAACGGGGATGTCTTCACTGCTGATTCATAAATAGAAACTTTTGTTATTGCATAATAAGCATCCATATTTATACTTCTATTAAAAAATAAAATTGACATTATCAAGAATAACAACATTCCAAAAATAAATGTTGTAAATGATATGAATCCATTGATTATAAAAATAGAATTAAAATACTGTTTATATCCCATCCTTGATACAATATATTTCATTGTTCCACTTTTTCTATTTTCGATATGCTGTGACGCAAAAGGAATTGTTGCAATAAGAGGTGCCAAAACTACTAACAACGACCTATCACCATTATAACCTTGTAAAAATGCCACAATATAATCATGATTAAAAAAATACTCCATTCCCTCTTCAATAAATGCACTTACAGAAAATATCATAGAAGTTAAAATGATTAATATTGCTAAAAAGAATTGCTTATTTTTCATCCCTTTTAAAAACATACTGACCTTGTAATCCATACTTCTCTCCTATAAAACAAATGGGATGAACGAACATGCTCATCCCCAAATATACAAACCTATATTCTAGCTCTTAATACTCATCAGGACTCCATGAACCGCTGGTTTGAACTTTAACATATGTTGCGAACCCTGTCCATCCACCCAATCTAAGATTAGATCCTTCTGCATCTGATGGACTATTATAATTCAAATAAATCCTATCTCCACTGCCTGCAGAATATGTATGTGTCATTTGAGCGTCACCTCTAAAAATAGCACAGTGCATTGTATAACCACCACCGATTGATGTATTATTATTTACTCCTCTTGATTGATTTGTTTTATATAATGAGTCAGTCACTGTACGACCTCCGAATCTCGGCATAATCATATCGTAGTCCGAAATTTCTCTAGCAGAGACAGCCATTGCACCAATCATTAACGTAGCACATATACTTGCAAATAACTTTGTTTTAGTATCTAGTTTTTTCATTATTACAATCCAATCCTTTCGCTCCACTTACGACACAATACAAAATGAAAAACATGTTGTATTGTGTTGTTTTCTTTAATTTGGGATATGATATACTTTCTGTGAAACCAAATATGATAAACTAAAAATCAAAATTATAATGAATTCAAATTTATAGAATGACTACCTTAAAATGAAATTAACATTCACAGAAAATCTTATGTAATCACTAAATAATCCATTGGACTCACCTTCCTTTCATTTTTACAACTAGCGCATTATATCGGCCATTTCCATGGGAAAACCGTAGCAATGCTGAATAAGAAAGCAAGAATAACTAAAAAGCGAAAAACTTTTTTATTCATACTTTTTCCCTCCTCCCTGTATTTTGTATCTACAGTATACCTCTTCTTTACTCTATTTTAAAATTAGTTAACTTTTTTCACACAATATTTTAGTTTTCTTTTTTACTATTCCTGTTACTATGATACAATATTTTTAATTGGATTTTATTATTTGTTAACTTTTTTCACAAAAAGGAGAAAATTATGCGTTATGATTTTGGAAAGATCTATAAAGAAATACGTGAGTCAAAAGGCTTGACTCAAGAAGAGGTCTGTGGAAATGTTCTCTCAAGAACTAGCCTATCAAAGATTGAAAGTGGCAAGGCAACTCCAAAATATGAAAATATGGAATTTCTTCTCCGTCAAATCAATATGAGTTTTGAAGAGTTTGACTACATCTGCCATCTCTATCAACCGAGCCAACGAACAGAAATCATGCAAACTTATCTCAATATGACTTCTATAATTGGTAGTAGTAGTCTAGTTCATTTTTTTGAAACATGCCAAGACTATCTCAAAACCCACTACGACCTGCCTATAGAAGAAATCAGGGATATGCTGGAAATTGTCATTCATATCCGTCGACATGGTACAGAGCAACTGTCAGACCAAGTAAAACAGACTATCAAAAAACTTTGGGAAAAAATTGAAAAACAAGATACATGGTATGAAAATGATCTAAAAATCCTCAATACCATCCTTTTCAGCTTTCCTATTGAACACCTCCATCTCATCACTGAAAAAATATTGCAACGCTTGGAAGTCTATAAAAACTATCAACATCTATATGAACTGCGAGTAGCAATCCTACTCAACCTTTCCACCATTTACTTATACAATCAAGACAAAAACATGTGCCAACAAATCTGCTATACTTTACTAGAGGACGCTAAGAACAAGAAAAGCTACGATAGACTTGCTGTCTGCTATGTCCGTATCGGGATTTGTACGGATGACGCTAGACTTATTCAAAAAGGTTTCTCACTTCTGGAGATCACCGAGGAAACCTCCATGCTGTCTCATCTCAAAAAAGAAGTGGAGACCTATTATCAACCGAAAGAAATATAAAAAAGTCGAGGGATTTCCTCGACCTTTTCATATTATTCTGTTCGTTATTTCTTAATACCAGCCGTTGTTAAGCCAGAAGTTTTTCGCAGCTGACCATGAACCGTAACGTCCTGCAACGTAGGCATCTGCTACACGTTCTTGGTTTTCAGCTGAGTAGTCACCATTCAAGTATGAATCTGTCAATTGGTAACGTCCGATGTAACGTCCGTTTGTAGCTGTGTAGCTACCGCCTGATTCTTTTTGAGCGATCCATTCTTTGGCTTCTGCTTCAGATCCGCTTACAGTTGTAGCAACTGTTTCTTCGGCTACTGGGGCGCTTACTGCTGGAGTTTCTTCCTCTACCTCTGTAGTTTCTGCCACTGTAGCTGAAACAGCTTCATCTTGGGCAGCTGGTGCTTCATAAGTCGTTGAAGCTGGTGCTACTGGCGCTGCTGGACCGTCGATAACCAACTCTTGACCAACATAAATCATATGGATGTTGTCAATGTGGTTGTTTTCTGCCAATTTCTCAACTGTTGTGTTGTGAGTTTCAGCGATTTCTGAAAGTGTATCACCTTCTTTAACAGTGTAAGTTGATGATTCTTGAGCAGATACAAATGATGGAGCAAATACTGCAAACAAGGCCGCTACTCCTGCAAGAGTTGTTTTAATCTTTTTAGTTGTTGATTTCATATTCGAAAATTCTCCTTCTTTCTATAGTACTATCATACCCTTTAAATATTACTGTTTCTTGACACTTTTATGTAGAAATA
This sequence comes from bacterium, assembly GCA_905221095.1. Lineage (GTDB taxonomy): Bacteria > Bacillota > Bacilli > Lactobacillales > Streptococcaceae > Streptococcus. The sequence goes on from CAJNBV010000001.1 coordinate 265,293, forward strand.
TTACAAAATTATTTTTTATTTCCCTAAATAAGCTATTTTTGTCATAAAAGATACTATTTTTATGCTATTTGTAGTGTAAAAAGGTTTTCATCCACAATTAAAGCCAAGACCTTCATTCTTTGATATAATAGAGATAAGAATTTTTATAAGGGGAAACTGATGAAATCACTTCGTTTTCAATCTGTCTTTGATATCATCGGACCAGTTATGATTGGCCCATCTAGTAGCCATACCGCTGGTGCTGTTCGTATTGGGAAGATTGTCTCTTCCATTTTTGATGATACTCCGACAGAAGTCGAATTCCAACTATTTAACTCATTTGCCAAAACTTATCGTGGTCACGGGACAGACCTAGCCCTTGTTGCAGGAATTTTGGGCATGGATACAGATGATCCTGAAATTCCAAACAGTCTGGAGATTGCCCACAAGCGTGGTATCAAGATTGTCTGGACCATTCAGAAAGACAGTAATGCTCCTCATCCAAACACCACTAAAATTACCGTCAAAAATGCTCACAAGACCATCAGTGTGACTGGTATTTCTATCGGTGGAGGAAATATTCAGGTAACCGAACTCAATGGCTTTGCCGTCTCTCTCAATATGAATACACCGACTATCATCATTGTTCATCAAGATATTCCAGGTATGATTGCCCTCGTAACAGAGGCACTTTCCCGCTATGGTATCAATATCGCCCAGATGAATGTTACTCGTGAAAAAGCTGGTGAAAAAGCTATTATGATTATCGAAGTTGACAGTCGCAACTGTGATGAGGCCATCGAAGAAATTCGAAAAATCCCTCATCTCCACAATGTCAATTTCTTTAAATAGGAGGAAGCATGTTTTATTCTATCAAAGAATTGGTTGAGCAGGCAGAACTGGACTTTCAAGGAAATGTCGCAGAACTCATGATTACAACGGAGTTTGAATTGACCGGTCGCGAACGTGAAGAAGTCCTCCTTCTCATGGAACGCAATCTAGAAGTCATGAAAGCCTCTGTCCAACTCGGCCTCAATGAAAATAAATCTCGTAGTGGCCTGACAGGTGGAGATGCTGCCAAGCTGGACCACTACATCAAAAACGGAAAAACTCTGTCAGATTATACGATTCTCTCGGCTGCCCGAAATGCCATAGCAGTCAATGAACACAATGCCAAAATGGGCTTGGTCTGTGCCACTCCGACAGCAGGAAGTGCCGGCTGTCTGCCTTCTGTTCTAACTGCTGCAATTGAAAAATTAGACCTCAGCCACGAGCAACAGCTGGATTTCCTCTTTGCTGCTGGTGCCTTTGGACTAGTCATCGCAAACAATGCCTCTATCTCAGGTGCTGAGGGTGGCTGTCAGGCCGAGGTTGGTTCGGCCTCTGCTATGAGCGCTGCCGCCTTGACTCTAGCTGCTGGTGGGACACCTTATCAGGCCAGTCAGGCCATTGCCTTTGTTATTAAAAATATGCTAGGCCTCATCTGTGATCCTGTGGCCGGCTTGGTCGAAGTTCCCTGCGTCAAGCGCAATGCCATGGGAGCCAGCTTTGCCTTCATCGCAGCAGACATGGCCTTGGCAGGTATCGAATCTAAAATCCCTGTGGATGAGGTTATCGATGCCATGTACCAAGTAGGAGCAAGCATGCCAACTGCCTTTCGTGAAACAGCTGAAGGTGGACTCGCTGCTACACCTACTGGTCGTCGCCTCCAAAAAGAAATTTTCGGAGAATAAGCTTATCAAATAGGAGAAACTATGACCTCTATCTCAGCTATCTTTTTCGATCTGGACGGAACCCTCGTTGATAGTTCTATCGGGATTCACAATGCCTTTACCCATACCTTTAAAGAGCTAGGAGTGCCTAGCCCTGAGGCCAAAACGATTCGTGGTTTTATGGGACCACCCCTTGAAAGTAGTTTTGCGACCTGCCTTCCCAAAGAACAAATTTCTGAGGCTGTGCAGATATACCGTTCCTACTACAAGGAAAAAGGCATCCATGAAGCTCAACTTTTCCCTCAGATTGTAGAACTGCTTCAGGAACTATCCAAGAATTACCCTCTCTACATCACCACTACAAAAAATACTCCAACCGCTCAGGATATGACTAAAAATTTGGGAATCCATCATTTCTTTGAGGGCATTTATGGTTCCAGCCCTGAGGCACCTCAGAAGGCAGATGTCATTCGCCAAGCCTTACAGACACATCAACTAGCACCAGAACAAGCTATCATCATTGGTGATACCAAGTTTGATATGCTGGGAGCTCAAGAAACAGGCATTCAGAAATTAGCCGTCACTTGGGGATTTGGAGAGCAAGCAGACTTGCTAAACTATCAACCTGATTATATCGCCCACAACCCCCTACAAGTTTTAGAGTATTTTCAATAACGTAGACTGGGCTAAAACTCAATTTCATACTCAATGAAAACGAAGCAAGTCTCTACATAACAAAACGCATATTACCAAGACTTTTAAAGTCCTGATAATATGCGTTTTTCTTTTTTATTCAACGTGAGTAGTTTGATTAGCAAAGGCGATAATGGCTTGCTTCAACTCATCTCCACTGAGAGTGCGGAACTCTTCAATCTTTTGATCGATGGCTTCTAGAGGCATGACATTAACCTTACCAACGAAAATCTTATCCATAACTTGATTATCAACCAGTTCGGTTGACACCAAGAGTTCTTCGTAGAGTTTTTCACCTGGACGAATACCGACTTCCACGATTGGAATTTCGCTTTCGGTGTGGCCACTTAGAAGGACCATTTTCTTGGCCAAGTCATAAATCTTGACTGGTTTGCCCATATCAAGGATAAAGACTTCTCCATCTTTAGCATAAGCACCAGCATGGATAACCAAACGGCTAGCCTCTGGAATGGTCATAAAGTAACGGGTCATACGGAAGTCTGTCACCGTTACAGGTCCACCTTCAGCAATCTGACGTTCAAAGACCGGAATCACGCTACCACGGCTACCGAGAACATTCCCAAAACGGACTGCACAGTAGGTCGATTGGCTACGTTGGTTAAAGCCAGTGACAATCAACTCAGCCACGCGCTTGGTCGCTCCCATAACATTTGGTGGATTGACGGCCTTATCCGTCGAAATCATAACCATCTTAGGCACCTTAGCTTCATCAACGGCTCTAGCAACATTGTAGGTTCCACGGATATTGTTTTTGAAGGCTTCTTTTGGATTGCGCTCCATCATAGGAACGTGCTTGTGAGCCGCCGCATGGTAAACAATAGCTGGTTTATACTGCTCAAAGACTTGCAACAAACGGTCATAGTCTTGAATATCGGCAATCACTGGTACATAATCAATCCCTTGGAACTTACGAATCAATTCATGATAAACAAGGTAGATCGAATTTTCCCCGTGACCGAGCAAGACAATGCGTTCAGGATTGAAGCGGCTAACTTGGCGACAGATTTCAGAACCGATTGAACCACCAGCCCCTGTAACCAAGATTGTTTTTCCAGTAAGTTCTGCTCCCAAACGCGATTCGTCAAGACGAATTTCCTGACGGCCCAAAAGGTCTGTGATATCAATCTTCTGGAAGCCTCCACCTGCTTGGTGAAGTCCCTGAACAACGGTTTCAACCTTAGGCATCTTGTAACATTTGACACCCAGCTTATTACACATCTGCAAGATACGCTCATATTCTGACGGATCAAGCGACGGAATCGCAACGATTACACGCTCGATTTGATGGCGTTTAGCTAATTCAGGCAGATTGTCATAAGAGCCCAAAACAGGAATACCACCAAGTTTTTGTCCCTTTTTCTTAGCATCCTTATCCAAAATACCAACAAGTTCCAAATCACTGGTTGGGTGTTGGTAGCTGTTCATAAAGAGGGCTCCGCCATCACCAGCACCAATCAAGAAGGTACGACGGTGTTCCCCATCACCACTTCCTTTTTTGCGTTTAGAGTAGATTAACTGCCAAGTAATCCGTGGCAATAAAATCAAGAAGGTACTCAACAAGATAAAGAGCACGATAAAACGGATTGAAAAGAGTGGCAAGAAGGCATAGCAGATTCCATAAGACAAAACACTGCTCGCAGTCACGCCAAAAAAGATTTTCATAAAGTCCGTAATCTTGCTGTAACGGCTGATACTAGCGTTCAACCCCCAAAATCCAATCATCAATTGATAGAGCAGGAAGGCCAAACTCGTATAGATAATGTAGTCAACAGGCGCTGGATTAATCAATCCGTAGAATAAGATATAAGATACAATGATGGAAACCACCATACTGAAAATATCAAATATGCCCCAAAAGACCTGTTTTTGTTGTTTATTTAAAATTTCCACCAGATCAATGACATAATCTGTGAGTTTTTTATTCATAGAAATTTACTCCTCCTTAAAAGAGCTCGATGGTTATATTGTTATTATAACACTTTTTATCCAGTTTACGATTTGCTACAATCTTTTAATTGCTTTTTCGTAACAGTTTCATAAAAATAAACTGTCTGACAAATCCTGGACAAAGGGCAACAATCATCTGAATGGCGACACTCTTGGCATATTCCATGTAAGAAATTTGCCCTCTCTTCAGCATCCGCTGACGAGCCTGACGATAGAGTTTGAGGTAGCGCAGTCCCCCACGACGCTCAAACATGCCTGCTCCGACACGAACCTTACACAAGATTTGATCCAGGTTTCCAGTCTTAGCTCCTGCAGCAATCATATTGAGCCAGAGGAGGTCATCCTCCATATAAAGGCCATCCTCATAGTTGCCTGCCTTGAGAACCATATCCTTCTTGAACATAACAGTCATGTGGTTAAAGGCGCTTCTCATTCTTTGATAAGCTACAATATCTGCGTGCTGGGTTGGAACACGACGATAAGAAACAATCTCATCAGGATTGTCAATAAACTCTGCAATATGGCCACCTAATAGGTCGAGGTTTTCCCTCTCCATTAACTGAACCTGTTTCTCAAAACGGTCTGGAACAGCTATATCATCCGTATCCATACGAGCGATGATATCATACCGACACTGCAAAACACCCTGTCGAAGAGCCAGACCCAAACCTTGATTTTGCTCAAGAGGATAGCGTTTCACTGGAATATCAGACTCAGCTTCAAGCTGGTCTAATACCTGATAGAGCTCAGGTGTCAAAGGCCCATCCTCAACCAGAACTAACTCGCTCGGTTTCAGGGTCTGATTTTGAACACTCTCAATAGCATCCTTTAAAAATGTCGGATTTTCCTTAATATAGACCGACATCAATACGCTGATTTTTTGCTTTTCAGACACAGTTTTTCTCCAATGTATAGATTTCCTTCCACTATTTTATCATAATTTTCAAGACTTTCCCATTTTTATCTTGAAAGCCAGAAACCTTACTTGACATTATAGTGAAAAAGCCTTAAAATAAGCTGTTATTAAAATCAGTTAGAAGAGGTATTATATGAAAAAGCAATCACTTTTTTTTGTTCCAGGTATTATCCTGATTGGTGTTTCCTTGCGGACTCCTTTTACTGTTTTACCCATTATTTTGGGAGATATTTCGCAAGGGCTGGGCGTAGAAGTTAGTTCACTTGGTGTCTTGACCAGTCTTCCCCTCCTCATGTTTACCCTCTTCTCACTATTTTCTACCCGACTGGCTCAGAAAATCGGCTTGGAGCATCTCTTCACCTACAGTCTCTTCTTCTTGACTATCGGTTCTCTGATTCGACTAATCAATCTGCCCCTGCTCTATCTAGGAACCTTGATGGTTGGGGCAAGTATCGCAGTCATCAATGTTCTGCTTCCTAGTCTCATCCAAGCCAATCAACCAAAGAAAATTGGTTTTCTGACCACCTTATATGTAACGTCTATGGGGATTGCGACGGCTCTGGCTTCCTATCTAGCTGTGCCCATTACACAAGCCAGTTCTTGGAAAGGCCTCATCATCCTCCTCACCCTGCTCTGTCTAGCAACCTTTTTGGTCTGGCTGCCAAATCACCGCTATAATCACAGACTGGCTCCACAAACCAAACAGAAAAGCAAAACAAAGGTCATGCGTAATAAACAGGTCTGGGCAGTTATTGTCTTTGCAGGTTTTCAATCCTTGCTCTTTTACACTGCTATGACCTGGCTACCCACCATGGCTATCCACGCAGGCCTATCCAGTCACGAAGCTGGCTTGCTGACATCTATCTTCTCGCTGATTAGCATTCCTTTTTCAATGACTATCCCAAGCCTGACAACCAGCTTGTCAACTCGCAACCGTCAGCTCATGCTTACTCTGGTTTCACTAGCTGGTGTGGTCGGCATTTCCATGCTCTTCTTCCCAGTCAATAGTTTCATTTACTGGCTTGCCATCCATCTCCTCATCGGAACCGCAACCAGCGCCCTCTTCCCTTATCTCATGGTCAACTTTTCACTCAAGACAAGCGCTCCTGAAAAGACAGCCCAATTGTCTGGTCTATCTCAAACAGGAGGCTATATCCTAGCAGCCTTTGGACCGACTCTCTTTGGTTACAGTTTTGACCTTTTCCACTCTTGGGTACCAGCTGTAGCGGCCCTCTTGCTCGTCGACATCCTGATGACTGTGGCCCTCTTTACAGTGGACAGAGCTGATAAAATCCTCTAAACTTCTAGTTTTTCCTAGAAGTTTTTTATATATAAAAATTTTACACATTTCTCTTGACAGGGCTTTCTTTTAGTTGTACAATGTATGTGTAGAAAAATTATATATAAAAATCTTACACATTAGAAAAGGAGGTTTCCCATGTACTTTCCAACATCCTCTGCCTTGATTGAATTTCTCATCTTGGCCGTACTGGAAAAAGGGGATTCTTATGGTTATGAGATTAGCCAAACCATTAAGCTGATCGCTAATATCAAAGAATCTACGCTCTATCCCATTCTCAAAAAATTGGAAGGCAATAGCTTTCTGACAACCTATTCTAGAGAGTTCCAAGGTCGCATGCGCAAATACTACTCCTTGACAAACGGTGGTATAGAGCAGCTCTTGACCCTAAAAGATGAATGGACACTCTATACAGACACCATTAATGGCATCATAGAAGGGAGTATCCGCCATGACAAGAACTGAATACCTGACTCAGCTAGAACTCTATCTCAAAAAACTGCCTCAGGCTGACCAAATTGAAGCCATGGACTATTTCAGGGAACTCTTTGACGATGCTGGAGTCGAAGGAGAAGAAGAACTTATCGCTAGCTTGGGAACTCCCAAAGAAGCGGCCCACGAAGTTCTCTCCAATCTTCTCGATAAAAAAATCAATGAAGCGCCCGCTCAAAAAAATAACCGACAAATTTTACATATCGCCTTGTTAGCCCTCCTTGCAGCACCCATCGGTATTCCTCTGGGAATCGCCATCCTCGTGGCCCTGTTCGGAATCCTTGTGGCAGCTTTGACTGTCATTCTGGCTTTCTTTGCGGTTTCCATACTTGGTATCGTCGGCGGATTCCTATTTTTAGTTGAAAGTTTCACTGTCCTAGCCCAAGCCAAATCAGCCTTTATCTTGATTTTCGGTTCTGGTTTACTAGCCATCGGTGCTTCTTCGCTGGTTTTACTAGGTATTTCCTATGTAGCTCGTTTCTTCGGTCTACTCATTGTTCGCTTGGTGCAATTTGTTCTTAAAAAAGGAAAGAGAGGTGACCAGCATGCGTAAATTGACAAAAGGATTTCTCATTTTTGGTGTGGTGACTACCATTATCGGCTTTATCCTGCTCTTTGTAGGGATCCAATCTGACGGGATTAAGAGTCTGCTTGCCATGTCCAAGGAGCCTGTCTATGATAGTCGGATGGAAGAGTTGACCTTTGGCAAGGAAGTCGAAAACCTAGAGATTACTCTCCATCAACACGCACTGACCATCACAGACTCTTTCGATGATCAAATCCACATTTCTTACCATCCATCTCTTTCTGCTCACCATGATCTTATCACAAATCAGAACGATAAAACGCTGAGCCTCACTGATAAGAAACTGTCTGAAACTCCATTTCTCTCTTCTGGAATTGGCGGGATTCTCCATATCGCAAGCAGCTACTCTCGTCGTTTTGAAGAAGTTATTCTCCAATTGCCAAAAGGAAGAAGTCTAAAAGGAATCAACGTGTCAGCCAATCGTGGACAAACCACCATCATAAATGCTAGTCTTGAAAATGCGACCATCAATACCAATAATGCCTATCTCCTCCGAATTGAAGGAAGTCGTATCAAAAACAGTAAACTCACAACCCCTAATATCATTAATATCTTTGATACAGACCTTACAGATAGTCAGCTAGAGTCAACAGAACATCACTTCCACGCTGAAAATATCCAAGTCCATGGTAAGGTTGAACTGACTGCCAAATATTATCTCAGAATCATCCTAGACCAGAAAGAGAGCCAACGAATTAACTGGGACATCTCAAGCAACTATGGTTCTATCCACCAATTCACAAGAGAAAAGCCTGAATCAAGAGGCACGGAATTAAGCAACCCTTACAAAACTGAAAAAACCGATGTCAAGGATCAACTCATTGCTAGATCTAATGATGATATTGAGCTAATATCCATACCAAACAGACGTTGACAAAAGCGCTTACATCTGCTACTATGGAAGCATATTTATCTAACTAAAAAGGAGGTTCTACCATGAAACAAGAATGGTTTGAAAGTAATGATTTTGTAAAAACAACAAGCAAGAACAAGCCTGATGAACAAGCCCAAGATGTTGTAGACAAGGCTGAAGAAACGATAGCCGATCTCGATACAGCAATTGAAAAAAATACTCAGTCAGAGGAGGAAGTCTCTCAAGCTGAAGTCGAACTGGAAAGCCAGCAAGAAGAGAAAATTGAAACGCCTGAAGACAGTGAATCGAGAACAGAAATAGAAGAAAAGAAAGCATTAGATTCTACTGAAGAAGAGCCAGATCTTTCTAAAGAAACAGAAAAAGTCACTATAGCTGAAGAGAGTCAAGAAGCACTTCCTCAGCAAAAAGCAACCACCAAAGAGCCACTTCTTCTCAGTAAATCCTTAGAAAGTCCTTATATCCCCGACCAAGCTCCAAAATCTAGGGATAAATGGAAAGAGCAAGTGCTTGATTTTTGGTCTTGGCTAGTGGAAGCAATCAAATCTCCTACAAACAAGCTTGAAACAAGTAGCACACACAGTTACACAGCCTTTCTCTTGCTCATTCTGTGTTCTGCATCTTCCTTTTTCTTTAGTATCTACCACATCAAACATGCTTACTATGGACATATAGCAACTATAAACAGCCACTTCCCTGAACAATTTGCTTCATTGAATCTCTTTTCGATTATCTCTATCCTAGTAGCAACAACACTCTTCTTCTTTTCATTCCTCTTGGGCAGTTTCGTTGTGAGACGATTTATCTACCAAGAAAAGGACTGGACGCTAGAAAAGGTTCTCCAACAATATAGTCAACTCTTGGCAATTCCAATCTTCCTCACTGCTATTGCTAGTTTCTTTGCCTTCTTTGATAGCCTACGATTTACAGCCCTCTTGTGTGTGATTAGCATTGGAATCATTCTGCTTGCTAGTCTCCATATCATTACGAGACCAAGTCAAGCAAGTGAAACCGACTCCTTCTATCAATTATTCTTGTCTGTCCTTGTGAACGGAGTGATTATCCTCCTCTTCTTTGTAGCTGAAGTCGCACTGATTGGAGATTATCTTCGTATCTTGGCCTTTCTTTAAGATTCAATCCTGTCTTTCATGGCAGGATTTTTTATATATCAAAAAGCAAGTCAATTGACCTGCTTCTGCTTTACTTTTCTTGTGCTAATGCTTTAAAATCTTGTCCTAGGATGGGTTGTACTTCTAATTGATTGGCATCTAGTTGGTGGTAAGATGCTGATGGTAATGACTCTAGGAATTTTGCATAGTCCAAGCGGGCAATGGCTTCATAGTCTTCTGGTTTAGAGCCGTCTCCTGTGATTTGAACCAAGTCAATCTCCCACTGCACTTCCTTATCCAGCAATTGCTCAATATAGGCTGCAGGAACAAATGGTTCTCTCGGTAACACTGTCTTGACTCCTTGCGCCAGATGGTAAACGCCATGCACTTGCCCTTCTCCATCCTGATAGAAGGAAACTCTTGCAAAGTAGGCATCTGTCTCTTGAACCGCACGCACACGCGCTTCAAACTGAGCCAAGCCATCTGCCTCTAAAAAGCTTTTCAAGTCCTCATGACTAAAGAAAACAGGATTAAAAATTCCTTGGTAGATCGTAAAACGAGACGCAGTGTCTGCCAGATGGGCTTGAATACTTGCTTGGAAATAAGCTTCAAAGTCGAAACCATCTAGCCCTTCAATCTCAGTTCCTGTGTAAGCAAGCAGGGCATCTAAAAATGATTTGATAATCTCCCAGTCTGTCTTTGTGAGTAGGTCAGGAAGATCGACACGATAAGCCTTTTGACCATCAGCATAACTAATTTTAAAGAGAAATTGTGATTGCCCCACTATCGCACACTCGATATACTCGAGACGATTAAGTGGCTGACGAAGATAGACAGCATCATAACTATGCGACTCCAAACCATCTACCAAGGCCAGGATAGACTTGGCAGTCAAAATTTCCTGTTCTCCTAAAATGCTCTGTTTATTTGGAATAAAAAATGTTTTCGCCATAACTGGACTCCTTTGAAATCGTTTACATATAGTATACCTTATTTTTCTGAAAGATACAGAAACAAACTTTAGATTTTTGAGTAAAAAGCATAGAAAAACAGCCCCTGAGGACTGTTTGATCTTATACTGTAGCTGCTTGATCCAAGCTTTCACCGATAGCGGCTAGGCGCTCGATAACTTCAGCTTGTGTCAATTCATTTTCTGAGACATAGCGGTTACGTGGGTGAACACGACATTCGTGTGAGCAGCCACGAAGATACTTGTCTTCATTTTCTTCTGATGTCAAGATACGACGGTTACAGAATGGATTTCCACAGTTTACATAACGTTCACATGGTGTTCCATCAAACCAGTCTTTCCCTACGATAGTTGGGTTAACATGGTTAACATCAACTGCGATGCGCTCGTCAAAGACGTACATTTTCCCATCCCAAAGCTCACCTTGGACTTCTGGGTCTTTACCGTAAGTTGCGATTCCTCCGTGCAATTGGCCGACATCTTTGTAGCCTTCACGGACCATCCAGCCTGAGAATTTCTCACAGCGAACTCCACCTGTACAGTAAACCACGACACGCTTATCCATGAATTTTTCCTTGTTGTCACGGACCCATTGTGGCAACTCACGGAAGTTGCGGATGTCTGGGCGGATAGCCCCACGGAAGTGCCCTAGGTCGTACTCATAATCATTACGTGTGTCAAGGACAACTGTATCTTCGTCAAGAAGGGCTTCTTTGAACTCTTTTGGAGACAAGTAAGCACCTGTTGTTTCAAGCGGGTTGATATCGTTGTCAAAGTCATTGTCTTCCAAACCAAGGTGGACAATTTCTTTCTTGTAGCGAACAAACATCTTCTTGAAGGCTTGTTCATTTTCTTCGTCAATCTTGAACCAGAGGTTTTCCATGCCTGGAAGGCTGTGAACGTAGTCCATGTATTTTTGAGTTGTTTCATAGTCACCTGAAACTGTTCCGTTAATTCCCTCGTCAGCGACTAGGATACGGCCCTTAAGGCCGATTGATTTACAGAAAGCCAAGTGGTCTGCAGCAAATTGCTCTGCATTTTCAATTGGAGTATAAAGGTAGTAAAGTAAGACACGAATATCTTTTGCCATAAGATTTGTTCTCTTTTCTATTCTTAAATTTTCAGAATTTTTCATCTAACTATACTAGTATACCTGCTTGAGAAAGCGAATGCAATTTATTTGACTGGAAATTGTAGAAAGGGACTTATCCCTGCATTTCATTAGAAACCATAGCGAATCGTAGATAATTCTCTTAATTTCTTTATCTGCTCGGCTTGACTTTCTGACAAACTCAGCTTGTTATCAATCAACACACGCGCAATATCAACATTCATTTGGCTCAGGATAAATGGAGTAGAGGTCCCATCGTTCTTTAATCGTTTTTTATAACTCACCAACTGATTTTTCAAGGGAGCAAGTTGAGACGTATCCTTTATATCTTCCAATAAATGATTTATGATCGTCAGGGCTTCACAACGTCTTTCGCTTCCTCCAGCGAACCATTTTAATGGTGTCATACTCATTTACCTCCTGAAACTCGCTTATAAATTGAAAAACTATAATTCCTAACTCTCATGCCATTATTTTACCCAAACACCCTGTGTAAAAAAGTCAGCAAAAATGGTAATGTTGCGAAAATATTATTGATCACATGCACCGCATAGGAAGGATAAATGCTCTTGGTATAGCGGGTCAAACTAGCAAAGATGATGCCAGATGTTGCAAAGACGAAGATATCTAACAAACTAGGCAGGCTTGAAAAATGAGGAAGAGCAAATAAAATGGACGGAAGAAGCAAATCAAGGCCAAATCTCGAATGCTTAAAAAAGGCGTGTTGCAGTAATCCTCTATAGATTAGCTCTTCCATAAGTGGAGTCAGAAAGAACAAAGTTATATAGATACCTAGCTCAGCAAAGTTGGTCCCACTATAACCGATCAATACAGCCCAACCTTCAGCAGTTGACTGAACATGTTTAGCTGTCTGAACGTTAAAAGAGATCTGGAGCACTACCACTAATACTGTCAAAATCGAATACCAAAGCCATTTTTTTCTTGGAATGTGAAAGAGATAACCATGACCTGTCTTAACCAGAATCCAAATCATGACTCCGCTAAATAGCAAACTCAAGATATTTTGAATCCAGACGAAATTGCCAATCTGGGAAGAAAATTGCCAATAATTTTGAACAATAAGCGTCAGCTTAGCAAGTCCAAATACGAAAAACAGGTAAGAGAAGACTGCACTTATTTTGAGTAGAAGCTGATACTTTTTCATTTGAACCCTCCTTTGTAAACTCAAGACATCTCTAATATAAGCTATATTTCCCTAAATCCTTACTCCAAATCCTAAATGGTGCTTGAGATTTCCTGAATGGTTAAATAGGGATATGAGAAACATAGATATCTATGCCCTTGTTCCAAAAAATCACTGCCTCCCCCAGATAAGCCTGAGGAAAACAGTGATTCAGTTTTTAGGAATTAGGAATGAATACACGAAATCAATCGATCTTATGATTTTTTGTTTTTCAAGAATTCATCGTATTGTTTTTGCATTTCGTTCAATACTTTATCGTAGGCACCTTCAGATTTCAATTTTTCCATCAATTCTGGAATAGCTTTGTCTGGGTCTACAGTACCAGTGTTGATAGCTGTATCGAATTGTTGCATTGTGTTAGAGATTGCTGAGATTTCAGATTTCACACTGTCAGTGTTAAAGATGAATCCAAGCGCTGGAGATTCTTTAGCTTCTGCCAATTGTTTCTTAGAATCTTCGATTTGTTGGTCTGTAACGTTTTCGTTGATGTAAAGGATCCAGTTGTTACCAGTGTTCCATCCACCCATGTGAGTGTTTCCTTTGTATCCATCAAGAACGCGAACACGGTTTTCTTTACCTGCAATTTTTTCCCAGTTCTTGCCTTCTGGACCATAAACAAGACCGTTCAAGAGTTCTGGGTTAGTGTTCAAGAGGTTCAACACTTCCATTGATTTTTCTTTGTTCTTAGAGTTGTTTGAGATAACAAAGTTAGCAACTTGTGTTGTTTGGTTTTTCTTGATGAAGTTAGTGATTGGTTTGATTTGGATATCTTTGTTAGCAACACGTGAAAGCAAGCTGTTACCATAGTCAGCTGGTCCTACTGTTTCTTCACGAACGAACCAAGTATCTTGTTGAAGGTCAAATGAAGTATCGCTTGTTGCTACGTCTTTTGGAATGTATCCAGCTTCATAGAATTTGTGAAGAGTTTTCAAGTGTTCTTTAAAGCGAGGCACTTCGTAACGGTTTACGATCTTAGTAGTGTCCCCTTCAAGGTCGATAACGAATGGAAGTCCATTTGGAACTGGGTAGTCAAAGTTATCAGATGGGATGAAGTTCTTAGTAACCGCAAATGGCACTACATCTGGAGCTTTTTCTTTGATTTGTTTCAAAACTGGTTCAAGTGTTTCGTATGAAGTGACACCTGAAATATCGATACCATATTTAGCAAGAAGTGTTCCGTTGAAGGCGAAGTTTTGAGATGATGCAACGTTGGCTGCAACTGGAACTGCGTAAATTTTACCGTTAATGCTGTTACCTTTGATGTAAGCTGGGTCAAGTGCTTTGTAAAGGTCTTTACCTTCTTTTTTGTACAATTCTGTCAAGTCAGCGTAAGCACCTTTTTGAGCATTTACAATGTAGTTATCTGCAAAGGCGATATCATAGTTTTCACCAGATGATGTGATAACTGACATTTTCTTACCATAGTCACCCCATCCAAGGTATTGGATATCCAATTTAGCACCAACTTTTTCTTCGATGATTTTATTGGCATTTTCGAGCAATTCATCCAAGTTATCTGGTTTGTCACCGATTTGGTACATTTTGATAACAGGTTTGTCACCTGAATCAGCAGCTTTTTTGCTGTTACCTGTCAAGTTTCCACAAGCAGCGAGACCAGCAGCCAAAGCGACTACACTAGCAGATGCAAAAGCATATTTTTTCCAGTTTTTCATGATAAAAACTCCTTTTTTTATTTTTAAACTTATAAACAATGTAATGATCTTATACTCAATGAAAATCAAAGAGTAAACTAGGAAACTAACCGCAGGTTGCTCAAAACACTGTTTTGAGGTTGCAGATAGAACTGACGAAGTCAGTAACATCTATACGGCAAAGCGACGTTGACGCGGTTTGAATTTGATTTTCGAAGAGTATTAACTTCACACAAGGGAAGTTGGGAACTGAGAAATGTTTTTTCTCAACAAGCACTATTCTTTCACACCACCGATAGTCAAACCTTTTACAAAGTAGCGTTGGAAGAATGGATACAAAATTGCGATTGGAAGGGTTGCGACCACAACCATGGCCATACGACCTGTTTCTTTCGGTAGAGCAACTCCCAGTTGACCAGAGAGGCCGACTGCTTTGGCGATGTAGTCCATATTTTGTTGGATTTGCATGAGCAAATATTGCAATGGATACAAGTTGTCACTCTTAATGTAAAGAAGGGCGTTGAACCAGTCATTCCAGAAACCAAGCGCTGTCAAGAGCGTGATGGTTGCGATACCTGGTAGTGACAATGGCAAACAGATTTGGAAGAAGATTCGAGCTTCACTGGCACCATCGATACGAGCGGATTCAAGAATGGCTTCTGGAATGGTCTTCTTGAAGAAGGAACGCATCAAGACAATATTGAATGGTGAGAGAAGCATTGGAACAATCAAGGCCCAAACAGTGTCACCAAGCTGAAGTACACGAGTGACCATGATGTAACCTGGTACCAAACCAGCGTTGAACAACATACTAAGTAGAACGAAAATTGTAAAAAATCTGCGATACTTAAAGGTTGTCCGTGAAATAGCGTAGGCATAGGTTGTTGTGATAAAGACATTTGTCAATGTCCCAACTACGGTTACAAAGACTGAAATGAAGAGGGCTTGTAGGATTTTATCCTTAAACTGAGCCAAAAATTCAAAACCGTCAAATCCAAATTGTGATGGGAAGAAGCTATATCCATTTTGAAGAATACTCTTTTCATCTGTCACCGAAATAACGATAACGAAGATAAAGGGTAGGATACAAGAGAGGGCGATCAAACCAGAAATGGTACTAAAGAAGATATCCGCTTTCTTACTGAAGGAGTGAATGCCGACATTGTCAATTTTTTCTTTTTTAATTTTCTTTTCTGCCATATTCTCCTCCTTTCTAGAACAAGGCTGAGTTTGGATCAACTCGTCTTGCAAGTAAGTTTGATAGGATAACCAGAATCAAGCCGACAACTGATTGGTAGAGACCTGCCGCTGAAGCCATCCCGATATCCGCTGTCTGAGTCAAACCGTTATAAACATATACGTCCAAGACGTTGGTTACGTTATAAAGCTGACCAGCATTGTGGGGGATTTGGTAGAAGAGACCGAAGTCTGCACGGAAGATATTTCCGACTGCAAGGATGGTCAATACAGTTACCAATGGTGTCAACTGAGGAATGGTTACATTGCGAATGCGTTGCCATTTGCTAGCCCCGTCCACTGTTGCTGCTTCGTAGTAGGTTGGATCAATTCCCATGATTGTCGCATAGTACATGACACTGCTATATCCAAAGCCTTTCCATATACCTAGGAAAAGTAGGAGATATGGCCAGATACCCAAGTTAGCGTAGAAATTGACTTCTTTCATCCCAATAGATTCTAGGAAATGGTTGAAGACCCCTTTATCAATGTTTAGGAAGGCATCTGTAAAGAAACTGATGATAACCCAAGACAAGAAGTAAGGGAACAACATAGAAGTTTGGAAGATTTTAACCATTCTCTTAGAACGGAGTTCACTGAGGATGATGGCAATCCCTACAGATACAATCAGACCAATAAAGATAAAGCCTAAATTGTAGAGGACAGTATTTCGTGTGATGATAAAGGCGTCTCTTGAACTAAATAAGAATCTGAAATTATCGAGTCCGACCCATTTACTATTCACGATACTATCTATAAATCCATTACTGGTCATGTGGTAGTCTTTAAAGGCAACCACGTTCCCAAATACTGGAATGTAGAAGAATAGAATCAACCAGAGTGCCCCTGGTAAAACCATCAAGAGAAAGATCCAGTTGTCTCTCAAGGTTTTTGAAAACTTATTCATAATTTCCTCCCTTTTTTATTTTGATATCCATCTAAAAATTCCTTTTTAGACTTTTGATAACGATTACATTATTAGTATACTCCTATTTGCAGGTTAGGTTAAACTACTAATTATAGAAAAAACTCCACAAATTATTTTATGTGGAGTACTTTTTTAAGAAAGGGATGTTTCACGGGAAACACTCTGAACAAGGGACACTGTTCTTGTTTTTAAGTTGTATAAATGGTTGAAGCTGTCGCAATGGTATGCCACTGGTTAGCTGTTGTTGCTGCGAAGTCCTTATCTGCGTAGAAGTCAGTAAATGGCAAGATGTCTACTTCTAGTTCTTCGATGCGGTCAATTTGACCAGCCAGATAAGCCTCGATGCGACTTTCTGCTCGCTTGATGCGTTGCAAGAGTCCGCCCATACGGATATCAACTGTATCCAAGCCAAAGACCTTGTTTTCCTTCAACCATTGGTGGCTAAAGAGGGCATGGAAGTCTTCAATCTCGCTTCTGAGTTCTGGTAATTCTTGTCTTGCGATTTCTTGCAGGCTTTCTTTATCACCCGCTTGGTAGGACTGACGGATGCGTCGTCCCACATCCACTTTACTACTTAAAATCTGGTTCAACTGAGCCTGAGTTTCAAAGAGGTAAGCATACTTTCCTGCTTTTTCTTTAATCTCAGCAAGCGTCTCAGCTGCCTGAGCGAAGTGCGGTTTGTCCTGTTCAGGTGTCATGTGGCGGTCAAGTATTGGGCAGAGAACATCCTGGTAAAAGACATAGCGGTTGGGATTGATGCCACTGAGATTGCCTGGTAAATCTGGTAAGAGGTTGGCTAGGTCAATCTGCATAAAATCCTCAACTGATAGGCCTGTATTGGTCTTGAAGCGAGCAGACAAACGGTCTAGGTTATTGCGGTAGCTGAGTTCTGCCCAGATTTGCAAGCTTGGTAGGATAGAAAACTGGGCAGTTTCCCCACCATTGTCTCCCCAACCCGTCACGATGACTTCTTTGATGTCATTGGCACGGCAGGCTTTATTGGCTTCAAGAGCGATGAGACGACTGAAATGGTTGTTGGGTGTAAAACCAATCCACTTCCAAGCTCCACCTGCAAAGGCAAGGTCATGACTAATCTTGTGATGGTTGCGGAAATTGCGATTGTATTTTTCCTCGCTATCCTGATAATAGTCCCAGTAAACCAAGGTCACACGGTCTTTGAGGCGGTCTAGGTAGACACGCGTTTCCTCTGGAATTTCCACGTCACGGTCGTACTGACCATCCGCTGACATGAGTTTGAAGAACATATCGCTCCACATCTGGCAGTGGAAACCATACTTGTCAGCAATATCCAGCACGCGCTCCAAGTGTTGGCACATGAGAAGACTACGGTCTACAACGCCGTTCAAGATAAGGTAGCGTCCCAAACCAACCAAGTGGGCTTCGTCCATCCCGATATTGACCTTGCGAGTTTGCAGTTTAGATAGAGTCGCAAACATGCCATCAATCAGGTTATAAACCTTTTCTTCGCCAATGAGAAGAATATCCTCCACATCACGGAGCTCCTGCACTTCCTTGACACCCCATTTGACAAAGGCTGACAAATGGGCCAAGGTCTGGATGCAGGGCACAAAGGTCATGTCAAACTGCTGGGCATAGGATTCTATTTCCTGCAACTCCTCAGCCGAGTAGGCACCACGGAAGTAACCAAAGTAAGGTTGCCCCTCAATCTGGTAGGTGTCTTCCATGTAGAGCTCAAAGGTTGAGTAGCCCATGAGTACCAAGACCTCAATCATCTGCTTGGCAGAAGCCACATTCAAAACTGCATTTCTGGAACAGTCTACCATGTAGGCTAAATCTTCATAAGCCGCCTGTTCTTCAATCGCTACTTTGTCACCTTCTGATAGAGCCGTTGCCAACAAAGACAAGGCACGATAAAGTTGGTGAGGTTTGCGGTAGGTTAGTTGATAGTGTCCACCCTCACCCTTGATAGAGATAGAGGCTTGGTCAGATTGGGCGACAGCTACCTCTACATCTGGTAGCGAAATGTGCTTTTTAAGCAACTCTACTGCTTGCTCTTGTTTGGGACTAAGTCCTGTAAATCTTACCATTGGTTTTCCTCCTGTAGCCAGTTGACAAGGGCACCGTAGAGATTGGCATCTGCATGATAAGTACAGGCTTGGATAACGGGTGCAACCGTGTATTCTTCGTAAGTTTCTACAAAATCATCGACAGCTTTTTTGACCCCTTGGATGAAGTCTGGATTTTGACTGATAGAACCGCCTAGGCTAATGATATCTGGATCGAT
Organism: bacterium; assembly: GCA_905221095.1. Taxonomy (GTDB): domain Bacteria; phylum Bacillota; class Bacilli; order Lactobacillales; family Streptococcaceae; genus Streptococcus. Next base: position 284,286 of record CAJNBV010000001.1, read on the forward strand.
GAGATACTGAATATTAAGCAAACCTTGAGCAAGATTGCGATTCATGCGCTCAATAGCTTCTTGGCAAAGGGTATTACCAGCTGCAGCCTCTTGGTAAATCTTGCGACCGTCCCAGTCAGTCTGACCAGACTTTTCAATCACGTATCGCACCATATTTCCAGTTGATGCTAGTTGCGACCAGTTGTTGAGCTTTTCAGCAGGGGCAAGGGTTGTCATATAGCCAAATTCGCCACCCAAGCCGTGTCGGCCTCGGTGAAGTCTACCGTTGATAATCATGGCTCCGCCAATCCCTGTCCCAATCACGACACAGGCTGCATTTTCAAGTTCTGGATGAGCCAGTAATTCACTGAGCCCAACGCAGTTGGCATCATTTTCCAGATGGACAGGAATCTGATAAGAGTTAAGCGCCTCATACCAAGAAAAGCCGTGGATGTAGGGCACCGCACTGAAGCCATCAATCACACCTGTTTCTTGATTGACTGCTCCTGGAACACTCATAGCAATCCCGCTGTAATCCTGTTCTGACAAGCGCTGGTCTAGCCAAGCTAGTAAATCCTCCAAGCTTTCTGGCGTTGGAATGCTTGCCTTATCCAATATTTTCCCATCAGGAGTCAGACTAGCAAACTTAATCCCAGTCCCTCCGATATCAATCGTTGCAATGGTCATTATTTTTACCATAAAAAGGGGCGAATCAGCAGTTAGTCCTTACTTTTTCGCCCCTCCTTTCTATCTCTTATTATTAGTTATCAAGCACGTTCAAATCTTAGATTTCTTCTTTTTTGATCAATTCTGTACGAATCTCTTGCGGTGCAATTAAGCCTCTATGAACTGGGTATGGTCGTTCAAGTAGGTCAAGGAAGAGATGTTGACTTTCCGGTACACGTACATTTTCATTACACATATTGTAGTAACGAAGAACATAGCCTTCTTCATTTTCAGCTACCTTAAAGGCTGTTGGACAGATTTGCGGTATGCTGAGAACAGAATGGCTCAAGAGGCTACCAGTCGCAGCCACGCTTCCTTCTTGTCTAGCAATCTGAAGGCTGGTAAATGGTGTCTGCAAGGCTTTAGCCCGACGATAGGCTGAAAAGCGTTCTTGGGCTTGGTGGCATTCAATCGCAAATTCGACTTCAAACTCACGCAAGCATTGTGCTTCTGGTGTTGGGAAGTAGCCCCAGTCACCCAACTCACCTGATGCACGCAAAATAGTCACGGCAATGGTGTCGTCTCCAAGGATTTCGTATTCATTCAATCCCTTGTTAGATACAGTCACACCTTTTTCATCATCATACAGACTGACAAAGGCTTGTTGGTGTTGAGGATTTTCAGGATTTTCCCATGAAGCTGCTGGTTTGTTTGGTCGTGTTACCACTTCATAGATGCTTTCAGAATCATTGCTTGGACGCGTGTTATGAGTCTTGACCAAGAGACGGATACGGTGGTCCTTAGCAGTGTTAGTAAAGCGAGTCTTAAAGCGGATTTGTGGATTGTCAACAAAGACAGTCAACTCAGTTTCAAGAGGAATGTTTGTCAATTCTTCTGACCGTCCAGCTTCACGCTTCATAAACTCGATGATGCCTTTTTGCTCTTCTTCTAGCTTTTCATCTGCACTGACAGGCACGGTCAATTCATGTTTGAGCAAAATCTTAGCGTAGCGAGCTGTGTTTTCCAAGACCTCGTAGCCCTTAAGCTCTGCATAGATTGGCTCTGTTCCTTTTGGTTGGAAATAGATATACTCGTTTCCGATGTCCCCACGGTCTTCAAAGCGGATAAAATCTTCATAGGCTTCGTGAGTTGTCTTATCATAGACTGTAATGTTGTCATCCACACTCACCGTTACAAATGGCGTATCAATGACTCCGTTTTGGTAGATGCCATCACGGTGTTCTTGTTCTCCTTCCAGCAATTGGAAGGTTGTCCAAGAAAGTGGCGCTAGGTGAACTGGAATTGTCACGCGCACTTGACGAGCAATACGAGCTTGGCGGAACTTGTCCTTTGGTAAATCGTACTCAAAATTAGCCCCAAGGTCTTCTATTTTAGCCTCTACAGGACGACCATCCAAGTCCTCCACACGGTAGCTTGGCAAGGTCAAGGCAGCCATCTTCTTATAGCCTTCTGTTGGATGTAATTCCTTGAAATCACAAGTCGCCACATCAATCACTGTGCTGACAGTATCGACCTTATCATGCAAGCCTGTGTTAATAACCGTAAAGAGATAGTCACTTTGAGCCTTAGCTGTAGCGATTTTACCCTTCCACTCATTGAGCAAGTTGCTCTTAACAAAGTTTCCTACTTGGTTGACCTTGGCAAAACGAGTTTCCATCTCACGGTGAACTTCGTCCACACTACAGCCACAGATACTATCATGCGGCGCATTCTGCAAAAGAGTTTTCCAAGCATAGGTCAACTGATCCTTGTGGTTGTGGCCCCCAGTGATAATAGTCAAGGGTTCTACAACTTGCTCTAGGAGGTTGCTATTTTCTTGGAAGGCTTGTTTGAGATAAATACGAGATGAAGAAGTGTTGGCAAGTGTGTACCAGCCGTCTGTTTCCTGACTGGTCAACTCACCTGTAACCGTTGATAACTGCTCTGGTAGGGCACTTTCCACGGCTTGAACATATTCATCAAAGGAACTATGAACAAAGGTTACATCTGGGAAGAGTTCATTTGCCACACGAATGGCTTCGCTCAGATTTTTCTGTACAGGCTGGTGGTCACATCCGTTCATCATCAACCATTGGTTTGTCGAAGCGTAGTCACGCACATCTGACAATTTTTGTTTCCAGAAGGTCAAGGCCTCGTCCTTATCAACTGGAATTTCATTCCCGTTACTGTACCAGTTGGCAAAGAGAATCCCGAGGACACGACTACCATCCGCACCCTGCCAGTACATTTCTGAAAACTGGGAAGTAAACTGCTCATCTTCGAGAACTTGGTTGTCAAATCCAATCGGTTTCACACCACGACCAAAGGCTGCCACGTGAATGCCTGATTTTTGAAGGATTTGAGGAGCTTGTCCCATATTTCCAAAGGTATCTGGGAAGTAACCAATCTGGGTTGATTTGCCCCATTTTGCAGCCTCCTGCTGACCAATAAGAGTATTGCGGACATTTGCTTCACTTGAAATTAAGTAGTCATCCTGCAAGATATAAAAGGGACCAATTTTAAGTTTGCCCTCGTCAATGTAGCGTTGGACTTTGTCACGATTTTCAGGGCGAATTTGCAAGTAGTCATCAAGGACAATGGTTTGTCCATCTAAATGGAAACTCTTGAACTCAGGGTCATTTTCAAAGAGATCAAAGAGATTGTCAAATAATTCCACCAACTGCATACGGTGGCTTTCAAAAGGCAAGTACCACTCACGGTCCCAGTGACTATGTGAGATAATATGTACAACAACATTTTCCATGAAGTAAAACCTCATTCTAAATTTAAATTTTTATTGTTAACATTTTTGGATGTAAGATTTGCTCAATCAAATTCAACAAATCACCAACAGTTTAACTCTAAATATTTTATTTATCAAGAATTTAACTACGATTTGAGGTGAAATTTGAAAGAAGTAAATATTCAGTTACTTTGTCTTAGTAAACTGACTAAAAACAAGTAAAATCCTAGATTAACGAATATCCAGGTAATCCAAGACTAATTCGCAGAACATCATGTTGGCCCAAGAGAACCATTCACGAGAGTAAAGCGTTGGGTCGTCCACGTGGAAGCTTTCATGCATGACACCTGTGCCCCCATCGCAAGCAACCAGCTGATCCAGCAAGAATTTCTTCTCTGCCTTATCTCTTGTTGTCAAGCCTTGGATAGAAAGGGCAATGGGCCAGATATAGCGATAGAAGGTATGAGAACTTCCGAGACCACTAGCATATTCTCCTTGGTAGAAATATGGATTTTCAGGGCTAAGAATGGTACGGCGAGTGGCTTGATACACTTCGTCGTCAATGTCGCAGTAGCCTAGATAAGGTGCAGCCAACAAACTTGGTACGTTTGGATCATCCATGATGCTGGCATTTCCTAGGCCATCCACTTCAAAGGCATAAATCTTTTCGCCCTTGCTGTTGGTGGTGTAGGCGTAGTTTTCGATTCCTTCTTGGATTTCAGACTGGAGACGCTTAGCATCAGCAATAATACTCTCGCTATCAGCTAGGTCTAGTTCTGCAAAGATTTCTTGCACGTAACCCAAGACTACTACAGCAAACATATTTGACGGAATCAAGTAACTATACTGACAGCAGTCATCACTCGGACGAAAAGCTGACCAAGTCATACCTGTCACTGCAAAATCAGGTCCAAAGCCATCATTTACCAAGGTATCTTCCTTACGGTCCGTATCACGGACAAAACGATAAGGAGAGTTCTTATGGTCTTGTTCTACCGTCCACAGATGAAGAATTTCCTTGGTCGCTGTGATAAAAGTCTCATCAAACTGACTAGTCTCGCCAGTCTCTTTCCAGAGGAGATAAGCCAACTGCAAAGGATAGCAAAGCGAATCCACCTCATACTTGCGTTCCCAAATCCAACCATTCAGGTCTGTGTGATCGGTCTCGTGGTGCCCCTTCCAGTTTTCCTCAATGTTAAATGAGTTGGCATAAGGATCCTTGAGAATCAAGGTCATCTGACGTTTGACTAAACCTGCAATGGTCTGACGCAGGAGGGCATCTCTTTTAGCCACATGCAGGTAGGGTCTGAGTTGGGCTGTCGAATCCCGAAGCCACATAGCAGGAATATCTCCTGTGAGCACAAAGATTGAACCATCTTCTAGGATTTCAACCGTATTGTCCAAGGTGTCTGTATAGCAACGCTCGAAGACATCCACCCACTCCGGATGGTCCTTAGCCCGCTCTGCTACTTCGTCTAGCCATTCTCTAACAATTTCTTTCGAATAAATCATCGTGCAATTTCCTCTTTCAAACAAGTTTCATTTTCAGTATATAGCTTTTGAGACAGAAAATACATACACAAATGATAGTCATTTTTCTACAAAATAGTTATCTTCGAAACTCCTTTTCTAAAGGCTCTCTTTTTCTGATATAATGTAGAAAAACAGCTAAAGGAAAGACTATGAAACCACTACTTGAAACCATCGATACCCGCTTTGGAACTGCCAGTAAGCATGCCTTTTCTCGTGGAAATACCCTGCCTTACACAGGCCTTCCTTTTGGGATGAATTACTTTGTGCCCCAGACCAGTGATCAGGAAGGAGCTTGGTTTTTCGATCCGCATTTGCCCATCTTTCAGGGGATTCGATTAACCCACCAACCCAGTCCTTGGATTGGGGACTACTCTTGGCTCCTTCTGACACCTGTCACAGGCCAACTAGGTGGAGACAGCCTCTTCCACCGCCAATCTTCCTATGATATGGATAAATCCTCCTTTCAGCCTCATTATCTGAAAATTTTCTCCCTTCGTTATCAGATTGAAAGCCAGCTCACACCGACTTGCTACGGTGCTTCTATTCGTTTGGAGCAAAAGCAAGGCAAAGCCCTCTCCCTCTATCTTCACGCAGCAGATAAACTGACCGTAGAGCAAGTAGATAAGCGAACGCTTGTCCTAAGACAAGAAGGAAAAACTGAGACCAACAAAAATCCGCTAATAATGTTCACTGCCCTGCAAATGAATACGAATATTCTTGCTGTCAGCCAAGAAGGTGAAGATTGGCGAATTGACTTGGAAGATAGCCATGCTGAGATTCAACTAGGGGCTTCTTTCATCTCTCCTTCTCAAGCTTTAACCAATCTACCTCAAGAAGATTTTGATAGCTGTAAAGCAAGTGCCCAAGCGAACTGGGAAAATCTCCTCCATCGTTTTGACGTTATCGAGACAGGAGAGGCTGACCGAACCTTCTTTGACCACTGCCTTTACAGACTATTCCTATTTCCTCAAACTTTTTATGAGGTTAATGAATCAAGGCAAGCCATCCACATGGATCTGGCTACTGGTACTGTCAAGCCCGGTGTCCTCTTTAGCAACAATGGTTTCTGGGATACCTTCCGCACCACCTTCCCCCTCTTTGCCCTTATCATACCAGAGCATTATCGTCGCTTTTTAGAGGGATTTCTCAATAGCTACCGCGATACTGGTTTCCTTCCAAAATGGCTAGCTCCAGATGAACGTGGCATGATGCCGGGTACTCTTTTAGATGGTATTATCGCAGATAGCGCCTGCAAGGACATGGCTCCCGACTTGGAAGAAGAACTCCTTCAAGCCATGCTTGAAACAGCCACCAAGTCCGACCCTCTCGGCATCAATGGTCGTCACGGACTAGCCCAATACCAAGAGCTTGGCTACCTCTCTACCGACCACCACGAAAGCGTCAGTCATACCCTAGACTATGCCTATAGCGACTTTTGTATCGCCAGCTGTGCCAAAAAACTTGGTCAGGATAACATCGCAGAAACTTATAAAACCGATTCACAAAATTACCGCCATCTATTTGATACTGAAACAGGCTATATGCGTGCGCGTGATAACCAAGGAAACTTCCGTCCTAACTTCTCTCCTTATAGTTGGGGACGCGACTATGCCGAATGCTCTGCCATCCAAGCAACTTTAGGTGTATTACATGACATCCCAGGTTTGCGTCAACTCATGGGCGGAAAAGAAGCCTTTAGTCACTATCTATTGAAAACCTGCCAAGATGCTCCCCTCTTTGAGACAACTGGATATGGTTACGAGATTCATGAGATGAGCGAAATGGCTACCGCTCCTTTTGGACAAGTCGCTATTTCCAACCAACCGAGCTTCCACATTCCTTATCTCTTCCGCTACAGCAACTACCCTGACTACACTGCCCTTCTCATCAAGACCTTGCGTCAGAAAGCCTTTCACCCAAGCTGGCAAGCCTATCCTGGCGATGAAGACAATGGTAGTCTCTCGGCCTGGTACATCTGGTCGGCTCTCGGATTCTATCCGACCTGTCCAGGAAAACCCAGCTATGACCTCGGAATCCCTCTCTTTGACCACCTCCGTATCTACCTAGCTAAAGAAAATAAATGGCTAGATATTCATACTGAGCAAAACCACAGCCACTTCAACTTTGTCAAAGAATGCCAACTGGACAAGACCTCAGTATCTATCATTCAACACCAAGACCTCTTAAAAGCTGAGCAATTGATCTTCACCCTTAGCTGGTTGCCAAGTCAGCCGTCCACTTCCTGAAATGCAAAAATCTCCTAGCAGGCTTTCCTGCTAGGAGATTTTCTTATGAGAGGTACTTGCTTAAGCTTTGAAAATCGGATTTATCATCTGATATTTATCAAACAATCTACCAATTAAGCTTCTTCGTCTTCTTTACGACGACGACCTGCAAGACCAAGACCAAGTAATGCACTTGCGGCAGCTGCTACCATAGCTACAGTAGAATCTGCTGTACCTGTATTTGGCAATTCTTTAGCTGCTTTACGCGTATTTGCTGCTTCTTGGCTAGCATTAGCTGCTGCTTGAGTTGTAGCTGGAGCTACAGCTGGTGTTTGAGCAGCTTGGTCGTTAGCTGGAGTTGCATGATCAGTTGCTGGAGCAACTTTCGCCATGAAGTCTTCGATACGTTTAACCATTGCATCCACTTCTGCTTGACTTGCATCTGCATTAGCAAATACTTTCTTAGCGTCTGCTAATAAGTCATTCGCTTCTTTTGCAGTTTCTGCATCAAGCTTAGCTGATTCTTTAATGATCAATTCATCTAATTGATGGATAGCACCTTCTAACTTAGCTTTATCCACTTTTGCACCAGTGTTATTAGCTGCGTTATTGCCAGAAGTTCCGTTACCGTTACCACTGTTATTGCCTCCACCATTTGATGGTACATATGGACGTTGTTTAAATGCGTCATCTCTTGGAATTGCTAATACTTGACCTTCTTTTGTAACGATTGTTACATTTCCGGCTTTATCAATGTTAATAGCTAATTCTTTCTTACCATCTTTTTCGACTGTTGCATTACCATCTTTGTCGATTGTAATTTTCACTTTAGAATCTTTAGATGTGTAAATTGTGTTTCCATTTTCATCTGTAGATTTAATGTAAGCATCTAAATCGAATTCTTCTACATTTGTGATAGCACCTAGAACTTTGAATTGGAATTTCGCTTTTTCTTCTGGAGTAATATTTTCAAGGTCTGCTACCTCTACTTTACTCAAGTCGATATCAAGATTATCTCCACCGTGTTTAGATTTAGAAACAGCTTCTTTATCTTTCACTAGTTGTTCTTTAGAAATTGTTGCTGTAGAACCGTCTGGCATTGTTACTGTTGCGTTTCCTTTATCGTCTACTACTACAGTTGCGCCTGGGTTAACTGCTTCAATTGATTTCTTAACAGCATCTTTTTCAGCATCTGTTAAGTTTTCTTTATCTCCAACTAATGTACGGATAGCTGGTGTTTTCACTTTAGCATTTGTTGCTTCGTCAGCAAATTTTTCTGCTGGGATGACTAAGTCTGAAGCTGGGATGTTAAGAACTGTTCCATCAGCTTTCGTTACTGTTGTGTTTCCTTTATCGTCTACCACTACAGTTGAACCTGGGTTGACTGCTTTCACTTTATCTTCGACTGCTTTCTTCTCAGCATCGTTAAGTTCAGCTAGATTTTCTACGACAGTCTTAGCTGCTGGTGTGTTTGCATCGTTACCACCATTAGGTTTTGTAGCATCGCCTTCGACTTTAACTAAGTCTGTTGATGGGATAACTGAAACATTACCATCCTTCACTACAGTTGCATTTCCTTTATCGTCTACTACAACTTCAGCGCCTGGATTTGCTGCTTTAACTTTGTCTTCGATTGCTTTCTTCTCAGCGTCAGTTAAGGCATTTGGATTTGCTACTTTTGTTTTCGCTGCTGGTGTAACTGCGTTGTCTTTAGCTTTTCCATCGTTCACATCTTTTTCAGATTTTGTTAAATCTGATGCAGGGATAACTGCTGTCTTACCGTTTGGAAGTGTGACTGTAGCGTTTCCTTTGTCGTCTACTGCTACAGTTGAACCTGGGTTGACTGCTTGAACTTTAGCTGCAATTGCATCTTTCTCATCTTGTGTTAATGAATCTGGATTTGCTACTTTTGTCTTAGAAGCTGGTTTAACAATGTCGTTTCCTGCTTTTGGTGCTTTTTCTGCATCTGCTGACTTAGTTAAGTCTACCGCTGGAATGACCGCTGTCTTACCTTCTGGTGTTGTTACTGTTACGTTTCCTTTGTCGTCCACTACAACTTCAGCATCTGGATTTACTGCTTTCACTTTATCCGCGATTGCTTTCTTCTCATCATCAGTAAGTTTAGCCGGATCTTTCACCACAGTCTTATCGGCTGGTGTAACGATGTCGTTTCCTGCCTTCGGCTCTTTAGTTTGTGCTTCTGTCTTAGTTAAGTCTGATGCTGGGATTACAACTGGTTTACCATCTTTAGGTGTTACTGTTGCATTTCCTTTATCATCTACTACAACTTTAGCTTCTGGATTTAAGGCTGCAAGCTTGTCTGTGATTGCTTTCTTCTCTTCATCAGTAAGTTTAGCTGGATCTTTCACTAAAGTCTTATCTGCTGGTTTAACTACGTTGTTACCTGCATTTGGTTTAGCTGCATCTTCCGCTGTTTTCACTAAATCAGCTGCTGGAATGATTGCTGTCTTACCTTCTGGTGTTGTGACTGTTGCGTTTCCTTCGTCGTCCACTACAACTTCAGCACCTGGGTTGACTGCTTTCACTTTATCAGCGATTTCTTTCTTAGATTTTTCTAAGTTAGTTGGATCTAAGACTGTCTTATCTGCTGGTGTGTTTACATCGTTTCCTGCATTTGGTTTAGCTGCATCTGCTTCTGTCTTCGTTAAGTCTGCCGCTGGAATTACAACTGGTTTACCATCTTTAGGTGTTACTGTTGCATTTCCTTTGTCATCTACTACTACAGTTGCATCTGGATTTAAGGCTGTAAGCTTATCTGTGATGGCTTGTTTTTCTTCATCAGTTAATGAAGTTGGATCTTTCACTACAGTCTTATCTGCTGGTTTAACTACGTCGTTTCCTGCTTTTGGCTTAGCTGCATCTTCTTTTGATTTCGTTAAGTCTGCTGCTGGAATGACTGCTGTCTTACCTTCTGGTGTTGTGACTGTTGCGCTTCCTTTATCGTCTACTGCTACAGTTGCACCAGGGTTAACTGCTTCTACTTTAGCCGCAATTGCTTTCTTCTCTTCTGGAGTTAGAGCATTTGGATTTGCTACCGCAGTCTTGTCAGCTGGTGTGTTCACATTGTTTCCTGCTTCTGGTTTAGCTGCGTCTGCTTCTGTTTTCACTAAATCAGCTGCTGGAATTGTTGCTGTAGTTCCATCAGTTAGAGTAACTGTTGCATTTCCATCTTTATCGAATACAACTTTTTCAGCGTTTGGATTTACCGCTTTGATTGCTTCTGTAACCTTAGCTTTATCCGCATCTGTTAAAGCATCTGGATCTTTGACAACTACTTTGTCAGCTGGTGTATTCACTTTATTTCCTGCATTTGGTTTAGCTACATCTGCTGCTGTTTTCACTAAATCAGTTGCTGGAATTGTTGCTGATTTACCATCTTTCAATGTAACTGTTGCATTTCCTTTGTCATCCACAAATACTGCTTTTGCATCTGGGTTGACTGCTTTAACTTTATCTTCGATTGCTTTCTTCTCTTCTGGAGATAGAGCTTCTGGATTTGCTACTACAGTCTTGTCTGCTGGTTTGTTAATGTTGTTTCCAGCTTTTTCGTTAGCAGCTTCTGCTTCAGTTTTCACTAAATCATCTTTCGGAATGACTACAGTCTTACCGTCTTTAGTTGTTACTGTTGCATTTCCTTTGTCATCTACGAATACAGTTGTTCCATCTGCTGGTGGGTTAACTTCTTTCACTTTAGCTGTGATTGCATCTTTCTCTTCTTGAGTTAGGGCATCTGGATTTTTCACTAAAGTTTTATCCGCTGGTTTCTTAACTGCATCTTGCTTAGCTGGATCTTGTAAATCTGCTTTTGGTTTAACTAAATCTGCTGCTGGAATTGTTGCAATGTTACCTTCTTTAGTCTTAACTGTAGCATTTCCTTTATCGTCAAATACTACTTCAGCACCTGGATTTACTTCTTTGATTTTCTTCTCAACTTTTTCAAGCTCTTTAGCAGTTAATTTAGCTGGGTCTTTCACTAATACTTTATCTGCTGGAGTGTTTACTTTGTTACCAGCATTTGCTGTATTCTTATCAGCTTCTGTCTTCACTAAATCATTTACTGGAATTGTAGCTGTTTGTCCGTCTGGAGTTGTGACTGTTGCGTTTCCTTTTTCGTCCACGTATACAGATGCTCCTGGGTTAACTGCTGCAACTCTGTCTTTGATTGCTTTGATATCTTCAGGAGTTAAGTTGTCTTTATCTGTAACTAACTCTCTGTCAGCTGGTTTGTTGATGACGTTACCTGCTTTTGGATCAGTTAACACTTCATCAGCAGTTTTCACTAAATCATCCGCTGGAATGACTGCTGTTTTCCCGTCTGGAGTTGTGACTGTTGCGTTTCCTTTTTCATCAACTACGACAGTTGCACCTGGGTTAACTTCTTGAACCTTAGCTTTAATTGCTTCTTTTTCAGGCTCTGTTAAAGCATTTTTATCTGCAACTACTGTTTCATCGATAGGTTTCTTAACCGCATCTTGTTTCGCTGCATTTTCCAAGTCTTCTTTAGCATTTGATTTCACTAAATCAGAAGCTGGGATTGTTGCTGTAGTCTTAGTTCCGTCTGGATTTGTTACAGTTACTGTCGCATTTCCTTTGTCGTCTACTACTACTGTCGCACCTGGATTTACTGATTCTACAGCTTTTTGAATAGCATCTTTAACATCTTTTGGTAATGTTGCATTTGGATCATTCAATACCGCTGGATCTACAAGTGCTTTTTCAGCTGGAGTATTTACTTTGTTTCCTGCTGATGGAGTTTCTTTAGCTGCTGGATCTTTCAATAAGTCTTCAACTGGGATTGTTGCTGTCTTACCGTCTGGTGTTGTGACTGTTGCATTTCCTTTATCGTCAACGAATACAGTTGCACCTGGATTTACTGATTCTACAGCTTTTTGAATTTTAGCTTTAACTTCGTCTTTCTTATCTCCAGTTAAATCTGCTGGTGTTGCTGAAACTTTATCTGCTGGTTTGTTGATGTTGTTTCCTGCGTTTACACCTTCAGCTTCTTTTGCAGTTTTCACTAGGTCAGATGCTGGAATTACTTCAGTTTTACCGTCTGGTGTTGTGACTGTTGCATTTCCTTTGTCATCTACAACTACTGTTGTATTTTCTGGATTTACTTTTGCTACAGCTGCTTTGATTGCATCTTTTTCAGCTTGAGTTAATTTAGCTGGGTTCTTAACTAGTGTTTTGTCTGCTGGTTTCTTAACTGCATCTTGTTTAGCTGGATCTGTTAAGTCAGCTGCAGTTTTCGCTAAGTCTGATGCTGGGATTGTTGCTACAGCTCCGTCTTTCGTTGTTACTGTTGCGTTTCCTTTGTCATCAAATACTACTTTAGCATCTGGATTTACAGCTTTAATCTTATCTTCGATTGCTTTTTTCTCTTCTGGTGTTAATGAAGCTGGATCGTTTACAACTACTTTATCCGCTGGAGTGTTTACTTTGTTTCCTGCATTTGGAGTTTCTTTAGCTGCTGGATCTTTTACTAAATCTTCAACAGGGATTGTTGCTGTTTTACCATCTGGAGTAGATACAGTTGCATTTCCTTTTTCGTCAACGAATACTTTAGCATCCGGGTTAACTGCTTCTACTTTAGCTTTGATTGCTTTAATGTCTTCAGGAGTTAAGGCATCTTTGTTTGCAGATACTTTATCAGCTGGTTTGTTGACATCGTTACCTGCTTTTGCACCTTTAGCTTCTTCTGGAGATTTCACTAAGTCAGTTACTGGAATTGTTGCTGTTTGTCCGTCTGGTGTAACTACAGTTGCGTTTCCTTTGTCGTCTACTACTACTGTTGCACCTGGGTTCACTGCTGCCACTTTAGCTTTGATTGCTTCGATGTTTTCAGGAGTTAAGGCATCTTTATCAGCAACTACTTTGTCTGCTGGTTTGTTGATGTTGTTTCCTGCTTTAGCAGTTTCTTTATCAGCTTCTGTTTTCACTAAGTCAGCTTTTGGAATCACTACAGTTTTACCACTTGGTGTTGTTACTGTTGCATTTCCTTTTTCGTCAACTACTACAGTTGAACCTGGGTTTACTGCTGCTACAGCTGCCTTAATAGCATCTTTAGCTTCTGTTGGTAAATCTTTATCAGCTGCTACTAGTGCTGGATCAACTACTACTTTGTCTGCTGGTTTGTTTACAGCATCTTGTTTCGTTGGGTCAGCTAAGTCAGCTTTAGGTTTTACTAAATCGCTCGCTGGAATTGTTGCTGTTTTACCTTCTGGTGTTGTTACTGTTGCATTTCCTTTTTCGTCAAATACTACATCAGCACCTGGGTTTACAGCCTTGATCTTAGCTTCGATTGCTTTTTTCTCTTCTGGTGTTAATGAAGCTGGGTTTTCTACCACTACTCTATCTGCTGGAGTATTTACTTGGTTGCCGCCACTCACTTCATCTTTGTCAGCTGGAGTTTTCACTAATTCACTTACTGGAATTGTTGCTGTTTTGCCTTCTGGTGTTGTTACAGTCGCATTTCCTTTTTCGTCAACTACTACTGTAGAACCAGGGTTTACAGCTTCAACTGCTGCTTTGATTTTAGCGATTTCTTCTGGTGTTTTAACTGCATCTTTGTCTGCTACTTGTACTCTGTCGGCTGGGTTGTTGATGTTGTTACCAGCTTTTGGAGAAGTTTTTTCGTCAGCAGCTTTAACTAAATCATCTGCATCGATTACTGCAGTTTTACCTTCTGGTGTTGTTACTGTTGCATTTCCTTTTTCGTCAACTGTTACAACTGCACCTGGATTAACTGCTTTAACTTTGTCTTCGATTGCTTTTTTCTCATCTGGTGTTAAAGCATTTTTATTTGCTACAACAGTTTGTGAGTTTGGTTTGTTGATGTCATCTCCACCATTTGCTTTCTTAGCATCTTCTGGTGTTTTGAATAGGTCTGATGCTGGAATTGTCGCAATTGTTCCGTTTGGAAGAACTACTGTTGCATTTCCTTCATTGTCATATTGAACTTTAGCATCAGGTCCATTTAATTTTTGAAGTTTTTCAGTTGCTTTTGCTTGGTCAGCTGGGTTTGTTGCATCACCAACTACTTTATCTGCTGGCTTACGAATTCCTGTATTAGCTGAATCAGGTTTTGCTGCATCCTCTAATGTACGTACTAATTCTGCTGCTGGGAATGCTGCTGTGTGTCCTTCTGGAGTTGAAACAGTAACTGTTCCGTTATCATCCATTGTTACTACAGCGTTAGGGTTAACGTCGCGAACAGCTTTTTTGATTTTTTCTTTTTCATCATCTGTTAATTTCGCAGGATCTTTAACGATAACTTTATCCACTGGACGGTTAATGTTGTTACCACCAGCTGGAGTATTTAAGTCATCCGCAGATTTCGTTAAATCAGCTTGTTTTAACGGCTCTGTTTTACCATTTGGTAATGTTACACTTGCAGTTCCATCAGGATTTACCGTTACAGTTGCACCTGGGTTTACAGCTTCGATAGCTTTTTTAAGCTTATCTTGTTCTTCAGGTGTTAAGCTTGTAGGATCTTTAGCAACTAATTTGTTACCTGGTACACGTGCAGAGTTGATTGCTTTGATAGCTTGTTCAGCAGCTTTCTTTGCTTTATCAACGTCATCGTTTGTCTTAGCACCTGTGATTGCTGCTTCTGAAGCTTCTTTAATAGCATCTACTTCTTTTTTAAGTTTTTCTTTAGCTGCTGCAGATAATGTGTCATCCCCTTGGATAGCTTGTTTTTTAGCTTCTGCCTCATCAGCTACTGCAGTGTTAGCATCTGCTTTTTTGTTCGCTGGTGGATTTACAGCTGCTACTTTATCAACACCGTCTTTCTTAGCTGCATCTACTGCATCTTGAGCTGTTTTAGCTGCTACTGGATCTGCTTCTTTATCAGGTTGAGCGGTAATCGCATCTGTTGCTTTTTTGGCTAATCCTTTAGCTTCTTCTTTAGCTGCATCTTTTTCTTCTTTTGTTAAATCTGTACGATCGTCGATTTGTTTTTCTTTTTTAGCTAATTCATCAGCTACTGCTTTTAGAGCATTTTCTTTCGCGATTGGGTTTACAGTCTTAACGTCTGCTACACCTTTTTCTTTAGCTGCATCTACTGCTTTTTGCGCTTCTGCTGCTTCTGCTGCTGTTGGTTTATTATCAGGTTGATCATTCACCTTAGCTAATTCTGCGTCTGCTAATTTTTTAGCTTCTGCTTTAGCATCTGCTTTTTCTTTGTCTGATAAGTCTGTACGTTTATCAAGTTCAGCATTCTTAGCTTTCAACTCATCAGCGATTGCTTGTTTAGCTTTTTCTTTCGCTACTGGGTTTACTTTCGCTACAGCATCAGTACCGTCAGTTTTAGCACCGTCTACTGCAGTTTGGTTTGTAGCTTCATCGATTTTATCTAATGCTGCTGTTTTATCTTCGTTTACTTTAGCAATAGCTTTATCTTTTTCAGCTTGTGTTAAGTTATCATTACCATTAATAGCTGCGATTTGGTCATTTGCTTTGTTAGTAACTGCATCGATAGCTGGTTGCTTGTCTAATTTAGCAACTTTATCTACTGGAATCGTATCTTTAGAACCATCTTTATAAGTTACTACTAAGTTATCTCCATCTTGTTTTACAGTATCTACTGCTTTCTTAACGTTTTCTGGAGTAACTGCTTCATCTTTATTGATGTTCTTATCTTTATTTTTCTTAGAGTATTCTAACTGAAGATTTTCTTTAATTTTGTCTAATTCAGCTGGTGAGATATTTTTGATATCTGATACCACTGGTTTCTCAGCATCAGCTAATTCTTTAACGTCATATTTAGCTGTTTGAGCTTTTAAGACAATTCTGAATGCACCTGGGTCACTTGCATATGAAGAACCAGTCGCATTGTTGAAGATATTTCTTCCGTCTTTATCTGTTGCTGTTGCGTAACGAGTTACAATTGGAAATTCTCCATTTTCATCTGTAGGGAATTTCTTAGCATCTAAGCCTGGTGTTGCTTTAGAATAATTTCCTTTAATATGAACAACTGCAGGATCTGCCTCTGTTGCTGTTGTTTCTGTAGAGATTTTTTCTACTGTTGATTCATATTCGTTATCTAAAACGTTAGGATTTGTTGCATCTTTAGCTGGTTGTTCTACATTTCCACCACGGTTAATTGTCGCTGAAGCTACTTTTCCTGAATCATCTGTAAACTTAACTGGAATATCGAAATCTTCATTCGCATATACATATACGTCTTTCTTACCGTCTACAGAGTAAGGGATTTTCACTTCTGGAGCGTTGTTTGTACGAACTACATCTGATATAGGTTTAGTATCTTTAGAACCATCTTTATAAGTTACTACAAGATTATCTCCGTCTTTTTCTACTTTAGCAACAACTTTTGAAGCATCTTCTACTTCTTGACCTTTTTTATCAGCTAAACGTGCATCATCATTTGTTTGAGCATATTCAACTTTAAGATTGTTTTTGATTTTTTCAAGATCTGCATCTGTTAAATCATTAGCGTCGTTAACAGCAATTTTGTTTTCGCCATCTAATGTTTTAATGTCATATTTAGTAGTTTGGTCTTTTAGAACAAAACGGATATATCCATTTACACTCTTATTATTCGCAAATGAAGCAGAAGTATCTTTATCATCTGTATCTTTTGCGTAAAGAATACGAGTCATACCTGTATTAGAGTTTAATCCCCATGCTCCTTTTGGAATAGTACCTGTAAGTTTAATCTCATGTGGTGCATCTTCACTTGCAGTTACTTCTGAAGTTGTCATACCTTCTTGTTTTAGGTACATTGCATCTTTATTTCCACCAGTCATGTAAGACTCGTTTTGTCCACCAGGGAATTTAAGAACTGCTTCTTTAACTTTTCCAGAATCATCTTTTACTTTTAGAGAAATATCATTTTCTTCTGTAGTATATAGATAGATTTGTTTATTTTCTTCATTAGAATATGGAATATCTAATGTTGGAGCTTCGTTTGTACGTGCGAAGTCTGTTAATGGTTTAGAATCTTTAGAACCGTCTTTATAGGTTACAACAACATTGTTTCCGTCTCTAGTAATAGAAGCAATACGCTCTGATTGATTTTCTACTTCTTTTCCTTTTTTATCAGCTAAACGTGCATCTTTATTATCATTAGAATATTCAATTTTGATTTTCTCTTTGATTTTGTCAAACTCTGCATCAGTAACGCTATTAGCATCTGCTACTGCTACTTTATCAGCTTCTGCTGGTTTAGTAATATCGTATTTTAAAGTTTGTGGTTTAAGAATTACGTTAACTGCTGTTGGGTCAGTAGCATCACGGCCGTTCCCTCTTGCGTCGGCTCCGTCTTCATCCATAGCTTTTACAAAACGCCATCCTAATGGAGTTCCACCATTTTGAATTGCTTGATCAAATTTTTCTTTTGTAAATGCTCCTTCTGGTGCTGGAGTACCAGTATAGGTGATAACAGCTGGATTCTCTGCTGTTGCAGGTGTTTCAGAAGTGAATTTATTTGCAGTAAATCCGTATTGAGTATCTTGTTTATTTGTTTCTCCTGCTACGTCTTTAAATTCTTGGTTACTTCCTCTTCTTAACTCTGCACTTGCAAGTTTGCCACTATCATCTTTGATTTTAATATCAAATGTGTTAACTTCTGATGCATAAACATATACTTCTTTTTTATCTGGAGCTGGATCAGAATATTGAATTTCTACTGTTGGTTTTTCGTTTGTACGCGCAACACTAGATAATGCAGCCTCATCTGTTGAATCGTCAGTATATGTTACTACTACTTTTTTGTTTGCAGTATCAACATTAATATCTTTTACTACTGCAGTTTGATTTTTAAGTGCTTCACCTTTTTTAGATTCAAATCTAGCATCTTGGCTAGTTTTAGAATACTCGATTTTAATATTGTCTTTAATTTTCTTAACATCTGCTTCTGTTAAGTTGTCAATATCGTTAACACTAATTTTAGCTCCAGCATTTTCCGGTTGTTGAATGCTGTATTTGTATGTTTGAGATTTAAGGACAAAATACATATATCCTGGGTCTGAAATAGTTCTAGTGTCTCCAGAATTTTTTAATCCTTGCTCATCCTGTACGTGTACAAAACGAGTACCAATATTTACAGTTTGATCTTCAGTTTTTGTATAAGATGCAGATTTTTTTAGTGCATCACTTGGCGTTCCTGAAATAATAATTTTAGCCGGGTTAGCTTGAGTTGCATTAGTTAATTCTGCTGTTTCGCTTTCAGAACGATTGATTACTGTTGCAGTATATCCCCATTGAATATCTAGTTTATTTTCACCTTCTGATGAATTTCCGAAAGCTTGATTTGAACCTTGTTTTACAGTCGCAAAACGAATTTTTCCACTTTCATCATATACAGGAATTTCAATACCTGCATCTTCTTCGTTATATACAAAGATTTTCTTTTCAGATGGAAGAGAATATGGAATTTCCGCTACAGGTTTTTGATTATCTGTTGCTTCTGTTCTAAACGCATTATCTTTATCTAATACTTTACCGTTACGTGGGTCGTTAGAACCTGTGTTTTCGATTGAGTTAGATTTTGATTCTGTGTTTTCTGCTTTTTTACCTAGAGTTGGTTGTCCATTAGTAGTGTCTACTTTCGGAGCTTCTTTTGAATCTTTTGGTTTATTTGTTAATTTTGAACTTACTGTAGTGACAAGATTTCTGTAAGCTAAGTTCAATTCATCTTGAGTAGTTGCAGAAGCGAGTACAGACTCAGCAGAAGCCAATTCACCATTCAAAAGAGCAAGGCTTTCCTCTGTTTTATTAGCATACTTGCCTGCAGAAAGTTTTGATTTAACTTCTGAAATGTAGTTTTCAAGTTGCTTTTTGTCCAAAGCTGGAATTGTTACTTCTGGTGCAGCTGGTTGTGTTGGCTCTTCTGCAATTGGTTGTGCTGCTGGAGTACTTTCTGCTGGTTTAGCAGTAGGTTCTCCTACACCTGGTTGTGCTGCTGGAGTACTTTCTGCTGGAGTTGATGGGCTATCAGGGGCTGATTGTGTGTCGGTGGCATTAACAACCTGTGATCCCTGAATTTCAGGCTCTTGAGCTGATACAGCTCCATTACCTAAGAACATGAAAAGAGCAGCAACGGCTACACTAGCCGCACCAAAGCTATACTTGCGGATTGAATAGCGTGTTACCTTTTCACGATGTAGACGCTCAACGCGACTCATTGATGATTTGTTTTCCATTAATTTAGGATCTCCTTTTTGAAATATATTTTGGATTTTCACGCGAAACTAGCCGTTTCTTAAGCAACGGCTAATTATTATAGTTAGTGTGAATCCTTACATTGACTATTCTACTTTATTTTTGATATATATGCAACTAATTTAATTTAAAATTTTCGCAAAAAAAAAAAGCGTTTTGGGAATGTAGGTAATTTTCAGAAAATTCCATTTCGCATTTTTTTCACATTTTTATAAATAAAAAATTCAAATGTTATTATATATTATCGATTTGTTGTTTCTCTGCCATTCGGAAAGTTGGCGCATACATTTATTGGCAAAGGTAAAATATATCAGTTTGAAATATGAAACCATCTATTCCAACTTTAAAAAAAGAAATCATTCGTAAAAATAATATACTTAAGACAATCAAAAACCAAACCAGAAAGCTACTCATAGACAGGTCACAATTGGCTAGACTACATAACTACAGCCAAAAGACGATGACCTGACCTTGGCGAGCCACCTAAAGAGTACAAACACAAAACATGCTATCTTATACGATAACATGTCATTTTTTACTATTTACAACAACGCCTCAAACTCAGCGACAGTCATGCCCAATTGTTCACTCGCAAATTCGGAAGTTAAAACATGTTGGCGTACTAAATCTAGAAAGGTAAAGATTTTCCCACGCTCTAGACCTTGTTCAACACCCTCTGCTCGTCCTCGTTCCAGTCCCTGTTCAATGCCCTCTGCACGGCCACGTTCAAGACCACGCTCTAAACCTTTTTCAAGACCTTTTTCAAGACCCTCAGCTCGACCACGCTCCAAGCCTTTTTCTTCAGCTTGTTCCAAGGCATAGTCCTGTGCTAACAAGGCTTGTTCTTCGCGCATACGTAGTTGACTAAACATTTTCCTGTCCTCCTCGGACCAGCTCTTGTAGTCTAGCAGTTGGTCTGCCTGGCTGATGGCTCGCTCAGGTTGTTGGGTAAAGGGCTTGTTACCGAAAAACTCCAACCATGGCTTGCGAACCTTGTCTTTGCTGGTTTCTCTGTATTTTTTTAATTCCAAGAATGCCATCTTGACTAGATGATGTTCCTGTCCATTACTGGTGATCTTACAACAAGGCCTCAAACTCAGCAACAGTCATACCCAACTGCTCACTTGCAAATTCGGAAGTTAAAACATGTTGGCGTACTAAATCTAGAAAGGTAAAGATTTTCCCACGCTCTAGACCTTGTTCAACACCCTCTGCACGGCCACGTTCAAGACCACGTTCTAATCCTCTTTCTTCAGCTTGTTCCAAGGCATAGTCCTGTGCTAACAAGGCTTGTTCTTCACGCCTGCGTTGTTCACTAAACATTTTCCTGTCCTCCTCGGACCAGCTCTTGTAGTCTAGCAGTTGGTCTGCTTGGCTGATGGCTCGCTCGGGTTCTTGGGTAAAAGGTTTATTACCGAAAAACTCCAACCACGGCTTGCGAACCTCGTCTTTGCTGGTTTCTCTGTATTTTTTTAATTCCAAGAATGCCATCTTGACTAGATGATGTTCCTGTCCATTACTGGTGATAGTTAAGACCTCACCTGTCGTATCCTCTCGCATGCTAAAACTGTGGAAAGCTAGATCATCTTGGAAATAATTACTATCGACAATTGCGATAGCATATACTGGTGCGATGTGTTTGTAGCTCTGATGAGTGTCCCCTTCTTGCTGGCGAATTTTTTCAAGATTCTGATTGACCTGACTGCACAGATAAGCCCATAAACGATTGATGAAAAAATTCTGATGATGCACCTGAATCTCAATGATAACTTGCGTTCCATTATCCAACTCCGCCAAAACATCAATACTAGTATAGAAATCCTGAGCCGAGTAAGGCGTAGAAGGCAAGACGTGAATGTTGCTTCCCTCCAAAATAGTTACATTTTTAGCTGGTAAATCCAGCATATCGCGGATAAATTGACAAGTGATCTCTGGATTGCTAAAAATCTTCTTAGCTACCAAGTCATTAGTTGGGCTGATGCCCGGATGTCTTAAAGTCATCCATTTCCTCCTTCTATTATACCATATTTTTAAATCTAATTTTGCTAGATTCGATGGTTCTATCTATTTATTCGGAAAGGAAATGAATTATGAAGATATTTTATCTCGTTTCAAGTAAAATATGAGCTTGATCAACCAGTTGTCCATCAACAGTCAGATTCAGATAGAAATCCAAGGTCTTATCAGCAGCAAAATACAGGGTTGGTATGGTCAGGTCTTTTTTGCTTTCCCCAGCTTGGAATTGAAGGACTTGAATCTCATCCTGATAGGCGACACCATGGACACCTGTCCCCGGTTGAATCGAAATCTTAGCTTCCAAAGGAGTACTGCTTTCGCTACGTTCAACCCTAAAATGAAGAATCTCTCCCTTTGCCACAGCTAGACTTTTTTCTGCAAATGCTAGGCCCTGAACAACTTCTTTTCTTGATAAGCTAGGAGTTTTGTAGAGTGAAATTTTTGTTAAGACAGGCAAATCCTGTGACTCTGTAATCATCACGCGCACCTTCTGTGCCTCTACCAGCGGTCCTCGCAAGAGGCGCTTATGACTAACTGTAAATCCCGTACCAAATTCCTGACAAACACCATCTACCTCTACTTGCACCTGAAAAGCAGCGATTCGTTGCCCCAGTTTCAAATCTTCTCTTAACTCAAGCACGTCGAAGATTTTGGGAGAACCTAAATCAATTTCTAGCTGGATGGGTAAGTCTGCATCGCTTGCCCAAGAACTGGTCTCAAGGCCGTCTGTCAGATGATGACAGTCAAAGTCAGCGGAAAGAGCAGGACCAGATACCTTGGCTCCCAGAGCCAAATCTTCTTTATAGAGCGCGTCACGATAAGCCGCAAATTCATAGAGCCGTTTGATATCCTTCTCATCAAAGAGACCATCTTGATTCGGCGGAATATTGAGTAAGAGCGGTGTGCCTCTCCCTACCGAATGAAAATAAATCTCTACCAACTCATCGAGAGACTTAGGATCCTGATCCTCATGGTAAAACCAACCTGGCCGGATGGAAACATCTGCCTCACCAATTGAAAAAATCGTGCCTGAAGAATCTCCATGCTGAAGATAGTCCAGCTCTGCTTCTGTTCCTAGTTTATCAGGATTCACCTTTTGCCATAGGGGATCACCTGCATACCCTCGTTCATTGCCAATCCAGCGAATGCTGGTGCCTTCTGTTGAAAAAATCAAGCAATCGCCCTGAAGCTCACGAATGGTTTCAAACCATTTCTTAAATTCATAATTGACCTTTTGAGCGCCCTCTCCTCTGGCACCATCCATCCAAACCTCAGCAAATTTTCCTCCATTGCCATAGGCGAGATTTGATAAGATTTCCTTCAGCTGTGCCAGATAATAGGCATTATAGTCCGCTTCTCGGTTCACATGATAGAGGGGGCTGTGGGCATCCCAGGGTGATAGGTAGACCCCCATATCCATATCAAACTCTGTGGCAGCTTGGGATACCTCAAGGAGCAAGTCTCCCTCTCCATTCCTCCAAGGACTGGCCTTGACCGAATAATCTGTGCAAGCCGTCGGATAAAGGACAAAGCCGTCGTGATGCTTGACCACCAAAATCAACTTTTTAAAGCCCGTTTCCTTGAGCACGCGAACCCACTCACGCGCATCTAACCTGGTCGGATTAAAGCGTTCAGGATCCTCCTGACCTGTCCCCCATTCCTGGTCATAAAAGGTATTAGGACCAAAATGGATAAAGGCTGCTAGTTCATCCTCTAAATAAGCTAGCTGAGCCTGACTAGGCAAGGGCCCGTGCGGTTTTATTTCTCTTACCATACTACTTCCTATCTACATTTTTCTTTACTTTTTTGGCATGCACTTGCAATTCTGTTAATGCTAGGGGACTGGTCAAGCCTTCAAATCGAAGACGAAGGGCATAAGTTTTCACCTTGTCAAATTCAAAACGAAGCTCTTCATCTTTGTCACTTGACACTTTTCGGATGCCTGATACAGGGCGCCAATTCTCCTCTTGCTTGAGCAGAGAATCCTTGTCCAAATGGTTGGGAGTCCGAGGCAAGACAGGCTCATTCCCTACATAATAGTCGATATAGGTAGGATCCACCGCCACGTAGTCTTGATTTTCAACATAATACAAGGTCAGGTTATCCACAAATCGAGGTTTTAAAATCCCTGCATCTCCAAACAGAATGCCGACGCTGGCTTGCTCTGACTTGATAATCCAAGTATTGGCTGTCGATTTCTTCCGAGCAATGACCTTGTCATTGAGATAAGAGGCTGGATGATTAGGCTCTGAGTGAGAAGCAAAGACCAGAGGCAGATTTGATCCTGTCCACTGATTGGAAATAACCTCCCCATCTACACTAGCATCTGTCACACGAATGGTGACTGTTGCTGGCAACTCACAGCCCGCTACCTGCCCTGTGAGAACATATTTTCCTACCTGAGCATAGATTTGAGGATTGAGTTCATCCCAAGTCACCTTAGCCGTATCTCGTCTGCCATCTGATAAGACTAGCTTAACTCGGTCTGGTAAGTGTGGAGCTTCCTTGACAAGCGTCCAAACCTTTTCAGGCTCAATAGCGCAAATCCCTTGAACACAAACCTGAGCCGAAGCCTTTAAATCCAGCCCCTCAAGATGACCAGATACCGTAAATTCATGAAAGCTTTCCAAAGCTTCTTTAGGAATTTCCTCCCAGACAAGCTTGACTCGTTTTGCACCGCCTGACTCATAGTCCACCAAGACCGAGGACGGTAGTTGTGGATAAGTCCCCTTAGCTGTATACAAGCGAAGCGGTCTTACAGAAACTGCTAGGCCTAGCGAAGTATTTTCTGTAACCTGCAAATGAGTTTGATAGGTCTTCCCTTGATAAATGGCACGGATAGACAAGTCGCCCGCAGACAAGCAATGAAGCACCCCCTGCTTGATAATAGCATGGGCACTGCCACTCGTCTCCCAAATCACTTCACTATTCCCCACCTTGTTCACAGGGTTATCCACAGTTTGTGGATAAAGTCCAATTGCTGGGGAATCTCCTTCTTGTAAACCTATCTGCTTGTCCACTCGAATCTCAAACAAGCGCTTATTTTTCACTGACTGGTAAGGCAAAGCTTCTCCGACTAGAAAATCAAAACTTGCTGGCTCTAGCCCTCTAGCACTGGCTTTTACTCTCACTTGACCTGCCTGATCCAAGCTTTGAACTAAAACAACACCCCTGCCATGAAAGGCTTTCCGCTTAAACCGACCATTTTTCTGGGCTTGGTAACGTTCACGACTGGCCTGCCTGCCATTATCCACACCCGCAATGCGAGCAGGACCTTCAATTTCAAAATGAAGCTGATTGGACGCAGTCGGCACCCAATTTCCATCCTTGTCCAATACATCAAAATAGAGATAGAGGAGGTCTTGTCCATCTGACTCCAGTTTTGTTTTCTCGGCATGTAACCCGATTTTGGCAGGCTTACCTGCAGTCACTACCCTATCTTCTGCCACAATCTGACCTTGACGGTCATAGGCCACAGCACGCAATTCTCCTGATTGATAAGGCAAACGCCATTCGAGATAGAGTTGGTCAGAATCTTGTCCCTCTTGGTATTTTCTGCCATCTGAAGTCCATTTTTCCTGAAAAGTCTTTCTGCCTTGGGATTTTCCATTGAGAAATAACTCTACAGAACCAGCATTTGAATACACTCGAACAGGGATATCCCCATACTTATCCACAACTTGTTGATAACTCTTGTGGATTTCCCAATTCCAATGGGGCAGGATATGAACCATGGGATGCTGATCTGCATCCACCCATTGACTTTGATAGAGATAATAGTCATTTTTAGGAATCCCTGCCGTGTCCACAAGCCCAAAATAGGAACTCTTGACAGGCGTGTCATTTTGGTTGTGCCAAGGAGTAGGCTCACCGATATAGTCCACTCCTGTCCAGATAAACTGACCTGCATAGTCTAGCCGATTTCTATCTGCTATCCAAGAAGCCGTCGCTGTCTTCCCCCAAGGAACCCGATCATTGCCATAGTCCGACTGTTCAAAATTCCTCACGCGACGATTATCCCCAACCCATTCCTTATCTGGTCGAAAATAACTATCACGCGTCCGTGTAGCTGATGAGGTTTCAGACCCATAAAGTCGCCACTTGTGATGTCTTTTGCGAATCGCGTCAATATTATCTTCCGAGTAATTCAAACCCACCACATCCAACAAATCAGCAATCTTTTCATGGCCTCCAGAACCATCTCCGAAGCGGAACTGGTCCATTCCCATGGTCACAAAACGGCTATCATCAACCTTCTTAACCCTTTCCAGCAAGCGTTTGATCGTCTTCAATGAATGAGCATCTCCATTTGCTTCGCTGACTTCATTTCCCAAGGACCACATAAAGATAGCTGGATTGTTCTTGCCACGCTCGATCATGTTGCGCAAATCATAATCTGACCAGAAATCGCCTGCTTTCGCTTCTGGATGAGTCGCCTCTTCCTCAAAAAAGCGACCATAGTCATATTCTTTCTTGCCTCCATACCAGGTATCAAAGGCTTCTTCTTGGATGAGTAAGCCCATTTTGGCAGCCAGATCCAGCAAGATACTACTAGCTGGATTATGGGTGATTCGGATAGCATTGACCCCCATTTCCTTCATCTGACGCAAGCGTCTCTCAGCAGCTGACCTGTTTTCCACAGCTCCCAGAGCTCCGTAGTCATGATGCAGACAAACCCCATGAATCTTCAACCAACGACCATTTAGAAAGAAGCCCTTATCCGCTTGCCAATCCATATAACGGTAACCAAAGGTCTCCTCTTCTTCATCAATCAAGACGCCATTTTTATAAAGACGAGTCTTCAATTGGTAAAGGTGAGGATGCTCAATATCCCAAAGCAAGGGTTGAAAAATTGATATTGCTTCTTGAAAAGCATATTTGTCCCCAGACTCAATCACTACAGAGTCTGTCTCCTGCCAGTCTGACAGTTGCTGTCCATCATACCAGATACTCTGTTCCAAATACACCGACACGGACTGAGGCCCATCATTTGAAACCTTGCTTTCAAGCTGAGTTTCCACCCAAGATTGCCTTTGCTCCTTGAGCTTGGGACTTGATATCTTAATCCCATACAAATCCAGATGAACTGCATCTGTAATCAACAATTTCACTTCTCGATAAATACCGCTACCCGAATACCAACGACTGCTAGGTTGCTGATTTTCCACAAAAACCGCAAGTTGGTTGGCCGTCCCATCGTTTCTTAGATAAGGCGTGATATCATAAGAAAAAGGTGTATAGCCATTGGGATAATAGCCCAGCACTTGCCCGTTGATATAGACTTGGGCATTCATGTAAACCCCATCAAAGAGCAAACGCACCGAAACAAGACTAGCATCTTCCTCCAAGTAAAACTGCGTCCGGTACCATGCCTGACCCCCATTTAGCTGGCCACCCTCATTTTGCGCTGGCGAATAATGGTCAAAATCATTGTAAATACTCCAGTCATGTGGCACTTGAATGGCCTGCCAATTTTCCCTCTGAAAATCCGGCGCCAAGGCCTCTTCTTTCCCCACCTCCTGGCTAAAAAACCAGTGATTTCGTAAAACTTCTTCTCTTCTCATACAAGCATTCCTCTTTAAACGACTCGATTTACTTGACTATAGCACAAAACAAAAGCGCTTTCAAGGTTTCATCTATCACTCCCTAAATACTCAGAAAAGATTCTATAATTTGTGGAGGAAGATTTAGTCCCCAAACCTACAAAAGCAATGCAAAAAGAGCCTGTTACCAAGCTCTTTAATCTATTATTTCTTCTCAGCACGAAGGGCTGACAAGATTTGTGTACGGATATCATCCACACCATTTGGTGTATTTGGTAAAAAGATAGTTTGATTTCCTTTAGAAGCAAAGGTATTCAAGGTATCCAAATATTGGTTGGTCAAGAGGATGGACATGATTTGCTCTTCTGTCATGCCAACATTGGCTTCCTTAAGTTCGGTGATAGACTCTGCCAATCCATCCACAATCGCCTTACGTTGTTGGGCAATCCCCACACCATGGAGGCGGTCTTTTTCTGCTTCGGCTTCAGCTGCAGTGACAATTTTAATCTTGTCAGCTTCCGCCAATTCTTGCGCTGCGACCCGCTTACGTTGCGCCGCATTGATTTCATTCATGGATTGCTTAACTTCTGCATCAGGTTCGACCTTGGTAATTAAGGTTTTCACGATAATGTAGCCGTAAGTGGTCATTTCTTCCGCTACTTGGTGTTGAACTTCAAGGGCAATCTCGTCTTTTTTCTCAAACAATTCATCCAAGGTTAATTTTGGAACAGAAGAACGAAGAGCGTCTTCGATATAAGATTTAATCTGAGATTCTGGACGCATGAGTTTATAGTAGGCATCTGTCACACTCTGCTCATTGACACGGTACTGAGTTGCTACATTCATCATAACAAACACATTGTCCTTGGTCTTGGTCTCAACCACAATATCGCTTTGCAGCAAACGCAACTGAATTCGCGCTGCAATCGAGTCAATCCCAAAAGGCAAGCGAATGTGAATCCCGCTATTGGCAACCTTTTGGTATTTCCCAAAGCGTTCAATAATCGCCACCGACTGCTGACGAACCACATAAACTGTACTCAGTGTGACTATCACCAATAGGAGCACACAAACCACCACAAAAATCATCAAAAATGTTGCCATTATCGTGACCTCCATCATTATTTTTCCTGTATTATAGCACATTTAAAGAAGGCTGTGCAGTTTTTACTGCGATTTTTCCTGAAATGTCAATAATTAGAGGTGAATTGTCACATTGTCGTCTAATCTCTGCCTAAAACAACTCTTTATAAAACTCAATCGTTTCTTCTAAAGTTGGCATAAATGGATTTCCTGGTGCGCAGGCATCAATCAAGGCATTCTTAGAAAGGTATTCAAAGTCAAAGTCTTTTTCTTCAATACCAAGCTCAGTCAGTTTCTTAGGAATACCTACTGTTTCAGACAGTTTCTCAATCTCAGCAATTGCATAATCAGCACACTCTTCATCTGATTTACCTTCCACATGAAGTCCCAAGGCCTTGGCAACATTGCGGAAAGCTTTCGGAACACGTTTAGCATTTTCACGTTCGATAACTGGTAGCAACATGGCACAGCAAACACCGTGTGGCAAATTATATACTGCGCCAAGTTGGTGAGCCATTGAGTGAACATAACCAAGACCGGCATTATTAAAGCTCATACCACCAAGGAAGATGGCATTGACCATGCCTTCACGCGCTTCAATGTCATGTCCGTTTGCCACTGCACGAGGAAGGTATTCCTTGATAAGCTCAATTGCTCCAATAGATAGCTTCTTGGTCACATCATAAGCACCAGGTGTCACCAAAGCTTCAACAGCATGCGTCAGAGCATCCATACCTGTCGCTGCAGTCAATCCTTTAGGCTTAGAGAGCATCAATTCAGGGTCATTAACAGAAATCAAGGCAAGGCTATTCTTGTCAACCATTACCATCTTAACCTTGCGTTCTTCATCGGTAATGACATAGTTAATGGTAATTTCTGCAGAAGTTCCTGCCGTTGTATTGATAGCCACAACTGGTAAGCCTTTTTTAGCAGACTTATGAAGCCCCTCATAATCCTGTGGTTTTCCACCATTTGTAGCTATGATAGAGATACAACTAGCTGCATCCTGTGGAGACCCACCACCAAGACTGATGATAAAGTCACATCCATGCTCTTCTAAAGCAGCAACCCCATCTGTGACATTCTTACAAGTAGGATTTGGTTCTACATCGCTAAAGATGACATATTCGATTCCTTCTGTATCTAGCGGTTTTAAAACCTTAGGCAAAATGTCACTGCCTTCGATGTACTTATCTGTCACCAAAAGTGCCTTTTTATAGCCAAGTTCCTTGATATAAGGACCTACTTCATTTACAACACCTTTACCAATAAGGTTGACTGCCGGAACGTAAAATGTCGCCATATAATTTTCCTCCTGCGCCTCCGCGCTATTTACTTAACATCATTATATTACTTTTTGTATTCGTTTTCAATTATTTGTGAAATGTTTAACAAATGTTTTTTAAAAGGATAGGAGGGACGTAAGTTCACCTCCTATATACACAATTTTTATTTATGTAGCGGTCCCAACAACTGACATGCACGATAGTCTGCTGACTCTAAATCTTCTGTCCCGAATAGAGACCAATTTTTAGGTCTAAAGATATCTTCCTCAGGTACATTATGCATATTGACAGGAATTCTCAACATAGAAGCCAAGGTAATCAGGTCTGCTCCAATGTGTCCATAGGTTATCGCTCCGTGATTGGCTCCCCAATTATTCATGACATCATAGACAGACTTGAAAGCCCCTTTTCCTGTCAAACGTGGAGCAAACCAAGTAGTCGGCCATCCTGGATCTGTACGATTATCTAAAGTATGGTGAACATCTTCAGGAAGTTCAAGTGTATAACCTTCTGCAATTTGTAGCACTGGACCAACCCCTTTTAGAAGATTGAGACGTACCATTGTTACTGGCATATCACCCTTCGTCAAGAAACGAGTTGAGAATCCTCCTCCACGGAAGTATTCGCGGTTTGCTGGTGGAAAGTCTGTGTTTTCAAGTATAGCCTGTACTTCACTTTCATCCAACTCCCAGAATGGTTTCATAACAGGTTTGCCATCTCGAGTAGCTTGACCAGTACCATCTAATGTACAAGAGCCAGAATTAATTAGATGTAAGAATCCATCTGCAGCACGACCCTCTAAAGTATGTCCTGTTACACGTTCAACAGCCTCTGGACTCCAATAAGTACGCACATCAGCAAAGATTTGTGGAGTATTTGTTAACAGATAATTAAAGAGCATAGACACACCATTTAGTGAATCATTCTCTGTCGCAAATACGAATGGTTTTCGAATACCATTCCAGTCAAACTGAGTATTGAGGAAAGTTTCCATAAAGTCCCCATTTGGGAAATGGTCTGTCCACTGGCGTTGTCCTTGGAAACCAGCTACTAAAGCATGGTGACCAACTGCTTCTTCCTCAAAACCAAGCTCTGCTAAACGAGGATTCCCCTGCATAAGATCTCGACCAATCATGAACATTTTTACCACAAATTCCCATTGTTTTTCTTTCTCTTCTTTAGAAAGAATCAAATCTTCACGATTTCGGTCAACGCCTTCTTTGATATGTTCTTTTACCCAAACCATAGCACGTTCGAACTCTTCTGGGTCATAAATACCACGGTCAATACGGCGCGTGAACTCCGTCATATCTACCGATTCATTTCTCATTCCTAGGTATTCTTGAAAGAAATCTGGATTTACAATAGAACCACCAATTCCCATTGAAACACTACCCATTGATAGGTAAGCTGTGTCTCTCATCAAGCCAGTTGCAAGAGCTGCACGCGCATAACGTAAAAGTTTTTCTTTGACATCTTCTGGAATATCTGTATCATTAGCTTCCTGAACATCTCTACCATAAATCCCAAAGGCTGGAATCCCTTTTTGAGCATGTGACGCTAGTACAGCTGCAAGATAGACAGCTCCTGGACGTTCTGTTCCATTAAATCCCCAAATAGCATGAGGAATATCTGGAGACATATCCATAGTTTCACTACCATAACACCAGCATGGTGTAACTGTAATTGTTGCGCAAACATTTGACTTTTTAAACAACTCATGTGAGGCTGCAGCCTCTGGTACACGACCAATGGTAGATGGAGAAATCACGCATTCCACAGGTTCTCCATCTGGATATTTCAATGTACTTGAAATAAGATCTGCCACACTTTTAGCCATGTTCATTGTTTGTACTTCAAGTGATTCGCGTACACCTTGACGACGACCATCAATAGTCGGACGAATACCAATACGTGGATGTTGGATCATAATATTTTCCTCTTATTTTTCTGTTTCTTTTATACTACCATCGCCATTATATTTACGGTAGCCTGGATAATAATTTTTAAAATTACTTATAAGTATAAACCTCTACCTCTGCCAAACTTAAAGGAATTCCTGCGTTTCTCAAAGAAATTCTAACCTTTTTTCCCTTCAGTCCTTTTAAGCCTATGGATAGATTATTGCTTTCTAAACTGTCAATATGTTGTGTAAAAATTTCATGATCATTTGAATCATATATAATAATATCAAAATTTGATAATCTCTGAATTTCAGCATCTGTTCTATTATAAATAATTAACTTTTCTAATTCTTCGGTTTGTGCTAAATCTATCTCCCACCATGAAGGAGAATCTCCTTTGGTATGAGTCACTGAATGATGACCATAATCTCCGTTTTTATTTCCATCAACTGCTAGACGAGAAAAACCATTGTAATCCGTTGAACTCTGTCTAGTTTCTTTTGTTAATGCAATATTAGAAAGTTTCTTCGGAGTTCTCTTTGAACCATAGACTTCAACTTCCGCTAAACTTAACGGAATAGCTGCTGATTTTAATTCTATTTTGACTAGCTTAGCCCCTACAGAAGGTACTTTTAAAGATAACAAACCATCAACTACTTTATCAAAATGTCTTCTAAAAACTTCTTCTCCTGATGAAGATAGAAAAATAACATCAAAATTAGATAAACGCTGAGGTTCGGCATCTGTTCTATTATAAATATCAACTTTAGAAACCGTAAACTCTTCTCCTAGATCGACCTGCCACCAAGCATTAGAATCTGCCTTAGTATGAGTCACCGAATGATGTCCGTAGTCTCCATCTTTATTACCATCAACTGCTAAAGCAGCTACACCCTCATAATTGGTTGAACTTTGAGTAGCTACCTTATTTGTAGAGACTACTTTATCTTCTGTTATTTTATCTATATCCTCTTCAGATTGCTTACCATCTGATTCTCTAAAAACCTCTACTTCTGCTAAACTCAAAGGCACACCACTCGTTAGTAATTTAACTTTAATATACCTTGCTCCTTTTTCTTTGAAATCTAGACTAACAGATTCACCCGACAAACTATTAACATGTTTCTTAGCAATTTCGGTTCTATTATCGTCATATAGAATCACATCAAAATTAGATAGTCGTTGAGTCTCAGCATCTGTGCGATTATAAATTTTAACAAGCCCAACTTTATCCATTTTTTTCAAATCGACTTCCCACCAAGAGGGATTATCTGCCTTAGTGTGTGTTACCGAACCAGAGTTAAAATTACCATTCCTGTTACCATCCACAGCCCTATTAGAGTCTCCATTGTAATCTACAGAACTTTGTGTTGTCGGTTTTGCATATGCTATATTCAAATTACCATCATTAAATTTCTCTGGTGTTGGGAAAGAAACTGGTCCCGTTCCCTCAGTATCTATAGACATCTCTACCATTCCATTATGATTAACCGCGATGGTATAAACATGGGTATTCTCATCCCAATTTTCTGTATAAGTATAATGATTTTTATCGCCACTTATATTTATCTGAGGTTTATGACCAGTATGCCCTTTTAATGTAAGTATTGTTGTCCTAAAGTCATTATCTACAGGATTGATGGAATAATTTTTGCTTATCCAGTTCGCTAACTCTAGTTCTTCTTTCTTCCAACTTTTTGATGCATCAAAATTTCCTGATAATGCCCACATAGCTGTCTTATCTGTCCTGTAATTATTCAATAAAATATGTAAATTATTTGGACTTTCTTTAACAACAGCGTAAGTATGTGGCGTCAAATCTAACGATAACGACTTTGTATTATTAGTATACATAGGCAACAGTACTTGCTGATTTTTATTAATGTTAGCATTACTATTATAAATATACCAAGAATTACCTACACGCTGAGCATACCCATCTCCTTCATAAAGTTTTGGATAAAGCGAGTTTAAATAGTTGACTTTACTAGACAATTCCTCACTATTTTTAGTCAAAATTTTTGCATTAGGGAATATAGATGAAATCTTTTCCCTATCAATTTTCTCATGTATTACAGGAAGAATATGATATCTCCCATTATTATATAAAGGCATTGTTTCATCATTCGAATAAAG
Source organism: bacterium (assembly GCA_905221095.1). Taxonomy (GTDB): domain Bacteria; phylum Bacillota; class Bacilli; order Lactobacillales; family Streptococcaceae; genus Streptococcus. The sequence continues at coordinate 317,607 of CAJNBV010000001.1, forward strand.
TCCTTGATAAAATCCGTTTAATGAACTAATCCTACCTTCTCCATTCCAAAATACAGCTTTTGTTCTATTTATAACTTCTTCCTTACTTGGAGCTGGATTTTGTATAGCATGTCTAAAGAAAGGAATAATACCTTTAGTAAATGCTGGAGTTGGTACATCATTTGTCATAAATGTATACGCGGCACATTCGAAATTATAAACTGTGCCTCCCCCAGTATATACATTCATCATTTCCATAGCAATCATTGATTCTGGTTCCGATGCATAGGATCTCATATCCCTAGCTCTTCCAGTTTCAAATGTGTTTGTATAATGTTTTTCCCACCATTTCCATGTATCTGTTGATGAGCCCCAGTTATCACATAAGCCACTCAACCAAAATCCACTAACGATAGAATCTGTACCCGCATCATCTCTTATTGGCGTATTTTTAGTTGCCAACACCAAATTTTTATGATATTTTTGACTCGCTTCAAAGAATGTCGAATCATTCATAATAGTTTCCCAGAACCATTTTTCATGATCGTGCCAGATAAAATGCGCTCCATATTTAGCACAAACTTCCAAATATTTCGCACTATGCGGAGCTAACTGATTATTGTAAATCCAATAATTCTCAATATTTAAAACACCTTTTAATACACTATACTTTTGGAATTGTTCATCTAACCACTCTGGAGGAACTGTATTACGCTCTCCAGCTGACATAATAACCAAGAAAACTGGAATGTTTAGACTTTGAGCTTCCTCCAACATCTTGACATACCATTCTCTCAATTCTTTTGTATCTCGTGGAATACAACTTGTTGGTTTACAGACTTTTGCAGGATGAAGTTCAATCGCTGCATATGGCTTTACATCTTCAGGAATCGCTTCCCATGCTCCCTTCAATGTGTTCCCCCACCATAATCCGTTACCATTATCATTGCCATACAACGGAGAAAGCAACAATGGTGATTCATTGTTAATCGTCGTTCGCATTTGAACACGATTATCAGCCTTAACTCCTGCTAACAATCCAAAACATAACATCCCAATACATACAAACAGTATTGTGATTAATTTTCTTTTTATTTTTTCTTTATTCATGACTTATACCTAAAAATTTAACTCAATAATTTTTTCTGAATTAAATACTAATTCAATGTTTTGTACATCAGTATTTTTGCCATATATTCTTACTCTTACTTTTTGATCTTTATTTCCTCCTTCCAACTTTAGGAATGTTATATCCCCATTTTTCCAAGCAAACGATACCTTATATCCTCCTCTTACTCTGAAACCTTTCACTTCTCCTTCTGACCAAGCAGAAGGTAAAGCTGGAATTAGTGATAACCAATTATGATGGCTCTGTACTAATAATTCACAAATTCCACTCACCAAACCTAAATTACCATCAATCTGAAATGGTGGATGGTCAAGAAATAAATTGCCAAGAGTCGCATTATTTAACAAACCATTAATCTGGTTATAAGCAGGTTCACCTTGATATAGTCTCGCAAAAAAATGAATCAGCCATGCAGCGCTCCAACCTGTTTGTGTACTAGCATGCAAACCACTTACTAACCAATTATTAATCGCTTGCTCCCTATCCTGTGAAGATAAAAAGTTAGCGTTTGATAATCTCCTATTGATAGTAATTTTAGCTGCTTCTGCTAATTCCGGAGTTTTATGAATATCAATCTCATTATAAGGATAAAGCCCAAATAGAGGTGAAATGTGTCTATGCCCAGGCTCTACTTCTTCATAATCTTCTAACCATTCTTGGATTTGCCCATTACTACCTATTTTTGTTTTAGGTAGCTTCTTTTTTAACTCCTTCACACGACTAATAAAATCCGAATTGTCTCCTAATTGTTTTGCGATTCCAATGCATGAATCACAAAAATATCTTAGAATTTGATTATCAATTGTAGATGATAGACAAGCATTTCCTTCAGTACCATTTTTTAAACGATATTTATTTTCCGGTGAAACACTTGGACCTGTCATCAAGTAGCCATCCACCTCAAATAAATAATCTTCAAAGAAAAGAAATGCTTCTTTTATCATTTCAAAATGTTCCGTAAGAATACGCTCATCTTGGAAATATAAATAGTGTTCCCAAATATGAGTACATAACCACGGAATAGTTAATACCCAAATTGCAGCGCCCATAGCATGAGATTGGGGGGCCGTATCGCCAAACCCATCCGTATTATGATGTGCTGTAAAGCCTCTAGCTCCATACATTTTCGTAGCAGTTAGTCTTCCTGGTTCTCTCATTCTTTCGAGCATATCAAATAATGGATATTCTACTTCTGGTAGATCACATGGCCCTACCATCCAATAATTCATTTGAGTATTAATATTAATTGTATATTTAGAACCCCAAATTGGATTTAATTCATCACACCATATTCCTTGAAGATTGGCAGGTAAACCATTCGGCTGACTAGACGATATTAACAGATATCTTCCATAATGAAATAACAAATTAGTCAAGTAGTTACTATACTTTTTAGTGTTTTCAAGAAGTAGATTCATTGGAATGCTCAGACAATCTTTACTATAGTGTAGTTTAAAATCAACTCTATTAAATTGCTCCTGATATTTTTTTACATGTTCATCTTTTTCTGTAAAGTAATCAATACTACTAAATTCTCCTTGAAGAGAGGAAATATCTATGTCTCCCCAATAATCCGTCATTGATTTGAGATAAAGAAATACCTCTGTAGCATTCCGAATAACTATTGTCTCTCCCAATACACTTACTTCACCATCCGTAACCTTAGAATGACATACTACTTTAAACTGAACACCTTTTCTACCTCCAGCAGAGGCCGACATTAAAATTGTACTTGAATCCAGTTTAGATACTTCATCATTAAACCGTTTATTTCTACCCAAATTAATGTTTAAATTTAATGTGTTTTGAACTGATGACACTATACGGCAACATAAAATATTCTTATTAAAACTCGTAAAATATTCTCTTTTTATTTGTAAATTACAACTATTAGGCTCAAACACAACATTAGAAATAGCTGTATCTAAATCTAGCTCTCTTTCATACAATGAAAGAGCAGAAGGCTGAATATCTATATGCTCAATGTAAAGTTCCCCAAGTAACTCATAGTGGCTTTGATCTCTTGGAGTAGCAAACATTGTTAATTTTATCAATTCTTCAGCTTTCTGAATTTCTCCATCTAACAGATATTCCCGAATTTTTTTAAGATGCAATAGTGAGTCCGGATTATTTCTATCTGACTTTCCTCTATACCAAATAGTCTCATCATTTAGTTGAATACATTCTTTTGTAGCTGAACCATAAATCATACCACCTAAATGACCGTTCCCAATCGGCAAGGCTTCATTCCAATTTGAGGCAGCTTTCTTATACCATAATTTCACTCTTTACCTCTCTTCCAAAATGGAGGTGATATCCCAAATACCACCTCCACACTTTCTACTACTTCAAAATTCCTAAAACAACTAGGATAACTCCAATAGCCATAACACTAAAGATTAGTACAACTGGATTCTTTCCTTTTCTAATTAATTTACACATTAATAAAGTCAAAGCCATAGGGATAAATCCTGGAATTAATTTTGTAATCATTTCTTGAACAGAAATAACAAGTTCCCCTTGCTTAAATTCTAATCCAAAATTAATACCAACCATTGATGGAATCAAACCACCCACTAGTACTAGCCCTAATGCTGTCGCCATACTCGTAACGCGATTCAATGTCCCTTTTGTATTATTTTCTTGGATAAGACTAGAACCCTTAGTATAGCCATATTTCAAACCGAAATATTTAACAGGAATATTAATAACATTAAACAATATTAAGGCGATAAAGATACCTAAAGCACCGCCGTCTTTAGAATAAGACGCACCAATACTAAAACAGATAGGAACTAGTGTCAGCCAGAACAAACTATCTCCTAGACCAGCCAATGGCCCCATCAAGCCAACTTTAATACCAGTAATTGAATCTGCACCTTCATTTCCTTCTTGTTCTTCCATAGCGGAAGTAACTCCAAGAATAAATGGTGCCGCTGTTTGATGAGTATTGAAAAACTCAAGGTGACGTTTCATAGCAGGAGAAGCTGAATCTTTGTCTGGATATAGTTTTTTCAATACTGGAAGAATTGTATATAGAAAACCAAGGTTCTGCATTCTCTCATAGTTCCATGAAGAACCATACATAAAACTTCGTTTGAAAACTTTTTTAAGTTCAACTTTAGTTACTTTATTATTCATCATAGATCAAGATCCTCCTCAACATCACTATTTGAAGTTGTTTCTTGTGGTTTACTTCCAATCATATCGTAGAAGTATGCTACCGCAATACCAACTAGTGAGATCCCAATGGTTGACATTCCTCCATACACAGAACAAATGAAGCCAATCAACAAGAATACCCACATATTTTTCTTGAGCATCATATTTAAAAGCATACCAAAACCAATTGAAGGTAGTAAAGCACCTGCAGAGTTAAGTCCCTGCATAACGATTGGTGGAACCTTAGCAAACAAGTCTGCCACATATTCCCCTCCAAGCATAATAGCTAGGAAAATTGGCACAATTTTAAACAACGTGATTAAAACCAAACTTGAATAATGATAAAAACCAATCTTTGAGTAATCTCCGTTTTTAGCATCATTATCAGCTTTTTTCACAAAATAAACATCTAAAGTTTTTGCAAGAACATCCAACTGTTGGGTAGCAACTGCAATTGGAACCGCTATAGCGATACCAGCAGTTTCTCCTTGTCCAGATAAAATACCAAATGCAGTACCAATAATCGCACCTGAAATAGTATCTGGTGGAGTGTAGCCTCCAATACCTGTTACACCGAGCCAAGTTAATTCAAGAGCTGAACCAATAAGAACACCTTGGGTGAAATCTCCTAAGACTAAGCCAACCATTGCACTTGTAACTAACGGACGGTGAATCATAAATAACGGTCCATTATAGTCAATAGTGGCAATAATCCCAACTAATGTCACCAGTAATGCTTGTGTGAATAGCATATACTGTACCTCCTTAAATTATTTTTATAAAAATTTTTCCAACATTGTAACTTTATCATTGGGAACCATTTGAATTTCAACTCTCGTTCCCTTATCAACTATTTTCTTAAAATAATATTTGTCTTCTTCACCTAGAGCTACACCTCCAGTTACCTTTTCATTTTCCTCCGTTTTACTCATCTGTCCTACATTGAGGTACTCCAATTTTAAATTTCCTTCAATAGAGTCATACACATCTTTTGGATTGGTATATATCAGCATTGTTCTCTTTTTTATTGGCACAGAGTTTAAAACTTCCACAAACCGTTTTACACTAAAGAAAACAATTTTTAAACCTACCGGTGCAGAAATCTTTAAAATAGATTGTCGTGTTTTATCTTCTGAGATGCGATCATTAACAATGATAACTTGCTCAATATCATACTTTTTTAGCCACGTAGTGACAACTTGACCATGTACCAGACGGTCATCAATACGAACAAACTCTATAGACATAAATCCTCTTCCTCCTCTACGTTAAGTTGTTGTTTAACATTAAACAAACTATTTTGAGCATTGTGAATAATTTCTTCTAAATTGATTTTTGAATCATAACTTGATATTAATTCCACTAGGAGTGGAATATTAAAACCTGTTACAATATCAACTGAATCCAAATTTAAAAACTGTGACAAAGCCACATTATTAGGACTTCCTCCAATCAAGTCAGTCAAAACGATAACCTCTTGATTTGAGTCTAACAGTTCATCCACTTGATTTTTAAAATAATGCTCAAACTCTACGATATTCTCTCCAGGCATCAAACCTAATGTTCTAACTCTATCATTTGTTGTCTCACCAACAAACATTTCTGCTGTCATGAGAGCTCCGCTAGCAAAATCACCATGACTGGCAACTAAAATTCCTCTATTAAACATTTTCTCTTTCAACAACTACTCCTTTCTTAAGGATAATATTAGCATAAAGTGAAGTTTCTCCTGTAGCAACAATAGCATAAGCTTTCTTACTACGTTCATAAAAGTCTTCTCTTCTAAGATAAGTAATCGTTTTAAGATCTGTACCATGACCTTCAATCATCTGTCTATAGGTACCCCATATCTTAGGAATATCATCCCCCGAAACAACGTTCATAAACTGAATTGAACTATCAACGTAACTATCTAATGGCATTAAATACAGAATAGAATCTAATAATTCGGGAATATTTACACCATCACAACGAATTAACTTATTCGCACATGAGGCAGAAGGATAGTTCGCGTCAGCTAATACTATTTCATCTCCATGTCCCATTTCCATTAAAGTCTTCAATAAATCTGGAGAAATATTCTTCGGTATATGTTTTAACATTAATATCCTCCCTATTTTCTCTGACCGTATGTTTTAAATTTTTCTGCCATTAAATCCATCTCCTCATCAGGAAGAACTACTGGCTCTCCAAAATTCTTAGCTAAACAATAAATTTTTGCACAATACTCAACTTCTTCAACAATATTAAATGCATTCAATAAATTTTGTGCACCTGCTAAAATTCCATGATTCGCTAGTAAAACTGCTCTACGACCTTCCATTGCTTTAGCTGCATTCACAGCTAATTCTTTCGTACCATATGTTGCATACTCAGCTACCCGAACATCTTTCCCTGCCACTGCAATCATATAATGACTCGCCGGAAGTGGTTCTCTGAGACAAGCTAATACTGTTGCATAAGTTGTATGAGCATGGATAATTGCATCGATATCATCACGAGTTTGATATTGAATCAAATGCATATACCACTCGCTAGATGGCAAGCGTTCTCCCTCTACAACATTTCCATTAATGTCCATCACTACAATATCGGATTCTTTGATTTCAAAGAAATCAATACCCGACGGAGTAATTGCCATCAATTGTTTTTCACGATCGAAAACACTGAGATTTCCACCTGTTCCTTTCGTCAAATCTGTTTCTACTAGCTTCTTACCATATTTAATTAATTCTTGTTTTACATCTGACATTCTTGTCCTCCTTATATCAAAACACTAAAGATTTTTCAATTCACCAATTATCCCCCCTTCTTGTACAAAACTTAAGAAGGGGGAGGGAGGCAAATTTACAAACTCTCAATCTTTTTAATTCTTTTGGGAGTAATAACTCTCTAATTGTAGGAACTCCTCAATAACATGGTGAGCTTCTTCCATCCCTTTTAATTGTCCCATAGCTATGAGCTGCACAACAATATTCCCCACAGCTGTGGCTTCAGTTGAACCTGTAAGAACCTCTTTACCAGTTCTATCAGCAATCATTTGATTAAAGTAACTGGCTCTAGCACCTCCTCCAATCACATATATCCTCTTATAAACCTTATGAGTTAGTTCCTCTAGTAACTCTATCGTTTTCTTATACGTTTCAGCTAGGCTTTCATAAACGATCTTAAATAGTTGTCCATCTGTCCACTCTCTAGTTTCATGATGATAAGCTAGATATTCTGTCAAAGTCTTGTACATATCAGATTCTGTTGCAAATTCAGGTGATTCAGTATCAATCAGAGGAAGATCTTCTTTTTCTTTCTCTATCATTGTTTTTATATCACCAAAAGAATAGGCTTTCCCTCTTCGTTCAAATGAACGTCTTAGTTCCTCTATAATCCACAACCCTGTACAATTCTTCAAAAAAGTAATCACTCCATCTTTGCCTACCTCATTTGTAAATCCATAGCTGAAAGATTCGGTATTAAGAATCGGTGAAATAAGCTCCACTCCAACTAAAGACCAAGTACCTGATGAAATAAATAAACTATCTTCTGTCTTAGGAACTGAGACAATCGCACTGGCTGTATCATGGCTACAAACATTCACAACAGGAACATCTCCTAAACCATACTCCTCTTTTATCCTTCCAAGGACATTTCCCTCTGAAACAATTTCAGGAAGTAAAGATGAATCCAATTCAAATAGTTTTAAGATATTCTGATTCCATTTTTGACTCCTAGGATCAAATAATTGAGTTGTTGAAGCAATGCTTTTTTCTGTTGCAAACTTACCTGTCAATAGATAATTAAACAAATCTGGCATTAAAAGAATCTTATTGGTCTTATAGAAAGAGTCAGGAAATTCTTGACGTACCTTAAAGAGCTGAAATAAGGTATTTATCTCCATAATCTGATTTCCTGTTTCGGAATACAATTTTTCTAACTCAGTAATTTCAGATATTTCCTTTAATACTCCTTTTGTTCTTTCATCACGATAGTGAACAGGTTGTGATAACAGCTTACCTTCATTATCAATCAGTCCAAAATCAACACCCCATGTATCAATACCGACAGATAAAATCTTGTAACTAGTATTAGCCAATCGGATACTTTCAAGAATTTTAGCTAGTAGAAAGTCAACATCCCAAGATAAATGCCCTTTTACTCTAATAGGTAGATTAGAAAAGCGATTTATTTCTTCCATTACTAGTTTATTTTCAGAAAGGTAACCAACGATTGCTCTTCCAGAAGTCGCACCTAAATCTATTGCTAAAACCGCTTCCATTTCTCTTCTCTCTTCGTCCTTAATTAAGTTTATTATAATCCCCACATTTTATTTTTTCAATATGTGAACGCTTACTTGAATAAAATTCATATATTTGCTCCATAAACATAAAAATAATTCACATTCCTCCAATTTGTGCTATAATATAGTTGAAATTATAAATTAGGAGGAGCTTATGATAAAAGATGAACGTGTACTTGAATTGATTGAAATTATCAAAAAGAAAAAAAGAATTGCCGTAAAAGAGCTGGCAGAAATCACTTTCTCAAGCACAAGTACCTTACGTCGTGATTTAATTTTCTTAGAAAATCAAGGTCTTATCAAAAGAAAGCACGGATACGTGACCCTATCCTCTATGAACACAATTGAACTTTCTCATCAAATACGTGAAGGAGAAAGTACTAGGCAAAAAAGACTAATCGCTAGTCTCGCTAAAGACTTTATTCGGTCAGGTATGTGTATCTATCTAGATTCTAGTACTACTACCTACGAACTTTGTCCCTATCTTGCTGAACTAGATAATCTGATTATTTTTACAAATGGTTTACATACTGCACAAACCTTATCTGAAACCGTTAGGGATAGTTCTAAAATTTTTATCACATCTGGCGAGGTCAAACATCAATCCTGTTCCGTAGTCAACTATGACAAGGAAAATTCTTTATTAGATCATTTTAATATTGATTTAGCATTTTGTTCAGCAAGAGGTATTGATGACCAATATGTTTATGAAGCTTCTCTCAGCCAAGCTATTTCAAAAAAGAATATTATTGACAAAGCCCATGAAACCATCTTACTGATTGATAGTTCTAAATTTTACAAGACTGGATTTTTTAAAATTAATCCCCTCTCTAAATATACAACCTTTATCTCTGACACCGTGCCAGATCAAAAATTATTAGATGCTGTCGAATTATTTGATGGAGAATGGGTTTCTGATACTCAATGAAAATCAAACAGGAAGCTAGTCTCAGCTTGCTCAAAGTCCAGCTTTGAAAACTGATGAAGTCAGCTCGAAACACTGTTTTGAGGTGGTGGATAGGACTGACGAAGTCAGTCACATATATACGGAAAGACGAAGCTGACATGGTTTGAAGAGATTTTCGAAGAGTATTCGTTCTGTCTGCTGACTTATCTACAAATACTCACCACATGACATTATTTTCTCAGCAACCCCAAAAACAGAGGCTGGGCAAATACCTAATTTCAGAAGAAAAGGGAGTAAATCTTCCCGCAATAAAACGCATAATATCAAGGGTTCTGCAAACCTGATATTATGCGTTTTCTGACTTTAAATACTTTTTGCCTGTCCCCTATATTTAAAGCATTAAGCAAGGTTGATGATCTAAATTTAGTGTGGTATACTATTTTTGTCATCGGTTACCGATTACGTTCCTTACGGTTCGTGAAATGAGGTGAAACTAATGAGCCTTATCCCAGAGCTCGCTCTTACTATTTAGCGGATGTCATAGCTGGAATTATCTTGTATTTCGTCTGCAGATGGCTAGATAGTAAGGAGTAGACCGAGTGACTAGCCTATCAACACCCGTTAAATCGCTAAGATACGTCAAAAAATCCCTTAACTACTGCAATAGTTAAGGGATTTGGTGTTCTAATGAACCTTACCCGATAAAATTATTCTAACATACAGGTCCAGATATTTCAAGAGTTTTATTTATTGTTTAAAGTTCCTTAGTTCTGAAAGGTCTATAATGAAGTTTGCCATCTATTACCCAAAAACCGACCAGCTCTTATGAACTAGTCGATTTTCTCATCAATGCGCCAACATTTCTTGGGCGATTTCTTGTCCAGATAGGTTATCTGGGTAGTAGGTTGGCCAGTTATCCATTTCTTCAAAGAGAGCTTCTTGGCTTGTGCCTCCAAAAAAGATATGGAAATGTTCTGCCTTAACTGGGGCGATATTGTGGTCACTAAACTGAACATACTTGAATTGTCCAGCGTCAGCATCTGTGGCTTCAAAGAGGAAGCGCACGCCACGATTGCCTTTCTTATAAGTCAAGATTTTCTTGCCGACATACTTGTAAGTGTATTTCTTACTTTGTCCACCTTGAACAAATTCCATAGTATTATCAGTAATGTTGATCTTAGTGACATCTGTCTGGTAGCCTTTTGTATAGTAGGCCTTATACTCAGCCTGGGTCATCTTACCAGTCAACTTAGCCTTGTAGTCAAAGACTTGATCAAACGTGCCATCTTCAAGGAAAGGATAAACTGATTGCCAGTTACCTACATAGTCACTCAAGGTGCGGTCCTTGACATCTGCATCCTCAAAGTAACCATTTTGAACGGTCTTGGTATCCTCTGCTTTTTCAGGCTCGATTGCTGGGCCTTCTTGGTCTGTTGTTTGTTTCAAAGCCTTGAGGTTTTTCTCCATGATAGAGATGTAATTTTCTCCAGCCTTGGTGTCCTCTTCTGTCAGACTTTCTAAAGGATTGAGGACATCTGTTTTGACACCTGCTTCTTTTGAAAGTGTATTAGCAAGAGCTTGTGAAGCATTTTCCTCAAAGTAGATATAGGCAATTTTATTTTTCTTGACGTACTCTGTCAATTCTGCCAAACGAGCAGCTGATGGCTCTGCATCTGGAGAGAGGCCTGAGATTGCGACTTGTTTGAGTCCATAGTCCAAAGCAAGGTAGTTAAAGGCTGCGTGCTGAGTCACAAAGCTCTTTTGTTTGGCTTGAGACAAGCCTTCTGCATAAGCCTTATCCAAGGCTTGCAATTTTTCGATATAGGCAGCAGCATTCTTCTCAAAGGTCTCTTTTTTATCAGGATAATCTGCTGACAAGCTGTCACGGATATGCTCTACAAGTTTAATGGCACGAACTGGTGATAACCAAACATGGGGGTCAAACTCATGGTGATGACCTTCTTCTCCATGGTCATGGTCTCCCTCTTCTTCCTCGCCACCTGGCAAGAGCAACATATCACCAGTCGCCTTGATGGTTTTCACCTTTTTCTTATCCAAAGTATCTAGCAATTTAGGGACCCATGTTTCCATGTTTTCATTTTCATAAACGAAGGTATCTGCGTCTTGGATTTTGGCAACCGCCTTGGCAGAAGGTTCGTATTCATGGGGTTCTGTACCAGCACCGATGAGGAGTTCTACATTAGCAGTATCTCCTGCGACTTGCTTGGTAAATTCATAGACAGGGTAAAAGGTTGTCACAATATTTAGTTTGCCATCTGCCTGCTTTTGATTGGAACAAGCCACTAAAAACAAGGCACATAGACTGGCGAACAATAAGCTAATTTTTTTCATGTTCTTCTCCTATTTGATAAAACGTCTTACTAAACTAATGAGCAAGAAAACAGTTACAAAAATAATAGTAATACTTGCACTTGCAGGTGTTTCTGCATAGTAGGAAATGTAAAGTCCTGCTACCATTCCCAAAAAGCCAATAGCACTGGCAAGTAGCATAACGGATTTAAAGTTTTTCCCCAGACGCAGGGCAATACTAGCTGGCAAGACCATAATGGTCGATACCAGAAGAGCTCCTGCTGCAGGAATCATGAGGGCAATGGCCACCCCTGTCACCATATTAAAAAGAATAGACATGGTACGAACTGGCAGGCCATCCACAAAGGCCGTATCCTCATCGAAGGTCAAGATATACATTGGACGAAGGAAGAGGAAAGTCAAAATCAAGACAACCGCCGCAATGACAAAAAGGGAAATGACCTGCTCTTCACTGATAGTCACGATTGAACCAAAAAGGTACTGGTCCAAACTCATAGAACTCGAGCTTTTACCCTTGCTCATGACAATCAGAGAAACAGCCAGACCTGTTGACATGAGGATAGCTGTCCCGATTTCCATAAAGCTCTTGTAAACCGTACGGAGATACTCCAAAAAGACCGCCGCAATCAAGACAATGGCAATCGTAGAAACTGTCGGAGAAATCCCCAAAACCAGACCAAAGGCTACACCTGAAAGTGAGACGTGGCTAAGAGTATCACTCATCAAACTCTGACGACGCAAGATAAGGAAGGTTCCAAGAACTGGCGAGAAAAGACTCATAGCAATAACAGCCAGAAAGGCACGTTGCATAAAGTCATAAGATAATAAACTAAGCATGGCCCACCTCCTGGTCATTCTCATGAACGTTGAAACAACGCCATGGCGAGTCTTGGTTACGGACTAGATGAATATTGCGGTCCGCATAATCCTTAACTTCTTCAGGGTCATGGGTAATCATCAAAACAGCCTTGCCATGATGATGGGCGCTATGGTGCATGAGTTCGTAAAATTCATTTTTACTTCCTGCATCCATCCCCGTTGTCGGCTCATCTAGGATAAACACATCAGGGTCAGAAGCAAACATACGCGCAATCACCGCTCGCTGCTTTTGTCCCCCAGAAAGAGAACCCAAGCGTTTATCTCGGTGTTCCCACATGCCAACTGAGTCTAGACTAGCCTTGATATGCTCCTCATCATGAGCATTCAAGCGACGGAACCAACCTTTTCGCGGATAGCGACCCGACTTGACAAATTCATAAACCGTACTTGGAAAACCCGCATTAAAACTGGCAATCTGTTGAGGAAGATAGGCTATTCTCAATTTCTTGCCTTGCGTATTTGTCTTTGAAATGGTCACCTTACCAATGCGTGGCTGGAGGATCCCAAGACTGGCCTTGATGAGTGTCGTCTTAGCTGCCCCATTTTCCCCAGTCAAGGTAACAAATTCCCCACTATCAACACTATAATTGATATGCTCAAGAACAGGCTCCTTATCATAATAGAAGGATAAATCCTCTACCGTAATATATCTCATTATTTGATTTCTCCTACTAAAGCAGTCAAAAACCGCTGAATCACTTTTTGTTCATTTGGAGTAAACTGAGTCGCCACTTGTTCATAGGTTAAAAGCGTATGCTCATGGTGATGATGGTGCTCCTCAGCAATTGGACGAGCCAAATCAGTCAACTGATAAAAAATCACACGTGCATCCTTAGGATCTTTAGATGTTTCCAACATCCCTTCCTTGACCAAAGACTTAATGGCCTTGGTAACTGCGGCCTGACTGACATTGAGGCGACGGGCTAATTCTGAATTTGTTAAAGATTCTTCTGACAAAAGCATGAGAATATGCTCCTGAGTATTGGTCAGGGCCACCTCGCTAGTGCAATGACCTATCAGGATTTCATGTTGGTTTTCCGCCTGCAAAATCACCTCATTCAAAAAAGCATCGATATCCTTCGCTAGCTGTCTCATATCTGACTCCTTTCCTTCTAGATTTCTCCATTTTTAAGAGAAAAATACTATTCTTTGGAACTTTATTTACCAGTTAATTATATCACAAGCAAAAAAAGAGTCAAGAAAAAACGTGAAAATAGGCTTCATTCTTGAACTCTTCCATACTATTATCTATTGAAATTCCTTGATATCTCCATCGTAGGTCGCCCAATCTTTGCTGAAAAAGCGCTCATTCAGATGGTAAGTCGGAGCTGGTGTTGGATTGGATAGGAAAGGATCAACTGCCTTGTCAAAAGCTAACCAACCCAACCAACCAAGGTGAATAGTGTCCTTCATAAAGAAAGGTTCCCCACCATCCTTAGAAAAATCTGCTATATTGGTAAAACCTTGACTTTCTAACTGGTAGCGAATCTTTTGCACCGTTTGTTGGTACATATCCTCTCGTAGACCAGCGTAGTCCATCCATTTTTTATTAACAGGTGGAATGATAAAAATCGGGTTTACCTTAGATTTAGAAAACTGTGTTAAAACCAACTGCAAGTCATTATACTCTGGTGACTTGAGATAGGTAAAGCTTTTCTGAGAATCCTTTAATTTCTTCAAATCCTTTTTAATCTGCGTATTATAGAAATAATTTTCCATTCCCAGATCATTATTGGAAGTATTCTTTTCAGCATCTGCTTTAACAACATCTTCTATGGCTTGATAAGAAAACTGGTCTGGCAAGGTCTTTAAATACTTAACTACATGCTTATCGTAGTTGACATAGCCTCTAACTGAAAACTGACCAAAAAAGGAAGCTTGGCGTTCATTAAACCGAGCCAATAATTCAATCATTTCATTGTCTGCCGTCGACAATTCTTCTTTACTTGCCAACTTCTGAACCAAATCCTTCATAGCTACGTTTGGGAACTGCTGTAGTAAGCGAGTCGCTGCATATTGACTAGCCTGGTCTCCTGATTGATGCTCCAGAAAACTGGTCAACTGGTCTCCATTAAAATACTGCTGAAAGGCTGCTGGCTCATAGCCATTTTTACTGAACCACTGAGGTGAGATAACATACACAACTTGTTTATTCTCTAGCTGTGGCAACATCTGTTGCATTCCAAAATACTGGTTAAGCGATGCAGCTCCCCTCTGTCCTAAAAGATAAGGACGGTAGGAACGATTGTATTTCTCAGCTAATACCGCAGGATGAGCACCGTCAAAACGAAGCCATTCACTGGAGCCAAAGAAAGGAACAAAACGCATATTTGGATCAGATAGGGCTCTGACCTTTTGACTTCGCTCCTTAAAACTATCGATAGTAGTAGCCACCGCTGAACGCTTTTCAGCTCCTAGATTATGACGCATCTCAGTAGGATAAAAGAAAATGAGCAGAAAAACCAACAAACCAGCTATCAAGACCGGTCCGAAGATCATCCATAAGCGTTTAAGCATTTTGTAACTCCACAATACCAGCTATGATTTTATTGGCTGTATTCCAGTCGTCACGACCAAACTCTGTTACAGGGACACGAATGTCAAAACGGTTTTCAATCTCCACAATCAACTCAACCGTGCCCATACTATCCAAGACACCTGCATCAAAAAGATCTTCATCCATCATGTCAGAAACATCTTCCATAAACAACTCATCAATAATTTCGATAACTTCTGATTTGATATCCATATTTTATTTCCTTTATTTTTTAAACCATAAATCATTCAAGAATCCAGAAAAGATTAAGAATGACAGCATGACGACATGGAAGGTGATAACCATGCCAAGCAACTGAATCCAGCGATTCTCAGGTAGAGCAGGCTTCCCTGCTTTTTTCCGTTCCTTATTGAGCGTTTTTTTCTTACGAACCCAGGCATCATTGATGACCAAGCCTAGTCCATGAAAGAGTCCATAGGCGATATAGTACCAAGTCACACCATGCCAAAATCCCATAATCAGCATATTTACAATGTAGGCCACACTTGAGGTTACATTGCGATTTTTAAAGACCTTCTTTCTGGTCAATACCATAACCATTCGCATAAAGACAAAGTCACGGAACCAGAAAGAAAGACTCATGTGCCAACGATTCCAAAATTCCTTTAAATCCCTTGATAAAAAGGGCTTGTTAAAGTTGATCGGGCTACGGATCCCCATCAAATTTGAAATGGCTAAGGCAAACATAGAGTAACCTGCAAAGTCAAAGAAGAGTTCCAGACCAAAGGTATACATAACTGCCAAGGCATAGAGGTTAAAGAAGCCACCTGACTGCAGGGCTAGATTCTTCAGAGGAGGGAGTAAGGTCTCTCCTAAAACATGAGCTAGGATAAACTTGTACAAAAATCCCCACATGATATAGCGAACGGATTCATCCAGCATATCCATCAACTCATCCCGCTCAGGAATGGTCTGATAATTTTCATTAAAACGCTTAAAACGATCGATTGGACCACTCGAGAAAGTCGGCATGAAGAGAAGAAAACGGAGGAACTCCCAGAGGGTAAAATCCTTAATCACCCCATCTCTCAGCTCGATGATAATCCCAACCGAACGAAAGGTCAGGTAAGAAATTCCCAAAAACCCAAGCAAAGACTGCGTTCCATTGATAGCCGGCTGCACCTTGACAAAGATAATCGGAAGGAGGGACAGAAAACTAACTAGGTAGAAGACCCACTTGCCATCCTTGCTTTTTCTATAATGCTTGTAGAAAAGCAGGAGCAATATCTCCCAGCAAAGGTAAATACCTAATGCAACCAATTGATTGGTCTTACCACCCACTAACATGGTGACGATAAAGAAGAGGCTTACCAGCACTTCATACCAGGCAAAGCGTTTCTTGAAAAAGAGGCCTATAAAGATGGGCAAGGTTGCAGCAATCACATAGACAAAATACTGAGGATTACCGTATGGCTCTATATGAGGAAGCTGTTGAAAGAACTCCATCATCTCTTATTCACCTCGTTAATCAATCCTTTGATGTCAATTTTTCCATTTGGAGTCAGTGGCAAACTGTCTCGATAAAGGAATTTAGACGGCATCATGTAGGACATCATGATATCTGTTAAATCTTCCTTGATAGCCTTGGTAATATCGATATCACGCTCAAACTGCTCACGAACACCATCTTTTAAGATGACATAGGCCAGTAGATTTTGTACCTTGTGATCCTTGTTATAACGTGGTACTGCGACAGCAGACTCGATATATCGAGATTTGTTGAGATTTTGAGAGACATCTTCTAGCTCAATGCGATAACCATTAAACTTAATCTGGAAGTCCATGCGTCCACCATAGAGAAGCAAGCCTTCATCTGTCATGGTTCCTACATCACCTGTGTGATAGGCTGGCAGCCCTTCAAACTCAAAGAAGGCTTCCGCCGTTTTTTCAGGATTGTTCATATAGCCTTTTGAAACAGCTGGCCCAGAAACAATGATTTCTCCCTGTTCACCATTTGGCAGTTTATTGCCTTCCTCATCAATGATAAAGGTTGGAGAGTCGGCCTTGGTATAGCCGATTGGTAGGCGTTTGAGAGTCGCCAACATCTCATCTGTCACGGCAACTGCTGATAGGGCCACTGTCGCTTCTGTTGGGCCGTAGGCATTGATAATACGGGCATTTGGGAAACGCTCACGTAGTTTTTGAGCTGTTTTGACCGTCAATTCTTCGCCATCAAAGTAGAAATGCGTGATGCCAGGCATTTTCTCACTGTTGAAGTCTTCAGACAACATGGCCATATCTGCAAAGGACGGTGTTGATGTCCAGATAGCAATTGGCAATGAAAAGATGGTCGCAAAGAGTTGCTTAAAGTCCTGAGTGATGGCTGAAGGAAGAGCGAAAAGTGTACCTCCAAGTGCCAAGGTCGGTGCCCAGTACATGACAGACAGGTCAAAAGAATAAGGTGGCTGAGCCAGCATTTGCGGACGACTTGGTGTCGCAAATTCCTTGTCCGTAATCATCCAGTTGGTAAAGCTAAGGAGGTTATCATGGGAAATCTGCACCCCCTTAGGCTTACCGGTCGTACCAGAAGTAAAGATAATGTAGTAATTATCATCGCCTTTGACTGGATGCGTGATTTCATAGCTGGTCCCTTTAGCAAAGGCTTCTTGAACCTGATTTAGATTCATCATCGGTGTCGAAACCTGCTCCAATGGAAAGTCTGAGATGGCAATAATCAAACTTGGCTCTGCCACTTCTAAAATAGCCGAAACACGCTCCAAGGCCGAATGGCTATCAATTGGAATGTAGGCATGACCTGACTTAGTCAAAGCTACAAAAGTTGCCAACATTTCATATTCTTGACCACCAAAAACGACTACAGGAGACTTCTCTGGCAAGCCTAGTTGGTCAATGGATGCAGCCAAACTATCCGAATCAGCCTTTAAATCGCCATAAGTATGTTCCTGCCCCAAAACATTATAGACAGGATAGCTAGGCTGGGTCTGAGCAAAATGCTCAATGGTTTCAATCATATCTGCTATTGGTTTATTTGACACAATAGGGATTCTCCTTCAAGTTAAAATTCATTATAGATAAAGCTTCCTTGACCCTGGCCAAGATAGCTAAAGAAGTAAAGCAGCCCTAGAAAGATAAGAAAATACAAGGCTGTCCGACCAAGAAAGAGGTACAATTCTTTTCTCTGTTTCATCAAGAAAAACCATTCATTTCTGTAATTTTTCACTAAAATAAGAGTAATTCTTACTAGCTTATTTTTCTACCATTGTACCACTTTATATAGTATTTTTTCAATTGTTTACCGTACATTTTCACTACATTTAAGCTAATTTTAAAGATTATGCGGTTTTTCTATGAATATTTCAAATAGAGTGTCCCTGGGCAAAAACTCAATTTTAGAAGAAAATGAAGTAAATCTTTCCATAATAAAACGCACAATATCAAGTTTCAACACCTGATACTATGCGCTTTTCTAATTTTTCAAGACTTTTTAACCAGTCTCTCATTTAAAATAATCTCGTCTGATATAAATTAAAATAGCTTCTATCATCAGACAAATTGCTGATAGCCAAAAACTGATGCTAATACCAACATTCTCAGTAATATAGCTCATTAGCAAAACAAATACTGAAAATGCTAATGTCGAAATCACTTCAAGAACGGAATAGACATTAACCAAGTTATTTTCCTCTACTGTTTCCTGAAGAAATACACTTTCAGGAACTTCTTTTAGTTGCGATAACATACCAACTAAAGCTGAAAATACTAAAAATACCTGTGCATTTGGAAAAAGTAGAATAGTCAGTGTCACTATTGCCATGCCTACAAGAGAAAAAAGAATACTTTCCCATTTAGCAGCGAGGAACTTTTCAGATAGCCTAAAAGCAATTAAGCCACTAATTATAATCCCGATAGAGTATGCTGTATTAGAATATCCCCAGTAACTTTCCGTTTCATTTAGTAACTCAGTTACAAAGACAAGTATGATAGACGAAACCCAAATCGTATTTGAAAAAATTTCCAATAAATTTGCTGATACAAAAAGTCTTAATCTAGGATCTCTAGCAACTAACTTCCAACCTTTGAGCAAAATTTCAAGATTAGTTTCTGACTCTAACACCTCCACTTCAGCCTTAGGAAGAAATAACATCAGAAAGCTAGAAATGATATACAAGATTAAAATGATAAACGTGGTAGGCAACAGACCAATTGTTGCAAACAAGAGTCCACCTAATCCCCAACCCACCAATTGAACAGCTTCACCACTCATTGATAAGGCTGAGTTAGCCTTGCCCAAATCGGTCGCATAGCGTGGCACAATAGCATAGGAAACGGGTGCTGCAAAACCATCTAATATGGAAATTACAACAACAAATAGATAGATCACCAAAGGCGCTACTGATTGCATTACGATAAACATTCCTAACAGTATCGTTAATAATATAGTCTTTCCAAATTGGGATAAAGATAAAACCCTATTTAGCGCTAGTCTTTTAGTAACTAAAGGAACTAAAAGACTTGCAACAAAAGAGGATATCCCTATTAAAATAGGAACTAGTGATGTGGCAATTACTGATTTTGAAATAATGTATATGTTCGCAATGATTGTTACTCTAAAGAAAATATCTGCTAAATTTGCAAACAATTGAGAGACTAACAACTTGATAAATGAATTAGACATATAAGGCTCCCATCTTAGTTGCCAACTTTGAAATTACAATTTGATTTTTAATATTTTAGCATAAAATAGAAGAAAACAAAAGCGAGGTATTTCACATGAAAAAACAAAAACTATTGCCTTTATTATTCCTAATTTTAGGAGGAATTATGATTATCGTTGTTGGCTAGTACTAAGAAGTTAGTTATTAGAATACTTACATCTTCAATCGAAAAAGAGACTGGGAAAAGTCTTAAAAATCAGAAAAACGCATCATATCAGGTGTTGAAAAATGTACTGACCCCAAAAAGTTGGACAAATAATTATTGAAAGGATTTAGTTCTGTATTGGACAGGACTAAGTCCTTTTA
>CAJNBV010000002.1 GCA_905221095.1 bacterium
GAAGTGACAGTCCCAATTACGGTGAAAGAACAAAAAGATACGTTCAACCCAACGGCAAAAGATCCAGCTCCAACAGCTAAACACGGCAGTGAGCCAAGTGCAGAAGGAAGTATCAATACAGACAACCTACCAAAAGGTACAACCTACACATGGGTAGAAAAACCAGATACCAATACAACACCAGGAAACAAACCAGGGAAAGTATTAATCACCTACCCAGATAACAGTACAGAAGAAGTAAACGTCACTGTTGAAGTAACGCCACAAAAAGACGATTACGATCCACAGCCAAAAGCCCAAACGGTAGATAACGGAACTGTGCCAAAGGCAGAAGATAGTGTAGACAAGACAGGTTTACCAAGCGGAACAACAATCGCATGGAAAGAAACGCCAGATGTCAGCACACCAGGAAATCATCCAAGTGTAGTCTTAGTAACTTATCCAGACGGAACAGTCGATGAAGTGACAGTCCCAATCAAGGTGAAAGAACAAAAAGATACGTTTAACCCAACGACGAAAGAACCAGCTCCAACCGCAAAACACGGCAGTGAGCCAAGCGCAGAAGGAAGTATCAATACAGATGGTTTACCAAGTGGTACAACCTACACATGGGTAGAAAAACCAGATACCAATACAACACCAGGAAACAAATCCGGAAAAGTATTAATCACTTACCCAGACCAAAGTACGGAAGAAGTGACGGTAACGGTTGAAGTAACGCCACAAAAAGACGATTACGATCCACAGCCAAAAGCCCAAACGGTGGACAACGGGACAGTGCCAAAGTCAGAAGACAGTGTTGATAAAACCGGCTTACCAGAAGGCACAAGAGTCACATGGAAAGACACGCCAGATGTCAGCACACCAGGAAGTCATCCAACCGTAGCCTTAGTGACATACCCAGACGGAACTACCGATGAAGTCCCAGTTCCAATTACGGTGAAAGAACAAAAAGAAACGTTCAATCCAACTGCGAAGCAACCAGCTCCAACCGCAAAACACGGCAGTGACCCAAGCGCAGAAGGAAGTATTAATACAGAAAATCTGCCAAAAGGTACAACCTATACATGGGTAGAAAAACCAGATACCAATACAACCCCAGGAAGTAAACCAGGGAAAGTATTAATCACCTACCCAGACCATAGTACGGAAGAAGTGACGGTAACGGTAAACGTAACTCCGCAAAATGATGAATACACACCAACCGCAATAGCGCAAGAAGTGGACAATGGGCACGTACCAGATCCAGAAACAAGTGTAGATAGAACCGGCTTACCAGAAGGCACAAGGGTCACATGGAAAGAAACTCCAGTTGTGAACACACCAGGAGCACATCCAAGTGTAGCCTTAGTAACATATCCTGACGGAACAGTCGATGAAGTGACAGTTCCAATTACGGTGAAAGAACAAAAAGATACGTTCAATCCAACTGCGAAACACCCAGCTCCAACCGCAAAACACGGTAGTGAGCCAAGTGCAGAAGGAAGTATTAATACTGACAATCTACCAAAAGGTACAACCTACACATGGGTAGAAAAACCAGATACCAATACAACCCCAGGAAGTAAACCAGGGAAAGTATTAATCACCTACCCAGATAAGAGTACAGAAGAAGTAAACGTCACTGTAGAAGTAACGCCACAAAAAGACGATTACGATCCACAACCAAAAACCCAAACGGTGGAACATGCTCAAGTCCCACTAGCAAAAGATAGTATTCATAATGTTAAAGATTTACCAGAAGGTTCAACATTTGAATGGAAAGATGGTAAAGTTCCAGATACTTCTAAACATGGTGAGAAAAAAGGAGTAGTAACTGTAACTTATCAAGACAGAAGTACAGAAGACGTTGAAGTTACAATTACAGTTAATCCTAAAGACTTTACTCCAGTGGTTCCTAAAGAAAAAGTACCAGTGAAAAATCCTGATAACTTAACACAAGCTGAACAAGATAAAGTTAAGAAAAATGTGAAAAAAGCAAATCCAGGAAAAGATGTAATTGTTGCTTCAGATGGAAATGTAACAATCACTGATCCAGAAACAAATGTCAGTCATAACATTCCTCGTGATGAATTGGTATTTGCATATGCAAAAGGTGAACCAGAAGTTTTGAAAATTCCGGAATTTAATGGTGGAGTAAACACCCCAGATGCTCCGGCTCATGAGATTCCAGAGTTTGCAGGTGGAGTCAATGGAGAACCAGAGGTACAACCAGAAAATCCAGGATACAACGGCCTAATTGGAACGACAGGAGTGGATGAAAACGGGAACTTAATAGATCCTCCAACAGTTGACATCCCAGAATTCCATGGTGCAGTAAATGGAGAGCTTCCAGATCCAGTACAATTACCTAAAGTTCAGTTAATCATCACTAAATGGACTGATGAACAAGGTCATGAATTGAGACCAGCTGATGCTAAGGCTCCAACGGTATTAGGTGAAGCCAATGAAGCATTTGAACATGGTGAAATTGAAGGTTATGTATTTGTAAGAACAGAAACTAAAGATGATGTTGTAACTCACGTTTTCAGGAAAGTAAGTCCAGTTAGACCAACAGGTGACGGTCAACAAAGACCACCTACTCCATCTGACGATACAAATCCTAGACCGAATACTGCTAATCCTGCTGAGATGCCAGCTACTCAACCGACTGAACAACAAAGTCAAACAGTTGAAGTGCCTGCTCAATTGCCGAATGAAGTGTCAGAAACGAATCCATCAGTTTCTCAGCCGCAAGCAGTATTGCCAAATACTGGTATACAAGAAGACCGTACTACAGGTGCATTAGGAGTTCTCTCTCTTCTTGGGGCATTTGGTTTGCTATTTGCCAAAAAGAAAAAAGACGATGAAGAGGAAGCTTAAATAGATGATCTCATCTGACCATTGCTAGCTTTCCCTACATGAAGTCTTTGTAAATCAAAAAGAACTAGAAACATCACTCATTTGTGAGAACTCTAGTTCTTTTTTCGTATTTCAAGAACTAGTCATTCGATTGTTGATGAATTGTCTAGTTCTTTTATATAGAGGGCTAAAAGTCTGTCCGATTGTCTGTTTTAGACTAGCGATTAGTGATGACTAGATCGCATTGATCAAGTCTTGAGCTTGTTTTTCAAGTGAATTTAGGACTGTTTCTTCAAGAACCAATTTTCCGTCTGCCCAGGCAGAGTCATTAACACGTGCAGCAGTGAAATCGCCAACGACTTGTGTACGGATAAATGGCAAGAGGTCCTTGTAGATAGCGAAAAGTTGATCGTGACCTGCATTAGCTACAGATGATACTGTGACAAACTTGTCTTGAAGGGCAGAAGCGCCACGTGTATCAGACAAGTCAAGGGCACGAGATAACCAGTCAAGCAAGTTTTTCACTGTTCCAGGGATTGAGAAGTTGTAGACTGGAGAGAAGATCCAGATAGCCTCAGCAGCCAGAGCCGCTTCACGAGCAGCCGCTACAGCTGGATGAGTTTGAACTTCCAAATCTTGGCTAAAGAGAGGAAGGGATGAATAATCGAGGTAGCTAACTTCCGCTTTACCAGCAAGTGCTTTCTCAGCTTCGAGGGCCATTTGGTGGTTGAAAGAACCTTGGCGTAGTGATCCGACGATAAATAATACTTTTTTAGACATGATGTGTCTCCTTTTTCTTAAAATTTACGAGAACCTCTCGTTGTTATAAGATATATTACAACAAAACAAAAGGACTTGCAAGAAATTTGCTCAAAGATAATTTGAAAACTATAAAACTGCAGAAACTCTAGTCACTTGCGACTGGAATGCATTTGATTTTCGAAGAGTATTCCTATATTCTCTTGTAATATGATGACATAAGTGCTAAAATAAACAAGAAAACTCGCAATAGAAACCGCAGAACAGCTATTTTCCGGTATCATTTCATAAATCATTAAGGGAACAATAATGGCATTGAAGAATGCATCTAAAAAGGGGTGGAGATTATGTAAGGCACGGATTAACAAGTGACGGACAAAAGAAATAATAATACACTTGTTAAAGGAGAAAAGATGTTAATAAGAAATTATCGGAAAAATATTGGCCTGATGGCTGGAGTTGAGTTTTTTGCATTTTTAGGGATTACCAGTTTTTGGATTCTCTTTCTCAGTCAAAACGGAATGTCTCTTTGGCAGATTGGACTTCTGGAGAGTATTTTTCATACGACCAGTCTTCTCTGTGAAATTCCATCTGGTATGTTAGCTGACCGCTATTCCTATAAGACCAACCTTTATTTAAGTCGAATAGCAGGGATTGTGTCTTCTATTCTTATGTTGGCTGGGCAGGGAAATTTTTGGATTTATGCACTAGCTATGGCGGTGAGTGCCTTGTCTTATAATTTTGATTCAGGAACAAGCGCAGCAATGGTCTATGACTCGGCTGTAGAGGCTGGACTAAAGGAGCGTTACCTATCCATTTCGAGCTTCCTATCAGGAGTGTCAGAAGGAACTCGGTCTTTGGGGACAGTGTTGGCGGGATTTTTTGTCCATGGTCAATTGCACCTGACCTACTATATCATGATTGCGACTTCTATCATAGTTCTTTTCCTGATTTGGATGCTGAAAGAACCCAGTGTCAAGGTAGAAAAAGCTGATAGTGTGACTATGAAACAGATTATTTGGACTGTTAAGGAAGAGTTGGAGCAAAATCCCATGCTCTTCAACTGGATGATTTTGTCTCAGATTGTCGGAACACTCATGTGCATGTTTTATTTTTACTATCAAAATCAGTTACCAGATTTAAGTGGTTGGCAAATTTCAGCTGTTATGCTACTTGGTAGTCTCTTAAATATCGTTGCAGTCTATCTAGCGAGTAAGATTGGCAAGAACTATGCCACCTTGAAGCTTTTCCCTATCCTCGTCCTGCTGACTGGAGTTACCTACCTGCTGTCCTACTTTGGAACACCTCTAATCTATATTTTGATTTATTTGATTAGTAATGCTCTATATGCTCTTTTTCAGCCGATTTTTGACAATGATTTGCAAGAGCGCCTTCCAAGCGAAGTAAGGGCAACCATGCTGAGTGTTTACTCTATGATGTTTAGCCTGAGTATGATTGTGTTCTTTCCACTGACAGGATGGTTGATTGACCATTTAGGCTTTGTACTAACATTTCTTTATCTAGGCTTCTTTTTAGTCATGATTGGCCTTCTACTACCTATCTTTTTAGGAAAAATGGCTAAAAGAATGGATGATAAAGTGATCCCATAGATCAAAAAAATTTACGAAAACTTGAGTGTCAAGCTCAGGTTTTTTAATAGGTTGATTTTGGAGCTGTCTTTACTTTTCTTGCTCGGTTTTAATCAAGAAAAATCTGTTTGCTTTGAAGGAAGAAATAGAATTGGTTGCTTATACTCAATGAAAATCAAAGAGCAAACTAGGAAGCTAGCCGTAAGCTGTACTTGAGTACGGTAAGGCGACGCTGACGTAGTTTGAAGAGATTCTCGAAGAGTATTCTTGCATTCACTTGTAATAAAGCCTAATAGATGGTAAAATAGACGAGTGAAAAAAAGACAAAACAAAGCAAAAAATAATCTACTGTGGCAGTATGGTCTAGGGATGACGATTTTGTTTGTGGTTATCAGTGCTTCCTTTCTGTATCTGGTGTTTCTGAGTATGAAACCCTATCAAACAGCTAAAAGTGAAGGAGAAAAATTAGCTCAGCAGTATGCAGGATTAGAGCAGGCTGATCAGGTTGACTTATACAATGGCTTGGAATCCTATTATAGCGTTCTTGGTCGTAATAAAAAACAAGAAGCACTTGCTGTCCTGATTGGAAAAGATGACCATAAGATTTACGTTTATCAGCTAAATCAAGGTGTTTCACAAGAAAAAGCAGAAGCGGTTTCTAAGGAAAAAGGAGCAGGCGAGATTGACAAGATTACCTTTGGTCGTTATCAAGATAAGCCAATCTGGGAAGTCAAGTCAGGTTCTGATTTTTATCTAGTAGATTTTGAAACAGGAGCATTGGTCAATAAGGAGGGCCTATGAAACTATCCAACCGTGTTTTAGAAATGGAAGAAAGTGTGACCTTGGCTGCTGGAGCCCGTGCCAAAGCACTCAAGGCTGAGGGAAGAGATATCCTGTCTCTAACCTTGGGTGAGCCAGATTTCACTACTCCCAAAAATATCCAAGATGCCGCCATTGCATCGATTCAAGATGGGCGTGCTTCTTTTTATACAGTAACCTCAGGTCTGCCAGAACTTAAGGCGGCGGTCAATAGCTACTTTGAGCGCTTTTACGGCTATTCTGTGGCGCCAAATCAAGTGACAGTCGCTGCTGGAGCCAAATATTCTCTCTATACCTTCTTTATGGCTGTGGTCAATCCAGGTGATGAGGTTATCATCCCAACCCCATACTGGGTCAGCTATGGAGACCAGGTCAAGATGGCTGAGGGTGTCCCAGTCTTTGTTCCTGCTAAGGAAGACAATCATTTTAAGGTGACTGTAGAGCAGTTGGAAGCAGCTCGCACAGACAAAACCAAGGTTTTGGTGCTAAATTCGCCATCTAATCCTACAGGTATGATTTACACTCGCGAGGAACTCTTGGCAATCGGGAACTGGGCTGTAGAAAAGGATATTCTCATCTTAGCAGATGATATCTATGGTCGCTTGGTTTATAATGGCCATGAGTTCACACCGATTTCTAGCCTATCTGAAGCAATTCGTAAGCAAACAGTGGTCATCAATGGTGTGTCTAAAACCTATGCCATGACCGGTTGGCGGATTGGTTATGCTGTCGGTGAGGCAGACATTATTGCTGCCATGTCCAAGATTGCAGGTCAAACAACCTCTAATCCGTCAGCAGTAGCTCAGTATGCAGCAGTTGAGGCCCTATCAGGCGAGCAAGATACTGTAGAAAGCATGCGTCAGGCCTTTGAGGAACGTCTCAATACCATTTATCCCCTTCTTGCGGAAGTGCCAGGATTTGAAGTGGTCAAACCGCAAGGAGCCTTCTATCTCTTTCCAAATGTCAAAAAGGCAATGGAGATGAAAGGCTATACTGATGTGACAGACTTTACAACTGCTATCCTAGAAGAAGCCGAGGTAGCATTGGTAACAGGAGCAGGCTTTGGAGCGCCAGAAAATGTGCGCCTCAGCTATGCGACAGACCTAGATACGCTTAAAGAAGCAGTTAGTCGCTTGAAAGCATTTATGGGTAGTGAGAATGATTGATCATTTTGAAATTAAGGTAAAAGATTTACAAATTTCAGAAGGATTTTATAAGAGATTTCTCGCTCCTTTAGGATATGAATTGGCTTTTAGGACTAGTTCTCTAATCAGTTTTCTTGCCCCGAACAGCCCTCATCCTGGTGGTGATTTTTGGCTGGCTCAGGGGACTCAAGATCCTATTCACTTTGCTTTTTTAGCAGAAAATAAGGAAGAGGTTCAAGCTTGTTATGAGGCTGGCTTAGAGGCAGGTGGGCGAGACAATGGGGCTCCTGGTTATCGCAGTGAGCATCCGATTTACTATGCTGCTTTTATGATTGACCCAGATGGGAACAATATAGAAGTAGTTTGCCATAAAGAATAAAAAAGAAAAGGAAAAATAATGACAAAACGTGTAACGATTATTGATGTAAAAGACTATGTTGGTCAGGAAGTGACGATTGGCGCTTGGGTTGCCAACAAATCAGGAAAAGGGAAAATTGCCTTCTTGCAATTGCGTGATGGAACTGCCTTCTTCCAAGGTGTAGCCTTTAAACCAAACTTTGTCGAAAAATTTGGTGAAGAAGTAGGACTTGAAAAGTTTGATGTCATCAAACGCTTGAGCCAAGAAACGTCTGTTTATGTGACAGGAATTGTCAAAGAAGACGAACGTTCTAAGTTTGGCTATGAGTTGGATATCACAGACATCGAAGTAATCGGTGAATCTCAAGACTACCCAATCACACCAAAAGAACACGGAACAGACTTCTTGATGGACAACCGTCACTTGTGGCTACGCTCTCGTAAGCAAGTAGCTGTGATGCAAATCCGTAACGCGATCATTTATGCAACTTATGAGTTCTTCGACAAGAACGGCTTCATGAAGTTTGATAGCCCAATTCTTTCAGGAAATGCGGCAGAAGATTCAACAGAACTCTTTGAAACAGACTATTTCGGAACGCCAGCTTACTTGAGCCAATCAGGTCAGCTTTACCTAGAAGCAGGTGCTATGGCTCTTGGTCGTGTCTTTGACTTTGGTCCAGTATTCCGTGCTGAAAAATCAAAAACACGCCGTCACTTGACTGAGTTCTGGATGATGGATGCTGAGTACTCATACTTGACACACGATGAATCACTTGACCTGCAAGAAGCTTATGTAAAAGCTCTTCTACAAGGTGTTCTTGATCGTGCGCCTCAAGCCTTGGAAACCTTGGACCGTGATACAGAGCTCTTGAAACGCTACATTGCAGAGCCCTTCAAACGCATCACTTACGATCAAGCCATTGACCTCTTGCAAGAGCATGAGAATGATGAAGACGCTGACTACGAACATTTGGAGCATGGTGATGACTTTGGTTCACCACACGAAACGTGGATTTCAAACCACTTTGGTGTACCAACATTTGTCATGAACTATCCAGCAGCCATCAAGGCCTTCTACATGAAACCAGTTCCTGGAAATCCAGAGCGCGTGCTTTGTGCAGACTTGCTTGCCCCAGAAGGATACGGAGAAATCATCGGTGGATCTATGCGTGAGGAAGACTACGATGCTCTTGTTGCTAAGATGGATGAACTTGGTATGGATCGTACAGAGTACGAATTCTACCTTGACCTTCGTAAATACGGTACAGTCCCACATGGTGGATTTGGTATCGGTATCGAACGTATGGTAACCTTCGCAGCAGGAACAAAACACATCCGTGAAGCTATTCCATTCCCACGTATGTTGCACCGTATCAAACCGTAAGAACAGGAAAACGCCCATGTGGCGTTTTTTTTATGGAAAGCTCTAGAAACGAAAGGAAATATTATCAGGTATTCAAAAGCTTTATAATATGCTGTTTTCGTGAAAGTCTTTACTTCGTTTTCTTATAAAATTGAATTTTTACTAGAAATATACTATTAGTTGTTCAGAATAGAGTTTCGTATTCTAGTACATTGACCCTATTGTTTAAAAACTTATGTATGTGCTGTTTTCTTCAAGGAAGTATTAGATTGAAACGATAAATATACATAAGCATAAAACTTGAATTAATAATAGTGGCATGATACAATATTAAGTAATATTGATAATTATTTGGCAACCCTTTCTAAAATGATAACCTCTTAATATTGCTAAAAAATTTAAGGGGGGGCTTTTTATTTGTCTGGATATTTCAATTCAATATAAAAAAATATGCATAAAGGAGGTTGTGACTCTAAATGAAGGGTAAACAACAAGATTTTAGAACGGAAAAGTATATTCGTTACGGTATTCGTAAGTATAGTTTTGGAGCAGCATCAGTAGCAATTGCGGCTGGTTTGATGTTCTTAGGTAATGGAGCAGTTTCAGCGACAGAGGTAAAAGGTGCCGAAACAACAGTAGCAGCTTCAGTTGAAAAAACTGATCAGAATATTACAGAAGTAAAGCCAGAAACTGAAAAAACTGCAGAAGCAAAACCTGAAGTTAAAGCAGAAGAGACTAAAAAAGTAAGTAAGACAACCCTTGAAGCAAGTATTGCCACTTTAGAATCTAAACTTTCAACTGCTAAATATGCGGACGCTTCAGTTGTGGCTAATGTTCGTGAAGCTTTAACAACTGCAAAAGCTGTTTTGGCTAATGAAACAGCCAAGCAAGAAGAGGTAGATATCCAAAAAGATATTCTCTCTGCATTGGGAACAGTTGTAACTGAATCAAATAAACTTGGATTAGAGAAAGAACAGACTGATAAAGATAAGGCAGCCAAAGAAGAAGCAGAAAGAAATGCAACACCAACAGAAAAAGCAGTTTCGGCTGCAACAACTATCTTGACACAAGTCTCTTCAGAAGCTGATGTAACCAATACCCTTGCTGCTACAGAACTTCGTAAGAAGGAAGTAGCTGCAGAGAACCGGGCAGCAATTGAAGCAGCAGTAGCCAAGAACCAAGCAGTACTTAACGAATCAAAAGTGCTTTTAGCTGATAAGAGTGTCACAAAGGAACAAGTAGATGCTCAATTAGCTCGCTTAAATGAATCAATTCTTGCAGTTTACAGTGAACTTAAAAAAGCAGGAATTGATCGTGATGGGAAATTTGAGGTGGCCTTAGCTGATGTAGCTGAAAGAGTGGATGAAGCACCATTAACAGAAGCTGAACAAGCTGATCACTGGAAAAAATATAAAGAAAAAAATACAGAACGTTTAAAACACCAAATTAAATGGTTTGATATCACAAGTAAAACAGCTGTAGTAGAAAACCTTGATGCAGGTGGGAAACTAAAAGTAGGAACGAAGTTCAAACAAGAATTAACTCCTGGATATGTTGTAGAAATGGAAGTTACAGCACTTAAACCATTTAACTCAACTGACGTTTATAAAGAACGTGGAGGAGCAGGATATGATCCAGATGCTAAGAACGTTTATAAAGACGGTACACCAGCAGAAGTAAAAGTAGTTCGTCAAGGTGGATATTCTGTAGCAAAAACAAATGGAATTGATACAGGCGGAACAACAGTAATCCAATCTGTAAAAAATGGAGCAAACGTTGGGGTAGAATTTAAAGTTAAAGCAACTTTAAATGGTAAAGAAGTACCAGCAAACGTAGTATTCGCAACAGGGGAAGAAGCGGGTTCATCTGAGATTGAAATCTACAAAACAGATGGAGATGGCTTCGAATTAGTAACTGAATTATCAAATACAACTTATAGAGTTCCAACAGCTCGTTCTTATACTGCAGAATCTTATGATAACCGTTATAACTTAACTCCAGTTGGAGGCGGTCAAGGTCGTCAATTAGGGCAATCTTACACTATCGAAGGTTCAGGAAAACCAGCCTTTGCACCATTCATCGCTGATAAAGCAAAAGGATTCCGTTCAACAGAAATTACTGAAGAAACAGTATCGACAGTAACAGATAAAGATGGAACAGTTTATAGTGATGGTTTAGGAACACAAGTATTTGGACCAGCGGTTACTCACCGTGACTCTGGTATGTCTACACCAGTTGTTTTAACACGTAATGCTAAAAACCTAGGTGTTTATATCCTATCAAGTGGTCAACAAGGAGCTATGTTCGGATTCATGGTATTAGATGAAGGGGATGCTCCAGCTTCTTACGGTAAAGTAGGACACGCGATTGCAAAAGGTGCTGGAATCACACAACCTTACTTAGGTTCAAAAGAGCCAGATATCGATATTCGTACTGAAAAAATTACAGATGAAACAGCCTTCAAATATGATGATGTGAACGGTGAAGGTGGAGACGAAGGTGCTCGCCAATTAATGGGTGATAAAGTAGAAAAAGGCGATAACTACAAACTGAAAAAAGTTAATGACGGTACTTACTCATTGACATTTGACGCTCACTTAGGTGGCGGTAAAAATGCATTCGTAAATGGATGGATTGACTTTAACAACAATGGTAAATTCGACGAAAACGAAGGTGCTGAAATCAAAGAAATTACAAAAGACGGAGAAGTAACATTAACTTGGAACACTCCTGTTCAAAATGTAGATGTAACTGCTACTAAATTAGCAACTCGTTTACGTATCGCGAATGATAAAGCAGACGTTAAAGAAGCTACAGGAATTGCTTATTCTGGGGAAGTAGAAGACTTCCAAATCCAACAAACAATTCCACCACGAGGTACAAAAGAAGAAACTTACGATATCCAAGGTGCGACTCAACATTCAACTGTTAAATTCAACGCTTATGGAAATAAGGACTATAATTTTGAAGAAAAAGCAGCTATTGACGAAACAGTTCAACCACAAATTGTTAAAGCTGATGGTTCAGTTGTAACAGAAGCAGAATTAGTAGATGGCTACTATGTAGTACCAGGACAAGGGAAATATAAAGTCACAGCTAAAGGGAAAGATGTTAATGTAGAATTCGTTCCAGAAGCTACATTCGTTGGAGATGCAGACGGTATTACAATCCGTCGTACAGATACGAACGGTGCTACAACTGGATGGGGTAAAATTGGTAAACCAATCGTCAACGGTGAAGGGGATAACGGCGACCAATTAACATTAATCAGTGAACAAGTAACACCAGAAGGAGCCTCAGAAAAAGGTTCAATGGATGGACGTTACATCCCTCACGTAATGAAACGTGAAATCGTAGATGGAAAAGAAAAATCTAACGATATTCAAGGAGCAAAACAAACAAGAACTCCTGAATTCAAAGATACTGCAGGAAACAAAATTACTCCTTCAGAAGAATTCCCAGTTAAATTAGTGGATCCTAAGACAGGAAATCCAACAGATGAAACTGAAATTCCAGCTACAAAAGATGGTAAAACAGTCGGAACTTACACAATTACTCCATCAACAGGTGAAGTAGTATTTACACCAAATAAAGACTTTACAGGTGATCCAGATCCAGTTAAAGTTTCATTTAACGGTAAAGTAGGGGTAGATAAAGATGGAAACCCAGTAACTTCAACAGGTACAGTAACTTACCAACCAAAAGTTAAACCAGTAACACCAACTGCAGAAGGTGGAGAAACAACTAAACCTCAAGGAGTTACACAAGAAAAAGAAATTACATTTACAGTAGGTAAAAACAAAGTTACTTACTTAGATAAGAATGATAACCCAGTTGAAGTAGAAAAATCAGTACCGATGAATCCTGATGCTTACACATTATTAGGAGAAGATGGACAACCAGCTACTGAAGTTCCAGCAAAAGATCCAAACGGAAATGTTGTGGGAACATACACACTTAAAGTGGTAGATGGAGTACCAACTGCGGTATTTACACCAACAGATAAAACTTATGTTGGAGATGTTAAACCAGTAACAATCCAAGGTGAAGATGAAAATGGTACAAAAGCAACAGCTACGTACACACCACACATCACACCAGTAGAACCAACAGCTAAAGAAGCAGAATCTACTGCAAAACAAGGGGATACTCAAAAAGGAACTCCTACATTCACACCTGGTTCAGATACTTCAACAATGAAACCTGAAACATTAACACTAGTGGATGACAGTGGTAACCCAGTTGAGACATTACCGGCAACAGATAAAAAAGGTAATAAAGTAGGGGATTACACAGTAGATAAAACTACAGGAGAAGTAATCTTCACGCCAACAGATAAGAAATTCTCAGGTAAAGTATTACCAGCTCGTGTCCGTATGCAAGATTCAAACGGAACACCAGCAGAAACAACTTACACTCCAAACATTGTTCCAGTAGAACCACAAGGAGAACCAGCTGAATCAACAGCTCCTCAAGGTGTAGCTCAAGAAGGAACAGTAACATTCACTGGAGGAGAAGTTACAGTAAATGGTACAAAAGAAACAGTTGCGATTCAAGAAGGAAGTGCAAGACTATTAGATAAAAATGGTCAACCGTTAGCGGCGGACGCAGTACAAGACGTATTTGATAAAGATGGTAATAAAATCGGGGAATACAGACTTGATCCGGCTACAAATAAAGTTACTTACACACCAACTGATGTAAACTATGTAGGTGCAGTACCACCAGCTGAAATTGGTGCGTTAGATAAGAATGGTACACTAGCGGTAACAACATATACTCCAAATATTACACCAACATACCCAACTGCAGAAGAAGCAACTTCAGTAGATGTACAAGGTGCAGTTCAAAAAGGAACTGTAGAGTTCAAAGCAGGTTCTGATGTTGTCCTAATTGATAAATCTAAGACAACATTATTAGATGAAAACAATCAACCAGCTGAAAAAGTACCAGCTAAGAGCCCAGAAGGTAAAGTAATTGGGGAATATACATTAAACAAAGAAACTGGTGAAGTAACATTTACTCCAGATCCTACAGTACCGTATGCAGGTGATGTAGTTCCAGCAAAAGTACAAGCTCAAAATACAGCTGGAAGAACAGTAGAAACAACATATACACCATCAATCATTCCAGTAAACCCAAGTGCGAACCCAGCAACTTCAGAAGGACCACAAGGGGTAGAACAAACAGGAACTGTTGAATTTATTCCAGGTAACCCTCAAAAAGCTCCTGAAACACCAGCTCCAATCGATAAATCTACAATTAAGTTACTAGATAAATCAGGAAATGAAGTTGAAACAGTAACAGTAACGGATAAAGACGGTAAAGAAATTGGAGTTTACTCACTTGTTAAAGATCCAAATGGAACTCCAACAGGCGAAGTGAAATTCACACCAACAGACAAAACTTATGTTGGAAAAGTTGAACCAGTAACAGTACAAGCAAAAGATACAAACAGTACTGTAGCGAAAACAACTTATACACCTAACTTTACAGGGGTAACACCGACAGGAACACCTGCAGAATCAACAGGAATCCAAGGTAAGACTCAAGAAGGTAAACCAACATTTACATCAGGTGACGTGAAAGTACCAATCAAGATTGATGAAACTCAACCAGCGACCTTCTACAACCCGGTTACAAAAGAACCAATTACAGAAACTGAAATTCCAGCTACTAAAGATGGAAAAGAAGTTGGTAAGTACAAAATCGATCCAAAATCTGGAACAGTAACATTCACACCAAACAAAGACTTCACAGGAACACCAGATCCAGTGACAGTACAAGCAAAAGATGCGAATGGAACACCAACAACAGCGACATATACACCAACAGTGACGCCGGTAACACCAACAGGTGAAGTATCAGAAACTGAAGGTCCACGTGGTGCTGTTCAAAAATCTCCTGTAGTATTTGATACTCCAGATCAAGATAATACAACAGTGAACTTTAACAAAGGTCATGAAGAAGTTGCTCTTGATAAATCTACTCTAACACTAGTAGATAAAGATGGAAAAGAAGTGAAAGAAGTTACAGTTCCAGGAGAAGGAACATACGTACTTAAAGATGGTGTTGTTGAATTCATACCAGAAAAAGACTTTGTAGGAAAAGCTTCTGGAGTAACAGTTCAAGTTAAAGATGAAAATGGTAAAGCAGTTTCTAAAACTTATACACCAACTGTACGTCCTGATACTGAATTTGTAGTGGTAGGAAAAGATGGTAAAGAAACAAAACTTATTCCATCTAAAGACGGGGAAAAACCATCTGAACCAATTCCAGGATACAAAGTTGTTAAGACTGAAAAAGATAAAAAAGGTAACACTAAACACATCTACGAAAAAGTAACAACTTCATTCAAGGACAAAGAAGGAAACCTAATTACTGTAGATAAAGACAATAAACCTGTTAAATCAACAGAAGAGGGAGAGCAACCTAAGAAAGATATCCCAGGATATCGTTTCGTAGAAACGAAGAAATTGTCAAATGGAGATACAGAACACGTATACGAAAAAGTAACAACATACTTCAAAGATAAAGATGGTAAAGAAATCAAAGACAAAGAAAGTGGAGCTGTAGATAAGAAAGACATCCCAGGTTACCGCTTCGTTGAGACTAAGAAATTACCAAATGGAGATGTGGAACACGTTTACGAAAAAGTAACAACGTTCTTCAAAGACAAAGATGGTAATGAAATCAAACCAAAAGAAAGTGGATCTGTAGATAAGAAAGACATCCCAGAATACCGCTTCGTTGAGACTAAGAAATTACCAAATGGTGACGTGGAACATGTCTACGAAAAAGTAGAAAAACCAACACCAAGTCCGGTGACACCACCAGCTCCAACACCTACTCCAACTCCATTCGAATACAAGATCATCACAACTTATGTAGATGAAAACGGAGAATTAATCATTCCTAAAGAAGATGGAGAAAAACCAAGTAAGGACTTGTCAGGTTATGAATTAGTGAAAACAGAAAAAGATGCTAATGGTAATATCCGTCATGTTTATCGCAAGATTCAAAAACCAACTCCAGTTGAACCAAGTCAACCAGTTTCTCCACAAGAGCCAACAAGCCCTGAGAAACCAGCAGTACCTGAGCAACCAAAACAACCAGCAACACCTAAATATGTTGATGGTCAAAAAGAATTGCCTAATACAGGTACAGAAGCTAACGCTAGCCTCGTAGCGCTTGGACTTCTTGGAGCCCTAAGTGGATTTGGACTTCTTTCTCGCAAGAAAAAAGAAGACTAAAAATTCATAGTTTTTGAAGGCTGGGTAAAAAATCTTTAAAAGCAAAAAGCGCATAGTGTCAGGTATTGAAAATCCTTGATGCTATGCGTTTTATTGTGTGAAGATTTACCTCATTTTCTCTTGAAATTGCGTTTTTGCCCAGCATCTTTTTATGTCGGAATTTTTTTCTTTTTTACTTCTAATACTTAATGAAAATCAAAGAGTAAACTAGGAAGCTAGCTGCAGGATGCTCAAAACACCGTTTTGAGGTTGTAGATAGAACTGACGAAGTCAGCTCAAAATACTGTTTTGAGTTTGCAGATGGAAGCTGACGTGGTTTGAAGAGATTTTCGAAGAGTATAAGTAGTATCAATTGATATAAATAGATATGTATGGTACAATTGATATAACAATCGAAAAAAGAGGGTCAAAGTGATTTTTTAAGAGAGTGAATCTATGGGAATGACTTTGACTTCATTTTATTGATGAATAATTACAAGCGAGGAGTAATCATGCATTCAAGAATGGACAAGTACCACGGACAAAAAGTCCAGCGCTTTTCAATCCGTAAGTATAGTTTTGGAGCAGCGTCAGTAGCTGTAGCAGCCTATATGATGTTTGGTGGGGCAGCGACTGTTCAGGCTCACGAGCAAGGTACATCAGCTATAGTGACTAGCGAACAAGCAAGTCCTGATGCTGGAAATCAAGCAGATTCAAGCAAGCCTGTAGCTTCAACTGAAACTTCTACATCAACTGTGGCGACACCAGCAACTGAGCAACCAACAGCACCAGCTTTAGAAAAACTAGCGTCTGATGTAGAACAACCAGCAACCCCAGCTACAGCAACATCTGCATCTGAGGTAGTACAACCATCAGCACCAACTACAAAGGCTGACACAAGCAAGTTGGAAGCAGCTATTGCTCGTTTAGAAGCAGCTTTAGAAAAAGTAGCATCAACTGAAAAAACAGCTTCAGCAATTGAGTCTGTAAAAGTAGAATTAGCAAATGCAAAAGCTGTAGTTGCAAATGAAGCTGCAACAAAAGAAGAAGTAGCAAAAGCTACATCAGCAGTAAACGGTAAAGCTTTCGTTGTTGAAAGTATGCCAAAAGCAGAAAAGAAGGAAGAAAAACAAAATCAAGACTCACGTAATGGACAAGCGATTCCTGGAAATGGGGAAAGTGGGTTTAGAGAGGCTGCCGGGACAACGAGTGGGACAAATTATCGTGAAAAAATAACTGCACTAAATACTGAACTTACTTCTGAGATTGAAAAGGTAAAGGTTGAAATTACTAAAGAAGAATCCCTTGGTGAAGGAAAGAAAAATAAAGAAAAATTAGATATTTTAAAGGCAATAGTTAACAAAGCTGAAGAAGTTAAACGAAATGCGATTAATGCATCAACGAATAATAGTGAAACTGAACAAAATTTACAAGCTGAATGGACAAAAATTAAACAAGAGAAAGACAAATTGGGCTATTATTTAAGTCGTTCCGAAAACTGGGGAGCTCCAATTAATAATAATAAAGCAGGCTATGGAAATAACCCAGCAAATGGAGTTTTTGAAAATTTAAAAAACGGTTTTGGTGAAATGGATTTTACAGGTGCTTCTGTAGAATCAAAAAGTAAAACGATAGAAGATCAAGTAAACAATTTACAAAGTGGTACACATTACGGTAAGGTAACTTATCATTGGAAAACAAAGAAAATAACAGCTACAGATGCAGAAAGTGGAATGTTGAATGGTTGGAAAATTGGAGGAACAAAAGATTATATTCATGCAGTTAGACCAGAGGAACCAACTGATTATACATTAGGTGCAGAAAGAACTGAAAAACCTAAAAATGCTAAAGCATATGATAATAATGGGAAAATAACTACTACAACGGCTACACAAGAACAACCAAATGCTAGTGGTAAGTTTTTAGGAGGATTACCAACTCTAGACGGAATGAAGAATCCTGATAAGGGTAGTGTAGCTAATAGAGATTACTATTTAGAATTAGGTAGCAAAGGAGTAACTTTATCCAAAGAATATGATGTCAATCCAAATTCTCAATTATTCTTTAATTTGGTTCATAATGGGGCATATGGAAAGGCAGCTTTGTCTAACGGAGGAGAAGAAGTTAAAGTTGAAGTAACAGATGCTTATACTGGTAAAAAAATTGCATCAGTTCCAATGAAAAATGGGCAGGCTCCAGACACAGCAACAAATAGACCCGCAGGATCAGGATATGGAACTCCTGCAGATGGTTGGAATAATCTATCAAGACTTTTTGCGATTCCAGAGGGAACTAGTAGAGTAAAAATTACAATTACAGCAAATGATGATGGACAGTTTAAAGATGTAGAGGACGGATTCTTAATTGGTGGAGTTGGTGTTGCTACTGGACCAGGTATGCAGTTAACAAGTAATGTTACAAGTAATGGTAAAACTGGGGAGCATGGTTATTCCAAAGATAAATTATATAAACGTTCACAAGAAGGGAAACTAAATCTTGAACTTAAAAACGTAGGTGGAATGGAAAATACATTCCCTTATGGCGGAACGTTTAATATTAAAGTGAAAGTTCCAGAGGGGGTTGAACTAGGAACAGTAAGTAAAACGAACTATGAAAAATTAGATTTATCTAAGGCAAGTGGAGAAAGCATTTGGACTGATCAAGGCTATCTAACGAATGTTCGTTATGATGCGGCAACTCGTACATTAAGTATGAACTTAAATGCTGTTCAATATGGTAAAAATAATTTACAAGCGACTGGTAAAACATCACGTAAATTTTCAATTCCATTTATTACAAAAGATGACTATGTGGGAGATGCCACGTTTGAAGTATCAGGTACTGGTGGATTCGGTGGAGTTGATGCTGAAGGGAATTCTCTGTATAGCTGGAAGATAAATGGAGCTGGTGGTATGTACAGTACCGAGGAAAATTATAATTCTAACGGCTTAAGATGGTCAGATAATCCAGATTACTACTATAATAGAACCATCTATATTGATGCACGAAAACCTAAAGCGCCTACTGTAGAAGAAATTCATACGGATAGAATTGTTGGTGATAAAAAAGACAATAATCAGGAAAAATATTTATTGGTTTCTACGGGTGATACCGTTGGATCTCTTACACCAACAGAAGAACAAATTAAAGAAAATATTTTACGAGTAGCAAAAAATAATGGTGTAACTTTGAGCGATAACGAATTGAGTGAAAAAGTTGCAGAGATTAAAAAGAATTTCGAATTAGAAAATGAAGTCGGAAAAAAAATTAATATTACTTTACCTGATAATAAAAAAATTGAACTTGTCAAAAAAGATGATGGTTGGTATCGTGGAGATAATAAATTAGAAGTTATCGATGGAAAGCTTAAAGTTAATTTAGGAGATGATATTAACTTACACGGACTTGCAGGGATTGATAAAATTGCTGTAACAGCGACATCTCCAGTTGGTAACGATTCTGATGTGGCGAATAGTAATATTGTAAATGATGCTCCAACAGTAGCTGTCACAAAAAATGAACTTTACGTTTATAAAACAAAAGAAGTTGATAAATGGAATAATGAAAAAGTTCTAGAAAAAGCTACACCATCAGCAACAGACCTTGAAGATGATCGTGATGGTGTTGAGTCAACTAAACCAACAGTCGCAGTAAGTGATGCAGGTAATCTAGATACAACGAAAGTTGGAGATTACACTGTAAAAGTTCAATCTACAGATAGTGAAGGGAAAAAATCTCTAGAAACAGATGTTACGGTTCATGTCTTAGATTTGATTAAAGTGGATCCAACAGTAACAACTGATCCAACAGATCCAAGCACATCATCTCCTGTATCTCCAAAAGCACCAGATACACCTGTTAAACCTGGAGATGAAAATCTTGGTAAATATCCAGCAGGATTGGCACGTGAAGACTTAGTGAAAGAAGTAACACGTACCATTAAGTATCTAAAAGAAGAAGATGCAAATAAAGATGATGCAACTCCTTTATATGCTGAAAAAGTACAAAAAGTAACTTACAAACGTACAGCGACTGTTAACCCTGAAACAAAAGAAGTAACTTACTCTGATTGGGAAGTTTACAATGAAGCGGATAAATTAACAGATGCTACAGCAGATGGAACAAAAGGTAAATTCAATGCTGTTGATTCACCGGTTGTAGAAAATTACTTATTAGTAAAAGAAGCAGATAAAACAGTAGCTGAAAAAGAAGCTCCAGTTCCTGCACAAGATGGAACAGTTACTCCAGAAGTAACAAAAGTTCTTTATAAAGAAATTGGATCATTTACACCTGAGTATCCAGCTGGTAAAAAACCACAAGATGCACCAGAAAAAATCAATTATCCTAATAATCCAAATGATCCAACAAAACCTGGTGATTTCAGTAAAGTAACAATTCCTTATGTAGAAGGATATGTTCCAACCTATAATGGAGTAGAATTAACACCAGTTGATCCTGCAGATCCATCTAAAGGATACAAAGTTCCAGATAACTTTGACCCAACTGATAAATTCGGTAAAACTCCAATTCAATACGCACCTGGAATTCAAAAAGCTACAGTGAATTTTGTTTCTGTAGATGCTAATGGTAAAGAAACATCATTAGATGATAAATTCAATATTACTGATCTTACTGGTAAAGTAGGAACACAAATTCCAGAAGAAAAAATTCAAGCGCGTATTGATGTATTAAAATCAATGGGTTATACAGTTAAAGAAAACCCATTTGATCAAGATCCAACATT
The DNA here is from genome assembly GCA_905221095.1 of bacterium. GTDB lineage: Bacteria > Bacillota > Bacilli > Lactobacillales > Streptococcaceae > Streptococcus. Next base: position 20,850 of record CAJNBV010000002.1, read on the forward strand.
TGATTCAGATTCAGATACAGATCAAAACTTCACCATTAAATTAACACCAAAAGTTTCAACACCAACTCCTGTTTATGTTGTAGAAGGTGATAAGCCAACAGCTGGAAAATTAAAAGATGCTGTTACTACAGAAGGAAATGACAAAACAGTAGATGAAACTAAAATTCCTGAAACAACTGGAAAAGTTGGAGATGCTACATTAACAGCGCCAGTAACAGTAACCTACGGTTCAGGTGATAATAAACGTGAAGAAACTGTTAATGTACCAGTGAAAGTTGTTAAAGGATACCCACAATTAGTGGCAGTAAGTGAAGATAAAAAACAACCTTCACCAGAAGATAATATTGATACTTCAGACTATCCAAATGATGCAACATATGAATACAAAGAAGAAGTAGATACAACTGCACCTGGAGATAAGAAAGTAACAGTCGTTGTTAAACAAGGGGATAAAGTACTTGCAGAAGTACCAGCAATTGTACGTGTAGTAGATAGTACACCACAATTTGTAGTGGCAAATCCAGCTAAAAAACAACCTGAAGCGAAAGATAGTGTTACACCAGGAGAATATCCAGATGGCACAACATTTGAATATAAGACACCAGTAGATACAACCACTTCAGGTGAAAAAGATGTCACAGTTGTAGCAAAACTAAATGGTCAACCAATTGTAGAAGTTCCTGCAAAAGTAGTGGTAGTAGATCCTAAGACACAATATGTGGCAGCAGATCCAAGCAAACCACAACCAGATGCATCTAAGAGTATTGATCCAGAACAATATCCAGATGGCACAACATTTGAGTACAAAACTCCTGTAGATACAACAACACCAGGGGAAAAAGATGTAGTCGTTGTTGCCAAAGATGGAGATGATACACTTGTAGAAGTGCCAACAAAAGTGAAGGTTGTACAAGGTTACCCTCAAATCGTTCCAGTGGATGAAGGTAAGAAACAACCGTCTCCAGAAGATAGTATTGATACGGATGATTATCCAGAAGATGCAACATTTGAGTATAAAGAAGAAGTAGATACGTCTACATCAGGCGACAAGAAAGTTACCGTTGTTGTGAAACAAGGGGATAAGGTATTAGTTGAAGTTCCTGCAACAGTACGTGTAGTAGAAAGCTATCCACAATTTGTGCCAGTAGACAAAGATAAAAAACAACCAGCGGTTGAAGGAAGTATTGATCCTAAAGCATTCCCTAAAGATACAGAGTTTACTTACGAAACTCCTGTAGACACAACAACACCGGGAGAGAAAGATGTTGTTGTAGTAGCTAAAATTGGAGACAAGGTCATTGCGAAAGTTCCTGCAAAAGTAATGGTTGTAGAACCGAAGACACAATATGTGCCGGTTGATAAAACAAATAAACAACCAGATGCTTCTAAGAGCATTAATCCAGAAGAGTATCCAGATGAAATTACATTTGGATATAAGACTCCAGTGGACACAACAACACCAGGCGAAAAAGATGTAGTCGTTGTTGCCAAAGATGGAGATGACACACTTGTTGAAGTTCCAGCTAAGGTTAAAGTAGTGGAAGGAAAAGAACAGTTAATTCCTATTAATGCTACAGGTGAAAATCAACCAAAACCAAAAGATAATATTACTCCAAGTGATTATCCAGCAGGTTCAACATTTGAATACAAAGTTCCTGAGGGACAAACTGAACCATTTGATGCAACAACTGTTGGAGATAAACCGGTAACAGTCGTAGTAAAAGACAAAAATGGAAAGGTTTTAGTTGAAGTTCCAGCAACGATTAAAGTAGTGGAAGCTAAACCAAAACCAATTGAAACACCAGTGACGAATACGCCTTTAACAAAAGATGATATTTCTAAATACGTTAAAGTTCCTGAAAAAGGCAAGGTAACGAATGTTGAGAACATTCCAGACTTAACAACGCCAGGTAAGAAAGATCCAGTTAAAGTAACGGTAGAATTACCAAATGGAAAAGTAATTACAGTGGAAGTCCCAGTGAATGTAACGCCGGTTAAGGAAATCGAAACACCAGTGACGAATACACCTTTAACAAAAGATGATATTTCTAAATATGTTAAAGTTCCAGAAGGTGGCAAGGTAACGAATGTAGAAAACATTCCAGACTTAACAACACCAGGTAAGAAAAATCCGGTTAAGGTAACAATTGAATTGCCAAATGGTAAAGTTATCACAGTGGATGTTCCGGTAACTGTAACGCCAGTTACACCAATTGAAACTCCAGTAACAAAAAATAAACTAACTCCAGAAGATGTCTTGAAACAAATCAAAGTACCAGAAGGATCTACAGTTAATGTAGGAGACTTACCGGACTTAACAACTCCAGGCAAGAAGGATCCAGTTAAAGTAACAATCACATTACCAAATGGTAAGGTAGTAACTGTAGAAATCCCAGTGAATGTTACTCCTGTTAGCGATATCGTTAAAAAACTAGGTGATCCAATTACTACTGAGGATGTTGAAAAACACATTCCAAAAGGAGTAAAAGTTATTTCTATTGGAGATAAACCTACAACAGATGTTCCAGGTGAAAGACCAAGTATTCCAGTTGTAGTTGAATTACCTAATGGAATTCAAGTAACGATGGATATTCCAGTCATCGTAACACCAAAAGTAACACCTGTAGTAGTTTCAGTAGGAACACCAGTTACTCAAGAAGATGTTCAGAAACATTTTGAATTACCAAAAGGCTGGAAAGTAACAAAAGTAGGAGAAATTCCAACAACAGAAACACCAGGAACAAAACCTGTCGTTCCAGTAGAAATTGAATTGCCAGATGGACGTAAGATTACTGTTGATGTACCAGTCATCGTAACGCCAACGGTAAGACAAATTGTTGTACCGCAAGGAACTCCAATCTCACCAGATGATGTAAAAGGTCATATCGATCTTCCAAAAGAACCAGGATGGGAAATTGTAGAAGTAGGAGAAATTCCAACAACCATTCCGGCTGGAGTGAAACCAAGCGTTAAAGTGAAGATTAAAGTTCCAACTGGAGAAATTGTTGAGGTAGAAGTACCAATCATTGTAACACCGAAAGTAACACCTATTGTAGTAGAAGTGGGAACACCGATTACTGAAGAAGATGTTAAGAAGAAAGTAGATCTACCAGAAGGATGGGAAATTGTTGAGGTCGGAGAAATTCCAACAACAGAAACATCAGGAGTTAAAAAAGCTGTTAAAGTTAAGGTGAAATTACCAAATGGCGATGTTATCGAATTAGAAGTACCAGTAACAGTAACACCTAAATCACAAAATGGTGGAGGAGTCATTTCTCAAAATGGCGATTCAACTGTTCAGATTGTAACGGAATATCTTGATGAAAATGGTAACCGAATTATTTCAGATAAAGAAGGAAAACACAATCCAATAGAGTTGGAAGGATATGAATTTAGTTATTCAACAACGGATGCTAAAGGAAATACCTTACATCACTATAAGAAAGTGGGAACAGCACCATCTGAAGTTGAAACTCCTAGACATCAAGAACAACCAACAACTCCAAACCAACCTGCTGTTACAACACCAGCTGAAGTATCAGTACCAACTGATTCAGCTACTCAACCAGCAACACCTAAATATGTTGATGGTCAAAAAGAATTGCCTAACACAGGTACAGAAGCTAACGCTAGTCTTGCAGCGCTTGGACTTCTTGGAGCCCTAAGTGGATTTGGACTTCTTGCTCGCAAGAAAAAAGAAGACTAAAAACTCATAGTTTTTGAGAAGATGATTCGTCATCTTCTTTTTTTATTTCGGTGTTTTTACTTGCGTAAAAACTTTTTTTCTAGTATAATAGTTTATTGTGAGCGAACCTCACTTACCCCTTGCAAAGTCTTGGGGTCATTAGACCAAAAGGAGGAACATATCAATGGCTAAATACGAAATTCTTTATATCATTCGTCCAAACATTGAAGAAGAAGCTAAAAACGCTTTGGTAGCACGTTTTGACTCTATTTTGACTGACAACGGTGCAACTGTTGTTGAATCAAAATCTTGGGAAAAACGTCGTCTTGCATACGAAATCAAAGATTTCCGTGAAGGACTTTACCACATCGTTAACGTTGAAGCAAACGACGACGTAGCTCTTAAAGAGTTTGACCGTCTTTCAAAAATCAACGCTGACATTCTTCGTCACATGATCGTCAAAACTGACGCGTAAGAAGGTAAACTATGATTAACAATGTTGTACTTGTAGGGCGTATGACACGCGACGCTGAGTTGCGTTATACCCCATCAAATGTAGCAGTTGCGACTTTTACTCTTGCAGTAAACCGTACATTTAAGAGTCAAAATGGTGAACGTGAGGCTGATTTTATCAATGTCGTTATGTGGCGCCAACAGGCTGAAAACCTTGCTAACTGGGCTAAAAAAGGCTCACTTATCGGGGTGACTGGTCGTATCCAGACTCGTAGTTACGATAACCAGCAAGGACAACGTGTCTACGTGACAGAGGTCGTGGCTGAGAATTTCCAAATGTTGGAAAGCCGTAGCGTGCGTGAAGGTCATACAGGTGGAGCTTACTCTGCACCAACTACAAACTATTCAGCACCTACAAATTCAGTACCAGACTTTTCACGTGATGAAAATCCATTTGGAGCAACAAATCCATTGGATATTTCAGATGATGATTTACCATTCTAATGGACAACTAAAATTATAAAGGAGAAAAAACATGGCTCAACAACGTCGTGGCGGATTCAAACGCCGTAAAAAAGTTGATTACATCGCAGCAAACAAAATTGAATATGTTGATTACAAAGATACTGAGCTTCTTAGCCGTTTCGTTTCAGAACGTGGGAAAATCCTTCCTCGTCGTGTAACAGGAACTTCAGCTAAAAACCAACGTAAAGTAACAACAGCTATCAAACGCGCTCGCGTAATGGCTTTGATGCCTTTCGTAAACGAAGATTAAAGAAAAGACCCCGACGGGTCTTTTTTTCACGAGCCTTGAAATGAGAATGCGAGTTGGATCCGGGTGGACTTCTTTTTCAGACCCCGACGGGTCTTTTTTTTACGAGCCTGAAATGAGAGAGTGAGTTGGGGTCCAGTGGACCTCTTTTTCATGAGCTCAGCGAGTCAAGACCCGGCTGCTTCTTTTTTCTTTCTCTATAAACGTGCTATAATGATAGTAGGAATTTTTAAAGGAGCATCTTATGAAGGGAAACGCTGTTATTAGAAAAATGATTGAATCGGATATCCAACACCTGTCCCAAGGTTTTATCAATCAGGGTTGGCCTGGTAGAGAGGAAATTTTGGATAGATATTTTCTGGAACAGGAAAGCGGGGAGAGAGAAGTCTTAGTTGCAGAGATTGATGGTGCTGTAGCGGGCTACGTTACTATTTTGCCCTCTGCTAAACATGGTCCTTTTGCAGAAGTCTATCCAGAATTATCAGATTTTAATGTGTTTGAGCCTTTTCGAAATCAAGGGATTGGGAATCGACTGCTAGAAGAAGCAGAAAAACGAGTCAAGTTTGTTTCGAGTAAGGTCACTCTTGGTGTAGGTTTGCACTTAGGCTATGGCCCTGCCCAGAGATTGTATATCAGACGGGGCTACATTCCAGATGGGACAGGTGTCTGGTATCGAAATCAACCCTTGGAAATGAATGCAACTTGCCAAAATAATGATGATTTGGTTTTGTATCTAGTAAAGGAATTCGGATAAGAGACAAGGATTTTATTGGGGATGTGGGATTTCTCTACTTTATGGTATAATGGAAAGAGTTAGATTGAAAGAGGTAGTGAGATGGATGCGAAATTAAGATACAAGGCAAAAAAGATCAAGATTGTCTTTTTTGATATTGATGATACCTTGCGAAATTCCAAGACTGGTTTTATTCCGTCTTCAATCCCAACTGTTTTTAAGCAATTACGTGAGAAAGGAATTTTGACAGGTATTGCCTCTGGACGAGGGATTTTTGGTGTCGTTCCAGAGATTCGTGAACTCAAGCCTGACTTTTTTGTGACCTTGAATGGGGCTTATATCGAAGATAAAAAAGGTCAGGTTATTTATCAACATCAGATTGAGAAGTCAGATGTTGAGGAGTATATTTCTTGGGCTAAGCAAGAGGGAATTGAGTATGGTTTGGTTGGGAGTCATGATGCCAAGTTGTCGACTCGCACTGATATGATTAGTGAGGCTATCAATCCAATTTATCCCGACTTAGATGTGGATCCAGATTTCCATGAAAAAGAAGACATCTATCAGATGTGGACTTTTGAAGATAAGGGTGATGGTTTGAGATTGCCTGATAGTCTTTCAGATAAGCTTCGCATGGTTCGTTGGCATGAGCATTCGTCTGATATTGTGCCGATTTCAGGTTCCAAAGCAACGGGTGTGGAAAAGGTTGTGGAACACCTAGGTTTGAAACCAGAGAACGTCATGGTTTTTGGAGATGGGCTCAACGACTTGGAACTCTTTGATTACGCTGGAATCAGCGTTGCAATGGGAATTTCTCATGAAAAAATCAAAGAAAAAGCAGATTATATAACGAAAACACTAGAAGAAGATGGCATTTTTGATGCCTTAGAAGGATTTGGTATGGTAGAAAAAGAATTGCATTTCCCACAAGTAGACATTGAAACAGTAGAAGGTCCTCTTGCGACCATTAAGACCAATCACGGAGACTTGCGTATCAAGCTCTTCCCTGAACATGCTCCTAAAACAGTGGCTAACTTTGTAGCTCTTTCAAAAGATGGCTACTATGATGGTGTTATTTTCCACCGTATTATCAAGGACTTTATGATTCAAGGTGGAGACCCAACTGGAACTGGTATGGGTGGCGAGTCAATCTACGGCGAATCATTTGAGGATGAATTCTCAGAAGAACTTTACAATATCCGTGGTGCCCTTTCCATGGCCAATGCTGGTCCAAATACCAACGGCAGCCAATTCTTTATCGTGCAAAATCAACACCTTCCTTATTCTAAAAAAGAAATTGCTCGTGGTGGTTGGCCAGAACCGATTGCGGAAATCTATGCCAACCAAGGTGGAACTCCTCACCTAGACCGCCGTCACACGGTTTTTGGTCAGTTAGCTGATGAAGCATCTTACGCTGTCTTGGATGAAATTGCTGCTGTTGAAACAGGGGCTATGGACAAGCCAGTTGAAGATGTTGTGATTGAAACTATTGAAATCGAGGACTAAGATGAAAATCGGTGATAAGCTAAAGGGGCGTATTACAGGGATTCAGCCCTACGGTGCCTTTGTTGAGCTAGAGACGGGTGATACGGGGCTGATTCACATTTCAGAGATTCGAACAGGATTTATTGAAAATATTCATGAAGCCCTGAAAGTCGATGAAGAGGTTCAAGTTCAGGTAGTAGATTTGGATGAATTTACAGGGAAAGCCAGTCTTTCTATCCGCACTTTGGAGGAAGAAAAGCACCAGTTTCCTAGACGGAGACGCTTTTCAAGCGACCGCTTTAACTACGGCTTTGCGCCTCTCAAAAGAATGATGCCAATTTGGACCAAGGAAGCCCTTCAACATTTGAAGAAGCAGAAGAATTAGTTAGAAATCTATATTCTTTGTAATGTTAATATAAATTTGCTATAATAGGACCATGGAAGAAGAACAATTATTAAAATCAGGAGAGCGCATTAACCAGCTCTTTTCGACAGATATTAAAATCATTCAAAATAGAGAGGTTTTTAGCTATTCGGTGGATAGTGTTCTCTTGTCACGATTTCCACGTTTTCCTAAGAAGGGATTGATTGTGGATTTCTGCGCTGGGAATGGAGCGGTAGGGCTTTTTGCCAGTACTCGTACTCAGGCACAGATATTGTCTGTTGAGATTCAGGAGCGTTTGGCAGATATGGCTGAACGCTCTGTCCGTTTGAATGGATTAGAAGATCAGATGGAGATCATCTGCGATGATTTGAAAAATATGCCTGCTTACATTCAGGGAAGTAAGGTGGATATGATTTTGTGTAATCCGCCCTATTTCAAGGTGGATCCTCATTCCAATTTGAACGAGAGCGAACATTACCTCTTGGCGCGCCATGAAATTACGACCAATCTGGAGGAAATCTGCCGTAGTGCCCAAAGTATTCTCAAGTCTAATGGGCGTTTGGCCATGGTTCATCGTCCTGATCGCCTCTTGGATATCTTGGACATGTTGCAACGGCATAATCTAGCCCCTAAGCGCCTGCAGTTTGTTTATCCAAAGCGGGAAAAGGAAGCCAATATGCTCTTGATTGAAGCTATCAAGGATGGCTCGACAAGTGGTTTTAAGGTTTTACCACCTCTCATTGTTCACAATGATGATGGCTCTTATACGCCGGAACTCGAAGAGATTTATTATGGATCATAAGGCTTATATGTATGTGCTGGAGTGCCGTGATGGTTCCTATTATACCGGTTATACGACTGATGTGAGAAGACGCCTCGCTGTCCACAATAGTGGGAAGGGAGCCAAATATACACGAGCACGCTTGCCAGTCAAACTCATCTATGCTCAAGGTTTTGCTAGTAAGGAAGAAGCCATGTCGGCAGAAGCCCTGCTTAAGCGTAAGAAGAGGTCACAGAAGGAGCAATTTTTATCTGAAAATCAAGATAGAAATTTACTCATACTCAATGAAAATCAAAGAGAAAACTAGGAAGCTAGCCGTAGGTTGCTCAAAGCACTGCTTTGAGGTTGTAGATAAGACTGACGAAGTCAGTCACATATATAATCCAAGGCGAAGCTGACGTGGTTTAAATTTGATTTTCGAAGAGTATCAGTTATTTTGAAGAGTAGTGAGGAGCCCTTTGACTCCTCTTACTTTTGTCAAAAAGCGAAAAAAATGCTACAATAAAGAGAATAAACAAAATGAGGTATTATCATGTCTAAGATTCTAGTATTTGGTCACCAAAATCCAGACTCAGATGCCATCGGGTCATCTGTAGCCTTTGCCTACCTTGCAAAAGAAGCATACGGTTTGGATACGGAAGCTGTTGCCCTTGGAACTCCAAATGAAGAAACAGCCTTTGTCTTGAACTATTTTGGTATAGAAGCACCACGTGTTATCACTTCTGCTAAAGCAGAAGGTGCAGAGCAAGTTATCTTGACTGACCACAATGAATTCCAACAATCTGTATCAGATATTGCTGAAGTAGAAGTTTATGGTGTTGTAGACCACCACCGTGTAGCTAACTTTGAAACTGCAAGCCCACTTTACATGCGTTTGGAGCCAGTTGGGTCAGCGTCTTCAATCGTTTACCGTATGTTCAAAGAACATGGTGTAGCTGTTCCTAAAGAGATTGCTGGTTTGATGCTTTCAGGTTTGATTTCAGATACTCTTCTTTTGAAATCACCAACAACACACCCAACAGATAAGGTTATTGCTCCTGAATTGGCTGAATTAGCTGGTGTGAACTTGGAAGAATATGGTTTGGCTATGTTGAAAGCTGGTACAAACTTGGCTAGCAAATCTGCTGAAGAATTGATTGACATCGATGCTAAGACTTTCGAATTGAACGGAAATAATGTCCGTGTTGCTCAAGTAAACACAGTTGATATTGCTGAAGTTTTGGAACGTCAAGCAGAAATCGAAGCTGCAATGCAAGCTGCTAACACAGCAAACGGCTACTCTGACTTTGTCTTGATGATTACAGATATCGTCAACTCAAACTCAGAAATCCTAGCACTCGGTGCTAACATGGATAAGGTAGAAGCTGCTTTTAACTTCAAACTTGAAAACAACCACGCTTTCCTTGCTGGTGCTGTTTCACGTAAGAAACAAGTGGTACCTCAATTGACTGAAAGTTTTAATGCTTAAGATTTTGGGTGTCAGTTCAAAATCGGAAAATCTAGTTTGACTTATATCGAAAGGAGTTTCGGCTCCTTTTTTTCTAGGAGTGAAGCATGTTAGCAAATGGCGATTTGATTTTTGTGAAGGACCTTTCAGATATGGGGCAGGCCATCCAGACTTCCACAGGCAGCTATAGCCATGTTGCCATTTATTTGGATGGGATGATTTACCATGCTAGTGGAAAGGAGGGTGTTATCTGTCAGGAACCCGCAGACTTCTTTGAGCCCAATCATTTGTACGACCTCTATGTTTACCCAGAACTAGATATCCAGTCGGTGAAGGAGAGAGCTTGCAAACATCTTGGAGCTCCCTACAATGCTTCTTTCTATCCAGATGGCGCTGGTTTTTACTGTTCCCAGTATATAGTAGAAGTCCTACCGATTTTTGAAACTATTCCCATGAAATTTGGAGATGGTGAGCAGGAGATTAGTGATTTTTGGAGGGAGCATTATAGAAAACTAGGTCTGCCTGTTCCTCTGAACCAAGCTGGGACCAATCCTAGTCAGTTGGCAGCATCGCCTCTGTTAGAATGTAAAGAAAGGAATCTTCATGATTCAGATTTTTAATCCCTCTCGTTTAACGAGACAGCCATTTTTTAGAGAATTGATCCGCTATCTGGACCAGCATGAGGATGTTATTTTGCGAGAAATTAAGGCTCAATTTCCAGATGTAGCAGTTGACAAACTCATGGAAGAGTATATAAAGGCAGGCTTGATTCTACGAGAAAATAAGCGTTATTACCTTAATATTCCTATGCTTGAATCACTCGATAGTCTCGAACTGGATCAAGAGATTTTTGTCAGAGAAGATAGTCCAGTCTATCCAGTCTTGTCGGAGAAAACTTTTGAGACGGAATTGTTCAATCAAACCAATGCAGCTATTTTAGTTGAAAAGACGGACTTTGCGCGCACTAAAATGACCTTGTCTAATTATTTCTACAAGGTCAAACATCAGTATCCTTTGACAGAAAAACAGCAGGAACTCTATGACATTTTGGGAGATGTCAATCCTGAGTATGCTCTCAAATATATGACGACTTTTTTGTTGAAATTTCTCAAAAAAGACCAGCTTATGCAGAAACGCCGTGACATCTTTGTGGACAGTTTAGTTGTCCTAGGTTATATTGTCCAAAATGAAGAAGGAAAGTATGAGTTGACTGTTGATTTTGATAAGGAAAGACTAACTTTCTACTTGGTCTGATTTCTTGTTTCTGAGCACATTGTTTGACTTTCCTTAGTACTCGGTATAAACTATATGTAACCGGTAACACATATCGGAATAAACTAAAGGAGACAATCATATGTCACTTGAAAACAAATTGGAACAAGCAACAGGCGCTATCAAAGAAGGATTTGGTAAAGTTACTGGGGATAGCAAGACTGAAGCAGAAGGCGCTGTAGAAAAGACAGTTGCTAAGGCAAAAGAAGTAGTTGAAGATGCGAAAGGTGCTGTAGAAGGTGCCGTTGAAGGTTTGAAAAACGCTTTTAAATAAATATAGAAAAAATCAAGGGTTTCATTTCCCTTGATTTTTTTACTATCTTATAAATAATTTTCTGCTACGGCGGCATCTCCAGGATAGGCTTCTTTCTTGCCTTGGACGATTTGGTAGCAATCTGCTCCCTTACCAGCAATAATAACTGCATCTAATTCGTGATTTGTGATAGCCATAGCTGCCTTGATGGCTTCTTGGCGATCCGCAATCTTTTCAACAGGATGATTGATGTAGCTACTGATTTCATCTGCAATGGCCATTGGGTCCTCATAGTTGGGGTCATCAGCAGTCAGAAAGACTTGAATCTCAGGATGTTGATTGAGGAGAAGGCCAAAGTCCTTACGACGGCTTTCTCCTTTATTTCCTGTCGAACCCAGAACCAGAGCAATTTTTCCAGTTTGATGAGTTTCAACCACATTGATGAGTTTTTTGAGACTATCACCATTGTGGGCATAGTCGATGAAGACCTTGGCTCCATTTTTCTGAGTAAGGACTTCCATACGACCAGGAACTCGGGTTGCAGCAATTCCTTTTTTGATGTCCTCAAGACTAGCTCCGAGACGGAGGCAAGCAAGTCCAGCAGCAACGGCATTTTCTTGGTTGAAGTGACCAATCAGTTGGATATCATAATCACCAGCCAGTTTCCCACTAGCTGAAAAGCTAAAGGCTTTGGAATTCTCGATTTGATTATTTGATTGGCTACCATAGAAATCATGGTCTTGATCTGCCACTTGTTCTTTCAAGACAGAAAAGTGATCCATGTCACTGTTAATGATGACTGCCCGGCTATTTTCCATCAAGAGACGCTTATGGTAGAAGTAGTCTTCAAAGCTAGGGTGTTCAATCGGGCCGATATGGTCTGGGCTGATATTGAGGAAAACTCCCACATCAAAGGTTAGACCATAGACACGTTTGACTAGATAGGCTTGACTGGAGACTTCCATGATGAGGTGGGTACGATCATTTTGCACAGCTTGATTCATCATGTCAAAGAGGTCAATACTCTCAGGAGTTGTCAATGCAGACTTGAAGAAAGTTTTACCATCTAGAGTTGTGTTCATGGTCGACAACATTGCAGGTCGGTGACTTTGAGATAAAATGTTATAGGCGAAGTAGGCTGCTGTTGTCTTACCCTTAGTACCAGTAAAGGCAAGGAGTTTGAGTTTTTTCTGAGGATTGTCATAAAATTCCATGGCAATCAAACTCATGGCTTTCTTGATATCGCTGACGATAATGGCAGGAATACCAACCTCATAGTCTTTTTCAGACACATACCAACCGAGTCCTTGAGAGATGGCTGAAAGCAGAAATTCCTTCTTAAAGGCAGCGCCCTTGACGAAAAAGAGGCTCTTCTCTTTGGCCTTGCGGCTGTCATAGCAGATGGTATCAAACACGACATCGCTGTAGTTGTAGTGGTAGTGTCCTTGGTCGATAATCTCGCGGAAGAGACCATCTTTCTTTAATATATCTAATACGGTTTCAATCTTTATCATACTTTCTATTGTAAACCGAAAGTCGCAAATTTACAAGTAACAAGGAAAAGTTTATAATGGAAGATAAGGAGTTTTTCCTAGTTATCAAAATTGAATGAGGAATCTATGTCGCACGAAAACAATCACCAGCAGGCCCAGATGTTACGGGGGACTGCTTGGTTAACGGCTAGTAACTTTATCAGTCGCCTGCTTGGAGCCATCTATATTATCCCTTGGTATATCTGGATGGGGTCTTATGCAGCTACGGCCAATGGTCTCTTTACCATGGGTTACAATATCTATGCCTGGTTCTTGCTGGTTTCAACAGCGGGGATTCCGGTTGCGGTGGCCAAGCAAGTTGCTAAGTACAATACCATGCGAGAAGAAGAGCACAGCTTTGCCCTGATTCGGAGCTTTCTAGGCTTTATGACAGGACTAGGCCTCGTTTTTGCCCTAATCTTGTATGTCTTTTCCCCTTGGCTAGCAGACTTGTCTGGCGTGGGCAAAGACTTGATACCGATCATGCAAAGCTTGGCTTGGGGAGTCTTGATTTTCCCGTCTATGAGTGTTATCCGAGGATTTTTCCAAGGAATGAATAACCTCAAACCTTATGCCATGAGCCAAATTGCTGAGCAGGTCATTCGTGTTATCTGGATGCTCTTAGCAACCTTTATCATTATGAAGCTCGGTTCAGGAGATTACCTAGCAGCTGTTACCCAATCGACCTTTGCTGCCTTTGTCGGCATGGTAGCCAGTTTTGCAGTTTTGCTTTATTTCCTTGCTCAAGAAGGCTTACTCAAAAGAGTCTTTGAAACAGGGGATAAGCTTAACAGCAAGCGTCTCTTGGTCGATACCATAAAGGAAGCTATTCCTTTTATCCTGACAGGGTCCGCCATCCAGCTCTTCCAGATTCTGGATCAGATGACCTTTATCAATAGTATGAGCTGGTTTACCAACTACAGCAACGAGGACTTGGTTGTCATGTTTTCTTATTTCTCAGCCAATCCTAATAAAATCACTATGATTTTGATTTCTGTAGGGGTTTCAATTGGGGGTGTCGGCTTGCCACTTTTGACTGAAAACTATGTCAAGGGGGACTTGAAGGCAGCTTCTCGTCTCGTTCAGGATAGTATTACCATGCTTTTCGTATTCCTGCTACCAGCAACAGTTGGAGTGGTCATGGTAGGAGAACCTCTTTATACAGTCTTCTATGGCAAGCCAGATAGTTTGGCTATGGGCTTGTTTGTCTTTGCAGTTTTGCAGTCTACTATTTTAGGCCTGTACATGGTCTTGTCTCCAATGCTTCAGGCTATGTTCCGCAACCGCAAGGCCGTTCTCTATTTTATTTATGGTTCGATTGCCAAGCTAGTCTTGCAAATACCTACCATCGCCCTATTCCACAGTTATGGTCCTTTGATTTCTACAACCATTGGGCTCATCATTCCTAACGTCTTGATGTATCGGGATATTTGTAAGGTAACAGGTGTCAAGCGCAAGGTGATTTTGAAGCGAACCATTTTAATCAGTTTGTTGACCCTTGTTATGTTCATCGGTGTCGGTGCCATCCAGTGGATTTTAGGATTTGTCTTCCAACCGAGTGGACGTTTGTGGAGCTTCCTTTATGTAGCCCTTGTCGGTGCCATGGGTGGAGGAGTATATGGAGCCATGAGTCTCCGTACTCGTTTATTGGATAAGGTGATTGGAAAAGCCCAAGCAGATCGCCTGCGAGCAAAATTAAAAATTTCTTAAAAAATAATTTATAAATAAAATGAATAAGTTGAGTTTTTTAAAAACTAAATCACTATCTTATTCATTTTTTATTGTTTGAATTGGATATAAAATGTAAAACAGAGAATAAATAACGAAAGTAATTGAATTTTATGTCAAAAAACACTTGACTAAAAAGTAGTTAATCTGTATAATAAAACAAATATTTAAATCAGGAGGTTCTGGAAATGAAAAAGTCTAAGGCCAAGTATGCAACGCTTGCAGGTGTCGTGTTAAGTGCAGGTATTTTGTTAAGTGCCTGTGGAAATTCTAGCACAGCGTCAAAAACATATAACTATGTTTACTCAAGCGATCCATCAAGTTTGAACTATCTAGCAGAAAACCGTGCAACAACCAATGATATTGTGACCAATCTGGTAGATGGGCTCATGGAAAATGACCAGTATGGGAACTATGTCCCATCTTTGGCAGAGGATTGGAGTGTTTCTCAAGACGGTTTGACCTATACCTACAAACTTCGTAAGGACATTAAGTGGTATACTTCAGAAGGAGATGAATATGCTCCTGTAACTGCCCAAGATTTTGTTACTGGTTTGAAATATGCGGCTGATAAAAAATCAGAAGCCTTGTACTTAGTGCAAGAATCCGTTGCTGGTTTAGATGACTATATCACTGGTAAAACAAGCGACTTTTCAACTGTCGGAGTCAAGGCTCTTGATGACCAAACTGTTCAATATACCTTGACACGACCAGAACCTTACTGGAACTCAAAAACAACCTCAACCATTCTCTTCCCAGTCAATGCGGATTTCTTGAAATCAAAAGGGGATGATTTCGGGAAGGTAGACCCGTCTAGCATTTTGTATAATGGTCCTTTCTTGATGAAATCCTTTGTTTCAAAATCAGTTATCGAATACAAGAAAAATCCTAACTACTGGGATGCAAAAAATGTCTTTGTAGATGATGTCAAATTGGCCTATTATGATGGTAGTGACCAAGATGCACTGGCTCGTAACTTTGTGGAGGGGGCTTACAGTTATGCTCGTCTCTATCCAAACAGTTCGAGCTTCGAAGGAATCAAAGAGAAGAATAAGGATAACATCATTTATAGCATGCAAGATGCTACTTCTTACTTCTTAAACTTCAACCTAGATAGAAAATCTTATAAATTCACTTCAAAGACCAGTGATGCTGAGAAGAAATCGACTCAAGAAGCAGTTCTCAATAAAAACTTCCGTCAAGCCATTAACTTTGCCTATGACCGTACAGCCTACGGGGCTCAATCTCAAGGAGAAGAGGGGGCAACTAAGATTTTGCGTAACCTCGTCGTTCCTCCAAACTTCGTAAGTATCAACGGAAAAGACTTTGGTGAAGTAGTAGCTTCTAAGATGGTCAATTATGGTAAGGAATGGCAAGGAATCAACTTTGCGGATGCCCAAGATCCATACTATAATCCTGAAAAAGCCAAAGCCAAATTTGCTGAAGCTAAGAAAGAACTCCAAGCCAAAGGAGTCCAATTCCCTATCCACTTAGATAAAACTGTAGATTTGACGAATAAGGCAGAGATTCAAGGAATCAATTCCATGAAACAATCAATTGAATCTGTCTTAGGTGCAGATAATGTTGTGATTGATGTTCACCAACTCTCTACTGAAGACTTTGATAATACAAGCTATTTGGCTCAAACTGCTGCTCAGAAAGATTATGATCTTTACAATGGTGGTTGGAGTGCAGACTATCAAGATCCTTCAACCTATCTGGATGTCTTTAACGTTAATTCTGGTGGTTTGATGCAAAATCTAGGTTTGGAGCCAGGTGAAGCCAATGACAAAGCTAAGGCGGTTGGACTGGATGTCTATACTCAAATGTTGGAAGAAGCTAATAAGGAACAAGATCCAGCTAAACGTTATGAAAAATATGCAGATGCCCAAGCTTGGTTGGTGGATAGCTCTCTAGCAATTCCAAATGTTTCGCTTGGTGGAACACCAACATTGAGAAAAATTGTTCCTTTCTCATCACCATATTCATTAGCTGGTAATAAAGGGGTCGAATCATATAAATACCTCAAATTACAAGATAAGACAGTCACAAAAGATGAATATGAAAAAGCCAAAGAAAAATGGTTGAAAGAAAAAGAAGAATCCAATAAAAAAGCCCAAGAAGAATTGGCAAAACATGTCAAATAAGGATTTTTCAAGAAAAACGATGGTTTCGAAAGAAGCTGTCGTTTTTATATAGAATGATGACGAATTTGGAAGAAAAGTGCTTACATTTTTCATTAGTTAATTGAGTTTATGCTATAATAAATATAAGAAACTACGTTCGAAAATCTACCCAATGTTGATTGAAGTATGCACATGCTAGGGTAATGTTATAGGAGGGGTGCCATCTACTGGAAAAGTAAGATAAAATGCAACAAATGATAGGTTCTTCTTTATGTGAAGAGTTCTTATTTGCCTATTTACTAATCGTTATGGAGGTAACATCATGGGCGCTATTATGGAGTTTGCAACAGAAAAACAGATTGCATCATTTCTGTCAACTTGTCAGATTGAAGAGCAAAATAATTTTCTGATGGCCTTCAAGAAAAAGACATGGCTGAAATCCTTTATTGATTTTTTCATTGTAGGAGGAAGTTACTATGTTCAGTCGAGTGTGAAGCCTAAGATTATAGCTTTCACACCAAAGGGAATCTACTTGATGGACATCAGTGATATAACTGAAAATCGTTCTAATCAAGTCCTTGAGATGCCTTGGAATCAAGTTCAAGATTTTACTTATAAGCCAGTCTTGAATACTGTTAGGATGAACTGGAACTATCAAAATGAAGCCTATATTTTTTCCGTGGATGTCGGTCAGCTTAGTCAGCATGTTGGTCAATATCAATTTAACAAAGAGCATTATGACTATTTAGCTCAACAGGATTTCTTTCGGTCCAAGTAATCATTTTCACAAAAGAATCTGGAGTGTTTTCTGGATTCTTTTTTAGCTTTACTCGATAAGTGTATAGTTTGAAACTATAACTAGCTCTTGAAAAGAAGAAAATGAGTTGATGAAAATAAGTGGTACAATAGTTACTATAGATTTGGAGGTATTGTATGAGCAAGGAATTACATATTAACACAATTTTGGCCCAGGCGGGTATCAAGTCAGACGAAGCGACAGGAGCTTTGGTAACACCGCTACATTTTTCAACGACCTATCAGCACCCAGAGTTTGGTCAGTCTACTGGATTTGACTATACGCGTACTAAAAACCCAACTCGTAGTAAGGCGGAAGAAGTCTTGGCGGCCATTGAGTCAGCAGACTATGCCCTAGCGACTAGTTCAGGCATGTCAGCCATTGTACTAGCCTTTAGCGTCTTTCCGGTAGGTAGTAAGGTTTTAGCAGTGCGTGACCTTTATGGAGGTTCTTTCCGCTGGTTCAACCAAGTGGAGCAGGAAGGTCGTTTCCATTTTATCTATGCCAATACAGAAGAAGAGCTGATTGCTGAGTTAGAAAAAGACGTGGATGTCCTCTATATCGAAACACCAACCAATCCTTTGATGTTGGAATTTGATATCGAAAAACTAGCGAAATTGGCTCATGCTAAGGGTGCCAAAGTGGTGGTGGACAATACCTTCTACAGCCCTATCTACCAACGTCCGATCGAAGACGGAGCTGATATCGTTCTGCATTCAGCAACCAAGTATCTAGCAGGCCACAATGATGTCTTGGCTGGAGTGGTTGTAACCAATAGTTTAGAACTATACGAGAAGCTTTTCTACAATCTCAATACGACAGGGGCAGTCTTGTCTCCGTTTGATAGTTATCAATTGATTCGTGGTCTCAAGACACTATCTCTTCGTATGGAGCGCTCAACAGCCAATGCTCAAGAAGTAGTTGCCTTTTTGAAGGATTCTCCGGCAGTTAAGGAAGTTCTCTACACTGGTCGTGGAGGCATGATTTCCTTTAAGGTAGCGGATGAAACACGCATTCCGCATATCTTGAACAGCCTAAAAGTCTTCTCCTTTGCGGAAAGTTTGGGTGGAGTGGAAAGTCTTATCACTTATCCAACAACTCAAACCCACGCCGATATTCCAGCAGAAGTGCGCCATTCTTATGGTTTGACAGATGACCTTTTGCGCTTGTCAATTGGGATTGAAGATGCTAGAGATTTGATTGCAGATTTGCGCCAAGCCTTGGAAGGATAAGACAAAGATGGGAAAATATGATTTTACAAGCCTGCCCAATCGTTTAGGGCATCATACCTATAAATGGAAAGAGGCAGAAACGGATAGTGAAGTCCTACCAGCTTGGATAGCGGATATGGACTTTGTGGTCTTGCCTGAAATTCGCCAAGCTGTGCAGACTTACGCAGACCAACTGGTTTATGGCTATACTTATGCCAGTGATGATTTAATTAAGGAAGTTCAAAAGTGGGAGGCCAGCCAACACGGTTATCACTTTGACAAAGAGGCCCTTGTCTTTATCGAGGGTGTGGTACCAGCTATCTCAACAGCCATTCAAGCCTTTACGAAAGAAGGCGAAGCGGTTCTGATTAACACACCTGTCTATCCGCCTTTTGCTCGCAGTGTCAAGTTGAACAACCGCAGATTGATTACCAATTCTTTGGTGGAAAAGGATGGTCTGTTTGAGATTGACTTTGACCAACTGGAGAAGGATCTGGTAGAAGAGGATGTCAAACTCTATATCCTCTGCAACCCTCACAATCCTGGTGGACGTGTGTGGGAAAAAGAAGTGTTGGAAAAGATTGGCCAACTTTGCCAAAAACACGGTGTTTGGTTGGTTTCTGATGAGATTCACCAAGATTTGGCCCTCTTTGGTCACAAGCATCATTCTTTCAATACCATCAATCCTGACTTTAAAGAATTTGCTATCGTCTTGACTAGTGCCACTAAAACCTTTAACATTGCGGGTACAAAAAATTCCTATGCAGTCATTGAAAATCCTAAGTTGAGAGCGGCTTACCAGAAACGCCAGTTGGCTAATAATCAGCACGAAATTTCAGGTCTGGGTTATTTGGCGACAGAAGCTGCCTATTGCTATGGGAAGGATTGGCTAGAGGAACTCAAGCAAGTCTTTGAAGATCACATCAATTATGTGGTCGATTTATTTGGCAAAGAAACTAAAATCAAGGTCATGAAACCGCAAGGAACCTACTTGATTTGGCTTGATTTTTCAGCCTATGACCTGACTGATGAAAGATTGCAAGAGCTTTTGAGAAATGAAGCCAAGGTTATTTTGAACCGTGGTTTGGATTTTGGGGAGGAAGGAAGTCTCCATGCCCGGCTCAATGTAGCTATGCCTAAATCTCTGCTGCAAGAAGTTTGTCAGCGGATTGTGGCTACTTTTGCTAAACTTTAAAAATCCAGCCTTCTAGGAGAAAAGTATTCCTAGAAGGCTATTTTCATAGGCGAAAATATGGTATAATAAAAAGATAAGGTAAAGGTGAAAATATGGCTAAATTGATTCCGGGCAAAGTCCGTATCGAAGGCGTTGCCCTTTATGAAACTGGTAAGGTTGACATCATCAAGGAAAAGAACAATCGGCTCTACGCTCGTGTTGCAGAAGAAGAACTCCGCTATAGTTTAGAGGATGATTTGGTTTTTTGTGCCTGTGATTTTTTCCAAAAGAGGGGCTACTGTGTGCATTTGGCAGCACTGGAGCATTTTCTAAAAAATGATGAGCGTGGTCAGGAAATCTTGCAAAGTCTGGAAGAAGGTCATGAAGAAAAAGAGGCCGTTGAAACCAAGGTGACCTTGGGAGGCAAGTTTTTGGATCGAATCTTGTCTCCAAAATCAGATCGAGCTTATGAATTATCGGCTGTGGGGCAGGTGGAAGCAGGAACCAATTATATCTTGTGGACCCTGAGAATCGGCCAAATCAATAGCCAAAAATACTATGTTATTCGGGATATTCCACTTTTTTTAAGGATTGTCGAGCAGAGAAAGTCTTATATGATTGGCAAGATTTATGAGGAGTCTCTTTCTTGGGAAGCCTTTGATGAGGCCAGCCAAGAACTTCTGACTTTCTTGCGGGGACTGATGGAGGAAGGACAGGCTCCAGACCTCTTTTTCCAAAACCAAGGTCGGCATCTCTTTTTCCCTCTGACCTTTTTTGAGCAGGGTGTGAATTTGCTGATGAGCTTGCCTCATTTTCAATTTGACCACCAAGTGAATAGCTACCAGACCTTGCTTTTTCAGGATTTGCATGTTGGTGCCAATCTCTTTGCCTTTACAGTAACAGAATACTCGGATTATTTTGAAATGGAAATCAGTGAGAGTCCAAGGGTCAATGTCTTTTATCAGGGAGCTGTGCTTTTCCATAAAGGACAGGTTTATTTTCTAACAGACCAGCAGATGCGTCTTCTTAAGGAAATCAAAGCTCTGCCTTTGGATCAACATGGAAAGAAATTCCTGCAATTTGATAGCAGTGACCGCGATAAATTGGCTTCCAGTTTGACACTCTTTAGCCAGATGGGGACCGTCTCAGCTCCAGAACGTCTACAAATCAAAACTTTTTCACCATCGTTTTACTTTGACAGGGAAGAGGACAATCGGATTCGTTTAGAAATCCAGTTTGATTATGGGAATAGACAGGTATCTAGTCGACAAGAGCTAGAAGAATTACCATTTTCGAGTGATGCGGACTTAGAAGAAAGAGTTTTCCAAGTCTGTTTGGCAGCGGGTTTTGAAGCCGATTTTCAATCTTGGCGTCAGGCCTTAAAAGCCGAGTCTGTCTATCATTTCTTCCATGATATCATTCCTGTCTTTGAGAAACTTGGGCATGTTGATCTATCAGACAAGTTAGAAGAACTTTATAACCTAGCAAGTCCTCAAGTGCAGATTGCTTCCAAGGGAGGTCTCTTGGAAATCCAGTTTGATTTTCAAGATATTGCCCAGGAGGAAATTGACCAAGCCATGCAGGCCTTGGTTGCCAATCAAGATTTTTATATTGGTTCGTCTAATCAAGTCTACTTTTTCGATGAAGAAACCAAGAAAATTC
Organism: bacterium; assembly: GCA_905221095.1. Classification (GTDB taxonomy): domain Bacteria; phylum Bacillota; class Bacilli; order Lactobacillales; family Streptococcaceae; genus Streptococcus. The sequence goes on from CAJNBV010000002.1 coordinate 42,342, forward strand.
GCCAAAATTTACAGGAATTGGGGCAATTTGAACTAAAAGATGGCTCCTTACAGGCTCGGAAATCCTTGGCCTACAGTTTAGCTCATCTCTTTGAAGGGCGAGACCGTGTTTCTTTTTCACAAGAATTCCAGAATCTGGCTCACGATTTGACGCATCCAGAGGACTTCCCTAGACAAGCAACTCAGGTTCAGGCTGATTTGCGAGATTATCAGGAAAAGGGAATCGGCTGGCTGCAAATGCTCCATCATTATGGTTTTGGTGGGATTTTGGCTGATGATATGGGATTGGGGAAAACCCTCCAGACCATTGCTTTTTTGACCAGCCAAGTGACAAAAGAAAGTCGAGTTTTGATTTTAGCTCCGTCGGGTTTGATTTACAACTGGGCAGATGAATTTAAGAAATTTGCCCCACAGTTGGATGTGGCTGTTGTTCATGGTTTGAAAACGAGTCGTGAAGAGATTCTTGCCGAAAGCCATCAAATCTATGTGACCAGCTATGCTACCTTCCGTCAGGACAGTGAGCTTTATCAGGGGATGGCCTTTGATTTCCTTTTCTTAGATGAAGCTCAGGTCATGAAAAATGCCCAGACCAAGATTGCCCAGACCTTGAGACAATTTGTGGTGCCGTCGGTCTTTGCCTTGTCAGGAACTCCTATTGAAAATCATTTAGGTGAGTTGTGGTCTATTTTCCAAATCGTCATGCCAGGACTCTTGCCAAGCAAGAAAGAATTTATGAAATTGCCAGCTGAGCGTGTGGCCCAGTTTATCAAGCCCTTCGTCATGCGGCGCAAGAAAGAAGAAGTTCTGACTGAATTGCCAGACTTGATTGAAGTGGTTTATAAGAATGAACTGGAAGACCAGCAAAAGGCTATTTACCTAGCCCAGTTGCAACAGATGCGAGATCGTCTGGCTCAAGTGTCAGATCAGGAATTTCAGCGAAGTCGGGTGGAAATTTTATCTGGTCTGATGCGCTTGCGTCAAATCTGTGATACGCCTGCCCTCTTTATGGAGGATTATCAGGGAGCTAGTGGCAAACTGGATAGTCTTCGAGACCTGCTGGTACAGGTGGCAGATGGTGGACACCGTGTCTTGATTTTCTCACAGTTCAAGGGAATGTTGGAAAAAATTGAACAAGAACTGCCAGACTTGGGTTTGACTTCCTTTAAAATTACGGGTTCAACCCCAGCCAAGGAAAGACAAGATATGACCAAGGCCTTTAACCAAGGAGAAAGGGATGCTTTTTTGATTTCCCTCAAGGCTGGTGGGGTCGGTCTGAACCTGACAGGTGCTGATACGGTTATCTTGGTTGACCTTTGGTGGAATCCTGCGGTGGAAGCGCAAGCCATTGGCCGTGCCCATCGGATGGGTCAGGAAGAAACGGTTGAGGTCTATCGCTTGGTGACCAAGGGAACCATTGAAGAAAAAATTCAGGAACTCCAAGAACAAAAGAAACATTTGGTGTCACAAGTATTGGATGGCACAGAGTCACGTGGCAGTCTGACCCTAGCAGAAATTAGAGAAATTTTGGGAATTTCTGAAGCCAGCACTTGAAAAATCAAGACAATACGCTATAATGAAGTGTTGAAAGGAAATAGAAAATGAAACAAGAACGATTTCCATTGGTGTCAGATGACGAGGTCATGTTGACTGAAATGCCAGTCATGAACTTGTACGATGAGTCTGATCTGATCAGTAATATCAAGGGTGAGTATCGAGATAAAAATTATTTAGAATGGGCTCCTATTACTGAAGAAAAACCAGTCAAACCGATTGAAAAGCAAGTAGAGAAACCTAAAAAGGCTCCTTTAGGAGTTAAAAAAGAAGGAAAGAGCTATGCGGAGGTGGCGCGTGAAGAAGCGCGTGCGGACTTGAAAAAGAAACGCTCTGCTAACTATTTAACTCAGGATTTCAGCCGTGCGAGACGTCATTCTCAATCTGGCCTCCTTAGACAGAGCAATCAACCTACAGCGCCTTTCCAAAAGGAAAATCCTGGTGAATTGGTGAAGTATAGCCAAAAATTGACCCAGTCTCATTATATCTTGGCGGAAGAAGTCAATTCTATCCCTACCAAGAATGAAGAAGTGTCAGCACCTGCTCCGAAGAAAAACAACTATGATTTTCTGAAAAAGAGCCAAATCTACAATAAAAAAAGTAAACAAACAGAACAAGAACGTCGGGTTGCCCAAGAGTTGAATCTGACAAGAATTACAGAATAGGGGAGAAATCATGCCAAAGACATATCATTTTATCGGAATTAAGGGATCAGGGATGAGTGCCTTGGCCTTGATGTTGCACCAAATGGGGCACAAGGTTCAAGGATCAGATGTTGAAAAATACTACTTTACTCAACGCGGTCTAGAGCAGGCAGGTATTAGCATTCTTCCTTTTGATGAAAAGAATCTAGATGGTGATATGGAAATTATCGCTGGAAATGCCTTCCGTCCTGATAACAATGTCGAGATTGCTTATGCAGACCAAAATGGTATCAGCTACAAACGTTACCACGAGTTCCTAGGTAGCTTTATGCGTGACTTTGTCAGCATGGGAGTAGCTGGAGCGCACGGAAAAACTTCAACGACAGGTATGTTGTCTCATGTCTTGTCTCACATCACAGACACTAGCTTCTTGATCGGAGACGGAACAGGTCGTGGTTCAGCTAATGCCAAATATTTTGTCTTTGAATCTGACGAATATGAGCGTCATTTCATGCCTTACCACCCAGAATACTCTATTATCACCAACATTGACTTTGACCATCCAGACTATTTCACAAGTCTAGAGGATGTTTTCAATGCCTTTAACGACTATGCTAAACAAATTACCAAGGGTCTTTTTGTCTATGGTGAAGATGCAGAATTGCGTAAAATTACGTCTGATGCACCAATTTATTATTATGGTTTTGAAGCAGAAGGTAATGACTTTGTAGCTAGCGAACTTCTTCGTTCTACAACTGGTTCAACCTTCACAGTTCACTTCCGTGGACAAGACTTGGGGCAATTCCACATTCCAACCTTTGGTCGTCACAATATCATGAATGCGACAGCTGTCATCGGATTGCTTTACACAGCAGGCTTTGATTTGAACTTGGTGCGTGAACACCTGAAAACATTTGCCGGTGTTAAGCGTCGTTTCACTGAGAAAATTGTCAATGATACAGTTATTATCGATGACTTTGCCCACCATCCAACAGAAATTATTGCGACCTTGGATGCGGCTCGTCAGAAATACCCAAGCAAGGAAATTGTAGCAGTCTTCCAACCGCATACCTTTACAAGAACCATTGCCTTGTTGGACGAATTTTCTCACGCTTTGAACCAAGCGGATGCTGTTTACCTAGCGCAAATTTATGGGTCAGCTCGTGAAGTAGATCATGGTGACGTTAAGGTAGAAGATCTAGCCAAAAAAATCAACAAAAAACACCAAGTGATCACTGTTGAAAATGTTTCCCCACTCCTAGACCATGACAATGCTGTCTATGTCTTTATGGGAGCAGGAGACATCCAAACCTATGAATACTCATTTGAGCGTCTCTTGTCTAACTTGACAAGCAATGTTCAATAGGGTGCTCTCATGGAAATTCCAATTAAGATCATTCAGGCAAGTAAGTCTGATTTGGCTGAGATAGAGGCACTTCAAACTTCGTCTTTTCCAGCTGAACAGCAGCAACCTTCCCATATTTTAGAAGAAAGTATCCGTAAGTGTGCGGATACCTTTCTTCTAGCTAGGGATGAAAATCAACTTTTAGGCTATATTTTATCAAGTCCTCAGTCAGACAATCCGCAATGTCTAAAAATACATTCTTTAGTCATCGAGTCTGACCATCAGAGACAGGGCTTGGGAACACTTCTTCTTGCAGCCTTGAAAGAGGTGGCAGTTGAGCTGGATTACAAAGGGATTCGTTTGGAGAGTCCCGATGAGCTGCTTTCCTATTTTGAAATGAACGGTTTCATTGATGAAGAACCTTCCCTTTATGCAACTAGTCAGGGTTATAGTATGATTTGGTTTAATCCCATTTATTTGGAGGCACAATGAAAATCAGACAAGCAAAATTAGAAGATTTGGATCGAATTGTTGAGATTGAACTTGAAAATTTTTCGGTCGAAGAAGCCATTCCTCGATCTGTCTTTGAGGCACATTTGCGAGAAATACAGACCTCTTTTCTGGTTGCAGAAAAAGAAGGTAGAATCATGGGTTATATCGAAGGGCCAGTTGGCCCCCATCGTCATCTGCAAGACCAGTCTTTTACAGAAGAAATAAAAGACCATAGTCATAATCCTGGTGGCTATATCTCTGTCACCTGTTTGTCGATTGCAAAGGAAGCACAAGGTTTCGGACTGGGTCAGAAATTGCTAACAGCCTTGAAAGAACTGGCTCTTGAAGATGGAAGAGAAGGCATTAACCTAACCTGTCATGACTATCTCATTGCCTACTATGAAAAGCATGGATTTGTCAACGAAGGCCTGTCCCAGTCAACCTTTGCAGGGGAAACCTGGTATGATATGGTCTGGGAAATGAAAAAATAAGCTAGGAAAAGTATCATAGGTTGCTTTTCTTGGACTTTTAAGATATAATATTATGGATTGTCAACAAGGAGGAAAAACTTTTGAGTGAAAAGTCAAGAGAAGAAGAGAAATTAAGCTTTAAAGAGCAGATTCTGAGAGATTTAGAAAAAGTAAAACGCTATGATGAAGTTCTGAAAGAAGATGAGGCAGTAGTTCCTACTCCTGTAAATGAACCTTCAGCTGAAGAACTCATGGCTGATTCCTTGTCAACGGTAGAAGAGATTATGAGAAAAGCTCCTGCTGCGCCTACTCACCCAAGTCAAGATTTACCAACTTCTCCAGCAGATGAGATTCAAAGAGAAACTCCTGCTGCCCCAACCCATCCAAGTCAAGATGTGCCTTCTTCTCCAGCGGAAGAAAGTGGATCAAGACCAGGACCAGGTCCTGTTAGACCTCACAAAGTTGAAAGAGAATATAATGAAACCCCAACAAGGGTAGCTGTTTCCTATAAGACAGCAGAGAAAAAAGAAGAACAAGCACGTCCAGAAACACCGACGCCTGCTAAAGAAACAGTGGATATCATCAGCGATACACCACGTCTTAGCCGTAGAGAAGGAGCGAAACCCGTTAAGCCTAAGAAAGAGAAAAAATCTGGCTTCAAGGCCTTCTTCATTTCTCTACTGATTTTCCTTGCCTTGATTTCGGCAGGTGGTTACTTCGGTTATCAGTATGTTCAGTCATCTTTACAGCCTGTTGATGCTGATTCTAAGCAATATGTAACGGTGCAAATCCCAGAAGGGGCTAATGTTCAAGAAATCGGTAAGACACTTGAAGATGCCGGCTTGATTAAACACGGTTTAGTTTTTGGCTTGTATGCTAAGTACAAAAATTATACTGATTTGAAATCAGGTTACTATAATTTGCAAAAGAGCATGAGTACAGAAGATATTATCCACGAACTACAAAAAGGTGGAACAGCTGAAGCTCAAGAACCTGTCCTTGCGACTTTGACAATTCCAGAAGGTTATACGATTGATCAAATGGCACAAGCTGTAGGTCAATTGCAAGGTGACTTTAAAGAGCCTTTGACAGCAGATGCTTTCCTAGCAAAAGTTCAAGATGATAGCTTTATCAGCCAAGAAGTTGCTAAATATCCTAGTCTACTTGAAAGCTTGCCTACAAAGGAAAGTGGAGCTCGTTACCGTTTGGAAGGTTTCCTTTTCCCAGCTACTTACTCTATCAAGGAAAGCACAACTATTGAAAGCTTGATTGATGAGATGTTGGCAGCTATGGACAAGACTTTGGCACCTCATTACAGTACGATTAAGTCTAAGAATTTGACGGTCAATGAATTGTTGACCATTGCTTCACTCGTAGAAAAAGAAGGAGCTAAGACTGACGATCGTAAGTTGATTGCAGGTGTGTTCTACAATCGCTTGAATCTTGGTATGCCACTTCAAAGCAATATTGCCATCTTGTATGCCCAAGGCAAACTTGGTCAGAAGATTAGTCTTGCCGATGATGCTGGAATCGATACATCGATTGATTCACCATACAATGTTTATACAAATCTAGGCCTCATGCCTGGTCCAGTAGATAGTCCAAGCTTGGATGCTATCGAGTCAAGTATCAATCAGACTAAGAGTGAGAACCTTTACTTTGTTGCAGATGTGACAGATGGTAAGGTCTACTATGCTAGCAATAAAGAAGAACATGATCGGAATGTTGCTGAACATGTCAACAGCAAATTAAACCAAACAAACTAAAATTATGTGATGATTCACATAATTTTCTTTAGAAAATATCATCAGAAGAAAGTTGAGAAAAATGGCAGAAAAAACATATCCTATGACCCTTGAGGAAAAGGTAAAACTGGAAAAAGAATTAGAAGAATTGAAATTGGTCCGCCGACCAGAAGTGGTAGAACGCATTAAGATTGCTCGTTCATACGGTGACCTTTCTGAAAACAGTGAATACGAAGCAGCTAAGGATGAACAAGCCTTTGTCGAAGGACAAATCTCTAGCTTGGAAACAAAAATCCGCTATGCTGAAATAGTCAATAGCGACTCAGTTGCCCAAGACGAAGTAGCGATTGGTAAAACAGTTACTATCCAAGAAATTGGTGAGGACGAAGAAGAAGTTTATATTATCGTAGGTTCAGCCGGTGCGGATGCCTTTGCAGGTAAAGTCTCAAATGAAAGCCCAATTGGACAAGCCTTGATTGGTAAGAAAACAGGTGACACAGCAACCATTGAAACACCTGTTGGTAGCTATGATGTAAAAATCTTGAAGGTTGAAAAAACAGCCTAAAAACAGAAAAGGAGTGGGGAGGCTGTGCGCTTCACTCACTCCTTTTTCCATTTTAAATTGAATTGGAGACGATATGAGTTCAAAGAAGAAAAAAAATAAGATGGAGCGTGGTCTGACCAATCGTCACGTACAGGTTATGGCCATTGCAGGAACAATCGGAACAGGACTCTTTTTGGGAGCGGGTCGCTCTATCAGCCTAACTGGTCCTTCTATTGTACTGATTTATATGATTACTGGGGCTTTCATGTTCCTCATGATGCGTGCGGTTGGGGAAATGCTCTACCAAGACCCTGAGCAACATACCTTTATCAACTTTATCACGCGCCATTTGGGTAAGGGCTGGGGTTATTTCTCGGTTTGGTCATACTGGTTATCCGTTGTCTTTATCGGTATGGCGGAAATCACAGCCATCTCCCACTATGTTCAGTTCTGGTTCCCTAGCTGGCCAAGTTGGATGATTGAGATTGGATTTTTGACCATTCTAGCCTTGGTCAATCTGATTGCGGTGAAGCTCTTTGGGGAAGTCGAGTTTTGGTTTGCGATGGTCAAGATTGTGGCTATTTTAGCCATGATTGCGACAGGAGTCTTTATGGTCTTGACAGGCTTTAAGACACCTCATGGAGTAGCAAGTTTGGCTAATATTGCTGACAATTTCTCCCTCTTCCCTAATGGTGGAGTCAACTTTGTCATGGCCTTCCAGATGGTGTTCTTTGCCTACCTCATGATTGAGTTTATCGGGGTCACAACTTCTGAAACCAAAAACCCACGTCAGGTCTTGCCAAAAGCCGTTAAGGAAATTCCTTTGCGTATCGCCTTTTTCTACGGTGGTGCCCTCTTAGCCATCATGGCTATCATTCCTTGGCGTGAGCTTGCTTCTGCTGATTCTCCCTTTGTTACGGTATTTGAATTAGCCGGTGTCAAGTGGGCAGCAGCCTTGATTAACTTCGTCGTTTTGACCTCAGCAGCATCTGCTCTTAACTCAACCCTTTATTCAACAGGGCGCCATTTGTACCAGATTGCCCATGATTCGCCAAATCCATTCCTAAAAGCGATCAAGGCAGATACTCTTTCCCGTCACAACGTACCACAAAATGCCATCATTGCTTCAGCGGTTTTGATTGCCCTAGCAGCCTTTATCAATATCTTGCCAGGTGTTTCGGATGCCTTTGCCTTGATTACGGCATCGTCATCAGGTGTTTATATTGCCATTTATATCTTGATTATGGTGGCTCACCTTAAATACCGCAAGTCGCCAGACTTTATGGCAGATGGCTACCTCATGCCTCATTATCGTTTCTTAAATCCTTTAACCATGCTCTTCTTTGTCTTTGTCTTTGTAACCCTCTTTTTACAAGAGTCTACATTTGTAGGAGCAATTGGCTCAGCTATCTGGATTATCGGTTTCGGGATTTATAGCCAGTGGAAATTTAGAAAATAGATTTGAAACTCACCAGCTTAGGTTGGTGGGTTTTTTCTTTAAAATCAAGTCAAAAACACCAGAGTCTAAAGTGACTTTGGTGCTTTAATACTCTTCGAAAATCTCTTCAAACTACGTCAGCGTCGCCTTGCCGTATAGATGTTACTGACTTCGTCAGTTCTATCCACAACCTCAAAACAGTGTTTTGAGCTGACTTCGTCAGTTCTATCTACAACCTCAAAACAGTGTTTTGAGCAACCTGCGGCTAGCTTCCTAGTTTGCTCTTTGATTTTCATTGAGTATAAAGTTATAAACATTTTGTTGCTTATTACTGTTAATAGTTATTCCTCATCTTCTGTAGAAAATGGAATACCAGTTTTATTTAATCGTTGAACTTCTTTGACGAAAGTGTTCTTATTGTCAAACATACTTGCTAGTGGGAAGAGGTTGTTTTGGGCATCAATGTAGTGAAGAACATTATTAGCTAGTTCAATACCTTTAGGGTTATTTTGTCGAAGTAGATTGTAAACTTCATACATGTTTAAATGAAATAGATTGAGTAATAATACTGAAGAAAAAGGTACCCCTTGGGTCAGGAATAATTTTAACTTATAGATGAGTATTTCTGCTTTATCGTAGTAGCCATAGCGAGAGTATGTTCGAACCAAAAGTATAGCCGTTTGAGAATGAGTGTGTGTAAAATCTATTGGTTTATTTTTGGAATCTTCCAATGCTTTAACGATAGTTTTTTCGACGTGTTCAAGGAATCCTATCTCAAACAATTCAATTTTGAAACTAAGTAAAGTAGTAATAATAGTCAAATCATAAGCGTAGAGAGTATCTAAACTTATGATATACTCTTTCAGGTAGTTAATAGCTTCTAACTCGTCAGCTGTAATATTGTCTAATGTTTTTACCTGATCAATAGTAGTTAATTTTACTAAGTAATAGTTTAAAATATTATTCCAATCACTCTTTTTTCCGAGTATTTGTTTTGCTTTTGTTAAATCATTGTTAGTGAGCGCAAAAACAACTGCTTTTATTTTTTGGTGATCTGCTTGGTGAATAAATAATATATTTGAAAGGTCTTCCAAATCAAAGTTAAGGTTAGCTAGTAATTCAAAAAAAGTATCAACTTTAACGGTAGCCAAACCTTTTTCAAAGCGACTGAGGTTGTTGGGAGTAATGGCATCTCCAGCAGCCTCTTTGAGGGTCATATTACGATCTTGACGGATTTTATAAACGATTTCTCCAAATTGTTTTGATTCCATAATGTTCTCCTTGTGTTTTATTGGTTTTATTATAACTTAAATTTTTCTATTTTTGAAAAAAACTACTGTTTTTAGTAGAATTTTTTGAAAAATCCTGGGTGAGGGATAAAATTCTACTGTTTTCAGTAGAAATATCCAAAAAGGGGATTATTTACTGTATAATCAAGTCAATTAAAAATAAAGGAGATAAGGATGAAAAAGTCCCTAATTATAACAACTGCTACGGTGGCTGGTTTAGGAGTAGTAGCAACTACCCCAACAGTTCTCGCTACTGAAGCGCCAACTGGAAACACAGTAACTACTGCTGTCAACGATAAGGTCACAGACAAAGAACTGTCTGACGCTGAAAAACGCGCTGTAGATACCGCTAAAGATGCTGACCAAAAAGCAAAAGATGCGGGTCAAGCTAAAGACGAGCTCGAAAAAGTGCAAAAAGACAAAGACGCTAAGAAAGCTGACAAAGAAGCCATTGAAAAAGACCTTGAAAAGGCAAAAGGCGCTACACCTGAAAAAATCAAAGATGAAACAGATGATGTAGATGCGAAAGAAAAGGCTAAAGCTGACAAAGACGTAGATGCCAAAGATAAGGCAACCCAAGTCGACCAAAAGACTGACGAGGCCAAACGTGCTCACGATGAACTTGACAAGGCTCGTACAGGGGTTGAAAAGGCTGACAAAGAGGTGAAAGACGCAACGGACGACTTTGACCCAGCCGCTAAAGAAAAGGCGCAACAAGAAAAAGACGACGCGGATAACGATGTGCGTATCAAAGACCAAGCTAAACGCGATGCGGAAACAGAGCTAGAAAAAGCAAAAGAAGAAGACAAAACGCGTGAAGCTAAGAAAAGTCAAGAACGTCAAAACAAAGCCGACAAAGAAGCGGATAAGACCGCAAAAGAAGGCGATGTCAAAGATGCGGAACAAGCCATCAAAGACGCGAAAGAAAAGCTGAAAACCGCTCAATATCCAAAAGAGGTCGTCCTAACTCCAGAATGGCGAGACAAAGCGAAAGAGTTGATTCACAAATACAAAGAACCATATCCAGAACCATACCCAGATATGACAGGTATGGACCTAGACCAAATCAACAAAGCTGACGAAGCTTGGAGCGCTCGTCGCAACGTTTGGTTGGAACAACACCGTAAAGAAATGCGTCGTTTACAAGAAGAATTGAGTCAACTTGATGAAGGTACTCGTGACAAGTGGTTAGAACTTGTGCGCAACGTTACCACAGATGGACTTCAAGATGAAGAAACAGACGTCAAATATGACCCCAATAACCTTCCTCAAGATATCGTAGATGAATTGAATGACCGATTTATTACTCTTCTCAACAGTCTTCGTAAGCAACTGAACTTGCCAGAGGCCAAAATTAATACAAATAATAAAGATTTTGCCAAAGAAGTTGCAAAAATTTACAAAGACAATGACTACCAAGAAGACGGCCATTTTGGACGCGGAATCAACGAGGTCGCTCGCAAACGAGGGCTAGAAGCTTCTGAAAAGCCAGGTGTCGAAACGACAGAGCAATATTATGAAAACCTTATGCCAATTGTAAGACGTGGGGATAAGATGACAAAACGAGCGTTAGTGGAACAGGTAACCGAAAAGTTCATGGTGTTCTTCGCAGAAGGTGATTTGACGGGGGGCTACGGTCACTTCTTTAGTCTATTAACCGCCGATAATCTAGGATTGAATACATCAATGATTAAAGGTGGTAAAGCCGTAGACGATTATCCGATTGAATCCGGTTTTGACCATGTACTCCGTATTCATGTTTTACATGTAAAAGACGCAGATTATATCAACGACACTGATTCAACAGCGCAAAAATCTAAATTTGACGAACTCTATGGGCCAAACTCGAAAGCCAATCTTCCAACTCCAACAGTGAAAGACAAACAAGAAGTTGAAGCTGAATTGGAAAAAGCTAAAGCTGATAAGAAGACGGCAGAAGACAACTTGGAACAAGTGAAAACAGAGCTACAAGAAATCGAGAAACGCATTGCCGACTTGGAAAACGAAGTGTCTGAAACACCAAACAAAGAAGCAAAACGCACCGAAGCTGTCAAAGAGCTTGAAAAAGCTAAAGAAAAAGCAGAAGATGCCAAACGTAAGTTGGAACGTGCAACTCTTGACGACAACGCCAAAACATTGCGTCTGGAAAAAGCTCGCAAGGCAAAAGACGAAGCTGATAAAGAATTGGCTAAGAAAATGGCAGAAAGTGAACAAAAAGACAAAGACTTGGAAAATGCGAAGATTGAGCGATTGAAAGCGGACAAAGAGTTGAAAGACGCAGAAGACGCACTACAAAAAGCAAAAGACAAGTTGGCGGAAACCCTTCGTTTGAGCCAAGAAAAAGGCAAATTGGAAGCAGAATTGCAAGCTAAGTCAAAAGAATTGGATGAAGTCTGCAAACACGTAGACGACTTGAAACGAGACGTGAAGCAAAAAGAAGACGAAGCCGAGAAAGCGAGAAACGCAAAAGATGAAGCTGAACGCGAGTATCAAAAATTGCTCCTCCGTAAGACAATCGACGACGCTATCATTCCAGAGCAACCAGAATTCAAAGGTGGTGTGAATGGTGAGGGTCTAATCCAACCAGAACTACCAGAGTTCCCACTAGATAAATTGCCTAAAGTTGATGAACCTAAGGATGACGAACCAGGTAAAGAGCCAGGTAAAAAGCCAGGTAAAAAGCCAGGCCAAGAACCAGGTAAAGAACCGGGCAAAGAACCAGGTAAAGAGCCAGGTAAAGAACCAGGCCAAGAGCCAGGCCAAGAAGCGGGTAAAGAGCCGGGCAAAGAACCAGGTAAAGAGCCGGGCAAAGAACCAGGTAAAGAGCCAGGCCAAGAACCGGGTAAAGAACCAGGCCAAGAACCGGGTAAAGAACCGGGCCAAGAACCGGGTAAAGAACCAGGACGAGAGTCGGGCAAAGAGTCAGGTCAGGCTGGTAATCAAGATGTGAAACCTGTGGGACAAGCACCAAGCTACCAAGCGCCAGCAGTTCTATCTCCAGCCCAAGAAGAAGCTGGACAAAAAGCATTGCCAAATACTGGCAGTCAAATCAGCCTCCTAGCTTTATTAGGATATGGCTTATTGGCAGGATTGGGCATTGTTTTAAAGAAAAAAGATGGATAAAAATTGAAAAAGAAACTAGCATTTGTATTATCGTTAGTGACTAGCTTATTGCTTCTTGCAGCCTGCTCATCAGCAGATGGAACCTATGTCTATCAAGGTAGCATGCCATTTATGGAAGAAGCAACTGTGACTATCCAAATCAAGGGTGACAAGGGACAAGTTCATACCAAAGGAAAAACGATTGGTATTCTGACAGAAGGAAAGCCAACGGAGCAGACAGACGAGATGAAGGTCAATCAGAAAGAAAAGACTCTTGAATTGTCTTCACTGAAACTAGGTTATGAAATCAAAGGTGGAGAGTTGACTATTACTTCAGATCCTTCTGGTATACTAGCTGGTAAATCTTTTAAAAAGAAATAAAAGGAGGTATTATGTCCAAGAAAAGTATCTTAAGTGGCTTGTTAGTGGCTAGCTCAGTGCTTTTATTAGCAGCCTGTGGGCAGCAAGCTAGCCAGACAAGTGAAGGTGAGTCGGCTGACACTACAGTCCAAACCAGTGCTTCAGACGCCAAAAAAGCTGAACAAGCCAAGATTGATTACCAGATTGTCTATCAGAATATCTTAGACTCCTATAGAGAGCGAGTTAAGACTGCGCAAAAACAACAAATGCCACAGAATTCGACAGGTGACAAAGAAGAGTCTTATATCGATTCCATTTTGTTTGATTACCAAGGGAAAGACATCAGCTATACCTTCTACGATATCAATAAGGATGGGAAGAAAGAATTGCTAATTAAGCAAGATAAGGTCTTACTTGGGATTTATTATCTGACAGATCAGGGAGCTCAGCTAGTCAAGGCTGGTGGGGTTGCTGGTAAAGGTGGTTCACGTCAAATCTTGATTCCTTATGAAAATGGCGCCATCTCTTACTTGATTTTCAGCGCTTCTAGACCGGAGGCCATTGCTAAAACTTATCTCTTTGCAGATGGCCGTTATCAGGAAGTCAGCTCAGTTGACTATGATTTGAGAGAAACCAAGGATCCTTCAAGTTTACAGGGTCTAGATGGGATTAAGCAGGTGGACTTAGAAGGCTTGAACTGGTTGATTTTTGATGATGCTTCAGCTAGTCGTCCCTTTATTGACTTAGAGGAGCAGGCCAAGGGACCTGGTGCCCATCTGGCTGAGATTCATCAGAAAAACTTTAGTAGTATCAAAGGTACTTGGAAGAATAACAAGGGTGGCGAAGTCACTTTTGATGAGAATGGCTTTACAAATGGTGCAGTCTTGACCCCAGCGGCACCGCAGATTGTAAATAATATGGCTAAATTTGGCATGGGGTCAAGTTCAGGACCTGGAGGTGCATCTGTTACCCTCATTCCGCAAGGAGTTGTGCATCCAGACTTTAATGCAGGCGATGCAACCTACACAGATGCATCTAACAGTAGCAAGGATCGGTTGTTGATTGCCCAATATGCAGGTGCATTATCCGATCCAAACGAATTTTATTATAAGGTTAGTGAGTAAAAAAGGAGAAATAGAAGATGAAATTAAAACACGTATTGACAGGAACAGTGATGGGTTTGAGCCTCGTGATGGCAGGGCTATGGAACTCTGTAGAAGCTAAGAATCTTTCAGATCATTTTGAAAGAGCTACAGTTCGTCCTGATGATGGTAATGATATAAATTTTTCAGGTTACACAACTCTAGTAGATATTGATACAAAAGAAGAGTTAAAGTATTTGGGGCGTGGAAGAGGTCCTGCAGAGACAATTGAAGGATATACTTATGTGAATAGTGTAAAAATTGATTCTCCATTAGGAGATAACTTGTTCCACCAATACAAGAAGAATGAATCTAGTCCCAAATATAACCTACCAAATGTTGATACAGTATCAATTCCAAAATATCCATTACCAGCTAAAGAACCTATAGGACCAGAAAACGAGTCTAAAAAGAATTATGTAATCCCAGATCCAGGTTTTACATCAGGGGATCCTTTGAACAGAAATTCAAAAAAATCTGTAGAAACTCCAAAAGCTAAAAAAGTGGGTTGGGTTTTAGAAAACGGTAAATGGTTCTACTTTGACCAGTCAGGTCGTAAGCAAGTAGGTTGGCTCCAAGTAGGTGGCGTTTGGTATTACCTTGCTAATGATGGTCAAATGCAACTTGGCTGGCTCTACATCGGGAATGCATGGTACTACCTTAATGGCTCAGGTGCAATGGTAACAGGATGGTTCCAAACAGGCGGTGTTTGGTATTATCTTAATGGCTCAGGAGTCATGGTAACAGGATGGCTTCATCAAGGGAACACTTGGTATTACCTAAACGGTTCAGGTGCTATGAATAAAGGTGGCTGGTCTCAAGTTGGAAAATCATGGTATTACTTCACAAACTCAGGAGCTCTTTTGGTAAATACTACAACACCAGATGGCTATCGCGTGAATGCTAATGGTGAGTGGGTGTAGGAGTGACAGAGCTATAGTCATACTTGATAGATAAAATATATTTTAGATATATCGTATTTAAGTTCCATTTGCTAGTACTAGCAATGCAAGAAAGAATTCAATATCAATATTCTATGATGAATAATTTGGAAATATAAATTGTTAAAAATATACCTTCACAACAAAGTGACAAGCATCTCCAAGAGGGGGTGCTTGTTTGTTCATAATGCAAGCTGGGAAGCTCAATTTTCCTCTGGTTTGACAGTCCATTGAAATAAGACTATAATCAAGCTGTATCAGTTTTCGAGGAGGTTTGGATGTACTTTAGATTGGAAAATAAGGAATCCCAGAAGGCGCAAGAAATTGGGAATTTGATTCGTGCTTATAACCGTTCCAAAAGAGAAGAGGCTGAAAGTGAGCCATTGAATCTTTATGTTGAGGATGAAAAGGGCAATCTTCTGGCAGGTTTGATAGCAGAGACTTTTGGAAATTGGCTAGAAATCGAGTATTTATTTGTAAAAGAGGAATTACGAGGGCAAGGAATTGGTTCAAAACTATTGCAGCAGGTAGAAAGTGAAGCCAAGAATCGAAACTGTCGTTTTGCCTTTGTCAATACTTACCAGTTTCAAGCACCAGACTTTTATCAGAAACATGGCTACAAGGAAGTCTTTGCTTTGCAAGACTATCCCTATACAGGGCAAAGATTTTATTTCCAAAAGGATTTGTAAGGAGAATAAAGCAAATAGGGGGAGCTTGACATAAGTCTCGATAAATACCAGTTAAATCCTAGAAATTGTGTCTTTCTAGACGATATTGAAGACAATGCAATCGCACATTGGGAATCAAGGTCTATCAGGTTAAGAAAAGAACTGATGTCATCAAAATTTTGAAATTATATATTTAAACGTAACACTCTCTATTTTTTATGGTAGAGAGTTTTTTTTGTTAACAAAATATTACAAAATGACATTTATATATTGCATTGGGTTATGGCGAATGGGCCCAGAAAAAATTTGAGCAAGACATGGATGAATTGGAGAGTGGAGAATAGCTTGTTACTCTTTTCTCAATCCAGCTAAAATGTGATATAATAGTACTAATTTATTGGAATACATGAAAGTTTTTGAGAATTTTCATGGGTTTCTAGTTAAGGAAGTAGGAAAAGTATGTATCCAGATGATAGTTTGACATTGCACACGGACTTGTACCAGATCAACATGATGCAGGTTTACTTTGACCAAGGGATTCACAATAAAAAGGCGGTCTTTGAGGTGTATTTCCGCCAACAGCCTTTTAAGAACGGTTATGCGGTTTTTGCTGGTTTGGAAAGAATTGTGAACTATCTTGAAGACTTGCGTTTTTCAGATAGTGATATTGCCTATTTGGAGTCGCTTGGCTATCATGGTGCATTCTTGGATTACCTCCGCAATTTCAAGTTGGAGTTGACCGTTCGTTCTGCCCAAGAAGGGGATTTGGTTTTTGCTAATGAGCCGATTGTGCAGGTTGAAGGTCCTCTAGCTCAATGTCAGTTGGTCGAAACAGCTCTTTTGAACATCGTTAACTACCAGACTTTGGTGGCGACTAAGGCAGCTCGTATTCGTTCGGTCATCGAAGATGAACCTTTGATGGAGTTTGGAACACGTCGGGCGCAAGAAATGGATGCGGCTATCTGGGGAACACGCGCAGCGGTGATTGGTGGTGCCAATGGAACCAGCAACGTGCGTGCTGGTAAACTCTTTGACATTCCTGTCTTGGGGACTCACGCCCATGCCTTGGTACAGGTTTATGGTAACGACTATGAGGCCTTTAAGGCTTACGCTGCGACCCACAAAAATTGCGTTTTTCTTGTGGATACCTATGACACCCTTCGTATCGGTGTGCCAGCTGCCATTCAGGTGGCGCGTGAGCTGGGCGACCAGATTAACTTTATGGGTGTGCGGATTGACTCTGGGGATATTGCCTACATTTCTAAGAAAGTCCGTCAGCAACTGGACGAGGCTGGCTTTACAGAGGCTAAGATTTATGCTTCTAATGATTTGGATGAAAATACTATCCTCAACCTCAAGATGCAAAAGGCCAAGATTGATGTTTGGGGTGTGGGAACCAAGCTGATTACAGCCTATGACCAGCCAGCTCTTGGGGCAGTTTATAAGATTGTGGCCATCGAAGATGAAAATGGTAATATGCGCAATACCATTAAGCTGTCTAATAATGCGGAAAAAGTGTCTACGCCAGGTAAGAAGCAGGTGTGGCGCATTACCAGTCGTGAAAAAGGCAAGTCAGAAGGCGATTACATTACCTATGATGGTGTGGATGTGAGCGACATGACTGAAATCAAGATGTTCCATCCGACCTATACTTACATCAAGAAGACTGTTCGTAATTTTGATGCTGTTCCTCTCTTGGTGGATATTTTTAAGGACGGGAAATTGATTTACAACCTGCCTAGCTTGACTGAGATTCAGGCTTATGCCCGTAAGGAATTTGACAAGTTGTGGGATGAGTACAAGCGCGTGCTTAATCCACAGCATTATCCAGTGGATTTGGCGCGTGATGTATGGCAAGACAAGATGGACTTGATTGACAAGATGCGCAAGGAAGCCCTTGGTGAAGGAGAAGAAGAATGAGTTTGCAAGAAACAATTATCCAAGAACTGGGCGTGAAACCAGTGATTGATGCTCAGGCAGAAATCCGTCGTTCCATTGATTTCTTAAAAAGATACCTGAAAAAACACCCCTTTCTTAAGACATTTGTATTAGGGATTTCTGGAGGACAAGACTCAACCTTGGCAGGTCGTTTGGCTCAACTGGCTATGGAAGAACTGCGCGCAGAAACGGGCGATGATAACTACAAATTTATCGCTGTCCGCCTGCCATACGGAGTGCAAGCTGATGAAGCAGATGCTCAAAAAGCTCTAGCCTTTATCCAGCCAGATGTCAGCTTGGTGGTTAATATTAAGGAATCAGCTGACGCTATGACAGCTGCAGTCGAAGCGACAGGAAGCCCTGTTTCAGACTTCAACAAGGGAAATATTAAGGCTCGTTGCCGTATGATTGCCCAATATGCCCTGGCTGGTGCTCATAGTGGAGCGGTCATTGGAACAGATCATGCTGCGGAAAATATCACAGGTTTCTTTACCAAGTTTGGTGACGGTGGTGCAGATATTTTACCCCTTTTCCGCCTCAATAAACGCCAAGGAAAACAATTATTGAAGGAACTAGGTGCAGACCCAGCCCTTTATGAAAAGATCCCAACAGCAGACCTAGAAGAAGACAAACCAGGCCTAGCTGACGAAGTAGCCCTCGGAGTCACTTATGAAGAGATTGACGACTACCTGGAAGGCAAAACAATCAGCCCAGAAGCTCAAGCGACTATTGAAAACTGGTGGCATAAAGGCCAACACAAACGCCACCTACCAATCACCGTATTTGATGACTTTTGGGAGTGAAAACCTCCAGTGGAGGTTTTCAGCCCGAGCATGGAAACAGGTAAACGAGGAAGGTCTGGTAACTCACAGAGTTCGATTTCCTTGTCTCACCCCCGCAACGATGACTAGGTTTGAAAAAGATTGGTAAAGCGCATTTCAAACCAGACAGCGACTGCGTCAAGGGATTAGATAAAACACTTGTTTCCTAGTTGTTACTGAGTCTAGTCTTTTTACCCTGAGTCTAGAAATAAGAAAGTGAGGAAGGTCCGGTGGACCTTTTTAGCTTATTATCTTGAGATTCGGAAGCAAAACAAATTTCAATGGCAATTGGACATAGAATCATCTATTAGAAAGTGAGGTAGCACCATGAAATCTAATGGTACGCAAATATTACAGACAGATCGTTTAATCTTGCGAAGATTTGTGGAAAGTGATGCGGAAGCCATGTTTCAGAATTGGGCTTCATCCGCTGAGAATCTGACCTATGTCACATGGGAACCTCATCCTGATGTTGAGGTGACTCGAAATTCGATTCGTAACTGGGTTGCCTCCTATACAAATCCCAACTATTACAAATGGGCCATTTGTCTCAAAGAAAACCCAGAGCAAGTGACAGGAGATATCAGCATTGTTGAAATGCACGAAGAAGATTTAAGTTGTGAAATTGGCTATGTGCTAGGCAAGAAATACTGGGGATGTGGGATGATGACAGAGGCCTTAAAAGCTGTGTTGGACTTTTGTTTTACTCAAGCAGGTTTTCAAAAGGTCAGAGCTCGTTATGCCAGTCTCAATCCAGCTTCAGGTCGTGTTATGGAAAAAGCGGGAATGTCCTATCTCAAGACTATTACCAATGGGGTGGAGAGAAAAGGCTATCTTGCGGACCTTATTTATTACCAGATAAGTAAGAAGGATAGATAAGCTTAACATTTATTGCTTATCCGCTGTTCTTATTTTTTATTTACTATTTCATTTATCCTTTCTTTTTCCGAATAAATAGATAGAAGCATCAAATCTAGTAAATTAGATTAAAAAATGTGCTATAATCAAAGGAGAGCAAATATGACTGTACGTCATCCGGGCATCAGCCCAACTAACGATTTGGTTGCTAAGAAAATCTTTAGCAATCCAGAAATCACTTGTCAATTTATTCGCGATATGTTGGATTTACCAGCCAGAAATGTAACTATTTTGGAGGGAAGTAACATTCACGTCTTGCCTTCCCTGCCGTACTCGGCGCAGGATTTCTATACCAGTATAGACGTCTTGGCGGAGTTGGATAATGGAACGCAAGTAATTATTGAAATCCAAGTTCATCATCAGAATTTTTCATCAATCGTTTGTGGGCTTACCTGTGTAGTCAGGTTAATCAAAACCTAGAAAAAATTCGTCAACGAGAAGGTGATACTCATCAGAGTTACAAGCATATCGCACCTGTTTACGCAATCGCTATTGTGGATAGTAATTATTTCTCAGATGACTTGGCTTTTCATAGTTTTAGCATGCGAGAGGATACGACAGGTGAAGCCTTAACCATCACAAATAATGGACAGGAACATCATCTAGTCAAGATGGCGTTCTTGGAATTAAGAAAATACAGAGAAACCAGCAAAGATAGCATTCGCAAACCGTGGTTAGAGTTTTTCGGTAACAAGCCCTTTACCCAACAACCTGAGCGAGCCATCAGCCAAGCAGATCAACTGCTGGACTACAAGAGCTGGTCCGAGGAGGATAGGAAAATGTTTAGTGAACAGCGCAGACGCGAAGAACAAGCATTATTAGCACACGACTATGCCTTGGAAACTGCTAGGGAGGAAGGGAAATTTTTTGCCTTCCTAGATATGGTCCACCAAGGTCTTCTGACTTCTGAGGTTGCCAGCCAGCAGTTAGGCATGACCGTCGCTGAGTTTGAGGCACTATTGTAAGAACTTCACAATAATGGCATTTTTGGAACTAAAAAAATACAGAGAAACCAGCAAAGATAAGGTTCGTAAACTGTAATTGGAATTTTTTATAAATCAGTAAGTCAATGATAGATTTTTCCGTGATAAACGGAAGAATCTGTTTTTTTATTTACTAGATGTTGGCTCTAAAATGTAAGATAGCTTACTTTTGGTACTCATACTTTTTTGATTTATTTGAAGTATAACCTGATTAAATTCCTATTTTTCCCTATCATTATCCCTGTTTTTTCTGGAATTTTGGGGCTATAATAGTCCTATCAAATCAAAGAATGGAGGAAGGCAATGGATAATATAATCTTTTTTATCAGTGTTTTTCTTGCTGGAATTCTTTCCTTCTTTTCTCCTTGTATCTTACCATTGTTACCGGTTTATGCAGGGGTCTTGTTGGATGACAAAGATGGTTCTCAGGCTTCTAGTGGAAAATATTCAATATCAGTTGTTAGTCTATTGCGAACTTTGGCCTTTATAGCGGGGATTTCCTTTGTTTTTATCTTACTGGGCTATGGAGCTGGTTTTTTAGGCAATTTACTGTATGCTTCTTGGTTTCAGTATGTGACGGGTGCGGTTATCATTCTCTTGGGCTTGCACCAGATGGAAGTCTTACATTTGCAGGGGCTCTACAAGGAAAGAAGGTTACAATTAAAGAGACAGGGACAAAAGGGTAAGGGCTATAGTCAGGCATTTTTACTGGGGTTGACCTTTAGTTTTGCTTGGACGCCATGTGTGGGACCGGTTCTGGGCTCTGTTTTGGCCTTGGCGGCTTCAGGTGGTTCAGGAGCTTGGCAGGGAGCTGGTCTCATGTTGGTTTACACGCTGGGATTGGCACTACCATTTTTGGTTCTAGCTCTTGCCTCCAGCTATGTTTTGAAACATTTCCGAAAACTCCATCCTTACCTCGGAATCCTCAAAAAAGTGGGTGGTTTCCTCATTATCGTGATGGGAATCTTGGTGCTTTTGGGAAATGCTTCCATTTTGACTACATTATTTGAATAGAAAGGAAGAAGAAATGAAAAAATGGCAAACATGTCTCCTTGGAGTAGGCTCAATCTGTTGCTTGGCAGCCTGTTCGGCTAAAAACATGTCAGACGAGTCTACTATGAAGGAGCAAACAAAAACAGAACAAGTCAGTGCGCAAACTGCGACTAAAGGTCAGGCAGTCGCTGATTTTGAATTGATGGGTGTAGACGGCAAGATCTACCGCTTGTCTGATTACAAGGGCAAGAAAGTTTATCTCAAATTCTGGGCTTCTTGGTGTTCTATCTGTCTGGCTAGTCTTCCGGATACGGATGAAATTGCTAAGGATGCTGGAGACGACTATGTGGTCTTGACAGTGGTGTCTCCTGGTCACAAGGGAGAGCAATCTGAAGCAGACTTTAAGAACTGGTACAAGGGCTTGGATTATAAAAATTTCCCAGTTCTAATTGATCCATCAGGCAAACTTTTGGAAAGTTATGGTGTCCGTTCTTACCCAACTCAAGCCTTTATAGACAAAGAAGGCAAGCTGGTCAAAACACAACCAGGTTTTATGGATAAGGATATGATTTTAAAAACATTGAAAGAAATGGGGTAGGGAAAGGTCATGAATGATAAAGTAAAACTTTTTGTCTTGGCAGGAATCTTTTTCCTAGCCATAACCGGTTTCTATTTTCTATTGATGCGAAATGCAGGGCAGACAGATAGCTCGCAAATTGAGAAGGCATCAGTTAGCCAAGGAGGAAAAACAGTGAAAAAAACAGAAATTAGTAAAGACGCAGACTTGCACGAAATTTATCTAGCTGGGGGTTGTTTCTGGGGAGTGGAGGAATACTTCTCACGCGTTCCTGGGGTGACAGATGCCGTATCAGGCTATGCGAACGGTAGAGGGGAAACAACCAAGTACGAATTGATTAACCAAACTGGACATGCGGAAACCGTCCATGTCACCTATGATGCCAAGCAAATTTCTCTCAAGGAAATTCTGCTTCATTATTTCCGCATTATCAATCCAACTAGCAAAAATAAACAAGGAAATGATGTGGGGACCCAGTACCGTACCGGTGTTTATTACACAGATGACAAGGATTTGGAGGTGATTAACCAAGTCTTTGATGAGGTGGCTAAGAAATACGACCAACCTCTAGCAGTTGAAAAGGAGCCCTTGAAGAATTTTGTAGTGGCTGAGGACTATCACCAAGACTACCTCAAGAAAAATCCAAATGGCTACTGCCATATCAATGTTAATCAGGCGGCCTACCCTGTCATCGATGCCAGCAAATATCCCAAACCAAGTGATGAAGAATTGAAAAAGACCTTGTTACCTGAGGAGTATGCAGTCACCCAGAAAAATCAAACAGAACGAGCTTTTTCAAACCGCTACTGGGATAAATTTGAATCCGGTATCTATGTGGATGTGGCAACCGGCGAACCCCTCTTTTCATCAAAGGACAAGTTTGAGTCTGGTTGCGGCTGGCCTAGTTTCACCCAACCCATCAGCCCAGATGTTGCCACCTACAAGGAAGATAAGTCCTACAATATGACACGCATGGAAGTGAGAAGCCGAGTGGGAGATTCTCACCTGGGCCATGTCTTTACGGATGGCCCACAGGACAAGGGTGGCTTGCGCTACTGTATCAATAGTCTCTCTATCCGTTTTATTCCCAAAGATCAAATGGAAGAAAAAGGCTACGCTTATTTACTAGATTATGTCGATTAAGAGGGCTTTCCTAAGCAGTTAGAGGAGAATTTTGCTATACTGATACTAGTAAGTGGGAAAGGAGCAGAGCATGACCTACACAATCTTAATCGTAGAGGATGAATATCTAGTAAGACAAGGCTTGACCAAGCTGGTCAATGTAGCAGCCTACGATATGGAAATCATCGGTCAGGCTGAAAATGGAAGACAGGCTTGGGACTTGATTCAAAAGCAGGTGCCAGACATTATTTTAACCGATATCAACATGCCTCAGCTGAATGGCATCCAGTTGGCCAGTCTGGTACGGGAAACCTATCCTCAGGTACATTTGGTCTTTTTGACGGGCTACGATGATTTTGATTATGCCTTGTCTGCTGTCAAACTCGGTGTGGATGACTACTTGCTCAAGCCCTTTTCCCGTCAGGACATTGAGGAGATGTTGGGGAAAATCAAGCAAAAGTTGGACAAGGAAGAAAAGGAAGAGCAGTTACAAGATTTATTGACTGATAAGTTTGAGGGAAATATTGCTCAGAAGATTCAGTCCCATCTGGCTGACAGTCAGTTTAGTTTGAAGTCTTTGGCCAGTGACTTGGGTTTTAGTCCGACCTATCTGAGCTCCTTGATTAAGAAAGAGTTGGGCTTGCCTTTTCAGGATTATCTGGTACGAGAACGTGTCAAACAAGCCAAACTCTTGCTTCTGACAACGGATTTAAAGATTTATGAGATTGCAGAGAAAGTTGGTTTTGAAGATATGAATTATTTTACCCAACGTTTTAAACAGATTGCAGGTGTGACACCTCGTCAGTTTAAGAAGGGAGAAGGCCGATGAAGCGTTCTTCTCTTTTAGTCAGAATGGTTATTTCCATCTTTCTGGTCTTTCTCATTCTCCTAGCTCTGGTTGGGACTTTCTATTATCAATCTAGTTCATCAGCCATTGAGGCCACTATTGAGGGCAATAGCCAAACGACAATTAGCCAGACTAGCCACTTTATTCAGTCTTATATCAAAAAATTAGAAACCACCTCGAACAGTTTGGCCCAGCAGACGAATGTCCTAGACTATGCTGAGAATCCCAGTCAAGACAAGGTCAAGGGAATTCGAGATCTATTTTTGACCATCTTAAAGGCTGACCAGGACTTGAAAGCTGTGGTTCTGGTCACCAAATCCGGTCAGGTCATTTCTACAGATGACAGTGTGCAGATGAAAACTTCTTCTGATATGATGGCTGAGGATTGGTACCAAAAGGCCATTCATCAGGGGGCTAAACCAGTTTTGACACCAGCTCGCAAATCGGATAGTCAGTGGGTTATTTCTGTTACTCAGGAACTTGTTGATGCAAAGGGGGCCAATCTTGGCGTACTTCGCTTGGATATTTCCTATGAAACTTTGGAAGCCTATCTTAACCAACTTCAGTTGGGTCAGCAGGGTTTTGCCTTTATCATCAATGAAAACCATGAATTTGTCTACCATCCTCAACACACAGTTTATAGTTCATCTAGCGAAATGGAGGCTATGAAACCTTACATTGAGACAGGTCAGGGCTATACTCCTGGACATAAATCCTATGTCAGTCAGGAACAGATTGCAGGAACAGATTGGACGGTTATAGGCGTGTCTTCACTTGAAAAGTTAGACCAGGTTCGGAGTCAACTCATGTGGACCTTGCTTGGGGCCAGTATCACATCTCTTCTTGCCTGTCTCTGCTTGGTTTGGTTCAGTCTTAAACGCTGGATTGCTCCTTTGAAGGATTTGAGAGAAACCATGTTGGAAATTGCTTCTGGTACACAAAATCTGCGTGCCAAGGAAGCTGGTGCTTATGAACTGAGAGAAGTGACTCGCCAGTTCAATTCCATGTTGGATCAGATTGATCAGCTGATGGCAGATGTGCGCAAGCAGGAAGAAACGACCCGTCAGTATGAACTTCAAGCCTTGTCGAGCCAGATTAATCCGCATTTCCTCTACAACACTTTGGACACTATCATCTGGATGGCTGAATTTCAGGATAGTCAGCGAGTGGTTCAGGTGACCAAGTCCTTGGCGACTTATTTCCGCCTAGCGCTCAATCAGGGTAAAGATTTGATTTGCCTGTCTGACGAAATCAATCATGTCCGCCAGTATCTTTTTATCCAGAAACAACGCTATGGAGATAAGTTGGAATATGAGATTGATGAAAATCCTGTCTTTGATAATTTAGTCTTGCCCAAGTTGGTGTTACAACCCTTGGTGGAAAATGCTCTTTACCATGGCATCAAGGAGAAGGAAGGTCAGGGCCATATTAAAGTTTCTGTCCAGAAACAGGATACAGGACTAGTCATCCGCATTGAGGATGATGGCGTTGGCTTCCAATCTACTGGAGACAGTAGTCAAAGTCAGCTCAAACGTGGGGGAGTTGGTCTGCAAAATGTTGACCAGCGGCTCAAACTTCATTTTGGAGACAATTACCAGATGAGGATTGATTCTGCACCCGATAAAGGAACAAGGGTTGAAATATACATAAATAGAATAGAAACTAGCTAACTCCCAGTCAATTCTGGGAGTTTTATGCAGATTGGAGTAAGGTTTTCAGGTTGTCTATCTTGCTAAAAACAAGAAAAAACGATATGATAGATAATGACAAAAGAGGTATCAAGTATGAAGGAAAAAGACATTCAAAGAGAAACAAGCCAGATTGTAGAAGATGTGTTGGAAAAGGCCAATTTGAAGCAGGGATCCATCTTTGTTTTGGGCCTTTCTTCTAGTGAGGTGATAGGTGGTCAGATTGGCAAGGAATCCAGCCAAGAAATTGGCGAAATCATTGTGAAGACCATCCTAGATATCTTAGAGGAAAAAGGAATTCATCTAGCTGTTCAAGGTTGTGAACATGTCAATCGGGCCCTCGTTGTTGAACGTCAGGTGGCAGAGCAGTTTGGTCTGGAAATCGTTAGTGTCCTTCCGACTCTTCATGCAGGGGGGTCAGGTCAGTTGGCAGCCTTCAAGTTTATGCAGGATCCAGTTGAGGTTGAATTTATCAAGGCCCATGCTGGATTGGATATCGGAGACACTGCTATTGGCATGCATGTCAAGCATGTGCAGGTTCCGATTCGCCCTCTTTTGAGAGAGATTGGGCATGCCCATGTAACGGCGCTGGCTAGCCGTCCAAAATTAATCGGAGGTGCGCGTGCACTCTATCCGCAAGATTCTATTAGAAAGTCGTGAGAATGAGAAAAACAAAACAACAACTAGAAAAAATTACCAAATATTCGATTCGTAAGCTAACTGTTGGGGTAGGTCCTGTAGCCATCGGGGCCTTCCTTTTTGGTGCTGGTACCTTTTCAGTAGATAAGGTGCATGCCAATGAAGTTGGCGGAACTCATAGCGTTCATTATCGTTATTTGGCGGAGCAGGAATTGACTGAGTCTGAAAAAGCCCTGATTCACCATGAGGTTCCTACAGAATTTCAAGATGATGATATTCTTTATGTAGTTTATCGCAAGAAAGCAACTAACAGTCAACAACTTCCATACACAGGAAGTAAGGAGCTAGCTCTAGCAGGCCTTGGCTTGGCAACGGCTTCTCTAGCAGTCTTTTTGGTGTCCAAAAAAGGTCGCAAAGAGGTTCTAGGTGTTCTCTTGATTGGTTCTTTAGGAGCTAGCACTTTTGTACCTTATGGGACATTTGCGTTTGAAAATAAAGAATTGCTTTCTTATAACCAAACTATTTCAGCTTCTACACATGAAGGTTTAGCTGAAGGGATTATCCACATTGATGGTTATGAATACATTGGTTACTTCAAGGAAGCAGAGCTCCATCCATCAAGACCAGTTTCTGCTGAACAGCCTCAGTTGCCAGTAGAAAAGCAAAGTTCAAAAGAAATCGAGAAAACAGAAGTTGTTCAAGAAAGACCTGCGCTCACTTCAGAAACTGTCGTCGAAAAACCTGTAGTGAAGACTCCAGTTGCTCCTGTGGTTGAAGAAAAACCAGTTTCTGAGAAGCCTCAGACAAGACAGGAAGAGAGCTTGGTGGAGATTCCTTTTGAAACGGTGACAAGCCCAGATGCGAATTTAGCAGAAGGACAGACTCGTATCGTCACAGCCGGAGTGAATGGTCAGCGTCGCCTTGTAACCAAAGTATCGATGGTTAATGGTCAAGAGGTTAGAGAAGTCGTTGAAGACCAAGTGGTTCAAAATCCTGTGTCGCAAGTCATTGCAGTCGGAACTAAGAAAGAAGTGCAACCTGCACCAACTCCAGTACCACAAGCTGAACCAAGTCACCAAGTAGCTAAAGGAACTCAAGAAGAAGGTAAGGTAGGCCAAGCCTTAACGCAACCGGAATTACCAGAAGCCCCAGTTGAAGTAAAAGGAACTCAAGAGGAAGGCAAAGAAGGTCAAGCTCTGACGCAACCTGAACTACCAGAGGCTCCAGTAGAAGCAAAAGGAACTCAAGAGGAAGGTAAAGCAGGTCAAGCCTTAAGTCAGTCAGAACTTCCTGAATTTAAAGAACCAGTTTCAACAAAGGGAACTCAAGAACCCGGTCAAGAAGGTCAAGCACCAGTACAAGAAGTAAACCCAGAATATAACGTAACAACAGGTACAGTTGAGAAGTCTACCGAGAGTGACTTAGATTTCACAACAGAAGTTGTTCCAGACGATACAAAATATGTGGATGAACAAGTAGTTGAAACCCCTGGTTCTAAAGGTGTTCAAGTTACGAAAACAATTTATGAGACAGTAGAAGGGGTGGAAACAGATAAAGTTCTTTCTACAACGACAGAAGTGAAAACTCCTGCGGTTCCTAAAGTTGTTAAAAAAGGTACGAAACCAATTGAAGGAACAACAGTTGAAACAAGGGAAGAAGTCATTCCTTTTGAAACAAAAGAACAAGAAGATGACACTTTAAAACGTGGAACAAGACAAGTAGCTCAAGAAGGTGTAAACGGTAAGAAACAAATTACGGAGACTTATAAAACAATTCGTGGAGAAAAAACAAATGACGCTCCAAAAGTAGAAGAAAAAGTTCTCCAAGAACCTCAAGATAAAATTATTAAGAATGGTACAAAAGGTTTAGAAAAACCAACATTACAGTGGGCTAATACTGAAAAAGATGTCTTGAAGAAGAGCGCTACAGCTAGTTATACATTGAATAAACCAGCTGGAGTAGAAATTAAATCAATTAAATTAGCGTTAAAAGATAAAGATGGACAACTTGTTAAAGAAGTAACGGTAGAAGAAAATAAATTAAACGCTACTTTAGATAACTTAAAATATTATCAAGGTTACACTCTATCCACAACAATGGTTTATGATCGTGGAGAAGGACCAGAAACTGAAACATTAGAAGATAAACAAATTCAGTTAGACCTTAAAAAAGTTGAAATCAAAAACATTAAAGAAACAAGCTTAATGAGTGTAGATGCTGAAGGAAATGAAACAGATAAGAGTTTATTATCTGAAAAACCGACAGATGTTGCTCCATTATATTTACGTGTAACAACGCATGATAATAAGACAACAAGACTTGCAGTAAGTTCTGTTGAAGAAGTTGTTGTCGATGGAAAAACATTGTACAAGGTCGTAGCGAAAGCTCCAGACTTAGTTCAACGTAGAGATGATGATACATTCAGTGAAGAGTATGTTCATTACTTTGAAAAACAAAAATTAAAAGAAGGTAATGTATATTACAACTTCAATGAGCTTGTAAAAGATATGCAAGCTAACCCAACGGGTGAATTCAAACTCGGTGCGGATCTTAATGCAGCAAATGTAAAAGGGAATGGTAAATCTTACGTAACTTCAACCTTTAAAGGTAAATTACTAAGTAATGACGGTGGTAGATTTACAATTCATAACTTGGAACGTCCATTATTTGGCAGAGTTGAAAATGCGCATGTGCATGATATTAATCTCGGTAATGTTAATATTAACTTGCCAGGAGAAAATAAAGTTGCTCCTCTAGGTGAGATGGTTAAAAAATCAACCATTGAAAACATTAAAGTAACCGGTAATGTAGTGGGAAATAATGACGTTACGGGTATGGTCAACAAACTGGATGAAGCAGATATGCGTAATGTTGCCTTTGTTGGAAATGTTACAAGTGTCGGAGATAAAGGCTGGTGGTCTGGTGGACTTGTCAGCGAAAGCTGGAGAAGTAACACAGACAGCGTTTATTTCGATGGAAATATTGTCGCTAATAATGCTAAGTTTGGTGGACTTGTCGCTAAAGTCAACCATGGTGGAAATCCCAATGACTTTAAGCAACGTGGTCGTTTGAAAAATTCATTTATTAAAGGTACGATGACTCTTAAAAACCATGGTCAAAGTGGTGGTTTAATCCATGAAAACTATGACTGGGGTTGGGTAGAAAATAACGTAAGTATGATGAAAGTAACCAATGGTGAAATCATGTACGGAGCAAGCTCAGTAGATACAGGGGATTCATACTTTGGATTTGATAACTTCAAGAATAACTTCTATGTAACGGATGTTGCAACAGGTTTATCATCATATAAAAAGTCTAAGCAAATTAAAGGTATTTCAGAAGCAGATGCTTTAGCGAAATTTGCTAATATGGGTATTACTGCTCATGAGTATACGATTAATGATCCTGTTACAAATAAACTGAACCTAGTTAAACCAAAAGCAGATACTTACAAATCTACTCAAGACTACGATGCATCTCGTGAACTTGCTTATCGTAATGTTGAAAAACTTCAACCGTTCTACAACAAAGAATGGATTGTAAATCAAGGAAATAAATTAGCTACTGATAGTCCATTAATGACTAAAGAAGTATTGTCTGTAACTGCAATGAAAGGAAATGACTTTGTCACAGACCTTACAGATGCTGACCATATTATGGTTCACTATGCAGATAAGACAAAGGATATCTTTACAATTTCACAAAAAGATTCTCAAGTTAAACAAGTGAAAGAATATAGTGTAGCTGAACTTGGTGAAGTCGTTTACACACCAAACATGGTTGTTAAAGACCGTGCAGATTTAATCAGCGCTATCGAAAGTAAATTGAGTCCAGTAGAATTACAATCTGACCCGATTTACCAACACTTGGGTAGAACTGGTGGCAACAAAGTCAATGCAATTAAGGATTTGTACTTAGAAGAAAGCTTCAAGTATGTTAAAGATAATCTTAATCAATTCGTTACGAAGTTAGTGGAAAATGAAGATCACCAACTGAACACAGATGAAGCTGCAAAACGTGCCTTGATTAAGAAAATCGATGATAATAAGGCTGCAGTTCTTCTTGGTTTGTCTTACCTCAACCGTTACTACGGAGTTAAGTTCGATGACTTTAACATTAAAGAGTTAATGTTGTTCAAACCTGATTTCTATGGTAAGAATGTGAGTGTGTTAGACTTCTTGATTAAAGTTGGTTCTAAAGAAAGTAACATTAAAGGTGATAGAACTTTAGAAGCTTATCGTGAAACTATCGGTGGAGTTATCGGTATAGGCGAGTTAAACAGTTTCTTAGACTATAATATGCGTCTATTCACAAGTGACACCGACTTAAATGATTGGTTCATTAAAGCAACAGAGAAAAATGTTTATATCGTAGAACCAGCTACAACGAATCCTGAATTTGCTACTGCAAAACATAGAGCTTATGAAGGATTAAATAATGATGTACACGGTAAGATGATTCTGCCACTTCTAAACTTGAAAGATGCGCATATGTTCTTAATTTCAACATACAATACAATGGCATATAGTTCGTTTGAAAAATATGGCAAGTATACTGAAGCGGAACGTGAAGCGTTCAAAGCAGAAATTAATAAAGTTGCTAAAGGTCAACAAAATTACTTAGATTTCTGGTCACGTTTATCATTAGATAAAGTTCGTAACCAATTATTGAAGAGCAAAAATATGGTGCCAACTCCTGTGTTAGACAACCAAAACTATAAAGGAATCAGCACGGATAAATATGGACATACAAATAGCGGTAAGGATGTAGCGCCTGTTCGTGAATTATACGGACCAACAGGACGTTATCATGCAACAGATGGCCGTATGGGAGCTGTAGCTCGTATTTATGGTAATCCTTATAAAGATGATTCAGTCTTCTTCATGGTGACAGATATGATTAGTGACTTTGGTATCTCAGCCTTCACTCACGAGACAACTCACGTAAATGACCGTATGGTTTACCTAGGTGGTTCTAGACACCGTGAAGGAACTGACTTAGAAGCATTCGCACAAGGTATGTTACAATCACCTGCTGAAACAAGTCCAAACGGCGACTTTAAAGCACTAGGATTGAACATGGCCTACGAACGTCCAAATGACGGAAACCAATGGTATAATACTAATCCAAATGATCTTGCTTCTCGTGATGAAATTGATCATTACATGAAAGGTTTCAATGATACTCTAATGCTTCTTGATTATCTAGAAGGAGAAGCCGTTCTTGATAAACGCGATAAAGAACTAAACAACGCTTGGTTCAAGAAAGTGGACAAAAAACTACGTGGAGCGAATACGAAGAACCAATACGATGAGGTTCGTGATTTGAATGCAGAAGAAAAAGAATATAACTTGACTTCTGTTAACGACCTAGTAGATAAGAACTTCATGACCAAACATGGTCCTGGTAATGGTACTTATGACCCAACTGGATTCGGTTCTGCTTATGTAACTGTACCAATTACCGCTGGTATCTATGGTGGTAACACAAGTGAAGGTGCTCCAGGAGCAATGTCATTCAAGCATAACACCTTCCGTATGTGGGGTTACTTTGGATATGAAAAAGGCTTCTTAAACTACGCTTCTAACATGCTGAAAAATGAATCTAAACAGGCTGGTCATGCTAGTCTAGGTGATGACTTCATCATTAAGAAAGTTTCTGATGGTAAATTTACTTCTCTAGAAGCTTGGAAGAAAGAATACTTTAAAGAAGTTGTTGATAAAGCAAAAGCAGGATTTAACCCAGTTACAATCGACGGCACTACTTACAGTAGTTACGAAGATTTGAAGAATGCATTTGCTGCAGCTGTTGAAAAAGATAAAGCAACTCTTAAAAATGGATCAGTTAAATTTGATAATACTGTATCACTTAAAGAAAAACTATACAAAAAACTTCTTCAACAAACAAACAGCTTTAAAACTTCAATCTTTAAATAATCGAAATCTCTCATCTGCTTTGCGGATGAGGGTTTTCTTATTTTGTGCTATACTTAAGGTATGCATAGAAAAACAGTGATTGATTTTAGGGCTTTAAGGGAGAGATACACCTTTACCAAGCCCATCAAAGAGTTGAAAACTAGAAATGTAGCAGAAGTAGCAGACTTGCTGGCACAAGTGGAAAGCTACCAAGAGCAAGGCTACTATATGGTGGGCTATGTCAGCTATGAGGCTGCACCTGCTTTTGAAGAGAAATTAGCAGTTCGCAAGTCTCCCCTATTGGGAGAGTACCTACTGTATTTTACTGTTCATGATAGGGTAGAAACATCCCCTATTCCTCTGACTTATGATGAGGTTGATTTGCCTTCAAATTGGCAGGAAGTGACGTCTGAAGCAGAATATGAAAAGGCGATTGCCCAGATTCACCATCATTTACGGCAGGGAGATACCTATCAAGTCAATTACACCGTTCAACTCAAGCAAGACCTCAGTGCTAATCCGTTTGCCATCTACAATCGTATGGTGGTAGAGCAGGAGGCGGGTTACAATGCCTATGTGGAACATGACGAGATGGCAGTGATTTCCATGAGCCCAGAGCTCTTTTTTGAGCAAAATGACCGCGAGTTGACAACGCGACCAATGAAGGGAACGACTCAGCGGGGAGTGACTGACCAAGAAGACCTTGCCCAAGCTAATTGGTTAGAGCAGGATCCTAAAAATCGCTCTGAAAATATGATGATTGTGGACCTCTTGCGCAATGACATGAATCGTATTTCTGAAGTGGGGAGTGAGCACGTGGAACGTCTTTGTCAAGTGGAACAGTATTCAACTGTTTGGCAGATGACTTCGACTATCAAGAGTCAATTGCGAGAGGATGTGGATCTTGTTGAAATCTTCCGTTCTCTATTTCCTTGTGGTTCCATAACGGGTGCACCCAAAATTGCAACTATGGAAATCATTAAGGACTTGGAGCCCCAACCCAGAGGAGTTTACTGCGGAACGATTGGTCTCTTGCTTCCAAATGGGCGCCGGATTTTCAATGTTGCCATTCGGACCATTCAACTGCATCAAGGGAAAGCCATCTATGGAGTAGGTGGCGGCATTACATGGGATAGCACTTGGGAATCTGAA
Organism: bacterium; assembly: GCA_905221095.1. Classification (GTDB taxonomy): domain Bacteria; phylum Bacillota; class Bacilli; order Lactobacillales; family Streptococcaceae; genus Streptococcus. Next base: position 75,665 of record CAJNBV010000002.1, read on the forward strand.
TACCGAGAGGTTCATCAAAAGGCGGCAGTCCTTTATCGTAAACAAGCTCGCTTCCAATTAATTACAACTGGAAAAATTAGCCAAAAACAACTGCTGTTTGAAGAGCAACATATAGAAAGATTGAGAAAAGCGAGTCGATATTTTGCATATTCTTTTGATGTAGAAGACTTGAGACAAAAGATAGAGGCAGAGTGCCAAGCTTGTGATGCTAATCAAGACTACCGTTTGCGAATTAGTCTCAGCAAGTCTGGAGAGTTTGAACTCAGTCGTCAAATCTTAACACCTCTTAGTCCTAGCTTCTGTCAGGCTCAACTTTGCCTGCAGGAAACGGATTTGAATCAAGTTTTTACCTACTTCAAAACGAGTCACCGACCGCATTTAAACCTAGGGGAACAAGAGAAGATTTACTACAATAAGTCAGGAGAACTACTTGAAACCTCTATCGGAAATTTGGTTTTGAAAATCGCTGGAAAACTCTATACACCACCAGTCCGACTTGGAATCTTACCCGGAATTTGCCGTCAGCATTTGCTGGAAACAGGACAGGCAGAAGAGAAAGTCTTGACCTTGGCAGATTTAGTTCAAGCAGAAGCAATTTATGGATGTAATGCAGTGAGAGGCTTGTATGAATTAAGCCTAGAGGATAACTAGATGAAACTGGTATTTTTACATGGTTTAGGGCAGTCAGCAGAGAGTTGGAAAGAAGTTCGGAATCTACTGACAGATTATCCTTCTGAGGCTATCGAGTTATTTCCTTCTGGAATTAACAGCTATCAAAAAGCTAAGGAGCGAGTTTATCAACATCTAGCTCAAGAGACAGAACCTTTTGTTTTGGTTGGATTGTCTTTAGGTGCTGCCCTGGCACTAGAACTTTCCAGTTACGCTTTACCAAATCTCCGAGCTTTGGTTCTACCAGGATGTCCACTTAAACTGTCCGGTAATATCCTATTTTATCTTCAGTTGCGGATATTTAAATTGCTTCCCAAAAGGGTATTTGAAAAACAGGGGGCAGATAAGGCACTTATGGTTGGTATTTCCGAAGAATTAAAAACACTTGATTTAAGGGAGATTGCAAAGACTTGCCCCTATCCAACCTTACTGATTTGTGGCAGCAAAGATAAACCGAATCTTAGTTCTATGAATGCTCTCCATAGATTGTTGACAAATTCGCAATTTCAGATTATTCCAGACGGCCCTCATGTTTTGAATAAGGAAAAACCAAAGGAGTTTGTAGAAAAGACCAGAAGTTTCCTTGAATTGCTGAAATAAGTTTGATAAAATAATAGTGAAATCGATATCATAATTATGGGAGAAAGAAATGAACAAACGTCTATTTTTTAAAATGAGTTTGGCGACGTTGTCAGTTTTAGCCTTGTTTTCACAACCAGTTTTAGCAGAAGAAAACATCCATTTTTCTAGCTGTAAGGAAGCTTGGGCTAATGGCTATTCAGATCTTCATGAGGGAGCCCCTGGTTATTCTGCCAAGTTAGACCGCGACCATGATGGTGTGGCTTGTGAATTGAAAAATGCCCCTAAGGGTGCTTTTAAAGCAAAACAAAAGACTACAACTCAAACTGATACAAGTTCAGCAACAACAAGTGGTTGGGTTAAGCAGGACGGTGCTTGGTACTACTTTGATGGAAATGGAAATCCAGTGAAAAATGCTTGGCAGGGAAGCTATTATCTGAAAGCGGATGGTCAAATGGCACAGAGCGAATGGATTTATGATGATTCTTATCAAGCTTGGTATTACTTGAAATCAGATGGTTCCTATGCTTATAGTACATGGCAAGGAAATTACTATTTGAAATCAAACGGTAAGATGGCACAAGGTGAATGGGTTTATGATGCTACTTATCAAGCTTGGTATTATCTAAAATCAGATGGATCTTATGTTTATAGTGCATGGCAAGGAAATTACTATTTGAAATCAGATGGTAAAATGGCTGTCAATGAATGGGTTGATGGTGGACGTTATTATGTAGATGCGACTGGTTTGTGGAAAGCTAATTCCAAAGTAACCAATAAAGGTTCTTATTACAGTCTTCAAGGGAAGTATGATGAAATCGTAGTTGCTAATAAACACTATCCTATGTCCAAAGATTACTATCCGGGTGAAAATGCTACTGCAAAAGCGTCCTTTTTAAAACTGATTGCACAGATGCAGGAGGAAGGTTATGCTATTAGCGATAATTATAGTGGATTTAGAAGTTATGCAACTCAAGCACAATTATATCAAAGTTATGTGAACCAAGAGGGGCAGGCTGCTGCGGACCGTTATTCAGCTCGTCCTGGATATAGTGAACATCAGACAGGACTTGCTTTTGATGTGATTGGCACAGATGGTCAATTGGTTGAAGATTCAAGTGCTGCTCAATGGTTATTAGAACATGCGCCAGACTATGGTTTTGTTGTTCGATATCCTCGTGGTAAGGAAAGTATAACTGGTTATATGCATGAGGAATGGCATCTGCGCTATATTGGGAAAGAAGCTAAAGACATTGCTGCAAGTGGTTTGACGCTGGAGGAATATTATGGATTTGATGGTGGAGATTATCTAGATTAAAAATCTATATTAGTTAAATGCAAACCTTTGCATAAATGAGTGAATTTTGTTATACTAGTACTGTAAGCATTTTCAATTACTACAAAATGAAAAAGGAGAATATGATGAGTCAAAAGATTATTGGGATTGACCTTGGTGGAACTTCTATCAAATTTGCAATCTTAACAACAGCAGGAGAAATCCAAGAAAAATGGTCTATCAAGACTAATATTTTGGATGAGGGAAGTCATATCGTTGAAGATATGATTGAGTCTATTCAACATCGTTTGGACTTGCTTGGATTGGTAGCAGCGGATTTCCAAGGTATTGGAATGGGATCACCAGGTGTGGTTGACCGTGAAAAAGGAACTGTTATTGGTGCCTACAACTTAAACTGGAAAACCCTTCAACCAATTAAAGAGAAAATTGAAAAAGCCTTGGGTATTCCATTCTTCATCGATAATGATGCCAACGTGGCAGCTCTTGGTGAGCGCTGGATGGGTGCTGGTGATAACCAACCAGACGTTGTCTTTATGACACTTGGTACAGGTGTTGGTGGCGGTATCGTTGCAGAAGGCAAATTGCTTCACGGTGTTGCTGGTGCAGCAGGTGAGCTCGGTCACATCACTGTTGACTTTGACCAACCAATCGCATGTACTTGCGGTAAGAAAGGTTGCCTTGAGACAGTCGCTTCTGCAACAGGGATTGTCAACTTGACTCGTCGCTATGCCGATGAATACGAAGGCGATGCAGCCTTGAAACGCTTGATTGATAACGGAGAAGAAGTAACTGCTAAGACTGTCTTTGATCTTGCAAAAGAAGGAGACGACCTTGCCTTAATCGTTTACCGTAACTTCTCACGTTACTTGGGAATCGCTTGTGCCAACATTGGTTCAATCCTAAACCCATCAACAATCGTTATCGGTGGTGGTGTGTCGGCTGCAGGAGAATTCCTTCTACAAGGTGTTCAAAAAGTCTACGACGAAAATAGCTTCCCACAAGTACGCACAACAACTAAATTGGCTCTTGCAACTCTAGGAAACGACGCTGGAGTTATCGGAGCAGCATCACTTGTATTGCAATAAGATAAAAAAGGAGAAAATTGCTTTCTAGAAGCGAGTGATTTTCCTCCTTTCTTTTTTTATGCTATACTAGTTAGGAAATAAATGAGGTGAGAGAATGACAAAAGCAGATACGATTTTTAAAGAAAATATTGAACGAATCCTTAAATACGGTGTCTTTTCTGAGCAGGCACGTCCCAAGTACAAGGATGGAACTGTTGCTAACTCCAAGTATGTAACTGGTGCCTTTGCCGAGTATGACTTGGCAAAGGGGGAATTCCCTATCACAACCTTGCGTCCGATCGCTATCAAATCCGCTATTAAGGAAGTGCTCTGGATTTACCAAGACCAATCAAATAGCCTAGAAGTGCTGAATAGCAAGTACAATGTTCACTACTGGAATGACTGGGAAGTGGGAAATACAGGAACCATTGGTGAGCGCTATGGTGCCGTTGTTAAGAAACACGATATTATCAATAAGCTTCTCAAGCAGTTGGAAACCAACCCTTGGAACCGCCGCAATATCATCTCGCTCTGGGATTACCAAGCTTTCGAAGAAACAGACGGGCTGCTCCCATGCGCCTTTCAGACTATGTTTGATGTCCGTCGTGTTGATGGAGAAATCTATCTGGATGCGACCTTGACCCAGCGTTCTAACGATATGCTGGTGGCCCACCACATCAATGCGATGCAGTATGTAGCTCTTCAAATGATGATTGCCAAACATTTTGGCTGGAAGGTTGGAAAGTTCTTCTATTTCATAAACAACCTCCATATCTATGACAATCAATTTGAACAAGCTCAGGAATTGCTTCGTCGTGAGCCGTCAAACTGCCAACCACGCTTGGTTTTGAATGTTCCTGATGGGACTAATTTCTTTGATATCAAAGCAGAAGATTTTGAGTTGGTGGATTATGACCCTGTTAAGCCGCAGTTGAAGTTTGACCTAGCTATTTAAAAGAATAGAAAAAAGAAGTTGAGACAATAAATCCCAACTTCTTTTGTTTTTTAACGTGATACGCGGCGACGAGCTGCTTTTTTACGGTTTTCTTCGATGAAAGCTGCTTTTTGCTCTTCTGGTTCGATTACTTTCTTTTTAAATGCGTATACTGCGCCTGCAAGTGCAGCGACAGTTCCTGCGACACCTGTTACAAGACCTTTAGCGAATCCTTTAGCCATGAGTCTTCCTCCTTTATCTTCTTAATCAGCCAGCCTCCTCAAGAGGTCACATTTTTCTGACTGACCTTTTTGTGTTATAATAATAGTAACGAAAAAATGGGAATTTTTCAAGGAAAAAAGATGAAAACAAAAATAATTGTGATTGTTGGACCGACTGCTGTTGGAAAAACAGCCCTTGCCATTGAAGTGGCCAAGCGCTTTGGTGGCGAAGTTGTGAGCGGCGATAGTCAGCAGGTTTACCGAGGTCTAGATATTGGGACGGCTAAGGCTAGCCCAGAGGAGCAGGCAGCTGTTCCCCATCATTTAATCGATGTTAGAGAGGTAACCGAGTCTTACTCGGCTTTTGATTTTGTTTCAGAAGCTAAGATAGCGATTGAGGATATTCACAGCCGTGGCAAGCTAGCCATTATAGCTGGTGGAACTGGGCTTTATATCCAGAGCTTGTTGGAAGGTTACCATCTGGGTGGGGAGACTCCCCATGAGGAGATTTTGGCCTATCGGGCTAGTTTGGAGCCTTATACAGATGAGGAATTAGCCCATTTGGTGGAGCAAGCAGGCCTTGAAATTCCTCAGTTTAATCGTCGTCGTGCTATGCGTGCCTTGGAAATAGCCCATTTTGGTCAGGATTTGGAAAATCAAGAGACCTTGTATGAACCATTGATTATCTGCTTGGATGATGAACGCAGTCAGCTTTATGAACGTATCAACAACCGAGTGGATCTGATGTTTGAGGCTGGTCTTTTGGATGAGGCCAAGTGGCTCTATGACCATTACCCTGATGTGCAGGCTGCTAAGGGCATTGGCTACAAAGAACTCTTTCCATACTTCCGTGGAGAGCAGACCTTGGAGGAAGCTAGTGAGAGTCTTAAACAGGCGACTCGTCGTTTTGCCAAGCGTCAGCTGACCTGGTTCCGTAATCGCATGCAGGTCACATTTTATCAGATTGGAGAGTCTGGTGTGCAGGAACGTATTTTTAGCCAGATTGAGGAGTTTTTAGATGATTGAAACAGAGAAAAAAGAGGAACGCGTCCTGCTCATCGGTGTAGAATTGCAGGGCATGGACAATTTTGACCTCTCTATGGAAGAATTGGCCAGTCTAGCCAAGACAGCTGGGGCAGTCGTTGTCGATAGCTACAGGCAAAAACGTGAAAAGTATGACTCCAAGACCTTTGTCGGCTCTGGTAAGTTGGAAGAAATTGCGCTCATGGTGGATGCAGAAGAGATTACCACTGTTATCGTTAATAATAGGCTGACTCCGCGGCAAAATGTCAATCTGGAGGAAGTTCTCGGTGTTAAGGTCATTGACCGTATGCAGTTGATTTTGGATATCTTTGCCATGCGAGCTCGAAGTCATGAAGGCAAACTCCAAGTCCACCTTGCCCAGCTCAAGTATCTCTTGCCTCGCTTGGTTGGTCAGGGGATTATGCTCAGCCGTCAGGCTGGGGGAATTGGTTCCCGTGGACCTGGGGAAAGTCAGCTGGAGCTGAACCGTCGTAGTGTACGTAATCAAATCACAGATATCGAGCGTCAGCTCAAGGTGGTTGAGAAAAATCGGGCGACTGTCAGAGAAAAACGTTTGGAGTCGAGTACCTTTAAGATTGGTTTGATTGGCTACACCAATGCTGGGAAATCAACCATCATGAACACCTTGACCAGCAAGACCCAGTATGAAGCAGACGAGCTGTTTGCGACCCTGGATGCGACAACCAAGAGTATCCATTTGGGAGGCAATCTCCAAGTGACTTTGACTGATACTGTTGGCTTTATCCAAGATTTACCGACAGAGTTGGTGTCCAGTTTCAAATCGACCTTGGAAGAAAGCAAGCATGTGGATCTTCTGGTTCATGTCATCGATGCCAGCAATCCTTACCACGAGGAGCATGAAAAAACAGTCCTGTCTATTATGAAAGACTTGGATATGGAAGATATTCCTCGCCTGACTCTTTATAATAAGGCGGATTTGGTGGAGGATTTCACGCCTACCCAAACGCCTTATGCTCTCATTTCGGCAAAGTCTAAAGATAGTCGAGAGAATTTGCAAGCTTTGTTTTTAGAGAAAATCAAGGATATTTTTGAGAGATTTACCTTGCGTGTGCCTTTTTCAAAGTCTTACAAGATTCATGATTTAGAAAGTGTTGCGATTCTGGAAGAGCGCGATTATCAGGATGACGGGGAAGTCATTACAGGCTACATTTCTGAGAAAAATAAATGGAGGTTAGAAGAATTTTATGACTGATATTAAAACTTTAGCTCTAAAGTATGGAGGTTATACAAATCTGGACAAGGTCTATCTAGAACAACTTCTAGCTGGTAAAACAAAGCAGGAGCAGTTGGCACTTATAACACCTCCGCCCAGCGTTGTCAATGCCTATTTTGCAGAACTCTACCAGAAAAAAAGTCCTGAGGCTGCGACGGATTATTTTGCGGAAGTCAGTCAGGAACTAAATCTCTACAACGTTGAGCCAAGTTTCACTGAAGAAAGCAAACCTTTTATTCGTCTTAACCTATCTGGAAAATCCTTTGGTTTTTGCTATGAGAGTGAGGGTCTGGGGCGGATTTTCTCTGAAAATGAAGAGAAAATTTCAGATGACTTACTCTTTGAAATTGCGCAAATTTTCCCCCATCAACTAGTCTTTGAGGAGTCTGGAAAGATTTACATGAAGCCTGTAGGAGATGAGGAAGTTGTTAGTGTGGAGAGTATCACAGCTTTGACTGATTTGGAAAGCTTGGCTGATGGTCGTAAACGTCTCAAAGGCTACAGCCAAGAGGATTTACTGCAAGAAGCTACTGCTTTTTCTGGCAAGCGCTATTTCCGATCGGAAAACCGCACAGCTATGTTATATATTGATTAATTAGAAAGTATCGAATGGATATTCAATTTTTAGGAACGGGGGCTGGTCAGCCCTCTAAAGCCCGCAACGTTTCAAGTCTCGCCCTGAAACTCTTGGACGAGATTAACGAAGTTTGGCTCTTTGACTGTGGAGAAGGAACGCAAAATCGCATTCTGGAAACCACAATTCGACCACGTAAGGTCAGCAAAATCTTTATCACTCACTTGCATGGAGACCATATCTTTGGCCTGCCAGGATTCCTTTCTAGCCGTGCCTTTCAGGCCAATGAAGAGCAAACAGATTTGGAAATCTATGGACCGCAAGGAATCAAGTCATTTGTCTTAACCAGTCTTCGTGTGTCAGGTTCTCGCTTGCCTTACCGCATTCATTTTCATGAGTTTGACCAAGATTCTCTAGGGAAAATCCTTGAGACTGATAAGTTTACGGTGTATGCAGAGGAGTTGGACCACACTATTTTCTGTGTTGGTTATCGTGTCATGCAAAAGGACCTTGAAGGAACGCTGGATGCTGAAAAACTCAAGGCAGCTGGTGTCCCATTTGGCCCACTTTTTGGGAAAATCAAAAACGGTCAGGATGTTGTCCTAGAAGACGGAACTGAAATCAAGGCTGCTGACTATATCTCAGATCCTCGTCCTGGTAAAATTATCACTATTCTAGGTGACACCCGCAAAACCAATGCCAGCGTGCGTCTGGCTGTCAATGCTGATGTCCTGGTTCATGAGTCCACTTATGGAAAGGGTGATGAAAAAATTGCTCGCAATCACGGTCACTCAACCAACATGCAGGCAGCGGAGGTCGCAGTAGAAGCAGGTGCTAAACGCCTCCTGCTCAATCATATTAGTGCCCGTTTCCTCTCAAAAGATATCAGCAAGCTCAAGAAAGATGCTGCCACAATTTTTGAAAATGTGCATGTAGTCAAAGACTTGGAAGAAGTGGAAATCTAAAAGATTGAGAAAGGATAAGTATGCGTACGATTCTGATTACCGGAGCTAGCGGTGGTCTAGCTCAAGAAATGGTCAAACTTTTACCTGAAGACCAGCTCATCTTGCTTGGTAGAAATAAGGCAAAATTAGCTCAACTCTACGGAAATCATCCCCATGCAGAATTGATTGAAATCGATATTACCGATGATTCAGCCCTAGAAACTCTGATAACTGACCTCTATCTCCGCTATGGCAAGATTGATGTCTTGATTAACAACGCTGGTTACGGGATTTTTGAGGAATTTGACCAGATTTCTGACCAAGATATTCACCAGATGTTTGAGGTCAATACCTTTGCTTTGATGAATCTGTCTCGTCGCCTTGCGGCCCGTATGAAGGAAAGCCGAAAAGGCCATATCATTAATATCGTCAGCATGGCAGGTCTAATTGCTACTGGCAAGTCCAGCCTTTACTCAGCGACCAAATTTGCAGCTATTGGTTTTTCAAATGCTCTGCGCCTCGAACTTATGTCCCACGGTGTTTATGTAACGACGGTCAATCCAGGACCAATCCGTACAGGATTTTTTGACCAAGCGGACCCAGATGGAACCTATCTTAAATCAGTTGACCGCTTCCTGCTAGAACCAGATGCAGTAGCTAAAAAGATTGTTAATTGTATAGGAAAAAACAAACGAGAACTCAATCTTCCGTTTTTGTTGAATCTAGCCCATAAGTTTTATACCCTCTTTCCCAAGCTAGCTGATAAGTTGGCAGGGGAGACTTTTAATTATAAATAAAAAGAACCAATGCGTAGGTTGTTGCTGGCCTACATATTGGTTCTTATTATTTCTCAACTATCAAACTGGACTTCTTCTAGTAGATAGTCGATAAAGCGTTCGCCCATCTTAGATAGGCTGGTTTTTTCATGCTGGATATAGACTAGCTCAATTGGGTCGTCAATGTCCAGTGGGATGGAAACGATGTTGTCTCCGTTAAGATTACTATTCAAAATCCCCGTCGCAATGGTGTAACCATCTAAACCAATTAAGAGATTAAAGAGGGTGGCACGGTCACTAACCACGATGGATTTCTTGTGATGCTCTTGGGAAAGGATTTCCTCTGAAAAGTAGAAGGAATTGTGTGTCCCTTGGTCATAGCTGAGGTAAGGGAAATTTTCCAAATCAGACAGTTTCACCTTGTCTTTCTTTGCCAGAGGGTTGGTCTTGCTGACAAAGATATGCGGTTGTGCTGTAAAGAGATGGTGAGCCAAGAGGTGGTTATCATCCAGCATTTTCGTTAAAACGTCACGGTTGTAGCTGTTCAAAAAGAGGACACCGACCTCACTACGGAAGTTCTTGACGTCGTCGATAATCTCCCAAGTCCGCGTTTCACGAAGGAAGAGCTCGTATTTTTCCATATCGCTTTTCTTGAGCAGAGAGACGAAAGCATTGACCACAAAGGCATAGTGCTGGGAGGAAACGCTGAAGAGTTCGCGGTGGGCGACAGGATTTTTATAGCGTTCTTCTAGAAGCTGAGTTTGCTCGACAACCTGACGGGCATAAGAGAGAAACTCCATCCCATCACGGGTCAAGGTGATACCCTTGGGATTGCGGATAAAGATTTCAATTCCCATTTCATTTTCCAAATCTCTCACAGCATTGGAAAGACTAGGTTGGGTGATAAAGAGCTGCTTGGCTGCCTCATTCATGGAGCCAGTTTCGACGATTTTGATAATATAATGTAATTGTTGAATTCTCATGTTTTTATTGTACCACACTTGTGACAGAATCGCCAAGGAAGATAGGAAAATCAGGAGCATTGTGTGAGTCTCTTCTTGAAAAAAACATAAAATTTTGCTAGAATGAGTCTTATGAAAACATTCTATGATGTGCAGCAATTCCTCAAACGATTTGGTATTATTGTTTACATGGGAAAACGCTTATATGATATTGAACTGATGAAGCTGGAACTCTCTCGGATTTACGATGCAGGGTTGATGGACAAACTAGATTATCTAGAAGCAGAAGCGGTTCTTCGCAGAGAGCATAAGGTAGAATTAGATTATATTGAGAAAAATGGAGAAAAGAACTAATGGTTACTTGGATTTTGTGGGCACTTATACTAGCAATGTTGGCGTGGATGGGCTTTAACTATCTTCGTATTCGCCGTGCGGCTAAAATCGTAGACAATGAGGAGTTTGAAGCCTTGATTCGTACGGGTCAATTGATTGATTTGCGTGACCCAGCAGAATTCCATAGAAAACATATCCTTGGAGCCCGCAATATTCCTTCAAGTCAGTTGAAGACTAGTCTTGCTGCTCTTCGTAAGGATAAAGCTGTCCTTCTCTACGAAAACCAACGTGCGCAACGGGTTACAAATGCAGCCCTTTACTTGAAAAAACAAGGTTTTTCTGAGATTTACATCCTTTCTTATGGTTTGGATTCTTGGAAAGGGAAAGTCAAAGTTGAGAAATAAGAAAACGAGCTTGGATATTTCCGAGCTCATTTTTTAACCACTTTTTCTGAGAAAGTCACGAATGATTTCTAATTCATCCGAGTTTAGGGGGCGGTAGTCTCCTTCTTTTAGATTGTCATCCAAACTCCAAGCCCCAAAATGGGTGCGTTTGAGAGAGGTTACCTTAACACCAACTGAGAGGAACATTTTCTTGACTTGATGAAATTTTCCTTCTGAAATAGTGATAGAGGCTTGACTGTGGGAAGATCTTGCAGATAGAATTTCTAGCCTTGCAGGTTTACAGACAGTACCATCTAAAAAGACAATTCCTTTTTGAAAGGCTTGGATATGTTCAGGTGTCAGGAGGCCATTAACCTCAACTTGGTAGGTCTTATCGACATGATATTGAGGATGAAGGAGTTGAAAGCCCAAAGGACCGTTATCGGTCACGAGGAGGAGACCAGTCGTATCTCGGTCCAGTCGACCGACGGCATAGAGTTTATCAGACTGGATGTCAGCTGGAAGGAGATCCATAACGGTTGGGAGTTCCTTGTCTTTATTGGCTGTCACGACACCAGCAGGTTTATGAAGCATGAGATAGGTGTGCTCATAACCTTGAATGATTTGACCCTGAAAACGGAGTTCTTGTAGCCCTGTATCGATATTCTGGGCTAGGGAGCGGGCTGGGCAACCATCGACTAGAATTTCCCCTTTGAGAAGTGCTTGTTTCATGGCCTTTCGGCTGATTTTTTCTTGGGCTAATAAATTATCTAAACGCATACTGTGCCTATCTTATCATAAGTTGTATACTTTGAAAAGGCTTGACGTGAAAAGAAAAGCAGAGTGAAAACATTTACACTTGCTTGAGTTATGTTATTTACTTGAAAATATGGTATAATCGTTCAGTTAGAAAATAAATTTTGAATATTATAGAGGAAATCATGACAAAATTAAGAGAAGATATCCGTAACATTGCGATTATCGCCCACGTTGACCACGGTAAAACAACCCTTGTTGACGAATTATTGAAACAATCAGAAACGCTTGATGCACGTACTGAATTGGCTGAGCGTGCTATGGACTCAAACGATATCGAAAAAGAGCGTGGAATTACCATCCTTGCTAAAAATACAGCTGTTGCCTACAACGGAACTCGTATCAACATCATGGATACACCAGGACACGCGGACTTCGGTGGAGAAGTTGAGCGTATCATGAAAATGGTTGACGGTGTTGTCTTGGTCGTAGATGCCTACGAAGGAACAATGCCACAAACTCGTTTCGTATTGAAAAAAGCTTTGGAACAAGACCTTGTCCCAATCGTGGTTGTTAACAAAATCGACAAACCATCAGCTCGTCCAGCAGAAGTAGTGGACGAAGTCTTGGAACTTTTCATCGAGCTTGGTGCAGATGATGACCAGCTTGACTTCCCAGTGGTGTATGCTTCAGCGATCAACGGAACTTCTTCATTGTCAGATGATCCAGCTGACCAGGAAGCTACTATGGCACCAATCTTTGACACAATTATCGACCATATCCCAGCTCCAGTAGATAACTCAGATGAGCCTTTGCAGTTCCAAGTGTCACTTTTGGACTACAATGACTTCGTTGGTCGTATTGGTATCGGTCGTGTCTTCCGTGGTACTGTCAAGGTTGGGGACCAAGTTACCCTTTCTAAACTAGATGGTACAACGAAGAACTTCCGTGTTACAAAACTCTTCGGTTTCTTTGGTTTGGAACGTCGTGAAATCCAAGAAGCCAAAGCAGGTGATTTGATTGCCGTTTCAGGTATGGAAGATATCTTTGTCGGTGAAACCATCACTCCGACAGACGCAGTTGAAGCTCTTCCAATCCTACACATCGATGAGCCAACTCTTCAAATGACTTTCTTGGTCAACAACTCACCATTTGCTGGTAAAGAAGGTAAATGGGTGACTTCTCGTAAGGTAGAAGAACGCTTGCAGGCAGAATTGCAAACAGACGTTTCCCTTCGCGTTGACCCAACTGATTCACCAGATAAATGGACGGTTTCAGGACGTGGAGAATTGCACTTGTCAATCCTTATCGAAACAATGCGTCGTGAAGGATATGAACTTCAAGTATCTCGTCCAGAAGTTATCGTAAAAGAAATTGACGGTGTTAAATGTGAGCCATTTGAACGTGTACAAATCGACACTCCAGAAGAATACCAAGGGTCTGTTATCCAAAGCCTTTCTGAACGTAAGGGTGAAATGTTGGATATGATTTCAACTGGTAATGGTCAAACTCGTTTGGTCTTCCTTGTTCCAGCGCGTGGTTTGATCGGATACTCAACTGAGTTCTTGTCAATGACTCGTGGTTACGGTATCATGAACCATACCTTTGACCAATACTTGCCATTGATTCCAGGGGAAATTGGTGGACGTCACCGTGGTGCCCTTGTTTCTATCGATGCTGGTAAGGCTACAACTTACTCAATCATGTCTATCGAAGAACGTGGTACTATCTTTGTCAACCCAGGTACTGAGGTTTATGAAGGAATGATCATCGGTGAAAACTCTCGTGAAAACGACTTGACAGTTAACATCACGAAGGCTAAACAAATGACCAACGTCCGTTCAGCTACTAAGGACCAAACAGCTGTTATCAAGACACCTCGTATCTTGACACTTGAAGAGTCTCTTGAGTTCTTGAACGACGATGAGTACATGGAAGTAACGCCTGAGTCTATCCGTTTGCGTAAACAAATCCTTAACAAGGCAGAGCGCGAGAAAGCTAACAAAAAGAAAAAATCAGCTGAATAAGAGCTAGAAAGAGATAAAGATGGTTTATTTAATCATAGGAATCCTCTTATTACTACTCTATGTATTTGCGACACCAGAAAGTATTAAAGGGACAGTCAATATTGTCCTTGTCGTCTTTGCTTTTGTAGCACTTTTGATTTTGCTCATGCTGTCTGTCCTGCAAATCTTTCAGCTACCGACAGAATTCTTCATCGCAGTTGCTATGCTTTTCCTAGCATACTTTAGCTTGCGAGATATTACCCTCATGTCGGTTAATAAAAGTAAAAGAAGATAAAAAGAGAGTTTCGGCTCTCTTTTTTGCTAGGAATTTTACAGTAGTTCGAATTGCTTTTTAGTTAACATCATCTCTTTTGCTTGGATAGTATGAATGGGAAAAACTGAACTTAAATTCTTTTCCAACATCTATTTCTAAGGAAACTTTAAAATTCTATTACTAATGATATCTTAGTAAAATATGTTGATAGATTATATAGAAAGTGATATACTTAAGTTATAAGAAACCGATTTCAAAATAAGAAAGGATTAAATTTATACTCAATGAAAATCAAAGAGCAAACTAGGAAACTAGCCGCAGGTTGCTCAAGGCACTGCTTTGAGGTTGTAGATAAGACTGACGAAGTCAGTTACATATATCTACGGCAAGGCGACGTTGACGCGGTTTGAATTTGATTTTTGAAGAGTATTGTTGTCTTGGTGCTCAGGGTGTGATGGATTAAACTAGGAAAATAATTCTAAGAATTTGTAAAATGTAAAATTTCTTTCTATAGAGTTATTCTCTTATACAAGGAGTCTACTATGAAGAAACTATTCATATTATTATCAACTTTTTTTCTCAGCTTCTTCCTTGCTTGGATTATTGTCTTACGTGCTCCACAATATTTATTTGCAAGCTATGATTCCGTTTCCTTACTTCGTGTCAAAAAAGATACTCAGGAACCGACGCGTGAGGTATTTGAAAAGGAATTAGAGAATTTTGTAAACTCAGAACAGAGTTTAATAGCTAGAAGAATCGTAGAGCCGAGTAAGGATGGGACGACTCACTTTACTTATGCAACTTATGGTCAGGGAACTTTACCAAAAGAATTCCAAGAAGCTAGCCAAGAAAGTCGTGAACGTAGTGATCCGCTAAATAGTTATCTCCTTTTGTCAGGCTCCTTGACGAAAGAAAAGCTTGCCGATAAATTAGGAGATTTGGGTTATAAAGCAATTCCTGACCGAAAGACACCGCCCTATTCTCTTGCTTTTAGAATGTTACTAATTCCCCTTATTTTAATTAGTTTAGCAATATTTGGCTTATCTTTCTTTGCTCTAGTGATTATCACTCGGATTAAGGAAATGAGAGCTGCAGGTATAAAACTCTTTTCTGGTCAGACTCTTTTATCCATCATGGGGCATTCTTTATCTACTGATATCAAATGGCTCCTTCTATCAGCCCTCCTTTCCTTCCTAGGTGGGGGAGTCGTTCTTTTTAGTCAAGGTTTGTTTTATCCTGTCTTGTTAGCCACCTATGGTTTTGGGATTAGTTTCTATCTGTTGTTTTTATTGGGTATTTCAATTTTACTAATGCTCCTTTATCTAATGAGTTTGAGTTACAAAGCATTAGTTCCCGTTATTAAGGGGAGATTACCCCTTAAACGCTTGATGGCTTTAACCCTATTGTGTCAGTTAGTTGCTGTCTTTACAGTAGGCTACGCTGTTAAGACAGGTTTGACGTCTTACCAACGATTGAAAGAACTTGAAATTTCAAAACAAGCATGGCAGGATAGAGCAGACTATTACCAGATTTTCTTTGGCTTAGGTGATAGAGTAAAAGATACAGAAAATCAGAATAAGTGGTATGCCTTTGCCAAGGAAGCAATCGAAGAAGAACAGGCTCTATTTGTAAAAGATAATCTCATTCATTTTGCAAATCCTCAAGGAAAAAATAAAAACGGAGAGACACTGGATACCTATAGTCCAGATGCTAATGTTCTCTATGTCAGTCCAAGTTATTTGGACAAGGAAAATGTATCTGTAAATGGTGAGACTAGACAAAAACTAGCCCATCTTCAAAAAGGGGAATTTGGACTCTTATTACCAGAACATTTGCGCTCTAGAGAAGCAGAACTTAAGAAAGTTTTTGAAGAAAGATTGAGTTATTATGGAAAATCTGGTGAGGAGGCAAGTGCTCCTTTAGAGTATGAAATGAGAGCGATTGTTAGCTATCTTCCAACTGGAGAAAAGCGGTTTGTTTATAATAACGGTGAAAGCCCAGTATCCATCCAGTACTTAACTGATCCGATTTTAGTTGTATTTACTCCAACATCTACAGGTGATAGTATCATTTCCAAATCTAGTTGGTCTATCAATGCTGGTAAGAATATCTTTGTCAAAGGATATGAAGATGGGATTAAACTCTTGAAGAAAGCTGGAATTTATGAGCAAGTATCTTATCTTAAAGAAGGAAGAAGTGTTTATCTAACTCGTTATAATGAAGTTCAAACTGAAACAGCAACTTTAATCCTAGGAGCTATTGTTGGAATAGCTAGTTCCTTGTTACTCTTTTATTCTGTCAATCTTCTATATTTCGAGCAATTCCGCCGAGATATCTTGATTAAACGAATTTCAGGTTTACGATTTTTTGAAACACATGCTCAGTATATGGTTAGTCAATTTGCTAGTTTTATATTCGGTGCGAGTCTCTTTATTTGGCGTAGTCGGGATGTGGTAATTGGCTTGCTCACTTTATTAGTCTTTCTAGCTAGTGCAGTTTTGACGCTTTACCGTCAAGCTCATAAAGAATCTCGTGTTTCTATGACAATTATGAAAGGAAAATAGGATGATTGAACTAAAGAATATATCTAAAAAATTTGGAAGCCGTCAGCTATTTTCAGATACAAATCTTCATTTTGAAGGTGGGAAAATTTATGCCTTAATCGGTACAAGTGGCTGTGGTAAGACAACACTCTTGAACATGATTGGACGATTAGAGCCATATGACAAAGGACAAATCATCTATGATGGCACTTCTCTTAAGGACATCAAACCCTCTGTTTTCTTTAGAGATTACTTGGGATACTTATTTCAAGATTTTGGCTTAATTGAAAGCCAAACCGTCAAAGAGAATCTCAATCTGGGATTAGTTGGTAAAAAGTTGAAAGAAAAAGAGAAAATCTCTTTGATGAAACAAGCTCTAAACCGTGTCAACCTCTCTTATTTAGATTTAAAGCAACCTATCTTTGAATTATCAGGAGGAGAAGCACAACGTGTTGCATTAGCAAAGATAATCTTAAAGGATCCACCTTTGATTCTCGCAGATGAACCAACCGCTTCCTTAGACCCCAAAAACTCTGAGGAATTACTTTCTATCCTAGAATCTTTAAAAAATCCGAATCGAACTATTATTATTGCGACCCACAATCCTCTGATTTGGGAGCAAGTGGACCAAGTCATTCGAGTTACCGATTTATCACATAGATGATAAGGTAAGATTCAGTTAGAAGAAAGAGTCACAAACACACTTTGTGGCTTTTTTATTTCCATAAAAATGGTAAAATAGTAAGAGTAGAAATGGAGTTTGAGACATGAAAGTAATAGATCAATTTAAAAATAAGAAAGTCCTTGTTTTAGGTTTGGCCAAGTCTGGTGAATCTGCAGCTCGTTTGTTGGACAAGCTAGGTGCAATTGTGACAGTAAATGATGGGAAGCCTTTCGAGGACAATCCAGCTGCCCAAAGTTTGCTGGAAGAAGGAATCAAGGTCATCACAGGTGGCCATCCTTTGGAACTCTTGGATGAAGAGTTTGCCCTTATGGTGAAAAATCCAGGTATCCCTTACAGCAATCCCATGATTGAAAAGGCTATGGCCAAGGGTATTCCAGTCTTGACTGAGGTGGAATTGGCTTACTTGATTTCAGAAGCACCGATTGTTGGTATTACTGGTTCAAATGGAAAAACAACCACAACGACTATGATTGGTGAAGTTTTGACTGCTGCTGGGCAACATGGTCTCTTATCAGGAAATATCGGCTATCCTGCCAGTCAAGTGGCCCAAACTGCGACAGATAAGGACACGCTTGTCATGGAGCTTTCTTCTTTCCAACTGATGGGCGTTCAAGAATTCCATCCTGAGATTGCGGTTATTACCAACCTCATGCCAACTCATATCGACTATCATGGTTCTTTTGAAGAGTATGTGGCAGCCAAGTGGAATATCCAGAACAAGATGACAGAAGATGATTTCCTTGTTTTGAACTTTAACCAAGACTTGGCAAAAGAATTGGCTAGCAAAACACAAGCCACTGTTGTACCATTTTCAACACAGGAAAAGGTTGATGGAGCTTATTTGGAAGATGGTCAGCTCTACTTCCGTGGAGAAGTGGTCATGGCAGCTAGTGAAATCGGAGTTCCAGGTAGCCACAATGTGGAAAATGCCCTTGCGACTATTGCTGTAGCCAAGCTTCGTGGTGTAGACAACCAAACCATTAAGGAAACTCTTTCAGCTTTCGGTGGTGTCAAACACCGTCTCCAATTTGTGGATGAAATCAAGGGTGTCAAATTCTATAATGATAGCAAGTCAACCAATATCTTGGCGACTCAAAAAGCCTTGTCAGGATTTGACAACAGCAAGGTCATCTTGATTGCAGGTGGTTTAGACCGTGGCAATGAGTTTGACGAGTTGGTTCCAGATATTACTGGACTCAAGAAGATGGTCATCCTCGGTCAGTCTGCAGAACGTGTCAAACGGGCAGCGGATAAGGCTGGTGTCGCTTATGTGGATGCCACTGACATTGCAGATGCGACTCGCAAGGCCTATGAGCTAGCGACTCAAGGAGACGTAGTCCTTCTCAGTCCTGCCAATGCCAGCTGGGATATGTATGCTAACTTTGAAGTACGTGGCGACCTCTTTATCGACACAGTAGCGGAGTTAAAGGAATAATATGAAAAAAATTGTCTTTACAGGTGGGGGGACGGTTGGACACGTCACCCTCAATCTTTTGTTAATGCCCAAGTTCATCGAAGATGGATGGGAAGTCCACTATATCGGGGACAAGCGTGGTATCGAACACCAAGAAATCCTTAAGTCAGGTCTAGATGTTACCTTCCATTCTATTGCAACTGGAAAATTGCGTCGTTATTTCTCTTGGCAAAATATGCTGGATGTCTTCAAAGTTGGTTGGGGAATTGTCCAATCGCTCTTTATCATGTTGCGACTTCGTCCACAGGCCCTTTTTTCAAAGGGAGGCTTTGTCTCAGTACCGCCTGTTATCGCAGCGCGTGTGTCAGGAGTGCCAGTCTTTATTCACGAATCTGACCTGTCTATGGGCTTGGCAAATAAAATTGCCTATAAGTTTGCGACTAAGATGTATTCAACATTCGAGCAACCTTCAAGCTTGGCTAAGGTCGAGCATGTGGGAGCAGTGACCAAGGTTTCAGACCAAAACACTTCAGAACCAGATGAATTGGTGGATATCCAAACCCACTTTAATCCTAAATTGCCAACTGTATTGTTTGTCGGTGGTTCTGCAGGTGCTCGTGTCTTTAACCAATTGGTGACAGACCATAAGAAAGAGCTGACAGAGCGCTACAATATTATCAATCTAACTGGAGATTCTAGTCTGAACGAGTTGAGCCAAAATCTTTTTCGTGTTGACTATGTGACCAATCTCTATCAACCCTTGATGGAATTGGCTGATATTGTTGTGACACGAGGTGGTGCCAATACGATTTTTGAGCTCTTGGCCATGACAAAATTACATGTCATTGTGCCACTTGGTCGTGAAGCTAGTCGTGGAGACCAGATTGAAAACGCGGCTTACTTTGTTAAGAAAGGCTATGCAGAAGAGCTTCAAGAAAGCGATTTGACCTTGGATAGTTTGGAAGAGAAGCTTTCTCACTTACTAAGCCACAAGGAAGAATACCAATCTAAGATGAAGGCTTCTAAGGAATTGAAATCTCTAGCAGATTTTTATCAATTATTGAAAAAAGATTTATCATAAGGAAAGTAAATGTCAAAAGATAAGAAAAATGAGGGCAAAGAAATCCTCGAAGAATTTAAAGAGTTATCAGAATGGCAGAAACGAAACCAAGAATATCTAAAAAAGAAGGCTGAAGAAGAGGCGGCCTTAGCTGAGGAGAAGGAAAAGGAAAGACAAGCTCGAATGGGAGAACAATCTGAGAAGTCAGAGGACAAGGAGGGCTCGGAGAGTGAAGCGGACCATGAAGACTCAGAATCAGCTAAGGAAGAGTCTGAAGAAAAAGTAGAAGCCCCAGAGGGTGACAAAGAGGAAGAAGAGATAGAAGAATCAGGGGCTAAAGAGGGCGAGGAACAGGATAAAAAGCTTGCTAAAAAGGCTACAAAAGAAAAACCAGCCAAAGCAAAGATTCCTGGCCTCCATATCTTACGAGCTCTAACGATTTTATTTCCAAGTCTGCTTTTATTGATTGTCTCTGCCTACTTACTCAGTCCTTATGCGACCATGAAGGATATCCGTATTGAGGGAACGGTGCAAACTACAGCTGATGATATTCGACAGGCTTCAGGCATTCAGGATTCGGATTATACGATTAACCTTCTGCTAGACAAGGCAAAATATGAAGAGCAGATCAAGTCCAACTATTGGGTTGAATCAGCTCAGCTTGTTTATCAATTTCCAACTAAGTTTACTATCAAGGTTAAGGAATATGATATTGTTGCCTACTATGTTTCTGGTGAAAATCATTATCCAATCCTTTCCAGTGGTCAGCTTGAGACTAGTCCTGTGAGCTTGGTCAGTCTACCAGAAACTTATTTGTCTGTTCTGTTTAATGATAGTGAACAAATCAAGGCTTTTGTCTCAGAGCTTTCTCAAATTAGTCCAGAGCTCAAATCTGCTATCCAAAAGGTGGAATTAGCCCCAAGCAAGGTCACATCAGATCTAATTCGATTGACTATGAATGATTCGGACGAAGTCTTGGTTCCCCTGTCTGAAATGAGCAAGAAATTGCCTTACTACAGTAAGATTAAGCCTCAATTGTCAGAACCAAGTGTGGTCGACATGGAGGCTGGAATCTATAGCTACACTGTGGCGGATAAATTAATTATGGAGGCAGAAGAAAAAGCCAAAAAAGAGGCCGAAGAAGCTGAGAAAAAGCAGGAAGAAGAACGTAAACGTTTAGAAGAAGAAAAGAAAAAACAAGAGGAAGAGAGCAATCGAAACCAAACAAATCAGCGTTCATCGCGTCGCTAGGTTTAACTTTTCTTCTATAGCTCTTTAGTTGCCATGTTTTTACTTGACAAGTGCTAGTAGAAATAATAGAATAATAGAAAACCTTTAAAGCAGTCCAGAGAGGCAGCTAAGGTTAGACGGTGAAAGGGTGGAGACTACCCATTTTTCGTGGAACCTTGCTGTTGGCAGGTTCCTTTTTTCGTGGTTTCTGTTGACCAGACTCTCTCACTAGCAAAGGTAAAAGGAGAAACCTATGCGAGAACATCGTCCAGTCATTGCTCTTGATTTTCCTAGTTTTGAGGCAGTCAAGGAATTTTTAGCTCATTTCCCAGCAGAAGAAAGCCTTTATCTCAAGGTAGGGATGGAGCTCTATTACGCAACGGGTCCTGAGATTGTGTCTTACTTGAAAGGCTTGGGCCATAGTGTCTTTTTGGATCTCAAACTTCATGACATTCCCAATACAGTCAAGTCAGCCATGAAGGTCTTATCTCAGCTTGGTGTCGATATGACCAATGTTCATGCGGCTGGTGGTGTAGAGATGATGAAGGCTGCGCGTGAAGGTCTTGGGAGTCAAGCCAAATTGATTGCTGTAACGCAGCTGACCTCAACATCAGAAGCTCAGATGCAGGATTTTCAAAATATTCAAACCAGCCTGCAAGAGTCTGTAATCCACTATGCCAAGAAGACAGCTGAAGCTGGCTTGGATGGTGTCGTTTGCTCAGCTCAGGAAGTTCAACTCATCAAGCAGGCGACCTATCCAGATTTTATCTGTCTGACACCAGGGATTCGCCCTCAGGGAGCTGCTGTTGGAGACCAAAAACGTGTGATGACGCCAGCAGATGCCTATCAAATCGGTAGTGACTATATCGTAGTGGGACGTCCCATTACCCAAGCTGAAGATCCTGTTGTAGCTTATCATGCCATCAAGGATGAATGGACACAGGACTGGAATTAAAGAAATAGATTATAAAAACAAAAGGAGAAGACCATGACACTTGCTAAAGATATCGCTAGCCACCTCTTGAAAATCCAAGCCGTTTACCTCAAACCAGAGGAGCCTTTCACTTGGGCATCTGGTATCAAATCGCCGATTTATACTGACAACCGTGTGACACTTGCCTATCCAGAAACTCGTAGCTTGATTGAAAATGGTTTTGTGGATGCTATTAAAGCAGAATTTCCAGAAGTAGAAGTGATTGCAGGAACTGCGACAGCAGGGATTCCACACGGAGCTATCATTGCTGATAAGATGAACTTGCCATTTGCCTATATCCGTAGCAAACCAAAAGACCACGGAGCTGGTAACCAAATCGAAGGTCGCGTAGCTCAAGGTCAAAAAATGGTAGTGGTTGAAGACCTTATTTCAACTGGCGGTTCTGTTCTTGAAGCCGTAGCAGCAGCCAAACGCGAAGGAGCAGATGTGCTTGGAGTTGTAGCGATTTTCAGCTACCAATTGCCAAAAGCAGATAAGAACTTTGCGAATGCTGGCGTGAAATTAGTGACACTTTCAAACTACAGCGAACTCATCCACCTAGCCCAAGAAGAAGGTTATATCACACCAGAAGGATTGGATCTCCTAAAACGCTTTAAAGAAGACCAAGAAAATTGGCAAAATGCTTAAAACATAGAAAATCAGGTAGTCACTAGGATTACCTGATTTCTTTTTGTGATTTCATTGAGTATTAGTCAACTTTTCCGCCTTCAACAATAAGGTCATCTGCCTTAGCAGCGTCACCGTAGGTTGGGTGAAGTGTTTTTTCATAGGCCTTGTGGAAGAAGTTTTCTTTGCCTAATTTTTCAATATCTTTATTGATGAAGTCTAGCAGTTCTTGGTTGCCTTTTTGGACTGCTGCTGCGATGGTATCTGGATCACCGAGGGAAGTAATTCCGACTTCAAATCCTTTGTTTTCAAGCGCCCAAGCTAGGACTTCCGTATTGTCAGTAGAGAAGGCATCTCCACGTCCGTCAAGAAGGGCTTGGTAAGAGTCACTGTATTGGTCGTATTTTTGAAGCTTGATTTCTGGATGATTTTTTTCAAAATATGTCTCAGCAGTTGTTCCTTTTGTGACAATCAAGGTTTTACCTTCCAATTGTTTGACGTCTGTAATGAGACCAGTCTTAGGTGATACGACACCAAGTGAAACTTTCATGTAAGGAAGGGCAAAATCAACTTGTTTCTTGCGTTCGTCAGTCACCGTAAAGTTGGCAAGAGTAATATCTACCTTGTTTGAAATCAAGTATTCAGCACGGTTGGCAGCGTCAACTGAAACGTATTTAACCTTCACGCCAAGGTCTTGTGCTAGTTGGTTTCCAAGCTCAATATCGTAACCTTGGTAAGAACCATCATTGTCAACGTAACCAAACGGTTTCTTGTCTCCAAATACGGCGATTCGTAGCTCACCGCTTTTTTTGATTTCATCGATTGTGCGAGCCTTGGCGGTGGTTTTACCAGACGATGAACCAGCATTTCCACCTGAGCTACAAGCTGTGACAAAGATAAGAGCAAAGGCAAGTGCCAAAACAGTTAAGAGTGGTTTGAATAGTTTCATAAGAATCTCCTTTATAGATATGAGCCAAATTGGCTAAAGTCAAAGACGTTTAAAAATTCCTGAGCTCGTTTGGTTTGCGGATTGGTAAAGAAGGCTTGAGCCGTTCCTTCTTCAGCGATTTTTCCTTGATCTAGGAAGATAATGCGATCAGCAATGGCTTGGGCAAACTGCATTTCGTGAGTTACTAAAATCATGGTACGGCCTTCTTGGGCCAAGTCATTGATGAGTTCCAGAACCTCACGCACCATTTCTGGATCCAGCGAAGCAGTCACTTCGTCAAAAAGGATGATTTCTGGATGCATGAGTAGGGCACGGACAATTGCAACCCGTTGCTTCTGTCCACCAGATAATTGACGGGTAAAGCTATGTTGTTTATCCAGCAAACCGACACGTTCTAGTAATTGCAAAGCTTCCTCCGTTACTTCTTTCTTGTCCCTTCCCTGAGCCTTGATTGGGCCTAGAATGAGATTTTGTAGGACATCCAGATGTGGAAAGAGTTCATAGCTTTGAAAGACCATGCCAATCTTTTGGCGAACGAGGTGAAAGTCTTTCTGATTGCTAATAATGGACTGGCCATCTAGAAGAATATCTCCACCTTGAATACTTTCTAAACCATTGAGGCAACGAAGGAGGGTACTTTTCCCACACCCTGATGGCCCTAGGATGACGACAACTTCCCCTTTTTTGATATCTAGAGATAGACCTTGGAGGATGGGATTGTCTCCGAAGGATTTTTTTAGTTCCTTGATTTCTAAAATAGTTTCAGACATTTAGTTCCTCCAATGTTTTTCTAAGTGAGTGGATAGTTTGGAAATAGGAAAGCAGACTGCAAAATACAAGACCAGAATGGTTCCATAAATCCAAAAGGAAGCGGTTGGGATGGTCAAGCGATTGCTATCGATGATTTGTTGTCCAACCTTGGTCACTTCCACAACCCCAATCAAGACAACCAAGGAAGTGGTTTTGATCATCCGAGTGACAAGATTGATGGCTTGTGGTAGCAGTCTTCTCAAAACCTGTGGGATGATGATGTGGTAGTATAGTTGAACATTGGTCAAACCTAGCGCCTGTCCACTTTCAAACTGATGCTTAGGGAGGGAAGTGATAGCTCCACGTACCAAATCCCCCATTTCAGCTGTTCCCCAGAGGGTAAAAACGATAATAGCAGAAGTCTCACCTGAGATATTGATATTAAAGTTTCGAGCCAGGCCGAAATAAACGATGAAAAGTAGCACCAGTTGGGGCATGATACGGATAAATTCCAGATACAATCGTGTTAAAAATCGCACGATTCTAGAGTGGGAGGTCATGATGATTCCCATGACTGTTCCGAAAATCATAGATAGAAGAACAGATAGGATAGAAATCCCAATCGTAACGCCTAATCCCTGTAAGATCCGCAGGAGATTATTTCCCTGAAAGAGTACTTGTATTCCCGAATCCTGCATGGCGGAGCCTCCTTTCTATCCAGCTAAAGACCAGTGAGATGGGCATCAGCATAATCAGATAAGCAATTACTAACATGGCCAGTGCAATGTCTGTCTCATAGTAGAGCCCAATCAAGTCCTTGGCGACGTACATGAGGTCTGCCAAAGCCACTGCTGAGAAAACGGAGGTTTCCTTGATGAGGAAAATGACATTGGCACTAAAAGAGGGTAGGGCCACCGCTGTTGCTTGCGGAAGAACCACATAGCGAAAGACCTGTAGAGGTGTCAGACCGATGGCTAATCCAATCTCGTGCTGGGTTTGACTGACGGCCTCCAGTCCGCTTCGAAAAGATTCTGCCATATAGGAGCCTCCTAAAAAGACCAGTCCTAGAGTAGCACAGACTTCCGAAGATAGGACAATCCCGATTCGGGGAAGCCCGAAGTAGAGAAAGAAGAGTTGAATCAAAAGGGGCGTATTGCGTGACAATTCAATATAGGCTGTCGCTATTTGGGCCAAAACAGGGATGCGGTAATGTCGGATGATACTAACGATTAAACCGAGCAGAAAGGATCCCAGAATTCCCCAAACTGCAATATGCAAAGTTAGGAGAAAAGCCTTTTGATATAGTGGTAGATATTGTTCAACAATGTACCAATCCAAAAATAGAACCTCCCATCTAGAAATAATACAGTTATTGTAGCACTTAAAATCTCCTTTGGATAATATGTATTTTTTATTGCCGTTATAAGGATTTTTTATCATAGACAGAATCTTTCTGAAATTTCCAAACAAAATATTTGAAAAGTTTTGAAAAAAGAGTTAAGATATTTTTGTAATATACAAAGTAAACGCTTACTTATTAAGGAGGACATTTTATGTCATACAAAACAAGCAATGCAGAAGGTCATGTAGACTTCATCAATACCTACGATTTGGAGCCAATGGCGCAACAAGTTATCCCTAAAGCAGCATTTGGCTATATCGCTAGTGGAGCGGAGGATACTTTCACTTTACGTGAGAATATCCGTGCCTTTAACCACAAGCTCATTGTTCCGCATACACTTTGCAATGTTGAAAATCCAAGTACAGAGATTGAATTTGCAGGTGAAAAACTATCTTCACCAATCATTATGGCGCCTGTTGCGGCTCATAAATTAGCAAATGAACAGGGTGAAGTGGCGACTGCGCGTGGTGTACATGAGTTTGGTTCTCTTTATACAACTAGCTCTTACTCCACTGTCGACCTTCCAGAAATTACGGAGGCCCTTCAAGGGACACCTCATTGGTTCCAATTTTACTTTAGTAAAGATGATGGTATTAACCGGCATATCATGGACCGTGTAAAGGCTGAAGGTTATAAAGCGATTGTCTTGACGGCGGATGCTACTGTAGGGGGCAATCGTGAAGTAGATAAGCGTAATGGTTTTGTCTTCCCAGTTGGTATGCCAATTGTTGAAGAATACCTGCCAGAAGGTGCTGGAAAATCAATGGACTTTGTTTACAAATCAGCTAAACAACGCTTGTCTCCACGCGATGTAGAATTTATTGCTGAATACTCAGGACTTCCTGTGTATGTCAAGGGACCACAATGCCGTGAGGACGTTGAACGTTCGCTTGCTGCAGGTGCCTCTGGTATCTGGGTAACTAACCACGGTGGCCGTCAAATCGATGGTGGACCAGCTGCCTTTGATTCACTTCAAGAAGTAGCAGAAGCAGTTGATAAACGTGTGCCAATCGTCTTTGACTCTGGTATTCGTCGTGGTCAACACGTCTTTAAAGCCTTGGCTTCAGGAGCAGACTTGGTAGCTATTGGTCGCCCTGTTATCTATGGCTTGGCCCTCGGTGGTAGTGTCGGTGTGCGCCAAGTCTTTGAACACTTGAATGCGGAATTGAAGACAGTTATGCAATTGTCTGGAACTCAGACTATTGAAGATGTCAAACACTTCAAACTCCGTCACAACCCATATAATCCAACCTTCCCAGTTGATCCTCGTGACTTAAAATTGTATTGATAAAACAGCTTGCCTCCACTGAATGTGGAGGTTTTTGCTTGTGTTTTAAACTCTTCGAAAATCTCTTCAAACCACGTCAGCGTCGTCTACAGCTTGCGGCTAGCTTCCTAGTTTGCTTTTTGATTTTCATTGAGTATAAACACTTTTGAAATGAAGATTTTAAAAAAAGAGAAAAATTTGAATTTCATAGTTGACAAATGTAGATTTTAAGAGTATACTGATAATTGTAATCGACAAATGTAGATTTTGGAGGTGTGATTATGCAGATTTCAGATGCAGAATGGCAGGTCATGAAGATTATTTGGATGCAAGGAGAGCAGACTAGTACGGATTTGATCAGGGTTCTGGCTGAGCGATTCGACTGGTCCAAGTCAACCATTCAAACTCTTTTGGCTCGTTTGGTTGAGAAAGAGTGTCTGACAAGGAAAAAAGAAGGTAAGTCCTTTGTTTATTCGGCGCTTTTAACTCTAGACCAAAGCCGAGACTTGCTTGTCCAAGATATCAAGGATAAGGTTTGTTCCCGTAGGATTAAGAACTTGTTGGCTGATTTGATTGCTGAATGTGATTTTACTAAGGCTGACTTGGAAGACTTGGAAGCTGTGATTTCTGAGAAGAAATCAAGTGCTGTAACAGAAGTAAAATGTAATTGTATGTAAAGGAGACGTCATGTTAAATAGCATTGTAACCATTATTTGTATTGCCCTTATCGCCTTTATCTTGTTTTGGTTTTTCAAAAAGCCTGAAAAATCTGGACAAAAGGCCCAGCAAAAAAACGGCTACCAAGAGATTCGAGTGGAGGTCATGGGGGGCTATACGCCTGAGTTGATTATCCTCAAGAAATCAGTGCCAGCACGCATTGTCTTTGACCGTAAGGACCCTTCACCCTGTCTGGACCAAATTGTTTTTCCAGATTTTGGTGTACATGCGGACCTGCCTATGGGGGAAGAGTATATAGTGGAAATCACGCCTGAGCAGGCTGGAGAGTATGGTTTCTCTTGTGGCATGAATATGATGCACGGTAAGATGATTGTAGAATAGGAGAATGATATGACTGAAATTGTAAAAGCAAGTCTTGAAAATGGTGTTCAAAAAATTCGTATCACGGCAGACAAAGGCTACCATCCAGCCCACATTCAACTGCAAAAAGGAGTTCCTACTGAGATCACCTTTCACCGTGTGACACCTTCAAACTGTTATAAGGAAATTCTGTTTGAAGAAGAAGGCATCTTGGAACCAATCGGCGTAGATGAGGAGAAAGTCATTCGTTTTACACCTCAAGAATTAGGTCAACATGAATTTTCTTGTGGTATGAAGATGCAAAAGGCAAGTTATACAGTTGTTGAGAAGACTCGAAAATCTCTATCACTTTTACAGCGTTTTTGGATTACTAGTATCTTTACTGTGCCTCTTGTGATCCTCATGATTGGGATGTCGACAGGAGGAATTAGTCACCAAGTCATGCGTTGGGGCACCTTTTTAGCCACAACACCGATTATGCTAGTAGCAGGTGGTCCTTATATCCAAAGTGCTTGGGCTAGTTTTAAAAAGCACAATGCCAACATGGATACCTTGGTTGCTCTGGGAACCCTAGTGGCCTATTTCTATAGCTTAGTTGCCCTCTTCGCTGGCCTCCCCGTTTACTTTGAAAGTGCTGCATTTATCTTCTTCTTCGTTCTTATGGGAGCCGTTTTTGAGGAGAAAATGCGGAAAAATACTTCCCAAGCTGTGGAGAAATTACTTGACTTGCAGGCTAAAACTGCAGAAGTCTTGCGTGAGGATAACTATGTTCAAGTCCCTTTGGAGCAAGTCAAGGTAGGTGACCTGATTCGAGTGCGTCCCGGTGAAAAGATTGCGGTTGATGGTGTCGTAGTAGAAGGTATCTCTAGTATTGATGAGTCTATGGTGACAGGTGAGAGTCTGCCTGTGGACAAGACAGTTGGAGATACCGTCATTGGTTCAACCATCAATAATAGTGGAACACTTGTTTTTAGAGCAGAAAAAGTTGGTTCAGAGACTGTTTTGGCTCAGATTGTGGATTTTGTGAAGAAAGCTCAAACCAGTCGTGCGCCGATTCAGGACTTGACGGATAAGATTTCAGGAATTTTTGTCCCAGCAGTTGTCATTTTAGGGATTGTGACCTTTTGGGTTTGGTTCGTCTTGCTCAGGGATAGTGTGGTCGTGCTTGGAGCTAGCTTTGTGTCCTCTCTTCTCTACGGAGTGGCGGTTTTGATTATCGCCTGCCCTTGTGCATTGGGACTTGCAACACCGACAGCCCTTATGGTGGGGACAGGTCGCAGTGCCAAGATGGGAGTTCTCCTCAAAAATGGAACGGTTCTACAGGAAATCCAGAAAGTCCAAACTATTGTTTTTGATAAGACAGGAACTTTGACGGAAGGGAAACCTGTGGTCACAGATATCATCGGCGACGAAGTAGAAGTGCTTGGATTGGCAGCTTCCTTGGAAGAAGCTTCTCAACACCCATTGGCTGAGGCTATTGTTAAGCGAGCGACTGAAACTGGACTTGAGCTTCACACTGTGGAAAATTTCCAAGCCTTGCACGGAAAAGGTGTTTCAGGGCAAATCAATGGAAAACAAGTTTTGCTTGGAAATGCTAAAATGCTGGATGGCATGGATATTTCTAGCACTTATCAGGAAAAACTAGAACAACTGGAAAAAGAAGCTAAGACAGTTGTGTTCTTGGCTGTTGAGAATGAAATCAAAGGCTTGCTTGCTCTGCAAGATATTCCTAAGGAAAATGCTAAGCTTGCCATCAGTCAGTTGAAAAAACGAGGTCTTAAAACAGTCATGCTGACAGGAGATAATGCTGGTGTGGCGCGTGCCATTGCCGAGCAGATCGGAATCGAAGAGGTCATTGCAGGTGTCTTACCAGAAGAAAAAGCCCATGAAATTCATAAACTACAAGCGACTGGGAAAGTAGCCTTTGTTGGTGATGGTATCAATGACGCTCCTGCCCTCAGTGTAGCAGATGTGGGGATTGCTATGGGAGCTGGAACGGATATCGCTATCGAGTCAGCAGATTTAGTGTTGACAACCAATAACCTCCTAGGCGTGGTTCGTGCCTTTGACATGAGTAAGAAAACCTTTAATCGAATTCTGCTCAATCTTTTCTGGGCCTTTATCTACAATGTCGCCGGAATTCCGATTGCAGCAGGAGTCTTTTCTGGCGTTGGACTGGCCCTCAATCCAGAATTGGCAGGTCTAGCCATGGCCTTTAGTTCTGTATCTGTGCTGACCAGTTCCCTTCTGTTAAACTTTAGTAAAATAGACTAAAAGCGAGCTTGCTCGCTTTTTATTATAAAACAGAAACTAAAAACGTTTTCAAACTGTACTGTAATAGAGAATAAAAACTTCTGAGCAGATTCTTAGTAAAGTCAAAATAAATGTGATAAATTAGTATTGTAAAAATTTACTGAAACGTTTTCAAAAACTATATGAAACCTTTTTTAGTAGATTTAAAAATATTTGAAGGAGAGTTATCATTATGACTCAAGGGAAAATTACTGCATCTGCAGCAATGCTTAATGTATTGAAAACATGGGGCGTAGACACAATCTACGGTATCCCATCAGGAACACTCAGCTCATTGATGGACGCTTTGGCTGAAGACAAAGATATCCGCTTCTTGCAAGTTCGCCACGAAGAAACAGGTGCTCTTGCAGCGGTTATGCAAGCTAAATTCGGCGGCTCAATCGGGGTTGCAGTTGGTTCAGGTGGTCCAGGTGCGACTCACTTGATTAACGGTGTTTACGATGCAGCTATGGATAACACTCCATTCCTAGCAATCCTTGGATCACGTCCAGTTAACGAATTGAACATGGATGCTTTCCAAGAATTGAACCAAAACCCAATGTACAACGGTATCGCTGTATACAACAAACGTGTAGCTTACGCTGAGCAATTACCAAAAGTAATCGACGAAGCTTGCCGTGCTGCTGTTTCTAAAAAAGGTCCAGCTGTTGTTGAAATTCCAGTAAACTTCGGTTTCCAAGAAATCGACGAAAACTCATACTACGGTTCAGGTTCATACGAACGTTCATTCATCGCTCCTGCTTTGAATGAAGCTGAAATCGACAAAGCTGTTGAAATCTTGAACAATGCTGAACGCCCAGTTATCTATGCTGGTTACGGTGGTGTTAAAGCTGGTGAAGTGATCACTGAATTGTCACGTAAAATCAAAGCACCAATCATCACAACTGGTAAAAACTTTGAAGCTTTCGAATGGAACTATGAAGGTTTGACAGGTTCTGCTTACCGTGTTGGTTGGAAACCAGCCAACGAAGTGGTCTTTGAAGCAGACACAGTTCTTTTCCTTGGTTCAAACTTCCCATTTGCTGAAGTTTACGAAGCATTCAAGAATACTGAAAAATTCATCCAAGTCGATATCGACCCTTACAAACTTGGTAAACGTCATGCCCTAGATGCTTCAATCCTTGGTGATGCAGGTCAAGCAGCGAAAGCAATCCTTGACAAAGTGAATCCAGTTGAATCTACTCCATGGTGGCGTGCAAACGTTAAGAATAACCAAAACTGGCGTGATTACATGAACAAACTCGAAGGTAAAACTGAGGGTGAATTGCAATTGTACCAAGTTTACAATGCAATCAACAAACATGCTGATCAAGACGCTATCTACTCAATCGACGTAGGTGACACTACTCAAACATCTACTCGTCACCTTCACATGACACCTAAGAACATGTGGCGTACATCTCCACTCTTTGCGACAATGGGTATTGCCCTTCCTGGTGGTATCGCTGCTAAGAAAGACAATCCAGATCGCCAAGTATGGAACATCATGGGTGACGGTGCATTCAACATGTGCTACCCAGACGTTATCACGAACGTTCAATACGACCTTCCAGTTATCAACGTTGTCTTCTCAAATGGTAAATATGCCTTCATCAAGGACAAATACGAAGACACAAACAAACACTTGTTTGGTTGTGACTTCCCTAATGCTGACTATGCGAAAATCGCTGAAGCTCAAGGAGCTGTTGGATTTACAGTTGACCGTATCGAAGACATCGATGCAGTTGTTGCAGAAGCTGTTAAATTGAACAAAGAAGGTAAAACTGTTGTTATCGATGCTCGCATCAGTCAACACCGTCCACTTCCAGT
This sequence comes from bacterium, assembly GCA_905221095.1. Taxonomy (GTDB): domain Bacteria; phylum Bacillota; class Bacilli; order Lactobacillales; family Streptococcaceae; genus Streptococcus. The sequence continues at coordinate 107,775 of CAJNBV010000002.1, forward strand.
AGAAGTACTTGAATTGGATCCAAAACTTCACTCAGAAGAAGCAATCAAAGCCTTCAAGGAAAAATACGAAGCAGAAGAACTCGTACCATTCCGTCTCTTCTTGGAAGAAGAAGGTTTGCAATCACGCGTAATTAAATAATTCCTTCGTGGAACTTAAAAAGATCGGAGCAATCCGGTCTTTTTATGGAGGATAGTAAATGAATTTAAATCAATTAGATATTATTGTTTCAGATGTTCCCCAAGTCTGTGCTGACTTGGAGCGTATTTTGGATAAAAAAGCTGATTATGTTGACGATGGTTTTGCTCAGTTCACGATTGGCAGTCACTGCCTCATGTTGTCTCAAAATCATTTGGTTCCTATGGAAAACTTTCAGTCAGGCATCATTCTTCACATCGAGGTTGAGGATGTAGACCAGAACTACCAACGGTTGAAAGATCTTGGTATAACAGTTTTAAACGGCCCAGCTTTAACCGATTGGGGAACAGAGTCTTTATTAGTTAAAGGTCCTGCTGGTCTAGTGATTGATTTTTATCGTATGAAGTAGGTAATGCTATTATCAAATTTTTATCTAAAATTTAAACATTCTTGGAGCAGAACTTGAAAAGATCGGAGCAATCCGGTCTTTTTAATATAAAGAGATTACATACAATTAATTGACGGCGCTTTCCTAAAATCTTATAATAAAAATATAACAGTAGAAAATAAAACTGATATGGAAAGGAGAAAGATTTTTTTAACAGCTGTAGTAAGTGGATTTTCTTATTTCATTAGGAGGAAAGAGATGCAAAAAAAGGATATTTATCTAATCTGTGTGACCATGATTATCTGTTCAATTATTATAGGTTTGATTGTAGGCAGTTTTATTTTGCATGGTCTTGAAATTATTGCAGAAATAATTAACCACGGCTTGCTGACAATCAATCAGTCCATCCATTGATTGACAAAGCTATTCATTTTTACATTTTATTGTTCAAACAGATCGGAGCAATCCGGTCTTTTTCTTATCATAAGATTGTGATAGTTTACATTTTTATAACAAAATTCGTAAGCTCTTGCTTGTTTCTTAAACAGATTATAAAATAGAAAGCATAAAAGAATAAAAGAGGTTTTGAAAATGTCTGAAAAACAAATGAAAGTGTTGGGTTGGGTAGCGACCTTCATGTCTGTTATGATGTATGTGTCTTACTTCCCACAAATCATGAATAATCTTGCCGGTCAAAAAGGGAATTTTATCCAGCCCTTGGTTGCATCTATTAACTGTTGTCTATGGGCTTATTACGGTCTTTTCAAAAAGGAAAGAGATATTCCTCTTGCGGCTGCTAATGCACCAGGTATCGTGTTTGGTCTAGTAACGGCTATCACAGCTTTGATTTAAAAAGAAGACTGGTTTCAGTCTTTTTTTCGTATATGCATGTAAGCAAGTTCAGCGCTATCATTACCCAAATAGTTCCAAACTTTTTATTTCATTTTTAGTATAATAGAAGTAATAAATCAAGTGAGGTAAAGGTATGACAGAAAAGGGTCAATTTCCAGAGGGGTTCCTCTGGGGTGGTGCTACTGCAGCTAATCAATGTGAGGGTGCTTATAGTCAGGACGGTCGAGGTCTTGCTAATGTCGATGTGGTACCGATTGGACCTGACCGTGAAGCCATTATCACAGGTCAGAAAAAGATGTTTTCGTTTGAGGAGGGCTATTTTTACCCAGCTAAGGAAGCCATTGATATGTACCATCATTACAAGGAAGATATCGCACTTTTTGCAGAAATGGGCTTTAAGACCTATCGGCTGTCCATTGCTTGGACTCGGATTTTTCCTAAGGGAGATGAAGCAGAGCCAAATGAAGCTGGTCTAGCCTTTTATGAGGATTTGTTTAAGGAATGCCACAAGTATGGGATTAAACCTCTGGTGACCATCACGCATTTCGATTGCCCCATGCATTTAATTAGGGAGTATGGTGGTTGGCGCAATAGACGAATGTTGGACTTCTATGAAAATCTTTGTCGCACCCTCTTTACCCGATACAAGGGCTTGGTCAAATACTGGCTAACCTTTAACGAAATCAATATGATTCTGCATGCTCCATTTTTAGGAGCTGGGATTTGTTTTGAAGAAGGAGAAAATCAAGAACAGGTCAAGTATCAAGCGGCTCACCATGAGTTGGTAGCCTCAGCCCTGGCGACTAAAATTGCTCACGAAATTGATCCAGAAAACAAGGTGGGATGTATGTTGGCAGCGGGGCAATATTATCCTAACACTGCCCATCCGAGAGACTACTGGGCAGCCATTGAAGAAGACCGCAAGAGTTACTTCTTCATTGATGTCCAAGCGCGTGGGGAATACCCAAATTATGCCAAGAAGCAGTGGGAGCGTAAGGGAATTGAGATTGAAATGACGGCAGAAGATTTAGATTTGTTAAAGAATTACACTGTTGACTTTGTTTCCTTCTCTTACTATGCGAGCCGAGTGGCCACAGGAGATCCAGAAGTGAGGGATCTGACCGCTGGAAATGTCTTTGCCTCTATCAAAAATCCCTATCTGAAATCTTCTGAATGGGGTTGGCAGATTGACCCACTGGGACTTCGAATCACCCTCAATGCCATCTGGGATCGTTATCAAAAGCCTATGTTCATCGTAGAAAATGGACTAGGTGCAATAGATACTCCTGATGAAAATGGTTATGTAGCAGATGACTATCGGATTGCTTACTTAGAAGCCCACATCAAGGCTATGCGAGATGCTATTTACCAAGATGGGGTCGACTTGCTTGGTTATACGACTTGGGGTTGTATCGATCTGGTTTCAGCTGGAACAGGCGAGATGAACAAGCGCTATGGTTTTATCTATGTGGATCGTGATAATGCTGGTCATGGAAGCCTAAAACGGAGCAAGAAGAAATCCTTCTACTGGTACAAGGATGTCATTGCCAGCAATGGTGCAAGTATTGAGTAGAGCACATTTGTTCACTATTTTTATAAAATCTTCTCCCTACTTTATATAATAGGAAAAAGAGTTTAATAAGACCTAGCTTTTTGCTATAATGAGGGGAGAAAAATCAGACAGGAGAATAAGATGTCAGAACCATTATTTTTACAATCAGTTATGCAAGAAAAAATCTGGGGTGGAACCAAGCTACGTGATGAGTTTGGCTATGATATCCCAAGTGAAAAAATCGGAGAATACTGGGCCATCTCAGCCCATCCAAATGGTGTCTCTAAAGTTGCCAATGGTCGTTTTGAGGGAACAGACCTCGCTACTTTGTATACGGAACACCGTGAATTATTTGGCAATCGTCCAGAACCTGTATTTCCACTTTTGACTAAGATTCTGGATGCCAACGACTGGCTCAGTGTTCAAGTTCACCCAGACGATGCCTATGGACTAGAGCATGAAGGCGAGCTTGGAAAAACAGAATGCTGGTATATTATCGCAGCGGATGAAGGTTCAGAAATTATCTATGGCCATAATGCCAAATCAAAAGAAGAGCTCCGCCAGCAAATCGAGGACAAGAACTGGGATGCCTTGTTGACAAAAGTTCCTGTAAAGGCTGGAGATTTCTTCTATGTACCAAGTGGCACCATGCACGCTATCGGAGCAGGAATTTTGATTCTTGAAACCCAGCAGTCTAGCGATACCACTTATCGTGTCTATGACTTTGACCGTAAGGATGATAATGGCAACTTGCGTGAACTTCACCTTGAAAAATCTATCGATGTTTTGAACATTGGCGAGCCTGCCAATAGCCGTCCTGTGACTATCAAAGCAGATGATTTGCGTTCAACTTTACTTGTCTCTAATGATTTCTTTGCAGTTTACAAGTGGGAAATTACTGGGAAAGTTGACTTCGAAAAGACAGCTGACTACAGCTTGTTCAGTGTCTTGGCTGGTCAAGGAAAACTGACTGTAGACGGTAAGGAATATCCAATCCAAAAAGGTAGCCACTTTATCCTACCAAGTGATGTTGAAGCTTGGACCCTAGAAGGACAAGATTTGGAATTGATTGTTAGCCATCCATAAAAAATAAAGGACCTGAGTTTATTACTCAAGTCCTTTTTGATTACATAAATTGGGCGATAAAGACCACAATGATGATGATTGGAATGATAAAACGAAGAAGGAAGAGCCAGACTTGGAAAAGTCCTTGTTTCCATGCACTTTCATCAAGATGGAGTTCCTCCATAGCAAGAGCTTTCTTAAATATGTAGCCGGTAAAGAGTGAAAGGCAGAGAGCTCCAAATGGCATGAGGAGATTGGAAACCAAGAAGTCCATAGCATCAAAGAAGGTCTTCCCAAAGATATGAACATCCGCCATAACACCGTAAGATAGGGCTGAAGGAATCCCAAAGACAAAGGTCAAGATGCCTAAAATAGCACTCCATTTAGCCCGCTTGCTGTTGTCCTGATTGGTGATATTGCCCACATTGATTTCCAGCATCACGACAGAAGAAGTGACCGTCGCAAAGAGGAAGAGCAAGAGGAAGAGGATGTAGAAAATAGTTCCAAAAGGCATCTTGTCAAAGAGTTGAGGCAAGACGATAAAGAGCAGGCTTGGTCCCCCTTCAGACTGGATATTGAAGGCTGACATGGCTGGGAAAATGGCTAGTCCTGCCATGATGGATACCGAGATGTTCATGGCTACGATGGAAATCCCTGACTGGACCAGATTGGTTTTCTTGTCCAAGTAAGAAGCATAGGTCAGCATGGCTGTCACCCCTAGTGAGAGGGCAAAGAAAGATTGTCCCAGAGCATAGAGGAGACCAGCGCTGGTCAGTTTTGAAAAGTCTGGTTTGAGGAAGTAAAGAACTCCTTCCATGGCATTTGGTAAGCTGAGAGAACGACCGATGATGACAACAAAGATAATAAAGAGCAGGGGCATCATGACCTTAGAAGCTCTTTCAATCCCTTTTTGAACCCCACGTGATACAATGAAGATATTTAACAAGATAAAGGCTGCTTGAGCTCCAAGGGCAATGGCTGGGTTTGAAATGATTGAAGTAAATAATTGAGCATAATCACCCGTTCCGCCAAGTTGGAACAATTTTCCAAACTCAATACCCAGATAAACCAGAATCCATCCCCCGATAACACTGTAGAAAGATAAGAGGATAAAAAGGGCAAAGGCACCAATCCAACCGATAAAGTTGTACTTACTATTGTTACCTAGTTTTCCAAAGGTTCTGATAGCGGAAACGCCAGCACTTCGGCCGAGGGCAAATTCAGCTAGCAAAAGGGGGAAACCAATTAGAATAGTGGAAATGAGAAAGACTAATAAAAAGCCTCCTCCACCGTTAGCAGCAGTCATATAGGGAAACTTCCAAACGGCACCAAGTCCGATGGCTGAACCAGCAGATGCTAGAATAAAGCCCAGTTTAGAACCCCATTGCGATTTTTCAGACATAGTTAAACTCCTAAAATTAGTATTACAAAAGAAAAAGCTACTGCCCTTGGCAAATAGCCTCATCAGTACTCAAGATGAGCGTTTCTTTTGATCGATAGACTTGACTATCCTATCATGTTTTCTAAGGTCTGTCAAGAAAACCATTTTCATGTTATGATAAAGTAAAAAAATTTTGCAAAAACGCTTGACTCTAACCTAAGGGGAGGGGTTATACTATCATTGTAATACTCTTCGAAAATCAAATTCAAACCACGTCAGCGTCGCCTTACCGTACTCAAGTACAGCCTGCGGCTAGCTTCCTAGTTTGTTCTTTGATTTTCATTGAGTATAAGGAGGAAATCATGTACCATATAAAAGAAGCTGCCCAGCTTTCGGGTGTCTCTGTCAAGACCCTGCACCACTACGATAAGATAGGACTCTTGGTTCCTTTAAAGTCGGAAAACGGCTATCGAACCTACAGTCAGGAGGATTTGGAGCAACTTCAGGTCATTCTGTATTACAAGTATCTAGGTTTTTCTTTAGAAAAAATAGCAGAGCTACTAAAGGAAGAAAGGACGGATTTATTGCCCCATTTGACCAGGCAGTTGGAGTATTTGACTCGAGAAAGGGAACATCTGGATACCTTGATTTCCACCTTGCAAAAAACCATTCAAGAACAAAAAGGAGAAAGAGAAATGAGCATTCAAGAGAAATTTGCTGGATTTAACTACCAAGACCATCAAAAATACCACCAAGAAGCGGTAGAAAAATATGGACAAGAAGTCATGGACCAAGCGCTCGAGCGCCAAAAAGGTCACGAAGACGAGGCTACAGCTGCCTTTAACCAAGTCTTTCAAGCTTTGGCACAAAATCTCCAAGCTGGTCTGCCTGTAACAGCAACCGAAAACCAAGAAGAAGCAGCCAAACTCTTGCAAGCTATTCGTACTTATGGATTTGATTGTACTATTGAAGTATTCGGTCATATCGGTAAAGGCTACGTCTATAACCCAGAGTTTAAGGAAAACCTTGACAAATTTGGACCTGGAACAGCCCAGTACACATCAGATGTCATTGCCCACTATGTCCAAACTCAGACAAAATAAAATCGGAGGAGTGATCTTCCGATTTTTACTAAATTCAAGTACTACTTGCTTAATAATTTTTCTACCACATTTAGTTTTCGCATGGTCAAATCTACATTGAAAAGTTTTTCAAGATAGTTAGTATTGAGCTTTTTTTGTTTTGCAGTTCTAGGGAGATAGAGGTAGAGACAGTGATTACCGACACAAATTTCTTCTTCGCCGTAATCCATTTTTAATTTTTCTAAAGGGAGACTTTGAATAGCTTCTTGATAAAAAATCACGTGTACACGGTCATAAAGATAGTGTGCTCCAAACGGATTTTCTTGGACAATGTTTTTAAAAATATCCTTATTCTTAATGATTATTTTGAGATCGGCTCCAATCTTTTCCTTTATTAGAGTATGAACCTGTTCTCGTATTTCTTCGAGAGCTAAGTTACTTTCAAGAATAATATTTCCGCTTTGAATATAAGTTCGAACTTGTTGAAAACCAGCTTCTGTCAAGATATCTACTAGATAAGACATTTTAGGGATAGCATTTTTTCCATTAGGAGTCACTCCCCTTAGCAAGATAATATGTTCCAAAGTAGTTCCTTTCTTTTGGGGCGGATTGTTCCGTTTAGTAATGTATATTTAGATTGGGTTTGATCCTGCCACCCAGCCAGTACAGAGGGCAGAAGTAATGTTAAAGCCACCTGTGTGGGCATTGATATCCAGTACCTCGCCCGCAAAGTGGAGGCCAGGGACCAGCTTACTTTCTAGAGTTTTAGGATTGATTTCCTTGAGACTGACACCGCCTTTGGTGACAAAGGATTTGGCAAGGGACATTTTGCCAGTCACAGGGATTTTGAGGGCCTTAATAGATTGGAGAAGTTGTTCACGTTCCTTTTCAGTAAGCTGTTTGACTTTTTCGGGATAGCCTTGCACAAAAAATTCAGCCAAGCGTTCTGGAAGCAAAGTTTTTAAAGCATTTTTCAAGGATTTTTCCCGATTTACTTCTAGGAATGTAGCCAAGTCCTTTTCAGAAAGTTGAGGCAAAGCATCCAGTGAGAGAACCTCCCCACCCTTGACAAAACTAGACATACGTAGGGCAGCAGGACCTGACAAACCAAAGTGGGTAAAGAGCAAATCGTGAGTGATGACATGCTTACCATAGCTTAGGGTCACATCGTCTAGTGAAATACCCTGAAGCACTTTGTGTGGAAAATCTGTCAACAAAGGACTCTCAGCAGCCTCAAGCTCGGTGATGGTATGCTTAAAATGACGGGCAATCTCGTGTCCAAAGCCAGTTGAGCCAGTGGAAGGATAGGATTTTCCGCCAGTTGTGACAATCAGTTTATCACAAGTAAAGGTTTGGTCTGCTGATTTAAGAACAAATTGGTCATCTATCTTTTTAACCGAAACAATCTCGGTTTGAGTAGCAACTTGACCACCTAGCTCAGTGATTTTCTTTTCCAAGGCTTCGATAATAGTCCGAGACTTGTCACTGGCAGGAAAGACGCGCCCGTGGTCCTCGACCTTAAGTTTAACCCCATTTTCCGTAAAAAAGTTAATGATATCATGGTTATCAAATTGGGAGAAGACACTGTAGAGAAAGCGCCCGTTTCCAGGGATTCCAGCTAGTAGGTCGTCCAAACTACCGTTGTTGGTTACATTGCAACGCCCCCCGCCAGTCCCAGCTAATTTTTTTCCAAGTTTCCGATTTTTTTCGATGAGGAGGGTTTTCTGTCCATAAAAGCTACTGGAAATCGTAGCCATCATACCAGCAGGTCCTCCACCGATGACAATAGTATCAAAATATTTCATAGCTCTATTGTACCACAAAAAACAAGAGATGATGGTCACCTCTTGTCAAGAATGCAATTAATCAATTTCATATCCCATCAGCAAACCGCCATCTTCTGCATAGAAACTGCAGAGACCAGAGGTTGGGAGAATCTTAATATCCGCTTGTGGGAAGGTTTCGCGGATTCGTTCTGATAGTTGTTGGCAACATTTCTCGTTATTGCGTTGGGCCATGACAATACGGCCACCAGCATATCCAGCTTTTACTAACTCTTCATAGGCTGCCTGAATCGATTTCTTTGCCCCTCGTGCTTTTTGTAGCAATTCGAGGGTTCCAGTTTCACTAGCTTCTCCAACCATACGGATGTTGAGAAGGCCAACGACTGTACCGATGAGCTTGCTCAAACGGCCGTTCTTCACCAAGTTATCGACTTTGGCTAGGACAAAAAGTAACTTGGTTTTTTCTTGATAAGCAGTGATAGCTTCAACCACTTCTTCAAAAGACAAGCCCTGGTCAATCAAGTCATTCAATTTTTCTACGAGCAAGTCAACTTCCCCACCAGCAGACAAACTATCAATTACATGAATTTTAGTATCAGGATGTTCTTCCAGATAAATATTCTTTGCTAGTTGAGCACTATTGTGGCTACCAGAAAGAGTACCCGTGATGGTTACTAGGAAAATGTTTTTGGCACCTTCAAATGCTCGCAAATAATCATCTGGGCTTGGACAAGCTGATTTTGAAGCTTCTGCGGTTGCATACATGGTTTCCATCATTTGGTCAATGTCAAGACTGGCATCATCAACAAAGACCTGATCAGCTACTTGAATGGTTAAGGGGACACTTACAAAGGTTGTGTCAATAGCTGGTGTTTCCAGCTGACGATAATCACAACCAGAGTCAGCAATAATCTTCCAAGTCATAGAAATTCTCCATCTTTGTCAGTTATACATTGACAAAGGTTCTGTCTTTTTTTACAATTATATCATGAAAACCCTTGAAACAAAAGCCTCATCCGTCTGTTGTGACAAGTAGAAAGAAAATGTTATGTCTGAACGTAGAATCTCTGAAAAGTCTCTTGAAAATCTCAGAAAATCAAACCAAGAATCCAATTTACTAACCAGAGAAGCCATTGAAACAGCCCTCTTGCAACTCTTGGAAAAAAAGGACCTGACCAAGATTAGTATTTCTGAATTGGTTAAGCGTGCAGGCGTTTCGCGTGCAGCCTTTTACCGCAATTATGATTCCAAAGAGGAGATTTTAGAAAGCGTCTTTAAACGAACTGTCCACAATATTATGGAACAGCTGCATCATTACGATTTAAAGACAGATCTCTATTTGGTCTGGGTTCACCTTTTCCGCGAGGCCAGAAAGGAAGCCAGAGTGATTCAACTGGCCTTGGATTACCATCTGGAAAAAATCTTTGTCCAAGCCATGCAGGAATTTCTAGAAAAATACCATGGAAAATCAAAAGGTGTCAGCTCTTATCTTCATTCCTTCTGGAGTTCAGCCATTGTATCTGTCCTCCTCAAATGGATCAAGGATGGCATGAAGGTACCAGCTGAAAAGATTGCGGACTTACGGTTACCATTTTTTAAAAAATAGAGAAAAAGGAGAAGAGATATGACTGAAAAAAGACTGGCCTGGGATGAGTATTTTGCAGCCCAAGCCCTACTGATTGCCAATCGTTCCACTTGTAAACGTGCCAAAGTGGGCGCAATTCTGGTAAAGGATAATAAGGTTATTTCCACTGGTTACAATGGTTCGGTGTCAGGGACTGAGCATTGTATTGACCATGAATGTCTGGTCATTGAAGGCCACTGTGTTCGCACCCTTCACGCTGAGGTCAATGCTATCCTCCAAGGTGCTGAGCGTGGTGTTCCTAAAGGATTTACAGCCTATGTGACACACTTTCCTTGTCTGAATTGCACGAAACAATTGCTTCAGGTCGGTTGCAAGCGCGTAGTTTATATCAATCAGTACCGAATGGATGACTATGCCCAATACCTTTATCAAGAAAAAGGAACAGAATTGACCCATTTACCACTTGAGACCGTACAGTCTGCTCTTAAAGAGGCAGATTTAATGTAAAAATTATCAAAAATAAATGGTTTAGAAAGATTTTTAAACCGTTTTTTGGTATAATAAGAGGAATAAATTGAAAGAAGGAATTCCAAAAATGGGAAAAATTGAAGTTATTAATCATCCACTGATTCAACACAAATTGTCAATCTTGCGTCGTACAGATACTTCTACAAAAGCTTTCCGTGAGCTAGTAGATGAGATTGCAATGTTGATGGGGTATGAAGTACTTCGTGATCTTCCACTAGAAGATGTGGAAATCGAAACACCAATTACAAAAACAGTTCAAAAACAATTGGCAGGTAAGAAATTGGCCATCGTTCCAATCTTGCGTGCAGGTATCGGGATGGTTGATGGTCTCTTGAGCTTGGTTCCAGCAGCTAAAGTTGGCCACATCGGTATGTACCGTGATGAAGAAACGCTTCAACCAGTTGAGTACTTGGTGAAATTGCCTGAAGATATTGACCAACGTCAAATTTTTGTCGTAGACCCAATGTTGGCAACAGGTGGTTCAGCAATCTTGGCTGTTGATTCCCTTAAAAAACGTGGCGCATCAAATATCAAATTTGTCTGCCTCGTATCTGCTCCAGAAGGTGTTAAAGCCCTTCAAGAAGCTCATCCAGATGTAGAAATCTTTACAGCAGCCTTGGATGAACGTTTGAACGAACACGGTTATATCGTTCCAGGTCTTGGAGATGCTGGAGACCGCTTGTTCGGTACAAAATAAAATTAAAAAGAGATTGACTTGGAAAAGGATTTCCAGTCGTGGAAGGAGGTTGAATTTTTGTTTCTGTTTAATGAAAGCAGAGCAAAGATTTGACCTTTTTTGACCTAGATATTATAATAGTCTTATCTTCAGTCATCTGACCAACAAAAATAAAACTCAAAAGGAGAAATGAATGATTCCTGTAGTTATTGAACAAACAAGCCGTGGGGAACGTTCCTACGATATTTACTCACGTCTTCTCAAAGACCGCATCATTATGCTGACTGGTCCAGTTGAAGACAACATGGCTAACTCAGTTATTGCCCAGTTGCTTTTCTTGGATGCCCAAGATAGTACAAAAGATATTTACCTTTATGTCAATACACCTGGTGGTTCTGTTTCAGCTGGTTTGGCAATCGTTGATACCATGAACTTTATCAAAGCGGATGTCCAAACTATCGTTATGGGTATGGCAGCATCTATGGGTACTGTCATCGCATCAAGTGGAGCAAAAGGCAAACGTTTCATGCTTCCAAATGCAGAATACATGATTCACCAACCAATGGGTGGTACAGGTGGTGGTACTCAACAAACCGATATGGCGATCGCTGCAGAACACTTGCTTAAAACTCGTAACACTTTGGAAACAATCTTGGCTGAAAATTCAGGTCAGTCAATCGAAAAAGTCCATGCAGATGCAGAACGCGATAACTGGATGAGCGCCCAAGAAACACTTGAATATGGCTTTATTGATGAAATCATGGCCAACAATTCATTGAACTAATGATGAAAGAAGGCAAACTCGACTGGGTTTGCTTTTTTTGGTATAATAGGGAGAGATTTCTTAGAAAGAGGATTTATCATGTTTGAAAAAGTCAATCGATCTGGCTTGATTATCTATCTTTACTATAATCGTGATGCCAAAAAATTGCAGGATTATGGAGATATTACCTATCATTCCAAGAAACATCGTTACTTACAACTCTATGTTCCAACTCAAGAAGTGGAGCAATTGGTCGGACACTTGAGCAAGGAAAAATTTATAAAAAAAGTCAGAGTTTGTCATATCCAAGAGCTGGAAACACCCTTTGTGGGCAATCTTTATCGAGAGGAAAACGTTATCATCGAAAAAGTTCAAGAAAAGTGTTGACAATTTTCTGATAATTCGGTATATTCTTAACATGCTATTTATTTAAGAAATAAGGAGACAAAAAAGATGAAGAAAAAATTTGCCCTATCGTTTGTGGCGCTTGCAAGTGTAGCACTTCTTGCAGCCTGTGGAGAAGTGAAGTCTGGAGCGTCAAACGCTGCTGGTAACTCAGTAGATGAAAAGACAATCAAAATCGGATTTAACTTCGAAGAAACTGGTGCCGTAGCAGCCTACGGAACATCTGAACAAAAAGGTGCCCAACTTGCTGTTGATGAAATCAATGCAGCAGGTGGTATCGATGGAAAACAAATCGAAGTAGTCGATAAAGATAACAAGTCTGAAACAGCTGAGGCGGCTTCAGTAACAACTAACCTTGTAACCCAATCTAAAGTATCAGCAATCGTAGGACCTGCGACATCTGGTGCAACTGCAGCTGCGGTAGCGAACGCTACAAAAGCAGGTGTTCCATTGATCTCACCAAGTGCGACTCAAGATGGATTGACTAAAGGTCAAGATTACCTCTTTATCGGAACTTTCCAAGATAGCTTCCAAGGAAAAATTATCTCAAACTATGTTTCTGATAAATTGCAAGCTAAGAAAGTTGTTCTTTACACTGACAATGCCAGCGACTATGCTAAAGGTATTGCCAAAGCCTTCCGTGAAGCTTACAAAGGTGAAATCGTTGCAGATGAAACTTTCGTAGCAGGTGACACAGACTTCCAAGCAGCCCTTACAAAAATGAAAGGGAAAGATTTTGATGCTATCATTGTTCCTGGTTACTACACTGAAGCTGGTAAAATTGTAAACCAAGCGCGTGGTATGGGAATTGACAAACCAATCGTTGGTGGTGATGGATTCAACGGTGAAGAGTTTGTACAACAAGCAACTGCTGAAAAAGCATCAAACATCTACTTTATCTCAGGCTTCTCAACTACTGTAGAAGTTTCAGCTAAAGCAAAAGCTTTCCTTGATGCTTACCGTGCTAAGTACAATGAAGAACCATCAACATTTGCAGCCTTGGCTTATGACTCAGTTCACCTTGTAGCAAACGCAGCAAAAGGTGCTAAAAACTCTGGCGAAATCAAGGATAACCTTGCTAAAACAAAAGACTTTGAAGGTGTAACTGGTCAAACAAGCTTCGATGCAGACCACAACACAGTCAAAACTGCTTACATGATGACCATGAACAATGGTAAGGTTGAAGCAGCAGAAGTTGTAAAACCATAATAGAAAAATGTTGAAATAGGGAATGAGCCTTTGACTCACTCCCTGTTTCGATGTTTAATACTCTTCGAAAATCAAATTCAAACTGCGTCAACGTCGCCTTGCCGTACTCAAGTACAGCCTGTGGCTAGTTTCCTAGTTTGCTCTTTGATTTTTATTGAGTATAAGAACCTATCAAAAAGTGAGGGAAAACCCTCGAAATTATCAATAGAAAGAGTGAATCTTATGCTCCAACAACTAGTAAATGGTTTGATTCTAGGTAGTGTTTATGCGCTGTTAGCCCTAGGATATACCATGGTTTACGGAATTATCAAGCTCATCAACTTCGCCCACGGTGATATTTATATGATGGGAGCCTTTATCGGTTATTTCTTGATTAATTCTTTCCAAATGAATTTCTTTGTAGCACTTATTGTAGCTATGCTAGCGACAGCCATTCTTGGTGTCGTGATTGAGTTCCTTGCTTACCGACCTTTGCGCCACTCTACTCGTATTGCTGTTTTGATTACAGCTATTGGGGTTTCCTTCCTATTGGAGTATGGCATGGTCTATCTGGTTGGTGCTAATACTCGTGCCTTCCCTCAAGCAATTCAAACAGTTCGCTATGATTTGGGACCAATTAGCTTAACAAACGTTCAGTTAATGATCTTGGCAATTTCCTTGATTTTGATGATTTTGTTACAAGTTATTGTTCAAAAGACCAAGATGGGGAAAGCCATGCGTGCTGTATCTGTAGATAGCGATGCAGCGCAATTGATGGGAATCAATGTAAACCGTACTATCAGCTTTACCTTTGCTTTGGGTTCAGCTCTTGCGGGTGCGGCTGGTGTTCTGATTGCCCTCTATTATAACTCTCTTGAGCCTTTGATGGGGGTTACCCCAGGTCTTAAGTCTTTTGTTGCCGCAGTACTTGGTGGTATCGGAATCATTCCTGGTGCGGCGCTTGGTGGATTTGTAATTGGTTTATTAGAAACCTTTGCGACAGCCTTTGGGATGTCAGACTTCCGTGATGCCATTGTTTATGGGATTTTGTTGTTGATCTTGATTGTCCGCCCAGCTGGTATCCTTGGTAAAAATGTGAAAGAGAAGGTGTAAGCGATGAAAGAAAATTTAAAAGTTAATATTCTATGGTTACTCCTTTTGTTAGCTGGCTATGGCTTGATTAGTGTACTGGTTTCAGTCGGAGTACTCAATCTATTCTATGTTCAGATTTTACAACAAATCGGAATTAATATTATTCTGGCTGTTGGTCTCAACTTAATCGTTGGTTTTTCTGGACAATTTTCACTTGGGCATGCTGGTTTCATGGCGATTGGTGCTTATGCAGCAGCTATTATTGGTTCTAAATCACCAACTTACGGTGCCTTCTTTGGAGCTATGCTTGTAGGTGCTTTGCTTTCAGGAGCAGTTGCCTTGCTTGTTGGAATTCCAACCTTGCGTTTGAAGGGGGATTATCTTGCGGTAGCGACTCTAGGTGTTTCTGAAATTATCCGTATCTTTATCATCAATGGTGGAAGCATTACAAATGGTGCGGCAGGTATCTTGGGAATTCCAAACTTTACAACTTGGCAAATGGTATACTTCTTTGTCGTGATTACAACCATTGCAACCTTGAACTTCTTGCGTAGTCCAATTGGTCGTTCAACCCTCTCCGTTCGTGAGGATGAAATCGCTGCTGAGTCAGTTGGGGTTAATACGACTAAAATTAAAATTATCGCTTTTGTCTTTGGTGCCATTACTGCAAGTATTGCAGGATCACTTCAGGCAGGATTTATAGGCTCTGTTGTACCGAAAGATTACACCTTCATCAACTCAATCAACGTATTGATTATTGTTGTATTTGGTGGACTTGGTTCCATTACAGGTGCAATCGTTTCAGCTATTGTCCTTGGAATTTTGAATATGCTTCTCCAAGATGTAGCTAGCGTGCGTATGATTATTTACGCTTTGGCCTTGGTATTGGTAATGATTTTCAGACCAGGTGGACTTCTTGGAACATGGGAATTGAGCCTATCACGTTTCTTTAAAAAATCTAAGAAGGAGGAACAAAACTAATGGCATTACTTGAAGTAAAACAGTTAACCAAACATTTTGGCGGTCTAACAGCTGTTGGAGATGTGACTCTTGAATTGAACGAAGGGGAATTGGTTGGACTAATCGGTCCAAACGGTGCTGGGAAAACCACTCTTTTCAACCTCTTGACAGGTGTTTATGAACCAAGTGAGGGAACTGTTACCCTTGATGGTCACCTTTTAAATGGGAAGTCACCTTATAAGATTGCTTCTTTGGGACTTGGACGTACTTTCCAA
Source organism: bacterium (assembly GCA_905221095.1). Classification (GTDB taxonomy): domain Bacteria; phylum Bacillota; class Bacilli; order Lactobacillales; family Streptococcaceae; genus Streptococcus. The sequence continues at coordinate 123,487 of CAJNBV010000002.1, forward strand.
AATATCCGTCTCTTTAAAGATTTAACCGTTTTGGACAATGTTTTGATTGCTTTTGGTAACCATCACAAGCAACATGTTTTTGCTAGTTTCTTACGCTTGCCAGCTTTTTACAAGAGTGAAAAAGAATTAAAGGCTAAGGCTTTGGAATTGCTGAAAATCTTTGATTTAGATGGTGATGCAGAAACTCTGGCTAAAAACCTTGCCTACGGACAACAACGTCGTTTGGAAATTGTTCGTGCCCTCGCTACGGAACCTAAAATTCTCTTTTTAGATGAACCAGCAGCAGGTATGAACCCGCAGGAAACTGCTGAATTGACTGAGTTAATTCGTCGTATCAAAGATGAATTTAAGATTACGATTATGCTGATTGAACACGATATGAATCTGGTAATGGAAGTAACAGAACGTATCTACGTACTTGAATACGGTCGTTTGATTGCTCAGGGAACTCCAGACGAAATTAAGACCAATAAACGTGTTATCGAAGCTTATCTAGGAGGTGAAGCCTAATGTCTATGTTAAAAGTTGATAATCTTTCTGTGCATTACGGCATGATCCAAGCAGTCCGTGATGTAAGCTTTGAAGTTAATGAAGGAGAAGTTGTTTCCCTTATCGGTGCCAATGGTGCAGGTAAGACAACCATTCTCCGTACCTTATCTGGTTTGGTTCGACCAAGTTCAGGAAAGATTGAATTTTTAGGTCAAGAAATCCAAAAAATGCCAGCTCAGAAAATCGTGGCAGGTGGTCTTTCACAAGTACCAGAAGGACGCCACGTCTTCCCTGGATTGACAGTTATGGAAAATCTAGAAATGGGAGCTTTCTTGAAGAAAAATCGTGAAGAAAATCAAGCTAACTTAAAGAAAGTTTTCTCACGTTTCCCACGTCTTGAAGAACGCAAGAACCAAGATGCAGCCACTCTTTCAGGGGGGGAACAACAAATGCTTGCCATGGGACGCGCTCTCATGTCAACACCAAAACTTCTTCTTTTAGATGAACCATCAATGGGACTTGCCCCAATCTTTATTCAAGAGATCTTTGATATCATTCAAGATATTCAGAAACAAGGAACAACCGTCCTCTTGATTGAACAAAATGCCAATAAAGCACTCGCAATCTCTGACCGAGGCTATGTGCTGGAAACAGGAAAAATCGTCCTATCAGGAACAGGAAAAGAACTCGCCTCATCAGAAGAAGTCAGAAAAGCGTATCTGGGTGGCTAAAACAATCCAGTGGATTGTTTTAGTCGGTGGATGAGGATTACGAAGTAATCATCATTATAGTCCGGGGGATCTTTTTAGTCGGCAGATAGAGATTGCGAAGCAATCATCATTATATTCCGGGGGACCTTTTTAGTCGGCAGATGGAGATTGCGAAGCAATTCTCATTTGCACTGGAAGGTTAGCTTCTAATCATTGAAACAAAACAGAATGAAGCTGTCTATCCTTCATTCACGGAGCTCGATTTTAGAGCTCTTTTTGCTAGCTTATTCATACTTTTCTGAATTTTGAAAAAGAAATGTAAGCGTTTGATAGATTTACAAAAAGATTGTATAATAGGGATAAGAATAGAAAAGGAGAAGTCTCATGGCAGTTAAAGATTTTATGACCCGCAAGGTAGTTTATATTAGTCCAGATACAACAGTATCTCATGCAGCAGATTTGATGAGAGAGCAAGGCTTACACCGCTTGCCTGTTATCGAAAATGATCAATTAGTTGGTTTGGTGACTGAGGGCACCATTGCCCAAGCTAGTCCATCCAAGGCAACAAGTCTTTCTATCTATGAGATGAATTATCTTTTAAATAAGACAAAAGTAAAAGATGTCATGATTCGCGATGTTGTCACTGTTTCAGGTTATGCCAGTCTTGAGGATGCAACTTATTTGATGCTAAAAAATAAGATTGGTATTCTTCCTGTCGTAGATAACCATCAAGTCTACGGAGTTATTACGGATCGTGACGTTTTCCAAGCCTTTCTTGAAATTGCTGGTTATGGTGAAGAAGGAATTCGTGTGCGCTTCGTTACAGAAGATGAAGTTGGCGTTCTTGGAAAGATTGTTTCTTTAATCGTTGAAGAAAATTTGAATATCTCCCATACAGTAAATATTCCGCGTAAAGATGGTAAGGTGATTATCGAAGTTCAAATCGATGGAACGATTGATTTACCAGCCTTAAAAGAAAAATTTGAAGCTGAAAATATTCAAGTGGAAGAGATTACTCGTACTTCAGCAAAAGTCTTGTAAGAAGGGAAGCCGGAAGGCTTCTTTTTACGTGTAATAAGGGATTAGAGCAAAAGATGGAAAGAAATGATAAAATATGCTATAATGAAATGATGTAAAAAAGGAGTATTTATGGACATTTCAGTAATTCGTCAAAAAATTGACGCAAATCGTGAAAAATTAGCTTCTTTCAGGGGGTCTCTTTGACCTAGAAGGTCTAGAGGAAGAGATTGCCATCTTGGAAAACAAGATGACAGAACCTGATTTTTGGAACGATAATATCGCGGCCCAAAAAACGTCGCAAGAATTGAATGAATTAAAAAATACCTACAATACCTTCCATAAAATGGAAGAGTTGCAGGATGAAGTCGAAATTTTATTAGAATTTTTAGCTGAAGATGAGTCGGTGCATGAAGAATTGGTAACGCAGTTATCCGAACTTGATAAGATGATGACCAGTTACGAGATGACCTTGCTCTTGTCAGAACCTTATGACCATAATAATGCCATCTTGGAAATCCATCCAGGATCGGGTGGTACTGAGGCTCAGGACTGGGGTGATATGTTACTTCGTATGTACACTCGCTATGGAAATGCTAAAGGCTTTAAAGTGGAAGTATTGGATTACCAAGCAGGAGATGAAGCTGGTATTAAGTCAGTAACCTTATCATTTGAAGGGCCTAATGCCTATGGCCTTCTCAAGTCAGAAATGGGAGTTCACCGTTTGGTCCGTATCTCGCCATTTGACTCTGCCAAACGTCGCCATACCTCTTTCACATCTGTAGAAGTGATGCCGGAGTTGGATGATACAATTGAGGTGGAAATCCGGGAAGATGATATCAAGATGGATACCTTCCGTTCAGGTGGTGCCGGTGGACAAAACGTCAATAAGGTTTCAACAGGTGTGCGTTTGACCCACATTCCAACTGGAATTGTTGTCCAATCAACAGTGGATCGTACCCAGTATGGAAATAGAGATCGTGCCATGAAGATGTTGCAGGCTAAGCTCTATCAAATGGAGCAAGAAAAGAAAGCTGCGGAAGTTGATTCCCTCAAAGGTGAGAAAAAGGAAATCACATGGGGAAGCCAAATCCGTTCTTATGTCTTCACACCTTATACTATGGTAAAAGATCACCGAACTAGCTTTGAGGTTGCTCAGGTAGATAAGGTTATGGATGGGGACCTAGATGGTTTTATCGATGCCTATCTCAAGTGGCGAATTAGCTAAGATAGAAAGGAAGTCACATGTCAATCATTGAAATGAGAGATGTCGTCAAAAAATACGACAACGGAACGACTGCTTTACGTGGTGTTTCGGTCAGTGTTCAACCAGGCGAATTTGCTTACATCGTAGGACCTTCAGGAGCAGGGAAGTCAACCTTTATTCGTTCTCTATATCGTGAAGTAAAAATCGATAAAGGAAGCCTATCAGTTGCTGGTTTTAATCTGGTTAAGATTAAAAAGAAAGATGTCCCGCTTCTACGTCGTAGTGTTGGGGTTGTCTTCCAAGACTATAAACTCTTGCCAAAGAAAACGGTCTATGAAAATATTGCTTACGCTATGGAAGTAATCGGGGAAAATCGCCGTAATATCAAAAAACGCGTGATGGAAGTTTTGGACTTGGTTGGATTGAAGCATAAGGTTCGTTCTTTCCCAAATGAGCTCTCAGGTGGAGAGCAACAGCGGATTGCGATTGCGCGTGCTATTGTAAACAATCCAAAAGTATTGATAGCCGATGAACCAACAGGAAACTTGGACCCGGATAATTCATGGGAAATTATGAATCTCTTGGAACGGATTAACCTACAAGGGACAACTATTTTAATGGCGACTCATAATAGCCAGATTGTAAATACCTTGCGCCACCGTGTCATTGCCATTGAAAATGGCCGTGTCGTTCGTGACGAATCAAAAGGAGAGTATGGATACGATGATTAGTAGATTTTTTCGCCATTTATTTGAATCACTAAAAAGTTTGAAACGAAATGGTTGGATGACAGTGGCTGCTGTCAGCTCAGTCATGATTACTTTGACCTTGGTTGCCATATTTGCTTCTGTTATTTTCAATACAGCGAAACTAGCTACAGATATTGAAAATAATGTTCGAGTGATGGTATACATTCGCAAGGATGTAGCTGATAATAGCGAGACTATTGAAAAAGAAGGTCAAACTGTTACAAATAATGACTATCACAAGGTGTACAATGCTTTGAAGGGGATGTCTACTGTTAAAAGTGTTACCTTTTCAAGTAAAGAGGAACAATATGAAAAATTAACTGAGACAATGGGTGACAACTGGAAAATCTTCGAAGGAGATGCCAACCCCCTCTATGATGCCTATATCGTTGATACCAACACGCCAAGTGATGTAAAAACTGTAGCCGAAGATGCTAAAAAAATTGAAGGTGTGTCTGAGGTTCAGGATGGTGGTGCCAATACAGAACGCCTATTCCAACTAGCATCATTTATCCGTGTTTGGGGATTAGTTATTGCAGGACTTTTGATTTTCATTGCAGTTTTCTTGATTTCAAATACCATTCGTATCACCATTATTTCCCGCAGTCGTGAAATTCAAATCATGCGCTTGGTTGGTGCTAAGAACAGTTATATCCGTGGACCTTTCTTACTTGAAGGTGCCTTCATTGGTTTGCTTGGAGCAACTGCACCATCAGTGTTGGTCTTTATTGTTTATCGAATAGTTTACCAATCTGTCAATAAGTCCTTGGTCGGACAAAATCTTTCTATGATTGCACCGGAGGTATTTACTCCTCTGATGATTGCCCTATTATTTGTGATTGGGATTTTCATCGGTTCACTGGGATCAGGAATTTCCATGCGCCGATTCTTGAAGATTTAGGTAAACTAGCTACTTTCATGAGGAGATTAAATGATCTCCTTTTTTGCTACAAAAATTTTAGAAAAAAGTGTAATTTTTTTTGTAAAAGCCTTTACAAAAAAAATTAAAGTGGTATAATTAAATCATAAAAGGTGCAAACGTTTTCGTAAAACGTTTGCCTAAATAAAAATAAAGGAGATTTGAATGATGAAAGATACATTCAAAAATGTCTTGTCTTTCGAATTTTGGCAAAAATTCGGTAAGGCTTTGATGGTGGTTATCGCGGTTATGCCGGCTGCTGGTTTGATGATTTCAATCGGTAAGTCTATCGTGATGATTAACCCAACCTTTGCACCACTCGTTATTACTGGTGGTGTACTAGAGCAAATCGGTTGGGGAGTTATCGTTAACCTTCATATCTTGTTCGCCCTCGCTATTGGAGGAAGCTGGGCTAAGGAACGAGCTGGTGGTGCGTTTGCGGCAGGTCTTGCCTTTATCCTAATCAATCGTATCACTGGTACAATCTTTGGTGTATCAGGCGATATGTTGAAAAATCCAGATGCTATGGTAACTACTCTCTTTGGTGGTTCAATCAAAGTTGCTGATTACTTCATCAGTGTTCTTGAAGCTCCAGCCTTGAACATGGGTGTCTTCGTAGGGATCATCTCAGGTTTTATAGGAGCAACTGCTTACAACAAATACTACAACTTCCGCAAACTTCCTGATGCACTTTCATTCTTTAACGGGAAACGTTTCGTACCATTTGTAGTTATTCTTCGTTCAGTTATTGCTGCAATCGTACTTTCAGCTTTCTGGCCAGTAGTTCAAACAGGTATCAATAGCTTTGGTATCTGGATTGCCAACTCACAAGAAACTGCTCCAATCCTTGCACCATTCTTGTATGGTACATTGGAACGTTTGCTCTTGCCATTTGGTCTTCACCATATGTTGACTATCCCAATGAACTACACAGCTCTTGGTGGTACTTATGAAGTCTTAACTGGTGCAGCTAAAGGCACTCAAGTTTTTGGTCAAGACCCACTATGGCTTGCATGGGTAACAGACCTTGTAAACCTTAAAGGTACTGATGCTAGTCAATACCAACACTTGTTAGATACAGTACATCCAGCTCGTTTCAAAGTTGGACAAATGATCGGTTCATTCGGTATCTTGATGGGTGTGATTGTGGCTATCTACCGTAATGTTGATGCTGACAAAAAACACAAATACAAAGGTATGATGATTGCGACAGCTCTTGCAACATTCTTGACAGGGGTTACTGAACCAATCGAATACATGTTCATGTTCATCGCAACACCTATGTATCTTGTTTACTCACTTGTTCAAGGTGCTGCCTTCGCTATGGCTGACGTTGTAAACCTACGTATGCACTCATTCGGTTCAATCGAGTTCTTGACTCGTACACCTATTGCAATCAGTGCTGGTATCGGTATGGATATCGTTAACTTCGTTTGGGTAACTGTTCTCTTTGCCGTAATCATGTACTTTATTGCAAACTTCATGATTCAAAAATTCAACTACGCAACTCCAGGGCGTAACGGAAACTACGAAACTGCTGAAGGTTCAGAAGAAGCTAGCAGTGAAGTGAAAGTTGCAGCTGGTTCTCAAGCTGTAAACATTATTAACCTTCTTGGTGGACGTGCAAACATCGTTGATGTTGACGCATGTATGACTCGTCTTCGTGTAACTGTTAAAGATGCAGATAAAGTAGGAAATGCAGAGCAATGGAAAGCAGAAGGAGCTATGGGTCTTGTCATGAAAGGACAAGGGGTTCAAGCTATCTACGGACCAAAAGCTGACGTATTGAAATCTGATATCCAAGATATCCTTGATTCAGGTGAAATCATTCCTGAAACTCTTCCAAGTCAAATGACAGAAGCGCAACAAAACGCTGTTCATTTCAAAGGTCTTACTGAGGAAGTTTACTCAGTAGCAGACGGTCAAGTTGTTGCTTTGGAACAAGTAAAAGATCCAGTATTTGCTCAAAAAATGATGGGTGATGGATTTGCAGTAGAACCAGCAAATGGAAACATTGTATCTCCAGTTTCAGGTACTGTATCAAGTATCTTCCCAACAAAACATGCTCTTGGTCTTGTGACTGAAGCAGGTCTTGAAGTACTTGTTCACATTGGTTTGGACACAGTAAGTCTTGAAGGTAAACCATTTACAGTTCATGTTGCTGAAGGACAAAAAGTTGCAGCAGGAGATCTCCTTGTCACAGCTGACTTGGATGCTATCCGTGGAGCAGGTCGTGAAACTTCAACAGTAGTTGTCTTCACAAATGGTGATGCAATTAAATCAGTTAAATTAGAAAAAACAGGTTCTCTTGCAGCTAAAACAGCAGTTGCTAAAGTAGAATTGTAATATACTTGAGGTTGGAAGCTGTATTCCAACCTCTTATTTTGGGAGAAAAGAATGAAATTTTTAACACTCAATACTCACAGTTGGATGGAAAAAGAAGCTGAGGAAAAATTCCAGATTTTGCTTCAGGATATTCTTGAAAAGGACTATGATTTGATTTGTTTCCAAGAAATCAATCAGGAGATCACCTCGTTAGAGGTGGAGGTTAATGACCTTTATCAAGCTTTGCCAGCAGCTGAGCCTATTCATCAAGACCACTATGTTAGACTCTTGGTTGAAAAGTTGTCTGAGCAAGGGAAAAATTACTACTGGACCTGGGCCTATAACCATATCGGTTATGATCGATACCATGAAGGTGTGGCTATCTTGTCTAAAACACCTATTGAAGCTAGAGAAATTTTAGTTTCAGATGTGGATGATCCAACAGACTATCATACTCGTCGCGTTGCCTTGGCTGAAACTGTAGTCGATGGTAAGGAGCTTGCAGTTGCTAGTGTCCACCTTTCTTGGTGGGATAAAGGGTTCCAAGAAGAATGGGCACGATTTGAAACTGTCTTGAAAGAACTGAACAAACCACTTTTGTTAGCTGGAGATTTCAACAATCCAGCCGGTCAGGAAGGCTACCAAGCTATTTTAGCTAGTCCACTAGGCTTACAAGACGCCTTTGAAGTCGCTAAAGAGAAAAGCGGTAGCTATACCGTTCCACCAGAAATTGATGGCTGGAAAGGGAACACTGAACCCCTACGAATCGATTATGTCTTTACTACCAAGGAGCTAGAGGTAGAAAATTTACATGTCGTATTTGATGGTAACAAGAGTCCACAAGTCAGTGACCACTATGGCTTGAATGCTATTTTAAACTGGAAATAAAGATTTAAAAGAGGTTGGGATTATAAAATTCCAGCCTTTTTCTGACTAGAGAAGCTACTGGAAATAGTCTAAATAAGTGAGACTACTGAAATGGAATAAAATATGGTATAATTGATAAGATAGATAGAATCGAGGATATTATGTCATTTACGAAATTTCAATTTAAAAAATATATTAGTGAAGCCTTGGAGGAGTTGAAATTTACAACTCCAACAGAGGTTCAAGATAAGTTGATTCCTATTGTCTTGGCAGGTCGTGACCTAGTCGGTGAATCAAAAACAGGTTCAGGTAAGACTCACACTTTCCTATTACCGATTTTCCAGCAATTAGATGAAGCCAGCGATAGTGTACAAGCAGTGATTACTGCACCGAGCCGTGAGTTAGCTACTCAAATTTACCAAGCAGCTCGTCAGATTGCTGCCCACTCAGAAGTGGAAGTTCGTGTGGTTAATTATGTGGGTGGTACGGATAAGGCTCGCCAAATTGAGAAATTGGCAAGTAATCAGCCTCATATTGTTATCGGAACGCCAGGCCGTATCTACGACTTGGTTAAGTCTGGTGACCTAGCTATTCACAAGGCTAAGACCTTTGTGGTCGATGAGGCAGACATGACCTTGGATATGGGATTCTTGGAAACTGTTGATAAGATTGCTGGAAGCCTTCCAAAAGACCTGCAATTCATGGTCTTCTCAGCGACTATTCCACAAAAACTACAACCATTCTTGAAAAAATACTTGTCAAATCCTGTCATGGAGAAAATCAAGACCAAAACGGTCATTTCTGACACTATTGATAATTGGTTGATTTCTACCAAGGGTCGTGACAAAAATGCTCAAATTTATCAGTTGACCCAGTTGATGCAACCGTATTTGGCAATGATTTTTGTTAACACTAAAACTCGTGCTGATGAATTGCATTCATATCTGACTGCTCAAGGATTGAAGGTAGCAAAAATTCATGGAGATATTGCCCCTCGTGAACGTAAGCGAATCATGAATCAGGTGAAAAATCTAGATTTTGAGTACATTGTCGCTACAGACTTGGCGGCGCGTGGAATTGACATTGAAGGTGTTAGTCATGTCATCAATGATGCCATTCCGCAAGATTTATCCTTCTTTGTGCACCGTGTTGGTCGAACTGGACGAAACGGCCTACCAGGTACAGCTATCACTCTTTATCAGCCAAGTGATGACTCGGATATCCGTGAGTTGGAGAAATTAGGAATCAAGTTTACTCCGAAAATGGTAAAAGATGGAGAATTCCAAGATACCTATGACCGTGATCGTCGTGCCAACCGTGAGAAAAAACAAGATAAGCTTGATATTGAGATGATTGGTTTGGTCAAAAAGAAAAAGAAAAAAGTCAAACCAGGTTATAAGAAGAAAATTAAATGGGCGGTTGATGAAAAACGCCGCAAAACCAAGCGTGCTGAAAATCGCGCTCGTGGCCGTGCCGAGCGTAAAGCAAAACGCCAAACATTTTAAGGTAATTGTTGGAGTAATGTGCTCCAACTTTTTTTAATTAATTTATAAGAACGAAATATATAAAGCGAACACTACATTAAAGACTGCAAATTGCGCTAAAAAATGATATAATGATGAAGTTATATAGTCCCGATAAGATGGTAGGTCTACATCACTAAGAAATTTCCTATCAGTACTTTGCAATTCGCAAAGAATGACGGCTCCAAAGTCGTTCGTCATTCTACGGTTGCCGCTATAGGGCGGCCAACCTATGCGCCTTACTAGCTTCAGAAATAAAAAGATATCGTTTTTATTTCTTTCGCGTCGTAACTCTTAGATAATGGAAATACCTATCAGTACTTTGTAACTCTATAACACTATTTTTAAGGGGGGACATTTTTATGTCAGAACGTAAATTATTCACGTCTGAATCTGTATCTGAGGGGCATCCAGATAAGATTGCAGACCAAATTTCAGATGCGATTTTGGATGCTATTTTAGCAAAGGATCCAGAGGCGCACGTTGCTGCTGAGACAGCTGTCTATACTGGTTCGGTCCATGTTTTTGGTGAAATTTCTACAAATGCCTATGTGGATATTAACCGTGTGGTTCGTGATACCATTGCAGAGATTGGTTATACCAATACAGAGTATGGTTTTTCTGCTGAGACGGTGGGAGTTCATCCGTCACTTGTTGAGCAGTCACCAGACATCGCTCAAGGGGTTAACGAAGCCTTGGAGGTTCGTGGAAATGCAGACCAAGATCCATTGGACTTGATTGGTGCTGGTGACCAAGGTCTCATGTTTGGATTTGCGGTTGATGAAACAGAAGAGCTCATGCCTTTGCCAATTTCACTCAGTCATAAATTGGTTCGTCGTCTGGCAGAACTTCGTAAGTCTGGTGAAATAAGTTATCTTCGTCCAGATGCTAAATCTCAAGTTACTGTTGAATATGATGAAAATGACCGTCCAGTACGTGTGGACACAGTCGTTATTTCTACTCAGCACGATCCAGAAGTCAGCAACGAACAAATTCACAATGATGTCATTAGCAAGGTTATCAAAGAGGTTATTCCAGCCTCTTACTTGGATGAGCAAACAAAATTCTTCATCAATCCAACTGGTCGCTTTGTAATCGGTGGACCTCAAGGGGACTCAGGTTTAACTGGTCGTAAGATTATCGTGGATACCTATGGTGGCTACTCTCGTCATGGTGGTGGTGCCTTCTCTGGTAAAGATGCGACTAAGGTGGACCGTTCTGCGTCATATGCGGCTCGCTATATTGCCAAAAATATCGTTGCAGCTGGTTTGGCTAAGAAGGCAGAAGTGCAATTAGCCTACGCTATTGGTGTTGCCCAACCTGTTTCTGTTCGTATCGATACTTTCGGTACAGGAACAGTAGCTGAAAGCAAGCTTGAAAAAGCGGCTCGTCAAATCTTTGACCTTCGCCCTGCAGGAATTATCCAAATGTTGGATCTTAAACGTCCAATTTACCGTCAAACAGCGGCTTATGGACATATGGGACGTACAGATATTGACCTTCCATGGGAGCGTCTCGATAAGGTAGATGCTTTGAAAGAAGCAGTAAAATAAGATTTTAAGAGGGAGCTTGCCCCTCTTTTTTAATATACTATTTCCTCCAAAATCATTGAAATTATAGCTTGAATTTGATATGATGGTCTTATGAGTAAAAGTAGAGCAAAGCGTGAGAATCACGATAAGATAAGAATGAGTTTAATAGCCCTAGTAGCTATCTTGTCAGTTAGCATTTGTGTCCTTGGGGCGATGATTGGTTATAAAGTCTACACAAAGCAAAGTTTTGAGCAAAAGATTGAATCGCTCAAAAAAGAGAAAGATGATCAATTGAGTGAGGGAAATCAGAAGGATCATTTTCGTAAGGGACAAGCTGAAGTAATTGCCTATTATCCTCTCCAAGGGGAGCAAGTGATTTCGTCTGTAAAAGAAATCATGACACAGGATATTAAGGAAAATCTGGAAGATAAGGAAAATCTGGTTTTTTATTATACGGAGAAACAGGATTCGACTTTAAAAGGGATTGTCAACCGAAGTGTGATGAAACAAGTCTATGATTTGACTTCGTCAAAAGTTGAAGAGACTGAAAAAACTAGTCTAGCGAAAGTGCATTTGACAGAAGAGGGTAAACCTTTTACACTTGATCAACTATTTTCAGATGCTAGTAAGGCTAAAGAGAAGCTGTTAAAAGAAATTACCTCTTTCTTACAGGATAAGAAATTAGAACAAGAAAAGATTGATCAGCTTGTTAAAGGCTTGTCTGACCAAGACTTGTCTGCATGGAATTTTGATTACAAGGAAAGTCAAATTATCCTATATCCAAGTCAGGCAGTTGAAAATCTAGATGAGATTGCCTTGCCAGTATCTAGTTTCTTTGAAGTTATTCAGTCTTCTTATTTATTAGATAAGGATGCAGAGCTATATAAGGCTTATTATGAAAAGAAAAATCGTAAAGTAGTAGCCTTGACTTTTGATGATGGACCAAATCCTGCAACGACAAATCAAGCATTAGATACACTTTCTAAGTATGGTATCAAGGCAACTTTCTTTGTTTTGGGTAAAAACGTTTCTGGAAATGAAGAGATTTTGAAACGAATGAAAGCAGATGGTCATATCATTGGAAACCATAGTTGGAGCCATCCGGTGCTGTCAAAACTTTCGCTTGATGAAGCCAAAAAACAAATTACTGATACTGAGGATGCGCTAACTAAGGTTCTGGGTTCTAGTTCTAAACTTATGCGTCCGCCTTATGGAGCTATTACAGATGACATTCGAAATAGCCTCGATTTGAGCTTTATTATGTGGGATGTGGATAGTCTTGACTGGAAGAGTAAAAATGAAGCAGCTATTTTGACAGAAATTCAGCGTGAAGTCAAGAATGGTTCTATTATTCTCATGCATGATATCCATGCTGAGACAGTAAATGCTCTGCCGAAGGTTATTGACTATTTGAAAGGGCAAGGTTATGACTTTGTAACCGTACCAGATTTGTTAGATTCTCGTCTTAAAACTCACCAACTTTACTACGACCGTGACCAATAATTCAAAAAATCTAAAGAGATAAGTTTTCTTTGAGAATTTATTTCTTTGGATTTTCTTCTCATAGAAAGGAAAAATAATGAAATCTTATACTTTAAATAATGGCGTTACAATTCCAGTTCTGGGTTTTGGAACTTGGAAAGCTGAAAATGGAGAGATTGCTTACCAAGCCGTCCTAGAGGCTTTAAAGGCGGGCTATCGCCATATCGATACGGCAGCTATCTATAAAAATGAAGAAAGCGTTGGTCGTGCTATTCAAGATAGTGGCGTTCCGCGTGAGGAAATTTTTGTAACCAGTAAACTCTGGACTACAAATCACACCTATGAGCAAGCTCGTCAGGCTTTTGAAGAGTCTTTAGAGAAACTGGGCTTGGAATATTTGGATTTGTATTTGATTCATTGGCCAAATCCAAAACCTCTTAGGGAAAATGGCCAATGGAAAGTCCGAAATTCAGAAGTCTGGAGAGCGATGGAGGACCTCTATCAAGAAGGTAAAATCCGTGCTATTGGGGTTAGTAATTTTCTTCCCCATCATTTGGATGCCTTGCTTGAAACTGCAACTATCGTTCCTGTGGTCAATCAAGTTCGTTTGGCTCCAGGTGTGTATCAAGATCAAGTCGTAGATTACTGTCGAGAAAAAGGAATTTTATTGGAAGCTTGGGGGCCTTTTGGACAGGGAGAACTATTTGATAGCAAGCAAGTACAAGAAATCGCAGCAAATCACGGAAAATCGGTTGCTCAGATAGCCTTGGCTTGGAGCTTGGCAGAAGGATTTTTACCACTTCCGAAATCTGTTACAGTTTCTCGTATTCAAGCTAATCTTGATTGCTTTGGAATTGAACTGAGTCATGAGGAGCGTGAAACCTTAAAAACGATTGCTGTTCAGTCTGGTGCTCCACGAGTTGATGATATGGATTTCTAGAAAATCATAAAAAGAATTGTACATTGTTCTAATTTTTGATATAATAGTCAGCAGGAAAGAAAGTCTTATGGCGTTCTTCAAGCGAGCTTGGGATAGTGGGAGCCAAGTAGGGCAAAATAAAGAACTGGCGCTTTCTGTAGTATTTTCAAAAACAATGAAGTAATAAATTAGGGTGGAACCGCGTTTCTGACGCCCCTAGGTTAAATCAACCTAGGATTGTCGGACGCGGTTCTTTTGCTTATTCAGTCTATTGTGTGAAAGAAAGGAGAGACGTGGAAAACCTTTATCTTGTAAAAGACGATAGTCAACTAGCTACATTTCGTGATTTTGTAGTAAGAAATACAGAAAAGTTGAAAGATTATCAATCTTTTTTAAAGAATGAACTTGCAGTCTGTGATTTACCACAAGCCGTTATTTGGTCAAGTTTTAATGCTGCTACACAGATTATTAGGGAAAGCGCTGTTCCAGCCTATACAAATAATAGACGAATGGTTATGACGCCTGATTTAGCTGTTTGGAAAGAGTTGTATTTGTATCAGTTGATGGACTACGAGTGTTCTCAGCAAACTCAAGCAATAGAAAGTCACTATCATTCTTTATCTGAAAATTTCCTCTTACAGATTGTAGGACATGAGTTAGCTCATTGGTCGGAGCATTTTTTAGATGATTTTGATGGTTACGACTCTTATATCTGGTTCGAAGAGGGGATGGTTGAATATATTAGTCGCAAGTATTTCTTGACAGAAGAGGAATTTCAAGCGGAAAAAATTTGTAATCAATCTCTCGTAGAACTTTTTCAGAAGAAGTATGGTTGGCATTCATTGAATGATTTTGGTTCCTCGACTTACGATAAGAACTATGCAAGTATTTTTTACGAATACTGGCGTAGTTTTTTGACAATAGATAAGTTGGTAGAAAATCTAGGTAGTGTACAAGCGGTCTTCGATTCTTATCATTTATGGGCAAATACAGATAAAACTCTTCCTCTGTTAAATTGGTTTGTTCAGCATAAATTAATTGAAAAAGAAATATAAAAACTAAAGGAGTAAACAATGTCTAAGAAATTAACATTTCAAGAAATTATTTTGACTTTGCAACAATTTTGGAATGACCAAGGTTGTATGCTTATGCAGGCTTATGATAATGAAAAAGGTGCGGGGACAATGAGTCCTTACACTTTCCTTCGTGCTATTGGACCTGAGCCATGGAATGCGGCTTATGTAGAGCCATCACGTCGTCCTGCTGACGGTCGTTATGGGGAAAACCCTAACCGCCTTTACCAACACCACCAATTCCAAGTGGTCATGAAACCTTCTCCATCAAATATTCAAGAACTGTATCTTGAGTCTTTGGAAAAATTGGGTATCAATCCTTTGGAACACGATATTCGTTTCGTTGAGGATAACTGGGAAAACCCATCAACTGGTTCAGCTGGTCTTGGATGGGAAGTTTGGCTTGATGGGATGGAAATCACTCAATTCACTTATTTCCAACAAGTTGGTGGATTGGCAACTGGCCCTGTGACTGCAGAAGTAACATACGGTTTGGAGCGTTTGGCTTCTTACATTCAAGAAGTAGACTCTGTTTACGATATCGAATGGGCTGATGGTGTAAAATACGGAGAAATCTTCATCCAACCTGAGTACGAGCACTCAAAATATTCATTTGAAATTTCGGATCAAGAAATGTTGCTTGAAAACTTTGATAAGTTTGAAAAAGAAGCTGGTCGCGCCTTGGAAGAAGGATTGGTTCACCCTGCCTATGACTATGTTCTCAAATGTTCACATACCTTTAACCTGCTTGATGCGCGTGGTGCCGTATCTGTAACAGAGCGCGCAGGCTATATCGCTCGTATCCGTAACTTGGCCCGTGTCGTAGCTAAAACCTTTGTCGCAGAACGAAAACGCCTAGGCTACCCACTTTTGGATGAAGCAACACGAGCTAAACTCTTAGCAGAAGACGCAGAATAAAGAGAGTGACAAATTACGAAAATGGGCGAACAGAGTGAGCCCTGAGCCAGTTGCCGCAGTGATGAATGTATCCTTAGTTAAGCTAAGGATACTAGGCAAAATTGGAGACTTTTGGCTCCAATTTTAGCAATGAAACAACGAAGTTGGTTGCTTGCGTGCCAATCACATAAGGCAAACTGGAAAATAAAAAGATACTTTTCGGAGAAAAAACATGACAAAAAACTTATTAGTAGAACTCGGTCTTGAAGAATTACCAGCCTATGTTGTCACACCAAGTGAAAAACAACTAGGCGAAAAAATGGTAGCCTTCCTCAAGGAAAACCGCCTGTCTTTTGAAGTTATTCAAACCTTCTCAACACCACGTCGTTTGGCTGTTCGTGTGACAGGTCTTGCAGAGAAACAGTCTGATTTGACAGAAGATTTCAAGGGTCCAGCAAAGAAAATTGCCTTGGATAGTGATGGAAACTTCACCAAAGCAGCTCAAGGATTTGTCCGTGGAAAAGGCTTGACGGTTGAAGATATCGAATTCCGTGAAATCAAGGGTGAAGAGTATGTCTATGTCACTAAGGAAGAAGTTGGTCAAGCAGTTGAAGCAATTGTTCCTGGTGTTGTAGATGTCTTGAAGTCATTGACTTTCCCAGTCAGCATGCACTGGGCTGGAAATAGCTTTGAATACATTCGTCCTGTTCACACTTTAACTGTTCTTTTAGATGAAGAAGAGTTTGATTTGGATTTCCTTGATATTAAGGGAGGTCGTGTGAGCCGTGGTCATCGTTTTTTGGGGAAAGAAACCAAAATTCAGTCAGCATTGAGCTATGAAGAAGACCTTCGTAAGCAGTATGTAATCGCAGATCCACGTGAACGTGAGCAAATGATTGTTGAACAAATCAAGGAAATTGAGGCGAAACATGGTGTACGTATCGAAATTGATGCTGATTTGCTTAATGAAGTCTTGAACTTGGTTGAATACCCAACTGCCTTTATGGGAAGTTTTGATGCCAAATACCTTGAAGTTCCAGAAGAAGTTTTAGTGACTTCGATGAAGGAACACCAACGTTACTTTGTTGTCCGTGATCAAGATGGCAACCTCTTGCCAAACTTCATTTCTGTCCGTAACGGAAACGCAGAGCATTTGGAAAATGTCATCAAAGGAAATGAAAAAGTCTTGGTAGCTCGCTTGGAAGACGGTGAATTCTTCTGGCGTGAAGATCAAAAATTAGTTATTTCAGATCTTGTTGAAAAATTAAACAATGTGACTTTCCATGAGAAAATTGGTTCCCTTCGTGAACACATGATTCGTACGGGCCAGATTGCTATTCTCTTGGCAGAAAAAGCAGGCTTGTCAGCAGATGAAACGATTGACCTAGCCCGTGCAGCAGCCATTTACAAGTTTGACTTGTTGACAGGTATGGTTGGTGAATTTGACGAGCTCCAAGGAATTATGGGTGAAAAATATGCCCTTCTTGCTGGTGAAACTCCAGCGGTGGCAGCTGCTATTCGTGAACACTACATGCCTACATCAGCTGAAGGAGAACTTCCAGAGAGCAAGGTCGGCGCAGTGCTTGCAATTGCAGACAAATTGGATACAATTTTGAGTTTCTTCTCAGTAGGTTTGATTCCATCAGGTTCTAATGACCCTTATGCCCTTCGTCGTGCAACCCAAGGTGTAGTTCGTATCTTGGATGCCTTTGGTTGGCACATTGCTATGGATGAGTTGATTGATAGCCTTTATGCTTTGACATTTGACAGCTTGACTTATGAAAATAAAGCAGAGGTTATGGACTTTATCAAGGCTCGTGTTGATAAGATGATGGGCTCTACTCCAAAAGATATCAAGGAAGCAGTTCTTGCAGGTTCAAACTTTGTTGTGGCAGATATGTTGGAAGCAGCAAGCGCTCTTGTAGAAGCAAGCAAGGAAGAAGACTTTAAACCTTCTGTTGAATCACTTTCTCGTGCCTTTAACTTGGCTGAGAAGGCAGAAGGAGTTGCTACAGTTGATTCAGCACTATTTGAGAATGAAGAAGAGAAAGCCTTGGCAGAAGCTGTAGAGTCGCTTGTTTTGTCAGGGACTGCAAGTCAACAATTGAAACAGCTCTTTTCTCTTAGCCCAGTCATTGATGCATTCTTTGAGAATACCATGGTTATGGCTGAAGACGAGGCAGTCCGTCAAAATCGTTTGGCAATCTTGTCGCAATTAACTCAAAAAGCATCCAAACTTGCTCGTTTTAACCAAATTAATACTAAATAAAGTTTGATAAACGGACTTTATCTTATCACAAAGGAGAAGAAATGGATCCGAAAAAAATTGCTCGTATCAACGAGCTAGCTAAAAAGAAAAAAGCAGAAGGCTTGACACCGGAAGAAAAAGTAGAACAAGCCAAACTACGTGAGGAGTATATCGAAGGTTATCGTCGCACTGTTCGTCACCACATTGAAGGAATTAAAATCGTGGACGAAGAAGGAAACGATGTTACACCAGAAAAACTACGCCAAGTACAACGTGAAAAAGGGTTACATGGCCGTAGTCTCGATGATCCAAATTCATAAGCACTATTCTTTCTTTTAACAAGGATAGATAAAATAATAACCAAAAGACTAGCAGACACAAACTGCTAGTCTTTTGTCACTAAAAAAGGAACCAAAATGGTTCCTAAAACTGTTATTAGTTGCTTGCGCCAGATGTAGCGTCTGCGCCACCACCGTGGCCTCCAGCATCACCTGCATCAGAAGCGCCAGATGTAGCGTCTGCGCCACCACCGTGGCCTCCAGCAGGAGCTGCAGCATTTCCACCAACTAGACGTTGACCAGTCGTATTGAGGTACCAGTCAAGCCATGGTTGGAAATTAAAGATGATTTCATTGATTCCAGCATATGAACCATCTGGATAGTACATTGCTTGGTAATTGTGGGTATTTATAACGCCTTCTGGTGTTCCTGGCACAATTGTACGGACATATTCTTGGTCCCCGTTACGCAATACGCCAACAACCCATTCAACGTTTTTCATTCTAGAATCTGGCAATGAACCGTGTACAGTTCCTAAACGGTTTCCTGATTGAGCACGTACACGTTTACCAAACATTGTATTTGGATCTTGGTGTGCGTCATTAAAGTACAAGAATTGGTTATTATCGTCTGCAAATGTCAATTCAAATGGCATTGCTTTCAAGAACATATCAATTTGGTTAACTGTTAAGATACCGTGGTCTAATTTAACGTAAGTATCTCCTGAAACAGCTCCAACAAGTTCAGCTGCTTTTTCTACCCATTCAGGATCATCAGGGTCAACACCTTGAATGGTAGTTGCAATTGAATTTGTACAATATAAATCTTCTGGTTCAATTGGTTTTGGTTTTTTCAATTTTGAAACGACTCCCACATATTTTACAAAGTTGTCCAAGCATGTTTCAAGGAAATTAATAGTTCCTTCATTTGTGATATTGCCCTCTGCGTCAAATGCTTCTTTGGCTTTACCAAGAAGGAATTCGTTACCTGGAAGTGTGTAGGCATTAACACCTGGAGCGTCAAGAATCTTACGAAGGTGAACTTGGGCACGAGAAGTACCTTGGTCGTAGTAAGATGCACCCACAATCATGACTGGTTTGTTTTCAAATGGATGAACTTCGTATGAAAGCCATTCAAGAACAGATTTTAGGGAAGCTGAGATTGTGTGGTTGTGCTCAGGAGTAGCGATAATGACACCATCAGCACGAGTAATTCTGTTATACAAGAGACGCAATTGGAAACTTTCATCCCATTTTTCGTCTTGGTTAAACATTGGAACTTCGTCAATTTCAAGAACTTCTAATTCAAATTTGAGTTTGAAGTGACGACGGATGAATTCCAAGAGTTTACGGTTATATGATTGATCGTAGTTTGATCCTACAAGTCCAACAAATTTCATTCTTTATGGTCTCCTATCTTACAAATTTTCCCAGTCAAAGTCTTCAGCGTCTTTGCGAAGTAATGCTTGTGCATTGCGCAATTTTTCTGTAATTTTTACAAAGATACGGAAGTCATCAAAAGTGGCATCCAGTTTTTTAATAACATCAAGATCAACCAAGTCGCCACTTGGGTTAAAGGCTTGAAGAGAGTGTGAAAGCAAGAATTCATCAGGAAGGACACTTGCTTTGATTTCTGGTGCGTTTAAGATTTGACGAAGTTGTAATTGGGCGCGTGATGAACCAAGTGTACCGTAAGAAGCACCTGTAATCATGATTGGTTTGTTCAAAAGTGGGTAAATACCATATGACAACCAAGCAAGAGCGCTCATCAAAACAGCTGGGATAGAGTGGTCGTACTCAGGAGTACCGATAATAACACCGTCTGCCTCTTCAATTTTAGTAGCAATTTCCAGAATTTCAGCAGGTACTTGCTTGTCAGCTGGTTTGTTGAAGACAGGAATGTCCTTGATTTCAACAAGTTCAATTTCAGCTTTGTCAGCAAAGTGTTTTTGCATGTATTGAAGCAATTGACGGTTTGTAGAACGTTTTGAATTTGTTCCAACAATAGCAATAAGTTTTAACATGAGATTTCCTTTCTCTTTTTACATAATACGAATTTAAAACTCCATTGAAATATCTATTTCTATAGAGTAGGAACTCCTGAAGAACAGCTTAGGTGACCTTCCTTATCGATGAGGATGGCTTCGATTCCCTCCAAACTTTCGACTTGCCAGAGGATAGAAGCAGGTCTTTCTCCAAAGAGTCGAGTTGTCCAGATTTCGCCATCGACTGACTTATCAGAGATGATTGTGAGACTAGCAAGTTCCGTTTCAATAGGATATCCTGTCTGACTGTCAAAAATGTGATGGTAATCTTTTCCATCGACTGTCAGGTGACGTTCATAAATGCCTGAAGTCACGACAGATTTATTGACAGCAGGAATGGTCATTAAGTGATTGCCCCTCGGATTGGCTGGATCTTGAATCCCGATTTGCCAAGGTTGATTCCCTCTTGCCTGATTTTTTCCAATGGTAAGGATATTCCCTCCTAGATTGATCAAGGCAGAAGTCACTCCCTCTTCTCTCAGAAATTGGGCAACCTTATCCGCACTATAACCCTTGGCTAAACAACCTAGGTCTATCTTCATTCCTTTCTGTTTTAGAAACACAGTCGAAGTAGAAGAATCTAACTCGATAAAATGAGGATTGATTAAAGGGAGCACGGATTCAATTTCTTGAGGTTGCGCAACTTTGGCATCCGAAAAACCGATGCGCCAGGTTTGAATTAAGGGACCAATACTGATGTTGAGATGGCTAGAGGGCGCTAGGCTATGCTCTAAACCAAGTGAAATCAGTTCAAACAGATCTGGATGAACCTTGACGGGTGCTATTCCAGCTTGATGATTGATTTCCATCAATTCAGATTCTTGGCTATTGGCATTGAAGCGGTATTCGAGCTCTTTGAGTAAATCAAAGGATTTTTGGAGCAAGCTATCGGCTCGCTCATCCACTAATGAAATCGTGATAGTGGTTCCCATTAGGCGTTCAGAATGTGAACTAAGAGGCAAGCTACCAACTCCTTTCTCTTATGAAAAGAAGATTGAAATATAGTAAATTTATGAAAAATGAACCCCTTACATTTTCTTTCCATGATACTAGCATACCATAAAGTCAGCGTTTTCACAAATAAAATTTGTAAAGATGTCAAGAAATATGCTCAGTAAATGAAGAAAAATTGCAAGAATCCGTGTTAAGATACAGATTATTTACAATTTTTTACAAAAAAATAGGAAAAATCAGCCAAACTCTTGTAAACGCTAACAATAAATGTTATACTAGTAGGGTAAATTTAGAATGAAGGTAGGAAATTTTTTATGAGTAAGATCGTTGTAGTCGGTGCTAACCACGCTGGTACAGCATGTATTAATACGATGTTGGATAATTTTGGAAATGAGAACGAAATCGTTGTATTTGACCAAAACTCTAACATCTCTTTCCTAGGATGTGGAATGGCCCTTTGGATTGGTGAACAAATTGACGGTGCTGAAGGCTTGTTCTATTCTGATAAAGAAAAATTGGAAGCTAAAGGCGCTAAAGTCTACATGAACTCACCAGTTCTTTCAATCGACTATGATAACAAAGTAGTTACAGCCGAAGTTGAAGGAAAAGAACACAAAGAATCATACGAGAAATTGATTTTCGCTACAGGTTCTACACCAATTTTGCCACCAATCGAAGGTGTTGAAATTGTTAAAGGAAACCGCGAATTTAAAGCAACTCTTGAAAACGTACAATTCGTGAAATTGTACCAAAACGCTGAAGAAGTTATCAATAAACTTGCTGACAAGAGCCAACACCTTGACCGTATCGCCGTTGTTGGTGGTGGTTATATCGGTGTTGAACTTGCTGAAGCCTTTGAGCGTCTTGGAAAAGAAGTTGTCCTTGTTGATATCGTTGATACTGTCTTGAACGGTTACTATGACAAAGACTTCACACAAATGATGGCGAAGAACTTGGAAGACCACAACATCCGTTTGGCTCTTGGTCAAACTGTTAAAGCAATCGAAGGTGATGGTAAAGTTGAACGCTTGATTACTGATAAAGAAAGCTTTGATGTGGATATGGTTGTTCTTGCAGTTGGTTTCCGTCCAAACACAGCCCTTGCTGATGGTAAGATTGAACTCTTCCGCAACGGTGCCTTCCTTGTAGACAAGAAACAAGAAACTTCACTTCCTGGTGTATTTGCCGTTGGTGACTGTGCGACTGTTTATGACAACGCTCGTAAAGACACAAGCTACATCGCTCTTGCTTCAAACGCTGTTCGTACTGGTATCGTTGGTGCCTACAATGCTTGTGGACATGAATTAGAAGGAATCGGTGTTCAAGGTTCAAACGGTATCTCAATCTATGGTCTTCACATGGTTTCAACTGGTTTGACTCTTGAGAAAGCAAAAGCTGCAGGTTACAATGCAACTGAAACAGGCTTTAACGATCTTCAAAAACCAGAATTCATGAAACATGACAACCATGAAGTAGCGATTAAGATTGTCTTTGACAAAGATAGCCGTGAAATTCTTGGTGCGCAAATGGTTTCACACGATTCTGCTATTAGCATGGGAATCCACATGTTCTCACTTGCTATCCAAGAGCATGTGACAATTGATAAATTGGCCTTGACAGACC
This sequence comes from bacterium, assembly GCA_905221095.1. Lineage (GTDB taxonomy): Bacteria > Bacillota > Bacilli > Lactobacillales > Streptococcaceae > Streptococcus. Next base: position 146,343 of record CAJNBV010000002.1, read on the forward strand.
TCTTCTTCTTGCCACACTTTAACAAACCATACAACTACATCACAATGGCTGCCCTTACAGCTGAAAAATAAAATTTGATGAACTATCTGACCTTAACTGAAGGTCAGATAGTTTTTTAGTTAATCTGTACCCATACAATTATCCTTTTTTTATCTTGTGATTCCTTCTAATCTGACTTAAAATGAAATGGTAGCTACCAATACAAATGATGAGGAAAAAGAAATGACTGAAAATCGTTATGAACTAAATAAAAACTTGGCACAGATGCTCAAAGGTGGGGTTATCATGGATGTTCAGAATCCAGAACAGGCTCGTATTGCAGAGGCTGCTGGTGCGGCAGCTGTTATGGCCTTGGAACGAATTCCGGCTGATATACGTGCGGCTGGAGGGGTTTCCCGCATGAGCGATCCAAAGATGATTAAGGAAATCCAAGAAGCAGTTAGTATTCCAGTGATGGCCAAGGTCAGAATCGGGCATTTTGTTGAAGCTCAGATTTTAGAAGCTATTGAGATTGACTATATCGATGAGAGTGAAGTTTTATCTCCAGCAGATGACCGTTTCCATGTGGATAAAAAAGAATTCCAAGTTCCTTTTGTTTGTGGTGCTAAGGATTTGGGTGAAGCCTTGCGTCGTATCGCTGAGGGTGCTTCCATGATTCGTACCAAAGGAGAACCAGGTACAGGAGATATCGTTCAAGCTGTTCGTCATATGCGTATGATGAATCAAGAAATTCGCCGCATTCAAAACCTACGTGAGGACGAACTCTATGTTGCTGCTAAGGACTTGCAAGTCCCTGTTGAATTGGTTAAATATGTTCATGAACATGGAAAATTGCCAGTTGTAAACTTTGCGGCTGGAGGCGTTGCAACGCCAGCAGATGCTGCGCTGATGATGCAATTAGGGGCAGAGGGTGTCTTTGTCGGTTCAGGTATTTTCAAGTCAGGAGATCCTGTTAAACGAGCGAGTGCCATTGTCAAAGCGGTAACTAATTTCCGAAATCCTCAAATCTTGGCTCAAATCTCTGAAGATTTAGGAGAAGCCATGGTTGGTATCAATGAAAATGAGATCCAAATTCTCATGGCTGAGCGAGGAAAATAGATGAAAATTGGAATATTGGCCTTGCAAGGTGCCTTTGCAGAACATGAAAAAGTGCTAGATAAATTAGGTGTCACTAGTGTCGAAATCCGAAATCTAGATGATTTTCAACAACATCAGAGTGACTTGTCGGGTTTGATATTGCCTGGTGGTGAGTCTACAACCATGGGCAAGCTCTTACGTGACCAGAATATGCTGATTCCCATTCGAGAAGCCATTCTATCTGGTTTACCAGTCTTTGGAACCTGTGCAGGCTTAATTTTGCTGGCTAAGGAAATTACTTCTCAGGAAGAGAGTCATCTAGGAACTATGGATATGGTGGTCGAGCGCAATGCCTATGGGCGCCAACTGGGAAGTTTCTATACGGAAGCAGAATGTAAGGGAGTTGGTCAGATTCCAATGACCTTTATCCGTGGTCCAATTATCAGCAGTGTTGGAGAAGATGTAGAAATTCTAGCAAGAGTTGACGATCAAATTGTTGCTGCGCAAGAAAAAAATATGTTAGTGACCTCTTTTCATCCAGAATTGACTGCTGATGTTCGCTTGCACCAGTACTTTATCAATATGTGTAAAGAAAAAAGTTGAGATTGAATTTCTCAACTTTTTTACATGTAATAAACAATGGCGATGTATTGGAGTGCGGACGCAGCTAGGATAAAGAGATGCCAAATCATGTGGAAATAAGGTTTTTTCTTGGCGTAAAATCCAGCTCCAACTGTATAAGAGAGTCCACCAGTCACCATGAGGCTCCAAAAGATTGGCGTCGTTTGACTGATAATGGCAGGAATGATAGCCAGAACCAACCAGCCCATAATCAGGTAAAGAGCAAGGCTGAATTTCTCATTGACCTTTTTAGCAAAGATTTTATAGAGGATACCAAAGATGGTCGTTCCCCATTGAATAGCAATAATCAGGTAGCCAAACCAGTTATTCATCAAGGTTAAGACGACTGGCGTATAAGAGCCTGCGATAGCCACATAAATCATAGAATGGTCGATGATTCGCAAGACATATTTGTGGGTCGAACCATAGGCCATAGAGTGGTAAATGGTGGATGAGAGGAACATGAGAAACAGACTGATGACGAAAATGGAAACGCCGATAGAGGATAAAAATCCGTGTGCTTCATAACTATAGGTTGATGAAATGGGGAGTAAGATGAGCATGATGACTGCACCCACAGCGTGGGTCACGCTATTAGCAATCTCCTCTCCAAAACTGAGTTGTTTGCTGAGTTTAAGACTAGTGTTCATTTGATTACCTCCTCTTGAGTATGATGGATTAAGGCTAGAGTTTGATGATAGAGTTTAACGGTTTGGCAGCTGGTTTGGATAATAGGGTTTGCTGGGTCAATTCCTTGGTTCATATAGTCCACAAAGGCATCGTAGAGTTGCTCTGAACTGGCTTGACTTTGGAGAGTATTGAGTGTCTGAGCGATTTCTTGAATAGAAAAGACAGATTTGAGGGTTGTGATAGCAATCAAACGGGCAATCTGTTGGCGTTGGTATTTTTTCTTGTCAGGCTTTGTCAGATAACCATGTTTGACATAGTTATTGACCATCGATGCTGTTAGGCCCTTGTCTTTATCTGGAGAGACAGGAGCGCAGACTTGATTGACATAGAGTAAAACCTGATCCAGATAGAGGTCAATGTTTGGAATTTCTGCCCATTTTGGGTAGGAAAAGGTAGTTTTCATTTTCAACTCCTTTTTATCTAGTTTTAATAACTAGATTATAAAATAATAAAAACATATAGTCAAGTTTTAACTGCTTGTGAAAAGGCTTAAATTATGCTATGATGGGAGAAACTAGTCAGAAATGAGGGGAAAATATGGAGATTCGTTTAGCTTTTCCAAACGAAGTAGATGCTATTATGCAGGTGATTGAGGAAGCCAAGAAATGTTTAGCAGATGCTGGTAGTGACCAGTGGCAAAATGGTTATCCAAATGTAGATGTCATTATCGATGATATTATTTTAGGTCAAGCCTACGTAGCCTTGGAAGAGGGAGAACTGCTAGCCTATGCTGCTGTGACCAAGAGTCCAGAGGCAGCCTATGAAGCCATTTATGAAGGAAACTGGCAAGCTGGAGAGTCAGAATATCTGGTGTTTCACCGTATTGCTGTGGCAGCAGATGTCCAGGGACAGGGAGTTGCTCAGACTTTCTTAGAAGGCTTGATTGAAGGATTTGATTATCTAGATTTTCGCTCAGATACGCATGCTGCAAACAAGGCCATGCAACATATTTTTGAAAAACTCAGTTTTAAACAGGTCGGTAAGGTGCCAGTAGATGGTGAACGCTTGGCCTATCAAAAATTAAAGAAATAATGCAAAAGAAGTACGCAAAAATGCTCTACCCTTCGCCAATAGGAACTTTGTCCTTGGTTGCTGACGAGCAATATCTGTATGGCATTTGGATTCAGGAGCAGAAGCATTTTGAGAGGGGACTAGGGTATGAGATAATAGAAGAAGTTGTTAGTCATCCCATTTTAGACCCAGTTATTGCTTGCTTAGATGATTACTTCAAAGGTAAGTTTCAGGATTTATCCAACTTACCTTTGGCTCCAATCGGTACGGATTTTGAAAAGAGAGTTTGGTCCTATTTACAGGGCATTCCTTATGGTCGGATAGTGACCTATGGACAAATAGCGCAAGACCTGCAAGTGGCTTCTGCTCAAGCAATTGGTGGAGCAGTAGGTCGCAATCCTTGGTCCATCCTTGTACCTTGTCATCGTGTACTTGGAGCAGGCAAGCGTCTGACAGGTTATGCTGCAGGAGTGGAAAAGAAAGCCTGGCTCTTGGACCATGAAGGCGCAGATTTTAAAGATATAAAATAGAAAGTGAAATACATGTTAGAATTTATCGAATACCCAAAATGTTCAACTTGTAAAAAAGCAAAACAAGAATTAAATCAACTCGGTGTGGACTACAAAGCTGTTCATATCGTGGAAGAAACCCCCAGCCAAGAAGTCATTTTAAATTGGCTAGAAACCTCAGGGTTCGAGTTGAAGCAATTTTTCAACACTAGTGGGATCAAATACCGTGAATTGGGGCTGAAAGATAAGGTAGGAAGTCTGTCAAACCAAGAAGCAGCTGAGTTGCTAGCAAGCGACGGAATGTTGTTAAAACGTCCAATTTTAGTAGAAAATGGAACTGTTAAGCAAATCGGTTATCGAAAAGCTTACGAAGAATTGGGACTGAAATAGTTTTTACTTATCTCTTTGATAGATAAAATATATAACCTCCCTGTTTAAAAGTATGATAAACTAGTAGGTAGACAAAGTCTGTATCTAACCGTAGCAAATAATTTCATTGACGGCAGAAGTATGGTAGAATGAATCATTATCAGGAGAGGATGTTTTTATGAATGTTACAACGATTTTAGCATCAGATTGGTACCAAAACTTGATGCAATTGATTCCGGATGGCAAGCTGTTTAGCCTGCGTTCGGTCTTTGATGGAATTCCAAGAATTGTCCAACAACTTCCAACAACGATTATGTTGACCATTGGTGGTGCCATTTTTGGCTTGGTTTTGGCGCTTCTTTTTGCCATTGTGAAAATCAATCGTGTCAAGATTTTATATCCCTTGCAGGCCTTCTTTGTTAGTTTCTTAAAAGGGACACCGATTTTGGTGCAACTCATGTTGACCTACTACGGGATTCCTTTGGCTTTGAAAGCCCTCAATCAGCAATGGGGTACTGGTCTCAATATCAATGCTATTCCAGCGGCTGCTTTTGCGATTGTAGCCTTTGCCTTTAATGAGGCAGCTTATGCCAGTGAAACCATTCGTGCAGCGATTCTCTCAGTTAATCCTGGTGAGATTGAGGCGGCACGCAGTTTGGGTATGACCCGAGCGCAAGTTTACCGTCGCGTGATTATTCCAAATGCAGCAGTTGTGGCGACTCCAACCTTAATCAATTCCCTAATCGGCTTGACCAAGGGAACTTCCCTAGCCTTCAGTGCGGGTGTTGTGGAAGTATTTGCCCAAGCTCAGATTTTGGGTGGAGCTGATTACCGCTATTTTGAACGCTTCATCTCCGTTGCCCTTGTTTATTGGGTAGTCAATATCGGAATTGAAAGCCTTGGTCGTTTTATCGAGAGAAAAATGGCTATTTCTGCACCTGATACAGTGCAAACAGATGTGAAAGGAGACCTTCGTTAATGATTAAGATTTCGAATTTAAGTAAATCATTTTCAGGACAGACTGTCTTGGATCATCTGGACTTGGATATCCAAAAAGGGGAAGTTGTAGCCTTGATTGGTTCTTCAGGAGCTGGAAAATCAACCTTCCTTCGCAGTCTCAATTATCTTGAAACACCTGATAGTGGCTCGATTAAGATTGATGATTTCTCAGTTGATTTTTCTAAAATTACTCAGGAAGAAATCCTTTCCCTACGCCGCAAGCTGTCAATGGTTTTCCAACAGTTTAATTTGTTTGAACGTCGCACAGCACTTGATAATGTGAAAGAAGGCTTGGTTGTTGTCAAGAAATTATCTGACCAAGAAGCGACTAAGATTGCCAAGGAAGAGTTGGCTAAGGTTGGGCTTTCTGACCGCGAAAACCATTATCCTCGCCATTTATCAGGTGGACAGAAGCAACGGGTTGCCCTAGCGCGTGCTCTTGCCATGAAACCAGATGTCTTGCTCTTAGACGAGCCAACTTCAGCCCTTGACCCAGAATTGGTCGGTGAAGTAGAAAAGTCTATTGCAGATGCTGCGAAGTCCGGTCAAACCATGATTTTGGTCAGTCATGACATGTCCTTTGTAGCCCAAGTGGCTGACAAGATTCTCTTCTTAGATAAGGGGAAAATCATCGAGTCTGGAACACCAGATGAGATTATCCACAATCCTAAAGAAGAGCGGACAAAAGAATTCTTCGCTAGTTACAAACGGACTTATATTTGATATAATAGATAAAGAAAAACTCAGTTAGCTGGACTAGCTGAGTTTACTCTTTAAAAAAGATAGAAATGAGAGAAATCATGCTACTGCAACTATTTTCTTTATATTTCGAGAGTTTGATCTTGACCACTATCCTTGTTCTGATTTTTTTAGGAATTTGGATTGGACTGAGAGCCATGTCTGGAGTTGATAAGACAGCCAAGGCTCGTCAAGCTCATCTCTATGATATGATTATGATTGGAGTCTTGGTTGTTCCAGTATTATCCTTTGCGGTTATGAGTTTAATTCTTGTTTTTAAGGCATAATCCTTGCTTGATTGACAAGAAAGAGTTAGAATAAAGATAGTTACAACAAGAAAGAAGGAATCTATATGTACGATACTATTATTATCGGTGCTGGACCTGCAGGTATGACTGCAGCCTTGTATGCTGCTCGAAGCAATCTCAAAGTAGGCTTGATTGAAGGTGGTCTGCCAGGTGGTCAGATGAATAATACCTCTGATATCGAAAATTACCCAGGATACGCTAATATTAGTGGACCTGAATTGGCTGAAAAGATGTTTGAACCGCTTGAAAATCTTGGTGTTGAGCATATTTATGGTTATGTTGAAAATGTCCAAGATCATGGTGATTTTAAGAAAGTGATTACCGATGCTCAAACATATGAAACACGTACAGTTATCGTAGCGACTGGTTCTAAACACCGTCCTTTGGGAGTGCCAGGAGAAGAAGAACTGAATAGTCGAGGTGTTTCTTACTGTGCAGTTTGTGATGGTGCTTTCTTCCGTGACCAAGATTTGTTGGTAGTCGGTGGTGGAGATTCAGCGGTTGAAGAAGCCCTCTTCTTGACTCGCTTTGCTAAAACTGTTACAATTGTTCATCGTCGTGACCAACTTCGTGCCCAAAAGGTTTTGCAAGACCGTGCTTTCGCTAATGAGAAAGTCAGCTTTATCTGGGATTCTGTAGTTAAGGAAATCAAGGGTGAAAACCGAGTAGAATCTGTCGTATTTGAAAATGTGAAAACAGGTCAAGTGACAGAGCAAGCCTTCGGTGGTGTCTTTATCTATGTTGGATTAGACCCTGTTAGCGATTTTGTTAAAGAATTGAATATTCAAGATCAGGCTGGCTGGATTGTGACAGATAACCACATGAAAACTGCAGTTGATGGTATCTTTGCAGTTGGAGATGTTCGCTTGAAAGACCTTCGCCAAGTAACAACAGCAGTTGGAGATGGCGCTATCGCTGGTCAAGAAGCCTATAAGTTTATCACCGAACATAGTTAATACACTTCGAAAATCTCTTCAAACCACGTCAGCTTCGCCTTACCGTAGGTATATGTAACTGACTTCGTCAGTTCTATCCACAACCTCAAAACAGTGTTTTGAGCTGACTTCGTCAGTTCCATCCGCAACCTCAAAGCTGTACTTTGAGCAGCCTGCGGCTAGCTTCCTAGTTTGCTCTTTGATTTTCATTGAGTATAATCATAAAAAAGTTTCCAATCAGATGACTGGAAACTTTTTTTTATAGTCTATTTCGGAAAACTTCGTACATGAGAATGGCTGCAGCAACACTGGCATTAAGGCTTTGAACATGTCCATTCATAGGAATGGTAATCATTTCATCGACCTGTTTTTTGATGTTGTTAGAGATGCCTTTTCCTTCATTTCCGATGATGAGGGCGATTTTTCCTTTTGTATTCCACTTATGGCAAGGAGTACCGTTCATATCCGTTCCAAAGGTCCAGAAGCCTTCATCCTTAAGTTTATCTAAGGTTTGACTGAGGTTGGTCACTCGGGCGATTGGAACGTGCTCGATAGCACCTGTGGCCGTTTTAGCAACGACAGGAGTAACTCCGACAGCACGGTGCTTGGGAATGATGACACCTGAAACATTGGTCGCATCGGCTGTTCGCAAGATGGAACCTAGATTATGGGGATCAGTTAAGCCATCTAGAATCAATAGAAGTGGATTTTCTTCTTGGCGTGTTTTGGCAAGGATGTGATCCAGCTCGCTATAGGCAAATTCAGACACTCGTAGAACAAAACCTTGGTGAACAGCACCTTCAGTCATCTCAGAGAGGGATTTTTTTGAGGTCCAAGAAATGGACACTTTCTTTTCGGTAGCCAGTTCCTTGACTTTCTCAACATTCTTACCTCGGAGATCTTCTTGGAGGTAGAGTTTGTTTCCAGTATTTGTAAGGAGGGCTTCGGTAACGGCGTGAACGCCATAGACAATATCATTTGTTTTCATGCCTCTATTATAACACAAAACCCCGTCTTGCAACGGGATTTTATTTATTCAAGAATCAGTAGACCATCTTTAACTGCAAATGGGTCTTTTTCATTGATACGATCGTAAAACATGATTCCGTTAATGTGGTCAATTTCATGCTGAACAACGATGGAGTTGTAACCTTTGAGCTTGATACGGTGTTTTTCTCCATCTTTGTCAAAGTAGTCAACAGTGACGCGAGCATGGCGCACCACATAGCCAGGCACATTGCGGTCAACAGAGAGGCACCCTTCTCCTTCGCCAAGAGCAGCGTCTTGAACAGAGTGAGAGACGATTTTTGGATTGTACATAATAGCTTGCAAGTCGTAGGCTTCCTGTGGAGTTTCACCTTCTTCAACAATATTTGGTACCAAAACAGCGATAATACGTTTTGAGATATCTAATTGAGGAGCAGCAAGTCCAACCCCACCACGGAGTCCCATCTTTTCAGCCATAACAGGATCTTGGGAATGTTTGAGGAATTGCATCATCTTTTCACCAAGGATAATTTCCTGGTCAGACAAGGGGAAAGTGACTTCCTCAGCAACTGCGCGAAGAGTCGGATTCCCCTCGCGAATAATATCTTTCATATCAATTAAGTGAGCAGCTTTTGTAATACGTTCTATAGCAGACATTTTCTCTCCTTTCATTACCTCTACATGATATCACAAAATGACAAGGATTGAAAGTATTACAGCCTTTAGGATTTATAGAAAATAGATAGGAAGTTCAATTCATACTCAATGAAAATCAAAGAGCAAACTAAGAAGCTAGCCGTAGGTTGCTCAAAGCACTGCTTTGAGGTTGTAGATAGAACTGACGAAGTCAGCTCAAAACACTGTTTTGAGGTTGTGGATAGAACTGACGAAGTCAGTTACATATACACGGTAAGGCGACGCTGACGTGGTTTAAATTTGATTTTCGAAGAGTATCAATTGTGAAAGAATTACTTATCTGTGATATAATAAAAAGAAAAGGCTTGCATAAGAAAGTAGGGAGAATGAAGATGCAAAGAAGACAAGATAGAAATCAGGGTGGTTTAGCTTTTCGTTTTATGAAGGGTTTGGTAAACTTTTTTAGGAGTTATCGCAAGTGGAGCAATAAAGGCTTTGTGGCGGTACTCTTGCTAGCAGTTGCTTTATCAATGGGCTTGGTCTTGTTGTTTGAAAGCTTCCAAGGAATCCCTTTAACCAGTCAAAAAAAGGATACCATTTCTCAAGAAGGGACTAAGCAAAAGTCTCAGGAGCAGGAAGAGGAAAAAACTGCCAGAATTATGGCTCACGGGGATTTGCTCTACCACGATGGACTTTTCTTTTCAGCTAAAAAAGAAGACGGTACCTATGACTTTCATGAGAATTTTGAGTATGTGACACCTTGGCTTAAGCAAGCGGATTTAGCTATCGGTGATTTTGAAGGAACCATCAATAAGGATCATTATTTAGCAGGTTATCCTCTCTTTAATGCTCCTGCTGAAGTTATGGATGCCATTAAGGATGCAGGTTATCATGTTCTAGATTTGGCTCATAATCATATTTTGGATTCGCAAATTGAGGGAGTTATTTCAACGGCCGATATTATTGAGAAAGCTGGAATCACTCCAATCGGAGTTTATACGCACGAACCACGTGATCAGGCTCCGCTGGTCATTAAGGAAGTGAATGGTATCAAGGTTGCACTATTAGCCTATTCCTATGGTTTCAATGGCATTGAGCAGTATATTTCTCAGGAAGACTATAATCGTTATCTTTCAGATTTAAACGAAGATAAGATGAAGGCTGAAATTGAACGGGCGGAAAAGGAAGCGGATATCACCATTATCATGCCTCAAATGGGTGTTGAGTATCAATTGGAACCAACTGAAGAACAAAAAGCTCTTTATCACAAGATGATTGATTGGGGGGCGGATATCATCTTTGGAGGGCATCCTCACGTTGTTGAACCATCTGAAACGGTTGAAAAAGATGGAGACAAGAAACTCATTATCTATTCAATGGGGAACTTCATTTCCAATCAACGGATTGAATCTATGGGAGATGAAGAAAATGCTAAGTGGACTGAACGGGGAGTTCTCATGGACGTGACCATTAAGAAGAAGGATGGAAAAACAACTATCGGAACAGCTAAAGCTCATCCTACTTGGGTCAATCGAACACCAAAGGGAACCTTTTCACCAGAAGGCTATCCTTTATATCATTATCAAACCTATATCTTGGAAGATTTCATAGAGGGTGGCAGTCATCGTGACCAATTAGATGAAGCGACTAAGGAACGAATTGATACAGCCTACAAAGAAATGAACGAACATGTGGGATTGAAGTGGGACTAACTTGAATCCAGAGGAAAGTAAATGACGATTAAGGTAATTGCGACAGATATGGATGGGACCTTGCTGGATGCTAGAGGCCAGCTTGATCTTCCACGTTTGGAAAAGATTTTAGACCAGTTAGATCAAAAGGGTATTCGATTTGTCATCGCAACGGGCAATGAAATTCACCGCATGAGGCAACTACTGGGGCACTTGGTGGATCGAGTGGTTCTGGTTGTTGCCAACGGTGCACGTATTTTTGATAATAATGAATTGATTCAAGCTCAGACTTGGGATGATGCCATTGTCGACAAGGCTTTGGCTCATTTCAAGGGTCGAGCGTGTCAGGATCAGTTTGTTGTGACGGCTATGAAGGGTGGTTTCGTCAAAGAAGGTACGATTTTTACAGACCTTGAAAGTTTTATGACTCCAGAAATGATTGAAAAATTCTACCAACGGATGCAATTTGTGGACGAATTAACCTCTGACCTCTTTGGTGGTGTGCTCAAGATGAGTATGGTTGTTGGTGAGGAACGTTTGAGTTCGGTCTTGGAAGAAATCAATGACCTCTTTGATGGCCATGTTCGTGCTGTATCGAGTGGCTATGGTTGCATTGATATCCTTCAAGCTGGAATTCATAAAGCATGGGGCTTGGAAGAATTACTCAAGCGCTGGGACTTGAATCCCCAACAAATCATGGCTTTTGGTGACAGTGAAAATGATGTTGAAATGCTTGAAATGGCTGGAATTGCCTATGCGATGGAAAATGCTGATGATAAAGCCAAAGCTGTGGCTACTGCTCTAGCGCCAGCCAACAGCCAAGGAGGAGTTTACCAAGTCTTGGAAAACTGGTTAGAAAAAGGAGAATGAAGTGGCGGTACAGTTATTAGAAAATTGGCTCCTAAAGGAACAGGGCAAAATCCAAACCAAGTATCGTCACTTAAATCAAGTTTCAGTTGTAGAGCCTGATATCCTTTTCATTGGGGATTCCATTGTTGAGTATTACCCTCTGCAGGAGTTGTTTGGGACTTCAAAGACAATTGTCAATCGAGGCATTCGAGGTTATCAGACAGGGCTGTTGCTAGAGAACCTAGATGCGCATCTTTACGGTGGGGCGGTAGATAAAATTGTCCTTTTAATTGGGACGAACGATATCGGAAAAGATGTTCCTTTGAATGAGGCTCTCAATAATCTCGAAGCGATCATTCAATCCATTGCTCGCGATTATCCACTGACAGAGATTAAATTGCTTTCCATTTTGCCAGTTAATGAAGGCGAGGAGTACAAGCAGACAGTCTATATCCGCACGAATAAAAAAATTCAGAACTGGAATCAAGCCTATCAAGAGCTTGCTTCTGCCTATATGCAGGTGGAATTTGTGCCAGTTTCTGATAGTTTGACAGACCAAGAAGGCCAACTAAAAAAAGACTACACTACTGATGGATTGCACCTCAATGTTGCTGGTTATCAGGTTTTATCAAAAGCCCTGAAAGACTATCTTTTTTAGTTAGTTGATTTCCCTTTTGCATTTTTGAGTTAGATAAGGTATAATGGTTTTATTGTCTTTTGGGGTCGTTACGGATTCGACAGGCATTATGAGGCATATTTTGCGACTCGTGTGGCGACGTAAACGCTCAGTTAAATATAACTGCAAAAAATAACACTTCTTACGCTCTAGCTGCCTAAAAACCAGCAGGCGTGACCCGATTTGGATTGCTCGTGTTCAATGACAGGTCTTATTATTAGCGAGATACGATCAAGTCTTGTCTAGCGGCTTGATAAGAGATTGATAGACTCGCAGTTTCTAGGCTTGAGTTATGTGTCGAGGGATTGTTAAACTAATACATAACCTATGGTTGTAGACAAATATGTTGGCAGGTGTTTGGACGTGGGTTCGACTCCCACCGGCTCCATTATTCCTTTGCATTCTTTTGCATTCCTTGGTAAAACGTTGTTAAATCAACGTTTTTTGTTTTTGTCTTTGGTATTCTTCTGCGGAAAAGGAGTCACAGAAGGAGTCAAAAACAGACCCTAAAGCAGACCTTCTTTTTTTAAAAAGGGATACAAAAAAGGATACAACATTTGTCGCATCCTAGAAATATGTTTTTCCACGGAAGACATGGGATTCGAACCCACGCACGCTGTTACACGCCTACCGCGTTTCCAACACGGCCTCTTAAGCCTCTTGAGTAATCTTCCAATACTTACTCAAATAGTCTACCATAAAGGCCCTTATCTTGCAATAAAAATTCTGGAAATAAGAGAAATGATAGAGTTTGAAAGAAAGTGACAAAAAATGCTTGACTTTGAAAGAAAGTGTGATAGAATGAATAGTGTAAACGATAACAGGAGGTGATTCGGTGTTAAAAACAGAGCGGAAGCAACTGATTTTAGAGGAGTTAAATCAACACCATGTAGTTTCTCTAGAAAAATTAGTTAGTTTGCTAGAAACGTCAGAATCAACGGTTCGAAGAGACTTGGATGAGTTGGAAGCAGAAAACAAGCTTCGTCGCGTGCATGGTGGAGCAGAACTCCCCCACTCCTTACAGGAAGAAGAAACCATTCAAGAAAAATCTGTCAAAAACCTTCAAGAGAAGAAGCTACTAGCTCAGAAGGCTGCCTCTCTCATCAAGGAACAAGATGTCATCTTTATCGATGCTGGAACAACGACAGCCTTTTTGATTCATGAATTGGGTAATAAGAATGTCACAGTTGTGACCAACTCTATTCACCATGCTGCACAGTTGGTTGAAAAGCAGATTCCGACTGTCATGGTTGGAGGAAGTGTCAAGACAGCTACGGATGCTAGTATCGGGGGCGTTGCTCTTAACCAGATTAACCAATTGCACTTTGACCGTGCCTTTATCGGGATGAATGGTGTGGACGATGGCTATTATACGACTCCTGATATGGAAGAGGGAGCTGTGAAACGAGCTATTTTGGAGAATGCCAAACAGACTTATGTCTTGGTGGATTCGTCAAAAATTGGACAAACTTGCTTTGCTAAGGTAGCACCACTCAAACGAGCAATTGTTATCACAAGTCAGGGGCATGAGCTCTTGCAGACAATAAAAGAAAAAACGGAGGTAATAGAAGTATGATTTATACAGTCACACTTAATCCATCCATTGACTATATCGTGCGCTTGGACCAAGTCCAAGTTGGTAGTGTCAATCGTATGGACAGTGATGATAAGTTCGCTGGAGGGAAAGGAATCAATGTCAGTCGTGTTTTAAAACGCTTGGGTATTCCCAATACAGCGACTGGATTTATCGGAGGATTTACTGGTAAATTTATCACAGATACCCTTACGGAGGAAGAAATCGAGACACGTTTTGTCCAAGTGGCAGAAGATACTCGTATCAATGTCAAGATTAAAGCGGACCAAGAAACAGAAATCAATGGAACGGGTCCAAACGTGGAACCGGCTCAGTTAGAAGAATTGAAAGCTATTTTGTCTAGTTTGACTGCAGAAGATACAGTTGTGTTTGCGGGTTCAAGTGCTAAGAACCTAGGGAATGTCGTCTACAAGGATTTGATTGCCTTGACTCGTCAGACAGGTGCGCAAGTGATTTGTGATTTTGAAGGACAGACCTTGATTGATAGTTTGGGCTACCAGCCACTTCTTGTAAAACCAAACAACCATGAACTTGGAGCTATCTTTGGAGTGAAACTTGAAAGTTTGGACCAAATTGAGAAATATGCTCGTGAGCTACTAGCTAAAGGTGCGCAAAACGTCATTATCTCTATGGCTGGGGATGGTGCTCTTCTTGTCACATCTGAGGGAGCTTACTTCGCTAAACCAATCAAGGGAACAGTGAAAAATTCAGTTGGGGCTGGTGACTCTATGGTTGCTGGATTCACAGGTGAATTTGTCAAATCAAAAGACGCAGTAGAAGCCTTCAAATGGGGAGTAGCTTGTGGAACAGCAACTACATTCTCAGATGACTTGGCAACAGCAGAATTTATTAAAGAAACATATGAAAAAGTTGAGGTAGAAAAACGATGAAAATTCAAGACCTATTGAGAAAAGATGTCATGTTACTGGATTTGCAGGCAACTGAAAAAACAGCTGTCATCGAAGAAATGATTAAAAGTTTGACAGATCACGGTTATGTAACAGATTTTGAAACATTTAAAGAAGGAATTTTGGCGCGTGAAGCTTTGACTTCTACAGGATTGGGTGACGGAATCGCTATGCCTCACAGCAAAAACGCTGCTGTCAAAGAAGCTACAGTTCTCTTTGCTAAGTCAAATAAGGGTGTTGATTATGAGAGCTTGGATGGGCAAGCAACTGACCTCTTCTTTATGATTGCAGCTCCAGAAGGTGCCAATGATACTCACTTGGCAGCCTTGGCAGAATTGTCTCAATACTTGATGAAAGACGGTTTTGCTGACAAGCTTCGTCAAGCAACGTCAGCTGACCAAGTTATTGAACTTTTTGACCAAGCTTCAGAAAAAACTGAAGAGTCTGTTCAAGCGCCTGCCAATGAAACTGGTGACTTTATCGTAGCTGTTACAGCTTGTACAACAGGTATTGCCCACACTTACATGGCCCAAGAATCCCTTCAAAAAGTGGCTGCTGAAATGGGTGTTGGGATCAAGGTTGAAACTAACGGTGCCAGCGGTGTTGGAAATCAACTAACTGCAGAAGATATCCGCAAGGCTAAAGCTGTTATCATCGCAGCAGACAAGGCCGTTGAAATGGATCGTTTCGATGGTAAGCCAATGATTAATCGTCCGGTTGCTGACGGTATCCGTAAGACAGAAGAGTTGATTAACTTGGCTCTTTCTGGAGATGCTGAAGTTTACCGTGCTACTAATGGAGCAAAAGCTGCAACCGCAAGCAATGAAAAACAAAGCCTTGGTGGTGCCTTCTACAAACACTTGATGAGTGGTGTATCTCAAATGTTGCCATTCGTTATCGGTGGTGGTATCATGATTGCCCTTGCTTTCTTGATTGACGGTGCTTTGGGTGTTCCAAATGAAAATCTTGGCAATCTAGGTTCTTACCATGAACTAGCTTCTATGTTCATGAAAATCGGTGGAGCAGCCTTTGGCTTGATGCTTCCAGTCTTTGCAGGATATGTTGCCTACTCTATCGCTGAAAAACCAGGTTTGGTAGCAGGTTTCGTGGCTGGTGCTATTGCCAAAGAAGGTTTTGCCTTTGGGAAAATCCCTTATGCCGCAGGTGGTGAAGCAACTTCAACTCTTGCAGGTGTCTCATCTGGTTTCCTAGGTGCCCTTGTTGGTGGATTTATCGCAGGTGCCTTGGTTCTTGCTATTAAGAAATATGTTAAAGTTCCTCGTTCACTTGAAGGTGCTAAATCAATCCTTCTCTTGCCACTTCTTGGAACAATCTTGACAGGATTTGTCATGCTAGCTGTTAACATCCCAATGGCAGCAATCAACACTGCTATGAATGACTTCCTTGGCGGTCTTGGAGGCGGTTCAGCTGTCCTTCTCGGTATCGTCCTTGGTGGAATGATGGCTGTTGACATGGGGGGACCAGTCAATAAAGCGGCTTATGTATTTGGTACAGGTACGCTTGCCGCTACTGTTTCTTCAGGTGGTTCTGTGGCTATGGCATCAGTTATGGCTGGAGGAATGGTGCCACCACTTGCAATCTTTGTCGCAACTCTTCTTTTCAAAGATAAATTTACTAAGGAAGAACGTAACTCAGGTTTGACAAATATCATCATGGGCTTGTCATTTATCACTGAGGGAGCGATTCCATTTGGTGCCGCTGACCCAGCTCGTGCAATCCCAAGCTTCATCCTTGGTTCAGCTGTAGCAGGCGGACTCGTTGGTCTTGCTGGAATCAAACTCATGGCTCCACACGGAGGAATCTTCGTGATTGCCCTTACTTCAAATTCCCTTCTTTACCTTGCCTCTGTCTTGGTAGGGGCAATCGTAAGTGGTGTGGTCTATGGTTACCTCCGCAAACCTCAAGCATAAAAATTAGATATAAAATGAAAAAGATTGGACCGTTTGGTGTAGTCTTTTTCTCTTTCCGAAATGCCTGTGAAATATGGTATAATAGAAGAATGGCAAACAAAAATACAAGTAAAACAAGACGGAGACCGTCTAAAGCAGAACTCGAAAGAAAAGAAGCGATTCAACGAATGTTGATTTCATTAGGAATCGCGATTTTATTGGTTTTCGCAGCTTTTAAATTAGGAGCTGCAGGTATCACTCTTTACAATTTAATTCGCTTGCTGGTGGGGAGCCTAGCTTATTTGGCAATATTTGCCCTTTTAATCTATCTCTTCTTTTTCAAGTGGATCCGAAAACAGGAAGGGCTTCTATCAGGCTTTTTCACTATATTTGCGGGCTTACTCCTGATTTTTGAGGCCTACTTGGTTTGGAAATATGGCTTAGATAAGTCCGTTCTAAAAGGAACCATGGCTCAGGTTGTGACTGATTTGACTGGTTTTCGAACGACCAGTTTTGCTGGTGGAGGCTTGATTGGTGTTGGACTCTATGTGCCAACTGCCTTTCTCTTCTCAAATATAGGTACTTACTTTATTGGTTCTATCTTGATTTTAGCTGGAGCCCTCCTAGTTAGTCCTTGGTCTGTTTACGATATTGCTGAATTTTTCAGTAGAGGCTTTGCTAAATGGCGGGAAGGACATGAGCGCCGAAAAGAGGAACGCTTTGTCAAACAAGAAGAAAAAGCTCGTCAAAAGGCTGAGGAAGAGGCTAGATTAGAAAAAGAAGCGGCTGAGAAAGCCTTGCTAGATTTGCCTCCTGTCGATATGGAAACAGGTGAAATTCTGACAGAGGAAGTTGTGCAGGATATTCCACCTATGCCTGAAGAAGAGTGGGTGGAACCAGAAATTATCTTGCCTCAAGCTGAACATGAGTTCCCCAATCAAGAAGAAACATTTGATGATGAAGATGTTCAGGTCGATTTTTCAGCCAAAGAAGCCCTTGAATACAAACTTCCAAGCTTACAACTTTTTGCCCCTGATAAACCAAAAGACCAGTCTAAAGAGAAGAAAATTGTCCGAGAAAATATCAAAATCCTAGAAGAAACCTTTGCTAGCTTTGGTATCAAGGTGACGGTGGAACGGGCTGAAATTGGTCCATCCGTGACTAAATATGAAGTCAAGCCAGCAGTCGGTGTACGAGTCAACCGCATTTCCAATCTAGCAGATGACCTCGCTCTTGCCTTGGCTGCCAAGGATGTCCGGATTGAAGCTCCAATCCCAGGGAAATCTCTCGTTGGAATCGAGGTTCCTAACTCTGAAATTGCGACTGTGTCCTTCCGCGAACTATGGGAACAATCTCAAACCAAGCCTGAAAATCTCTTAGAGATTCCTCTTGGTAAGGCAGTTAATGGCACTGCAAGAGCTTTTGACCTTTCTAAAATGCCCCACTTGCTAGTCGCAGGTTCAACGGGATCAGGGAAGTCAGTAGCAGTTAACGGCATTATCGCTAGCATCCTCATGAAGGCGAGACCCGATCAAGTTAAATTTATGATGGTCGATCCCAAGATGGTTGAGTTGTCTGTTTACAATGATATTCCCCACCTCTTGATTCCAGTTGTAACCAATCCACGCAAGGCCAGCAAGGCCCTGCAAAAGGTGGTGGATGAGATGGAAAATCGTTATGAACTTTTTGCCAAGGTGGGAGTTCGTAATATTGCAGGTTTTAATGCCAAGGTGGAAGAGTTCAATGCCCAGTCTGAGTACAAGCAGGTTCCGCTACCACTCATTGTCGTGATTGTGGATGAGTTGGCTGACCTCATGATGGTGGCTAGCAAGGAAGTAGAAGATGCTATCATTCGTCTTGGGCAGAAGGCGCGTGCTGCTGGTATCCACATGATTCTTGCAACCCAGCGTCCATCTGTTGATGTCATATCTGGGTTGATTAAAGCCAATGTCCCATCTCGAGTGGCGTTTGCGGTTTCATCTGGTACAGACTCTCGTACGATTTTGGATGAAAATGGAGCAGAAAAACTGCTTGGCCGAGGAGACATGCTCTTTAAACCGATTGATGAAAATCATCCAGTTCGTCTGCAAGGTTCCTTTATCTCGGATGATGATGTTGAACGCATCGTAAACTTTATCAAGGCTCAGGCAGATGCGGACTACGATGAGAGTTTTGATCCAGGTGAGGTTTCTGAAAATGACGGTGAATTTTCAGATGGTGAAGCTGGTGGAGATCCGCTTTTTGAAGAAGCCAAGGCTTTGGTCATCGAGACGCAGAAAGCCAGTGCGTCCATGATTCAGCGTCGTTTGTCAGTTGGATTTAACCGTGCGACCCGTCTTATGGAAGAACTGGAGATGGCAGGTGTCATCGGTCCAGCTGAAGGTACCAAACCAAGAAAAGTTTTACAACAATAAAAAAATAGCTTCTTTCCAAGTTTGGAGGGAGCTATTTTACTGGCTATTGATTACTTTTATTTTTTGAACTAGAAGTATTATTGGACTGTTTTTCATTATCAGCGGCAGGTTTACTCGGAGCAGGAGTAGAAGAATCCTGAGTTGATGTTTTCTGCTCTTCTTTTTTCTCTTCCTTGACGCTAGATTTTGGTGTTTCTTCTTGCTGTGTTTTTTCTTGAGTAGCGTTAGTTTCCTTATTGGGACTAGTGTTTTCCTTAGGTGATTCCTTTTGAATTTCTTTGACAATGGTTGTCGTCTGGCTTGTCGTAGGTTCTTTTTTAGTATCTTTATTATTATCTAGGGCGTTCATGATCGTGATACTTGCGGTAATCAAGCCAAGGATACTAGCGATTGTAGCAACGGTTTTTTGAAAGACCGTGAAGCCTTTTTTGAGATGTTCTGTTTTTGGTTTTGAAGTTCTACGATAATTAGACATACATTCTCTCCTTTAATTAAAGTTTATTATACCGCATTTCTTTAAAAAAATCTTAAAAAAAAGAGGAATTGCCCTTTCTTGTCGCAGGCTCCGTTTCATGATACAATAGAAGGAGTGATTTTAGAAAGCGTGAGAAAACATGATTTACTTTGATAATTCGGCGACGACCAAGCCCTATCCTGAAGCCCTTGAAACCTATATGCAGGTGGCTTCAAAAATTTTAGGAAATCCATCTAGTCTCCATCGTTTGGGAGACCAGGCAACACGAATCTTAGATGCTTCCCGTCAACAGATTGCAGATTTAATTGGCAAGAAAAGTGATGAAATCTTCTTTACTTCTGGTGGAACAGAAGGAGATAACTGGGTCATCAAGGGTGTGGCCTTTGAAAAATCCCAGTTTGGTAAGCACATCATCGTATCAGCCATCGAACATCCGGCAGTCAAAGAGTCAGCCCTCTGGTTGAAATCTCAAGGTTTTGAGGTGAATTTTGCTCCAGTTGATGAAAAAGGATTTGTGGATGTTGAGGCTTTAGCAGATTTGATAAGACCTGATACGACCCTCGTCTCTGTCATGGCTGTGAACAATGAAATCGGCTCTATCCAGCCTATTAAGGCTATTTCAGAACTCTTGGCAGACAAGCCAACTATTTCCTTCCACGTTGATGCTGTTCAAGCACTTGCTAAGATTCCAACTGAAAAATACCTGACAGAACGAGTGGATTTTGCGACCTTCTCGAGTCACAAGTTCCACGGAGTTCGTGGTGTTGGTTTTGTCTATATCAAGTCTGGCAAGAAGATTACGCCCCTTTTAACAGGTGGTGGTCAGGAGCGTGATTATCGTTCGACAACTGAAAATGTTGCAGGGATTGCAGCGACAGCCAAGGCTCTCCGTTTGTCTATGGAAAAGCTAGATATCTTTACTAGCAAGACTGGGCAGATGAAGGCAGTGATTCGCCAAGCTCTTCTCGACTATCCGGATATTTTTGTCTTCTCTGATGAGGAAGATTTTGCCCCTCATATCCTGACTTTTGGAATTAAGGGTGTTCGTGGTGAGGTCATTGTTCACGCCTTTGAAGACTATGATATTTTCATTTCTACAACCTCGGCTTGTTCATCCAAGGCTGGGAAACCTGCAGGCACCTTGATAGCCATGGGAGTGGATAAGGATAAGGCCCAGTCAGCTGTGCGTCTTAGCCTAGACCTTGAAAATGATATGAGTCAGGTCGAGCAGTTTTTGACCAAGTTAAAATTGATTTACAATCAAACTAGAAAAGTAAGATAGGAGCATTCATGCAGTATTCAGAAATTATGATTCGCTATGGAGAGTTGTCAACCAAGGGTAAAAACCGTATGCGTTTCATCAATAAACTTCGCAATAATATTTCAGACGTTTTGTCTATCTATCCCCAAGTTAAGGTAACGGCAGATCGCGACCGTGCCCACGCTTACCTCAATGGAGCTGATTACACAGCAGTAGCAGAATCACTCAAGCAAGTCTTCGGGATTCAGAATTTTTCTCCAGTGTATAAGGTCGAAAAATCTGTAGAAGTTCTGAAGTCTTCTGTGCAAGAGATTATGCAGGACATCCACAAGGAAGGGATGACCTTTAAGATTTCTAGTAAGCGTAGCGACCACAACTTTGAACTCGACAGTCGTGAACTCAATCAAACACTTGGAGGGGCTGTTTTCGAAGCAATTCCAAATGTGCAAGCTCAGATGAAAAATCCGGACATCAATCTTCAGGTGGAGATTCGTGAGGAGGCGGCTTATCTTTCCTATGAAACCATTCGAGGGGCAGGTGGCTTGCCAGTGGGAACTTCTGGGAAGGGCATGCTTATGTTATCAGGGGGAATTGACTCACCTGTAGCTGGCTATCTAGCTCTTAAACGTGGGGTAGATATTGAGGCCGTTCACTTTGCCAGCCCACCTTATACTAGTCCTGGTGCCCTCAAGAAAGCGCAGGATTTGACTCGTAAATTGACCAAGTTTGGTGGCAATATCCAGTTTATCGAAGTGCCTTTTACAGAGATCCAAGAGGAAATTAAGGCCAAGGCGCCAGAAGCCTACCTCATGACCTTGACGCGTCGTTTTATGATGAGGATTACCGATCGTATCCGTGAGGTCCGAAATGGTTTGGTTATTATCAATGGGGAAAGCCTTGGTCAAGTAGCCAGTCAGACTCTTGAAAGTATGCAGGCGATTAACGCTGTGACTAGCACACCAGTCATCCGACCTGTGGTTACTATGGACAAATTGGAAATCATTGACATCGCCCAGGAAATCGATACCTTTGAAATCTCTATCCAACCTTTTGAAGACTGTTGTACGATTTTTGCACCTGACCGTCCTAAAACCAATCCTAAGATTAAGAATGCAGAGCAGTATGAAGCACGCATGGATGTTGAAAGTTTGGTTGAGCGAGCAGTGGCTGGAATCATGATTACTGAGATCACACCGCAGGCTGAAAAAGATGAAGTAGATGACTTGATTGACAATCTGCTCTAATCAGAAAATCCAAAAGAATTTAGAAAATTAAATGAAAAAGTTAGTTTTTAATCCAAAAATGGAAGAAAAACTGACTTTTTTTCTTAAACTGTGATATAATAAGAATAAATTTTGAATATAGAGAGTTTTCTGACAATGAATCAATCCTACTTTTATTTAAAAATGAAAGAACACAAACTCAAGGTTCCTTATACAGGTAAGGAGCGCCGTGTGCGTGTTCTTCTGCCTAAAGATTATGAGAAAGACACGGATCGTTCCTATCCTGTTGTATACTTTCATGACGGGCAAAATGTTTTTTATAGCAAGGAGTCTTTCATTGGTCATTCATGGAAGATTATCCCAGCTATTAAGCGTAATCCTGATATCAGTCGCATGATTGTCGTAGCCATTGACAATGATGGTATGGGTCGGATGAATGAGTATGCGGCATGGAAGTTCCAAGAATCTCCTATCCCAGGGCAGCAATTTGGTGGCAAGGGTGTGGAGTATGCCGAGTTTGTCATGGAGGTGGTCAAACCTTTTATCGATGAGAACTACCGTACAAAAGCAGACCGCCAGCATACAGCCATGATTGGTTCCTCACTAGGAGGGAATATTACCCAGTTTATCGGTTTGGAATACCAAGACCAAATTGGTTGCTTGGGCGTCTTTTCATCTGCTAACTGGCTCCACCAAGAAGCCTTTAACCGCTATATCGAGCGTCAGCAACTATCGCCTGACCAGCGCATCTTCATCTATGTGGGAACAGAAGAAGCGGATGATACAGACAAGACCTTGATGGCTGGTAATATCAAACAAGCCTATATCGACTCTTCGCTTCGCTATTACCATGATTTGATAGCAGGGGGAGTACACTTGGGAAATATTGTGCTGAAAGTTCAGTCTGGTGCCATCCATAGTGAGATTCCATGGTCGGAGAATTTACCAGACTGTCTGAGATTTTTTGCAGAAAAATGGTAAAGTAAGAAAGGAGAAAATATGCATATTGAACATCTTAGCCACTGGAGTGGCAATCTTAACCGTGAAATGTACCTTAACCGTTATGGTCATGCTGGGATTCCAGTTGTGGTCTTTGCTTCATCAGGTGGTAGTCACAACGAATACTATGATTTTGGCATGATTGATGCTTGTGCTTCCTTTATTGAGGAAGGCCGTGTTCAGTTCTTTACCCTATCCAGTGTAGACAGTGAGAGCTGGTTGGCCACTTGGAAAAACAGTCACGACCAAGCAGAGATGCACCGTGCCTACGAACGCTACGTGATTGAGGAGGCCATTCCTTTTATCAAGCATAAGACAGGTTGGTTTGATGGCATGATGACGACAGGTTGCTCGATGGGCGCCTACCATGCACTCAATTTCTTCCTTCAGCATCCAGATGTCTTTACCAAAGTGATTGCTCTTAGTGGTGTTTATGACGCACGTTTCTTTGTCGGCGATTATTACAACGACGATGCTATTTATCAAAACTCGCCAGTTGATTATATCTGGAACCAAAACGACTGCTGGTTTATTGACCGTTACCGTCAGGCAGAGATTGTGCTGTGTACGGGTCTTGGTGCCTGGGAACAAGACGGTTTACCATCTTTCTACAAGCTCAAAGAAGCCTTTGACCAGAAACAAATCCCAGCCTGGTTTGCTGAATGGGGACACGATGTCGCCCACGACTGGGAATGGTGGCGCAAACAAATGCCTTATTTCCTCGGCAATCTCTATTTATAAAAGGAGTTACCTATGAATTACCTTGTTATTTCTCCCTACTATCCGCAAAATTTTCAACAGTTTACGATCGAACTAGCCAATAAAGGCATCACCGTCTTGGGAATTGGTCAGGAACCTTACGAGCAATTGGATGAGCCTTTGCGCAATAGCCTGACAGAATATTTCCGTGTTGACAATCTTGAGAACATAGATGAAGTCAAACGTGCAGTTGCTTTTCTCTTTTATAAACATGGCCCTATCGACCGCATCGAATCCCACAATGAATATTGGTTAGAGTTGGACGCAGCACTCAGAGAGCAATTCAATGTTTTTGGTGCCAAACCAGAGGATCTCAAAAAGACGAAATATAAGTCTGAAATGAAGAAACTTTTCAAAAAAGCAGGTGTCCCTGTGGTACCTGGAGCTGTTATCAAGACGGAAGCAGATGTGGATCAAGCTGTGAATGAAATCGGCCTTCCAATGATTGCTAAACCAGATAATGGAGTGGGAGCAGCGGCAACCTTTAAACTTGAAACAGAAGACGATATCAATCATTTCAAGGCAGAGTGGGATCATTCAACGGTTTATTTCTTTGAAAAATTTGTCACTTCCAGCGAAATTTGTACCTTTGATGGTCTAGTAGACAAGGATGGAAAGATTGTCTTCTCAACAACCTTTGACTACGCCTATACACCGCTTGATCTCATGATGTACAAGATGGACAATTCTTATTACGTTCTCAAGGATATGGATCCCAAATTACGTAAATATGGTGAGGCTATCGTCAAAGAATTTGGTATGAGAGAACGGTTCTTCCATATTGAGTTCTTCCGTGAGGGGGACGATTACATTGCCATTGAGTACAATAACCGTCCTGCAGGTGGTTTTACCATTGATGTTTATAACTTTGCCCATTCCTTGGACCTCTATCGTGGCTATGCGGCGATTGTCGCAGGAGAAGAGTTCCCAGTGTCAGAGTTTGAGCCGCAGTATTGTTTGGCTACTTCTCGCCGTGCAAATGCTCATTATGTCTATTCAGAAGAGGACTTACTTGCTAAGTACAGCCAGCAGTTCAAGGTTAAAAAAATCATGCCAGCGGCCTTCGCAGAACTTCAAGGAGATTACCTTTATATGCTGACAACTCCGAGTCGACAAGAAATGAATCAGATGATTAAGGACTTTGGTCAGCGTCAGGCTTAAGAGACTATCGGATTAAGGAAATTCACTCCCTTAATCCTTTTGTTTTATATAAGAAATAAAACCGCTTTCTTATATAATCTTTCGGAAAAGTAGTTGCTAAAAGATATAAAAATTGATAGAATAGGGATTGTCTAAAAAATTTTAAGGAGAATCTTTCAAATGGATTTCACATGGGCAATTAAATATGCCACTGAATTTTTGGGAACTGCTATTTTGATCATTCTTGGAAATGGTGCAGTTGCCAACGTTGAACTTAAAGGTACGAAAGGTCACCAAAGTGGCTGGATCGTTATCGCTGTTGGTTATGGTATGGGGGTTATGATCCCAGCATTAATGTTTGGTAACGTATCTGGAAACCACATCAACCCAGCCTTCACTCTTGGACTTGCAATCAGCGGTCTTTTCCCTTGGGCTCAAGTTGCGCCTTATATCATCGCACAAGTTTTGGGTGCTATCTTTGGTCAAGCCTTGGTTGTGGCAACACACCGCCCATACTACTTGAAAACTGAAAATCCAAACAACATCTTGGGTACTTTCTCAACAATTTCAAGTTTGGATAATGGTACAAAAGAATCACATTTTGCAGCAACTGTTAATGGTTTTGTAAATGAGTTTGTTGGTTCATTTGTTCTTTTCTTCGCAGCCCTTGGTATGACTAAAAACTTCTTTGGTGCTGAATTAGTATCAAAAGCACAAGCGGCTATTAATGCTCAAGTTGCTCAAGCAACTACTCAAGGTCAAACAATTCCTCAAGAGCAAGTAACAGCAGCCCTTGATCAAGCTAAAGAACAAGTAGCACCATTTATGACATCTGGTCTTGGAATTGCTCACTTGGCGCTTGGTTTCCTCGTTATGGCCTTGGTAACATCACTTGGTGGACCTACAGGACCTGCCTTGAACCCAGCCCGTGACTTGGGACCACGTCTCCTTCATGCTTTCCTTCCAAAATCAGTACTTGGTGAGCACAAAGGCGATTCAAAATGGTGGTATTCTTGGGTACCAGTAGTAGCACCTATCGCAGCAGCAATTGCGGCAGTAGCTATCTTCAAATTCCTTTACCTATAAGAAATTGAAACCGAGGAAATCCTCGGTTTTTTAGATGCAATTTTACGAAAAATCGGTAAATTTGAGCATAATATCTTGTAAAAAATTCTAAAATCCTATAAAATAAAAAGTGATGGAGGAATTTATGAATGTAAATCAAATTGTACGGATTATTCCTACTTTAAAAGTTAATAATAGAAAATTAAATGAAACATTTTATATTGAAACCCTTGGCATGAAGGCCTTGTTAGAGGAGTCAGCCTTTCTATCACTAGGGGATCAAACAGGTCTTGAAAGGCTAGTTTTAGAAGAAGCTCCCAGCATGCGTACCCGTAAGGTAGAGGGAAGAAAGAAGCTAGCTAGATTGATTATCAAGGTGGAAAATCCCTTGGAAATTGAAGGACTCTTATCTAAAACGGATTCGATTCATCAATTATATAAAGGTCAAAATGGCTACGCTTTTGAAATTTTTTCACCAGAAAACGATTTGATTTTGATTCATGCAGAAGATGACAGAGCAAGTCTAGTAGAAATAGAAGAAAAGCCTGAATTTCAAACAGATTTGGAATCAATTTCTTTAAGTAAATTTGAGATTTCTATGGAATTACATTTCCCAACTGATGTCAATAGTCTCTTGGAACCATCTGAAATTGGGGCATCACTTGGTTTTATCCCAGCACAGGGGCAGGATCTGACTGTTGACAATACGGTTACTTGGGACTTATCAATGCTCAAGTTCTTGGTCAATGAATTAGATATAGCAAGTCTGCGCCAGAAATTTGAGTCTACCGAATATTTTATTCCTAAGTCTGAAAAATTCTTCCTTGGAAAAGATAGAAATAATATTGAATTGTGGTTTGAAGAAGTATGAAGTGGACCAAGATTATTAAAAAAATAGAAGAACAAATTGAGGCAGGGATTTATCCCGGAGCCTCTTTTGCGTATTTTAAGGACAATCAATGGACGGAGATCTATGTAGGCCAGAGTGACCCAGAACATGGCTTGGATACAGAGGCAGGACTAGTTTATGACCTAGCCAGTGTCAGCAAGGTTGTTGGGGTTGGGACCGTTTTTATCTTCTTGTGGGACAAAGATCAATTAGATATTGATAGACCAGTAACCGATTTTTTAGCTGAGAGTGACTATCCAGATATCACTATTCGCCAGCTTTTAACACACGCCACAGATCTTGATCCTTTTATTCCCAATCGTGATCTTTTAACAGCCTCAGAATTGAAGGAAGCAATGTTTCATCTCAAGAGACGAAGTCAGCCAGCCTTTCTTTATTCGGATGTCCATTTTTTGCTGTTGGGCTTTATTTTAGAAAGAATTTTCGATCAAGACTTGGATGTGATTTTACAGGAGCAAGTTTGGAAACTTTGGGGAATGAATGAAACCCAGTTTGGACCTGTTGAGCTTGCTGTTCCAACAGTTAGAGGTGTAGAGGCAGGCATCGTGCATGATCCCAAGGCTCGTCTCTTGGGCAGACATGCTGGTAGTGCTGGTTTGTTTTCGACTGTAAAGGATTTACAAATCTTTTTGCAGCACTATTTAGAGGATGATTTTGCAAGAGACTTGAGTCAAAATTTTTCTCCTTTGGATGACAAGGAACGTTCTTTAGCATGGAATTTGGAAGGAGATTGGCTAGACCATACGGGCTATACGGGTACCTTTATCATGTGGAATCGTCAGAATCAAGAAGCGGCCATTTTCCTATCCAACCGTACCTATGAAAAGGATGAGAGGGCCCAATGGATTTTAGACCGTAATCAGGTGATGGACTTGATTCGCAAAGAAGAGTAAGGAGAGACATGTCAAACATTTTAAAAGGGACTTTATTAACAGTTGTGGCTGGTATTGCTTGGGGATTGTCAGGAACGAGTGGCCAATATCTGATGGCACACGGAATTTCGGCTCTGATCTTGACCAACTTGCGCCTTTTAATCGCTGGTGGGATTCTCATGCTCTTGGCTTATGCTACTGCAAAGGATAAAATGCTGGCCTTTTTAACGGATAAGAAGAATTTGCTGTCACTTCTCATTTTTGCTCTGATTGGTCTTTTTCTCAACCAATTCGCCTATCTGTCTGCTATTCAGGAAACCAATGCAGGTACTGCAACAGTGCTTCAGTATGTTTGCCCTGTTGGGATTTTAATTTATAGCTGTATCAAGGATAAGGTGGCACCGACCCTGGCTGAGATTATTTCCATCATATTAGCCATTGGAGGAACCTTCCTCATTGCAACCCATGGACAACTGGACCAGTTATCCATTACACCTTCTGGCCTATTCTGGGGTCTCTTTTCTGCCTGGACTTATGCTCTGTATATCATTTTGCCAATATCCTTGATTAAGAAATGGGGAAGCAGTTTGGTCATTGGTGTGGGAATGGTTATAGCAGGTTTGGTCGCCCTTCCTTTTACAGGAGTTCTACAGGCCAATATCCCGACTAGTCTTGATTTTCTTCTTGCTTTTGCAGGCATTATCCTTATTGGGACTGTCTTTGCCTATACAGCTTTCCTAAAAGGAGCCAGTCTGATAGGACCGGTTAAGTCAAGTTTGTTGGCTTCAATTGAGCCAATTTCGGCAGTTTTCTTTGCCTTCCTAATCATGAATGAACAATTTTATCCTATTGATTTTCTTGGTATGGCAATGATATTAGTTGCCGTAACCCTGATTTCTTTGAAAGATTTATTGTTAGAGAAATAAAAAAGCCTCTTTGTCTGTGACAGAGAGGTTTTATGTAGTATTTTATACTCAATGAAAATCAAGGAGCAAACTAGGAAACTAGCCGCAGGCTGCTCAAAGCACTGCTTTGAGGTTGTAGATAGAACTGACGAAGTCAGCTCAAAACACCGTTTTGAGGTTGCAGATGAAACTGACGAAGTCAGTAACCATACATACGGCAAGGCGACGTTGACGCGGTTTGAAGAGATTTTCGAAGAGTATTAATTGTTTTCAAGATAGAATTCAAAGCGTTCGCCTACATATTGACTTTTTACGTATTCAAAAGCTGTCCCATCTTCTAGGTAGGAAACCTGAGTCAAACCAAGAATAGCATGGCCTTTTTCAACTTCCAAATAGTGGGCAATCTTTTCTTTAGCAAGACGAGCATAGATGGTCTGCTGTGATTTGCCAATACGGTAGCCGTGTTTTTGCAGGGTTTGGAAGAAATGACTGGTGATTTCTTCTTTTTTAAAGTCCTTAATGAATTTTTCAGGAATAGAAGCAACCTCATAAACCAGAGGAACTTGGTCGGCATAGCGTACCCGCTCCATTCGGATAATATTCTCCGTTGGAGAAATTCCTAGCTTGGCAACTTCCTGCTCGTTGGGAATAGTTTTTCTGTAGGAAATAAGCTGGCTAGAGGGAACTTTGCCTTGGGACTTAACAATTTCAGTAAAACTAGTTGTCCCTCGCATCTTTTCTTGTACTCGAGTACTGGAAACAAAGGTGCCGCTTCCTACACGACGCTCTAAAACACCTTCTTCAACTAATAGAGATACGGCTTGGCGGAGGGTCATGCGACTGACCTCAAACTGTTCTGCTAAATCTCGTTCACTAGGAAGCCTCTCACCAATAGCCCAACGGTGCTCGTCAATATCCTTTTTAATCTGATCGTGGATTTTCATATAAGCAGGTAGCATATTTTTCACTTCATTTCTATCTTTTCTCTATTGTACCTCAATAAACTAGAAAAAGTCAAACTTCGCCTTGTTTAGTTGGTAATTCGCCCTTATTTGTGATAGAATATTGAAAAAAGATATTTCTTTTGAGAAAGGAAAAAGATGAGCAACATTTCAACTGATTTGCAAAATGTAGAAAAAATCATCGTTTTGGACTATGGTAGCCAGTACAACCAGCTGATTTCACGCCGTATCCGTGAGATTGGTGTTTTTTCAGAACTAAAAAGCCATAAAATTTCAGCTGCTGAAGTTCGTGAAATCAATCCTGTAGGAATTATCCTATCAGGTGGTCCAAACTCTGTATACGAAGATGGTTCATTCGATATTGACCCAGAAATTTTTGAACTTGGCATTCCTATTTTGGGAATTTGTTATGGTATGCAGTTATTGACCCATAAACTTGGAGGAAAAGTTGTTCCTGCAGGTGATGCTGGAAATCGTGAATACGGTCAATCAACCCTAACACATACACCATCAGCGCTTTTTGAATCAACACCAGACGAGCAGACTGTTTTGATGAGCCATGGTGATGCGGTTACTGAGATTCCTGCTGACTTTGTTCGTACTGGAACATCAGCTGACTGCCCTTATGCAGCCATTGAAAACCCAGATAAACACATTTACGGTATCCAATTCCACCCGGAAGTTCGTCATTCTGTATACGGTAATGATATCCTTCGTAATTTTGCCCTTAACATCTGTAAAGCTAAAGGTGACTGGTCAATGGATAACTTCATTGATATGCAGATCCAAAAAATTCGTGAAACAGTCGGTGATAAACGTGTCCTTCTTGGTTTATCAGGTGGAGTTGACTCTTCAGTTGTTGGTGTTCTTCTCCAAAAAGCAATTGGCGATCAATTGATCTGTATTTTTGTGGATCACGGTCTTCTTCGTAAAGGAGAAGCGGATCAAGTTATGGACATGCTTGGTGGTAAGTTTGGTTTGAATATCGTCAAAGCAGACGCAGCTAAGCGTTTCCTTGACAAACTTGCTGGTGTTTCTGACCCTGAACAAAAACGTAAAATCATCGGTAACGAGTTTGTCTATGTCTTTGATGACGAAGCAAGCAAGCTTAAAGATGTGAAATTCCTTGCTCAAGGAACTCTTTATACAGACGTGATTGAGTCTGGTACGGATACAGCACAGACTATCAAGTCACACCACAACGTTGGTGGTCTTCCAGAAGACATGCAGTTTGAATTGATTGAACCACTTAACACTCTTTATAAAGATGAGGTTCGTGCTCTTGGTACAGAGCTTGGCATGCCAGACCATATCGTATGGCGCCAACCATTCCCAGGACCAGGTCTTGCTATCCGTGTCATGGGTGAAATCACTGAAGAGAAACTTGAAACCGTTCGTGAATCAGATGCTATCCTGCGTGAGGAAATCGCTAAAGCTGGTCTTGACCGCGATATTTGGCAATACTTCACAGTTAACACAGGTGTTCGTTCAGTTGGTGTTATGGGTGACGGTCGTACTTATGACTACACAATTGCAATCCGTGCTATCACCTCTATCGATGGTATGACTGCTGACTTTGCCAAAATTCCTTGGGATGTCCTTCAAAAAATCTCAGTACGTATCGTAAACGAAGTGGATCATGTTAACCGTATCGTCTACGATATTACAAGTAAACCACCTGCAACAGTTGAGTGGGAATAGTCATTTAAGGACTATCTTATATTGTTTAATTAGCCAGTATCTTTGGGTACTGGTTTTTACTTTATCTATCTGGCTTTTTTACTACTTGTTTCAACTGCTAAAAGATTAGAATTGTCAAAACAATCTGTCTAGGCTTGATTTTATGGCTTATTTACTATAAAATGAGAAGGAAAAACGTCAAACTTTTATATTGCAAATAGGAGAAAACATGACAAAAACATTAAAACGTCCTGAGGTTTTATCACCTGCAGGGACTTTAGAGAAGCTAAAGGTAGCTGTTCAGTATGGGGCAGATGCTGTCTTTATCGGTGGTCAGGCCTATGGTCTTCGTAGCCGTGCCGGAAACTTTACCTTTGAACAGATGGAAGAAGGTGTCCAGTTTGCTGCCAAGTACGGTGCCAAGGTCTATGTGGCTGCCAACATGGTTATGCACGAAGGAAATGAAGCTGGTGCTGGTGAGTGGTTCCGTAAACTGCGTGATATCGGAATCGCGGCAGTTATCGTGTCTGATCCTGCATTGATTATGATTGCAGCGACAGAAGCACCAGGTCTTGAAATCCACCTCTCTACTCAAGCTAGTGCCACTAACTATGAAACTCTTGAGTTCTGGAAAGAACTGGGCTTGACTCGTGTCGTTTTGGCACGTGAGGTTTCTATGGAAGAATTAGCTGAAATCCGCAAACGTACAGATGTTGAGATTGAAGCCTTTGTACACGGAGCTATGTGTATTTCTTACTCTGGTCGTTGTACTCTTTCAAATCACATGAGTATGCGTGATGCTAACCGTGGTGGTTGCTCTCAGTCTTGTCGTTGGAAGTATGACCTTTACGATATGCCATTCGGGAAAGAACGTAAGAGCCTTAAGGGAGAGATTCCAGAAGAATTTTCAATGTCAGCCGTTGACATGTCTATGATTGACCATATCCCAGATATGATTGAAAATGGTGTGGATAGTTTGAAAATTGAAGGTCGTATGAAGTCGATTCACTATGTTTCAACAGTAACCAACTGCTACAAGGCTGCTGTGGATGCATATCTAGAAAGTCCAGAGAAGTTTGAAGCTATCAAGCAAGACTTGATTGATGAGATGTGGAAGGTTGCCCAACGTGAATTGGCAACAGGTTTCTACTACGGTACACCATCTGAAAATGAGCAGTTGTTTGGTGCTCGTCGTAAAATTCCTGAGTACAAGTTTGTCGCTGAAGTGGTTTCATATGATGATGCGACTCAAACTGCAACCATTCGTCAACGAAACGTGATTAATGAAGGAGACCAAGTAGAGTTTTACGGCCCAGGTTTCCGTCATTTTGAAACGTATATCGAAGATTTGCATGATGCCAAAGGCAATAAAATCGACCGCGCTCCAAATCCAATGGAACTCTTGACAATCAAAGTCCCACAACCTGTTCAAGCTGGAGACATGGTTCGCGCTCTTAAAGAAGGTCTCATCAATCTTTATAAGGAAGATGGAACCAGCGTCACAGTGCGTGCTTAATAAGCAAGCAGGAAACGAAAGATTTCCCTTTAATTCTACTTACTAAAAGAGCATTAGGTTAAAAATATATCAATTTTCATCCGAGATTTCATCTCGGATTTTTTCAATATTTTTCAGAAAGGTTTAGATAATGGTCGGATTTATTACAAGTTT
This sequence comes from bacterium, assembly GCA_905221095.1. Taxonomy (GTDB): domain Bacteria; phylum Bacillota; class Bacilli; order Lactobacillales; family Streptococcaceae; genus Streptococcus. The sequence continues at coordinate 179,185 of CAJNBV010000002.1, forward strand.
TTTACAAAGTTTTCTATATAATAAGCTCAAAAATAGTAAAATTGTAAATAATTTTCATTAAACGCTTTCAATGTTAGTAAAAAGTTGACAAATCCAATTTTTAGGACTAAACTAAGTAAGTAAATTTTAATTAAAAGGAGAATTCGTCATGAATTTAACATTTTTCGGTCTATGTCTTGCCTGTATGGGTGTATCTCTTGGTGAAGGTATGTTGATGAATGGTTTGTTGAAATCAGTAGCTCGCCAACCAGATATTATCGCTGAGTTTCGTAGCTTGATGTTTTTAGGGGTTGCCTTTATTGAAGGAACTTTCTTCGTAACTCTTGTCTTCTCATTTATCATTAAATAACGAAATATAAATTGGAGAAGGGAGAATGTTAGATGGAAGAAAGTATCAATCCAACCATCAATATTGGTCCTGTTACCTTTGATTTAACTTTGACAGCCTTGACTTTGCTGTCTGTGTTTCTGATTTTTGCATTTATCTATTGGGCAAGTCGTAATATGACCTTGAAACCCAAAGGTAAACAAAATGTATTAGAGTATCTCTATGATTTTGTAATTGGATTTACAGAACCTAACCTTGGTTCCCACTACATGAAAGATTACTCACTCTTTTACTTATGCTTATTTCTTTTTATGGTCATCGCCAATAACCTTGGTTTGATGGCTAAACTTCAAACAACAGATGGAACAAACCTTTGGACATCGCCAACTGCAAATCTTTCATTTGACCTTGTCTTGTCTTTCTGTATTATTGTGATGGCGCACATTGAGGGGATTCGTCGTCGTGGGATTAAACAATACCTCAAAGGTTTTGTAACTCCTGCATTTATGACACCGATGAATCTACTTGAAGAAGTCACGAATTTCCTTTCTCTTGCTTTGCGGATTTTTGGGAATATCTTTGCAGGTGAAGTAATGACAAGCTTGCTTCTTGTACTTTCACATCAGGCTATTTTTTGGTACCCAATCGCATTTGGGACAAACTTAGTTTGGACTGCATTTTCCGTGTTCATTTCTTGTGTTCAGGCCTATGTCTTTACACTATTATCCTCTATGTACCTAGGAAATAAAATTAATGATGAAGAGTAGAAAGGAGTAACTGATGCACGTAACAGTAGGTGAATTAATTGGTAATTTTATTTTAATCGCTGGCTCTTTTATCCTTTTGCTAGTCTTGATTAAAAAATTTGCATGGTCTAATATTACAAGCATTTTCGAAGAAAGAGCTGAAAAAATTGCTTCAGATATTGACAGAGCCGAAGAAGCACGTCAAAAAGCAGAAGTATTGGCTCAAAAACGCGAAGATGAATTGGCTGGTAGCCGTAAAGAAGCTAAGACAATCATTGAGAATGCGAAAGAAACAGCTGAGAAAAGTAAGGCTAGTATTTTAGCAGATGCTAAACTAGAAGCAGGACGCTTAAAAGAAAAAGCAAACCAAGAAATTGCTCAAAACAAAGCTGAAGCTTTACAAAGCGTTAAGGGTGAGGTAGCAGATTTGACAATCAGCTTGGCTGGTAAAATCATCTCACAAAACCTTGACGGTCATGCCCATAAAGAACTCATTGATCAGTATATCGATCAGCTAGGAGAAGCTTAATGGACAAGAAAACAGTAAAGGTAATTGAAAAATACAGCATGCCTTTTGTCCAATTGGTACTTGAAAAAGGAGAAGAAGACCGTATCTTTTCAGACTTGACTCAAATCAAGCAAGTTGCTGAAGAAACAGGTTTACCTTCTTTTTTAAAAAAAGTGGCAGTAGACGAGTCTGACAAGGAAAAAACGATTGCGTTCTTCCAAGACTCTGTGTCACCTTTATTGCAAAACTTGATCCAGGTTCTGGCATACAATCACAGAGCAAATCTTTTTTATGATGTGCTTGTAGATTGCTTGAATCGACTTGAAAAAGAAACAAATCGATTTGAAGTGACGATTACGTCAGCTCATCCTTTAACTGATGAACAGAAGAGTCGTTTGCTCCCTTTGATTGAGAAAAAAATGTCTCTGAAAGTGCGGAGTGTAAAAGAACAAATCGATGAAAGTCTCATTGGTGGTTTTGTCATTTTTGCCAATCACAAGACAATTGATGTGAGTATTAAACAACAACTTAAAGTTGTTAAAGAAAATTTGAAATAGAAAGTGGTGTTCTTTTGGCAATTAACGCACAAGAAATCAGCGCTTTAATTAAGCAACAAATTGAAAATTTCAAACCCAATTTTGATGTGACTGAAACAGGTGTTGTAACCTATATCGGGGATGGTATCGCGCGTGCTCACGGCCTTGAAAATGCCATGAGTGGAGAGTTGTTGATTTTTGAAAACGGCTCTTATGGTATGGCTCAAAACTTGGAGTCAACAGACGTTGGTATTATCATCCTAGGTGACTTTACAGATATCCGGGAAGGCGATACAATCCGCCGTACAGGTAAAATCATGGAAGTCCCAGTAGGTGAAAGTCTGATTGGTCGTGTTGTGGATCCACTTGGTCGTCCAGTTGACGGTCTTGGAGAAATCCACACAGATAAAACTCGTCCAGTTGAAGCGCCAGCTCCTGGTGTTATGCAACGTAAGTCTGTATCAGAACCATTGCAAACTGGTTTGAAAGCTATTGACGCCCTTGTACCGATTGGTCGTGGTCAACGTGAGTTGATTATCGGTGACCGTCAAACAGGGAAAACAACCATTGCGATTGATACAATCTTGAACCAAAAAGGTCAAGATATGATCTGTATCTATGTAGCGATTGGACAAAAAGAATCAACAGTTCGTACGCAAGTAGAAACACTTCGTCAGTACGGTGCCTTGGACTACACAATCGTTGTGACTGCCTCTGCTTCACAACCATCTCCATTGCTTTTCCTAGCTCCTTATGCTGGGGTTGCCATGGCGGAAGAATTTATGTACCAAGGGAAACATGTTTTGATTGTTTATGATGATTTATCAAAACAAGCGGTAGCTTATCGTGAACTGTCTCTCTTGCTTCGTCGTCCTCCAGGTCGTGAAGCCTTCCCAGGGGATGTTTTCTACCTTCACAGCCGTTTGCTTGAGCGCTCAGCTAAAGTTTCTGATGAACTTGGTGGTGGATCAATTACAGCCCTACCATTTATCGAGACACAAGCAGGAGATATCTCTGCCTATATCGCAACCAACGTGATTTCTATCACTGATGGACAAATCTTCCTCGGTGATGGTCTCTTCAATGCTGGTATTCGTCCAGCCATCGATGCGGGTTCATCTGTATCACGTGTAGGTGGTTCTGCGCAAATCAAAGCTATGAAGAAGGTTGCTGGTACACTTCGTATCGACCTTGCTTCATACCGTGAGTTGGAAGCCTTCACTAAGTTCGGTTCTGACTTGGATGCGGCAACACAGGCTAAGTTGAATCGCGGTCGTCGTACAGTTGAAGTCTTGAAACAACCTGTTCACAAACCATTGCCTGTTGAGAAACAAGTAACCATTCTCTATGCTTTGACACATGGTTTCTTGGATACTGTTCCAGTAGATGATATCGTTCGTTTTGAGGAAGAGTTCCATGCCTTCTTTGATGCTCAACATCCAGAGATTTTGGAAACCATTCGTGATACAAAAGACTTGCCAGAAGAAGCAGTCTTGGATGCTGCGATTACAGAGTTTCTCAATCAAACCAGCTTCCAATAAGAATAGAGGTGTCAGATGGCAGTATCTCTAAATGATATTAAAACAAAAATCGCCTCAACAAAAAATACGAGTCAAATCACTAATGCCATGCAGATGGTATCAGCTGCTAAGCTAGGTCGTTCTGAAGAAGCTGCTCGCAACTTCCAAGTATACGCTCAAAAAGTTCGCAAGCTCTTGACAGATATTCTTCATGGTAATGGAGCTGGTGGTTCAACCAATCCAATGTTGATTAGCCGTCCAGTTAAGAAGACTGGCTATATCGTCATCACTTCAGATCGCGGTTTGGTTGGAGGGTATAATTCTTCTATTTTGAAGGCTGTTATGGAGTTGAAAGAAGAATATCATCCAGACGGTAAAGGCTTTGAAATGATCTGTATCGGTGGAATGGGAGCGGACTTCTTTAAGGCTCGTGGTATTCAACCACTTTTTGAACTACGTGGTCTTGCAGACCAACCTAGCTTTGATGAAGTCCGTAAGATTATTTCAAAAACTGTTGAAATGTACCAAAATGAACTCTTTGATGAGCTTTATGTTTGTTACAACCACCATGTTAATACGCTAACTAGTCAAATGCGTGTGGAGCAAATGCTTCCGATTGTTGACTTGGATCCAAAAGAAGCGGATGACAGTTACAGCTTGACCTTTGAATTGGAAACTAGCCGAGAAGAAATTTTGGAACAGTTGTTGCCTCAATTTGCAGAAAGTATGATTTACGGTGCTATTATCGATGCCAAGACAGCTGAAAATGCTGCAGGTATGACAGCTATGCAAACAGCGACAGATAATGCTAAGAAAGTCATCAATGATTTGACAATTCAGTATAACCGTGCCAGACAGGCGGCGATTACACAAGAAATTACAGAAATCGTAGCAGGAGCTAGTGCCTTAGAATAGGCTCTGGTCCAGCTCGTATGAAAATGAACTTATACTCAATGAAAATCAAAGAGCAAACTAGGAAGCTAGCCGCAGGCTGTACTTGAGTACGGTAAGGCGACGCTGACGTGGTTTGAATTTGATTTTCGAAGAGTATTAGGACCTAGTTGAGCTAGGAACCGACAGTATCTTATATAGAATAGGAGAAGGAGATGAGTTCAGGTAAAATTGCTCAGGTTATCGGTCCCGTTGTAGACGTCTTGTTTGCAGCAGGGGAAAAACTTCCTGAGATTAACAATGCACTTGTCGTCTACAAAAATGACGAAAGAAAAACAAAAATCGTCCTTGAAGTAGCCTTGGAGTTGGGAGATGGTATGGTCCGTACTATCGCCATGGAATCAACAGATGGTTTGACTCGTGGAATGGAAGTATTGGACACAGGTCGTCCAATCTCTGTACCAGTAGGTAAAGAAACTTTGGGACGTGTCTTCAATGTTTTGGGAGATACCATTGACTTGGAAGCTCCTTTTACAGAAGACGCAGAGCGTCAGCCAATTCATAAAAAAGCTCCAACTTTTGATGAGTTGTCTACCTCTTCTGAAATCCTTGAAACAGGGATTAAGGTTATCGACCTTCTTGCCCCTTACCTAAAAGGTGGTAAGGTTGGACTTTTCGGTGGTGCCGGAGTTGGTAAAACCGTCTTAATCCAAGAATTGATTCACAACATTGCCCAAGAACACGGTGGTATCTCAGTATTTACCGGTGTTGGGGAACGTACTCGTGAAGGGAACGACCTTTACTGGGAAATGAAAGAATCGGGCGTTATCGAGAAAACAGCCATGGTATTTGGTCAGATGAATGAGCCACCAGGAGCACGTATGCGTGTTGCCCTTACTGGTTTGACAATCGCTGAATACTTCCGCGATGTAGAAGGCCAAGATGTGCTTCTCTTTATCGATAATATCTTCCGTTTCACTCAGGCTGGTTCAGAAGTATCTGCCCTTTTGGGTCGTATGCCATCAGCCGTTGGTTACCAACCAACACTTGCTACGGAAATGGGTCAATTGCAAGAGCGTATCACATCAACTAAGAAGGGTTCTGTAACCTCTATCCAGGCTATCTATGTGCCAGCGGATGACTATACTGACCCAGCGCCAGCAACAGCCTTCGCTCACTTGGATTCTACTACAAACTTGGAACGTAAGTTGGTACAATTGGGTATTTACCCAGCCGTTGACCCACTTGCTTCAAGCTCACGTGCCTTGGCACCTGAAATCGTTGGAGAAGAGCACTATGCAGTTGCTGCCGAAGTAAAACGTGTCCTTCAACGTTACCATGAATTGCAAGATATCATTGCTATCCTTGGTATGGATGAGCTTTCTGATGAAGAAAAGACCTTGGTTGCTCGTGCCCGTCGTATCCAGTTCTTCTTGTCACAAAACTTCAACGTTGCGGAACAATTTACTGGTCAACCAGGCTCTTATGTTCCAGTTGCTGAAACTGTACGTGGCTTTAAGGAAATCCTTGATGGTAAACATGACCACTTGCCAGAAGATGCCTTCCGTGGTGTAGGTTCTATCGAAGACGTTATTGCCAAAGCTGAAAAAATGGGATTTTAAGAGGTGATCTATGGCTCAGTTAACTGTCCAGATCGTGACACCAGATGGTCTCGTCTATGATCACCATGCCAGCTATGTATCGGTTCGAACTCTGGATGGTGAGATGGGGATCTTGCCACGACATGAAAATATGATTGCGGTTTTAGCAGTTGATGAGGTAAAGGTAAAACGTATTGATGATGAAGATCACGTGAACTGGATTGCAGTAAACGGAGGCGTTATTGAAATTGCCAATGATATCATTACAATCGTTGCGGATTCTGCAGAACGTGCTCGTGATATCGATGTTAGCCGTGCAGAACGTGCCAAGCTTCGAGCAGAACGTGAAATCGAAGAAGCACATGAAAAAAACTTGATTGATCAAGAACGTCGTGCTAAGATTGCTTTGCAACGTGCTATTAATCGTATCAATGTCGGAAATAGACTATAAGAAAAAAATGAACTTGAAAATTTCAAGTTCATTTTTTTATGTTTCCTTAAGGAGCAAAACTGATGCAGACTGCTTCTGGAACATGGAAGTCGTTTGAGAGTTCTGCTAGACGACCAGTTTCAGGATTGCGTTTAAAGACGGTTGCATTGTCAGAGTCTTGATGAACAGCAATAAGGAATTCTTGGTCTGGTGTCAAATCAAAATCACGTGGAGTCTGACCATGAGTAGGAACGATTTCTAATAACTCTAAGCTACCGTCTGCAAGGATTGTATATACTGCGATAGAATCATGACCACGGTTAGAAGCGTAGAGGTATTTACCATCTTTAGAGAGACGAATAGCAGCGGTTCCATTAAATCCTTCGTAACCGTCTGGTAGAGTTGAAATGACCTGCATGCGTTCAAATTCGCCAACACCATCGTAGATTAGAACCTCGATAGTACTATTGAGTTCACAAATCAGATAAGCGATTTTATAGTGGTTATGGAAAACGATATGACGAGAACCAGCTCCAGGAATACTATTGTAGGTATAGAGCTTAGATAATTTCCCTTCTTGATCAAGGTCATAGGTGATGACTTGGTCAGTACCCAAATCACAGGTCACTAGATAGTGGTCAGGTGTTAAATCTGTAAAGTGAACGTGGGGAGAAGCTTGATTCTCATGCGGACCTTGGCCACTGTGTTGATCTACATCACTAAGTAGAAGACGACCATCTTCCTGTCGTTTATAAACAAGTACCTGTCCTTTATGGTAGTTGGCAGCATATACCAAATCACGCTTTTCATCAACAGCAACATAACAGTGGGGAGCTCCTTCTTCAACGACATGATTTAATAAAGTCCCATCAGTTTGATAGGCTGCAATTCCCCCCTTATTGTCTTGACTACCAACGGTGTATAGATGTTGGTGTTGGTCAAATGCCAGGTAGGTTGGACTTGGCTCAGCTGCAAAAAGTTCTAGATTTGAAAGCTGACCAGTTTCTGTATCAAAGTCTGCCTTGTAAATCCCTTGGGAAGTACGACGTGTATAAGTTCCAAAGTAAACAGTTTCTTTCATAACTTTACCTCTATATAAAAGATATGACTATTATATCACAAAAATGCTAGTATGAAGAAATCAACCTTGGCAAGAGCTTTACTCAATTTTTTCATGATAATATTAAGAATGTTTTCATTGATTTCCTTTTGAAAAGTGCTATAATAATCCTATACAAATTGCAAAGGAGTTTGTTTATGAAAAAACGTGTTTTCTTAGCAGCAGGAGTTGCTGTACTCTCGGCAGCTGTCCTAGCAGCGTGTTCATCTGGTAATGCTAATAAAGAAGCAAATAAACCAGTTACTTATGCCTATGTATTTTCATCAGATCCTTCGACTCTGGATTATACAGTTTCTGGACAAAAGTCTACAAAACAGATTACTGGTAATGTCATTGATGGACTACTGGAAAATGATCAATACGGGAATCTAGTACCATCAGTTGCAGAAGATTGGACTGTTTCCAAAGATGGTTTGACCTATACCTATAAAATTCGTAAGGGTATCAAGTGGTATACCAATGAAGGAGAAGAGTATGGAGAAGTTAAGGCTCAAGACTTTGTAACTGGTTTAAAACACGCAGCTGATAAGAAATCAGAAGCACTTTATCTTGTACAGGATTCTATCAAAGGATTGGATGACTATGTAAATGGGAAAACAACGGATTTTTCTACTGTTGGTGTAAAAGCAACAGACGATTATACTGTAGTATATACTTTAAACCATCCAGAATCTTTCTGGAATTCGAAGACAACAATGGGAATTCTTGCTCCTGTTAGCGAAGACTTTTTAGCTTCTAAAGGAGATGACTTTGGTAAGGCGACTGATGTAACAAGTATTCTATATAATGGGGCTTATCTTTTAAAAGGTCTTACATCTAAATCTTCTATTGAAATGACTAAAAACCAAAATTATTGGGATAAACAAAATGTCTTTATTGATGATATTAAGTTGTCTTACTTTGATGGTCAGGATGCAGACTCTTTGGGACGTGGTTTTGATGAAGGAAATTATCCTGCAGCACCTCTCTTTAAAAACTCTGCTAACTATGAACGGCTAAAAGAAAAATATAAAGATAACATTATTTATAGTCAACAACAAGGAACTACTTTCTATATTTCGACGAATATTGACCGTGTTGCCTATAATCACACTGCTAAAACAAGTGATGCAGAAAAATCATCTACTAAGAAGGCTTTGCTGAACAAAGATTTCCGTCAATCCTTGGCTTTTGCGGCAGATCGTAAAGCAGGAATCTCTCAAGTATTTGGGGACGAAGTAGCACCGCGTAAATTACGTACAAGTTTAATCCCTCCAACATTTGTACAGGTAGGAGAGCAGTCATTTGGGCAAGTAGCTAAGGCAGAATTGGATAAGTTAGATGGTGTATGGAAAGATGTCAGTCTTGATGATGCCCAGGATTCACTTCATAATGTAGATAAGGCTAAGACTAAATTTGAAGCTGCCAAGAAAACCCTTCAAGCTGATGGAGTACAGTTCCCTATTCATTTAGATATTCCAGTATCTTCTACTCGTCCAGAATTTGTGCGTCAAGCTCAATCTTATAAACAATCCGTCGAGGAAGCTCTTGGATCAGACAATGTTGTAGTTGATATTCAACAAGTTTCTGACGATGAATTGGCAAGTATGACAATTCTAGCTACTTCCAATTCAAATACTGACTGGGATATTAATGCAAATAGTGGATGGGGACCTGATTACGCAGATCCGTCAACTTATCTAGATATATTTGATCCAACATCTGGACCAAATCTTCTTGGTTCCCTAGGTGTAGTACCAGGTAAAGACAGTTCAGCAATCAAAGCGGTTGGGTTAGATAAGTTTAAAGAGTTAATTACTGATGCTAATAGTGAGAAAACAAATCTTGAAAAACGATATGCTAAATATGCAAAAGCTCAAGCTTGGTTAACAGACAGTGCCTTGGTTATTCCTGTACACTCAGACGGTGCTCAAATGCTCGTAACGAAAAATGTTCCTGGTAGCGGTGCAGGTGGCTGGGTCGGTGATAAGACTAGTGAACATAGCTATAAATATTTGAAAATCCAAGATAAGATTGTCACTACTAAAGAAATGGATGAGTTCCGCAAGAAATTTGCTGATGAAAAAGCCAAATCAAACGCAGATTATCAGAAGAACTTAGACCGTCATATTCAAGACTAATCGAATCTCCTCTTTTGAGGAGATTTTTTATGTCGCTGTCTTCATGTAAGCACTTTAAAAAAGAGTTATTTTGACCTAAAAATGGTATAATGAGAGAACGATAGAAAGGAAGTATTTATGGAGCAAAAAGAGAAACATTTTAGCCTATCTTGGTTTTTCAAGTGGTTTTTGGATAACAAAGCCATTACGGTATTTTTGGTCACCTTATTATTGGGACTCAATCTGTTTATTTTAAGTAAGATTAGTTTTCTATTTTCACCTGTTTTGGACTTTTTGGCAGTTGTGATGTTGCCAGTCATTTTATCTGGCCTGCTATATTATTTGTTGAATCCTATTGTTGATTGGATGGAGAAGCATAAGATTAATCGCGTTATAGCTATCAGTATTGTTTTTGTGATTATCGCTCTCTTTATCATTTGGGGCTTGGCAGTAGCCATTCCAAATCTGCAACGGCAGGTTGTAACCTTTGCAAGGAATGTCCCAATCTATCTCGAAGATGCAGATAGGGTTATTGATGATTTGGTCACCAAGCGTTTGCCAGATGATTTCAGACCTCAGTTAGAGCAAGTTTTGACCAATTTTTCTAGTCAGGCTACAGTTTGGGCGAGCAAGGTTTCTTCTCAGGCAGTCAATTGGGTGAGTGCATTTATTAGCGGCGCATCTCAAGTGATTGTTGCCTTGATTATCGTTCCTTTCATGCTCTTTTATCTCTTGCGTGATGGGAAAGGCCTGCGTCACTATTTGACCCAATTCATGCCAACAAAATTGAAAGAACCTGTAGGACAAGTTTTATCAGATGTGAATCAACAGTTGTCAAACTATGTTCGAGGGCAAGTGACAGTGGCTATTATTGTAGCAGTAATGTTTATCATCTTTTTCAAGATTATCGGTCTACGTTATGCGGTTACGCTGGGTGTAACTGCTGGTATTTTAAATCTGGTTCCTTATCTTGGTAGCTTCCTAGCCATGCTTCCAGCTTTAGTATTGGGCTTGATTGCTGGGCCAGTCATGCTTTTAAAAGTGGTAATTGTCTTTATCGTAGAACAAACTATTGAAGGCCGTTTTGTCTCTCCATTGATTTTGGGAAGTCAATTAAATATCCATCCCATTAATGTTCTCTTTGTCTTGTTAACTTCAGGATCTATGTTTGGTATTTGGGGAGTTTTACTCGGTATTCCGGTTTATGCTTCTGCTAAGGTTGTCATTTCAGCCATTTTTAAATGGTATAAGGTAGTCAGTGGTCTATATGAACTAGAGGGAGAGGAAGTCAAGAGTGAACAATAGTCAACAGATGTTACAGGCTTTGGAAGAGCAAGATTTAACCAAGGCTGAGCATTATTTCGCCAAAGCGTTAGAAAGTGATTCAAGTGACCTTCTTTATGAGTTAGCCACTTATCTAGAAGGAATTGGTTTCTATCCTCAGGCCAAGGAAATTTACCTGAAAATTGTAGAAGATTTTCCAGAGGTTAATCTTAATCTAGCATCTATTGCTAGCGAGGATGGTCAAATTGAAGAAGCCTTTGCCTATTTAGAGGAAATCCAAGCTGACAGTGACTGGTATGTGTCGGCTTTGGCTCTGAAGGCAGACCTTTACCAGCTGGAAGGTTTGACAGATGTGGCGCGTGAGAAATTGCTGGAGGCTTTGACTTACTCAGAAGATCCTCTCTTGATATTGGGATTAGCAGAGTTGGATAGTGAGTTGGAAAATTACCAAGAAGCTATTCAAGGCTATGCCCAGTTAGATAATCGCTCGATTTATGAGCAAACAGGCATTTCTACCTATCAACGAATTGGCTTTGCCTATGCCCAGTTAGGGAAATTTGAAACGGCCACAGAGTTTTTAGAAAAAGCCCTGGAGTTAGAATATGATGACCTAACAGCTTTTGAGTTAGCCAGTCTTTACTTTGATCAAGAAGAATACCAAAAAGCTGTCCTCTACTTTAAGCAGCTCGATACTATCTCACCTGACTTTGAGGGATATGAGTATGGTTACAGTCAGGCCTTACATAAGGAGCATCAAGTTCAAGAAGCCCTGCGTATCGCTAAGCAAGGCTTAGAGAAAAATCCCTTTGAAACTCGTCTCTTGCTAGCTGCTTCACAATTCTCTTATGAATTACATGATGCTAGTGGTGCAGAAAACTATCTCCTTACTGCAAAAGAAGACGCTGAGGATACAGAAGAAATCTTGCTTCGTTTGGCAACTATTTATCTAGAGCAGGAGCGTTATGAGGATATTCTAGACTTGCAGAGCGAGGAGCCAGAAAATCTTTTGACTAAGTGGATGATTGCTCGTTCCTATCAAGAAATGGACGATTTGGATACTGCTTATGAGCATTACCAAGAGTTGGCAGGAGATTTAAAGGACAATCCAGAGTTTCTGGAACAATATATTTATCTCTTGCGTGAATTGGGTTACTTTGAAGAAGCAAAAGTCAATGCACAAGCTTACTTAAAACTGGTTCCAGACGATGTTCAAATGCAAGAACTATTTGAGAGATTGTAAGAATTCATACATAACAGAAAACTGCAAGTTATTACCAGAGGATAACTTGCAGTTTTTTGTTTTAAAAAGTATCATTTTTAACTAATACTCAATGAAAATCAAAGAGCAAATTAGGAAACTAGCCGCAGGCTGCTCAAAACACTGTTTTGAGGCTGTAGATAAGACTGACGAAGTCAGTCACATATGTACGGCAAGGCGACGTTGACGTGGTTTGAAGAGATTTTCGAAGAGTATAATATATTCTCTTGAAAAAAGTTATAACTAGGACTATAATATAAAATTATGAGTGATAGAGGAGGAAAATAATGCTTGATACGATAGCTCTACCGATTGAAGTCCGGCATATTATTCTCATTTTGTTGTCTTGTTTTTCTGGTTTTATCATTGGCTATGAAAGAAAGTCTAAGCACAAGCAGGCTGGGAGAAAGACTCATATCTTGGTTGCCTTAACTGCAACTTTAATGATGATTTTATCAAAAGAAGCTTTCTTGGATACGCCTAATTATGATACTTCTAGGGTTGCGGCCCAAATTGTCAGTGGAATTAGTTTCATTGGTGGTGGTATTATTTTCATGAGGGACAAAAAAATTAGTGGCATTACCACAGCAGCCGGTATTTGGGCAACTGCAGGGATTGGGATGGCAATTGGGGCAGGATTTGCTTTTCTAGGTTTATTTTGTAGTCTAATTGTCGTCTCTGTCCAGAAAAGTAGCTCCAAATTTTTGAAAAGCGATACCCATTACCATATCAGAATGACTGGATTTGTGACCAATAAACCTTCAATTGATACCTTGAATATTCTCATTGAACAGAAGGGATTTTATAATCTAAATATTGACATGGACAGGAATGAGAGTGGTTATAATCTCACAATTAGAGCTGATCACGATAAATCCATTTCTTACAAAAATATGGCTGAGGTTTTATGGCAATGTGACGAGAATTTTTATATAAATCAGGTTAAGATTGTATCATTAGAAGGATAGAGTTTTGTTTTCATAGCAAAACTCTTATTTTATTTATAGAATTTTTTTACAAAAATAGTTGGCTATTTTGTTTATTTATGCTATAATGGGAACAATTATTTTTAGGAGGTGTCAGTATGTCTTATTTATTTGAGATATTACCGAGTTTATTGAGCGGTGCAAGCATGACTTTACAGGTTTTTGCACTGGTCTTGATTTTTTCTATTCCCTTGGGCGTTTTGATTGCCTTTGCCTTGCAAGTCCATTGGAAGCCCCTCCATCATCTGATTAATATTTATATCTGGATCATGCGAGGGACACCCTTGCTCTTGCAATTGATCTTTATCTATTATGTGCTTCCAAGCATTGGGATTCGTTTGGATCGTCTTCCTGCGGCTATTATTGCCTTTGTTTTGAATTATGCGGCTTACTTCGCTGAAATTTTCCGTGGAGGGATTGATACCATTCCTAGAGGTCAATACGAGGCTGCTAAGGTCTTGAAGTTTAATCCTTTTGATACAGTGCGCTATATTATTTTGCCTCAGGTGACCAAGATTGTTCTTCCTAGTGTATTTAATGAGGTCATGAGTTTGGTCAAGGATACGTCTCTGGTCTACGCTCTAGGAATTTCAGACCTTATCTTGGCGAGTCGAACAGCTGCCAACCGTGATGCCAGTCTTGTTCCCATGTTCTTGGCAGGAGCCATTTACTTGATTTTGATTGGGATTGTGACAATCATTTCCAAAAAAGTTGAGAAGAAGTACAGTTACTATAGATAGGAGGCTGCCATGTTAGAATTACGAAATATCAATAAAGTCTTTGGTGAAAAGCAAATTTTATCTAATTTCAGTCTAAAAATTCCTGAAAAGCAAATCCTAGCTATTGTTGGGCCTTCGGGTGGAGGTAAGACGACTCTCTTACGCATGCTTGCGGGCCTTGAAACCATTGATTCAGGGCAAATCTTTTATAATGGAGAACCTTTAGAATTGGATGAACTGGAGAAGCGTAATCTACTGGGATTTGTATTCCAAGATTTTCAACTTTTCCCTCATTTATCAGTTCTAAATAATTTGACCTTATCGCCCGTAAAAACCATGGGAATGAAGCAGGAAGAGGCTGAGAAGAAGGCGCGAGGGCTTTTGGAACAGTTAGGACTTGCAGGGCACTCAGATGCTTATCCATTCTCACTATCTGGTGGGCAAAAGCAAAGGGTGGCCTTGGCGCGTGCTATGATGATTGACCCAGAAATCATTGGCTACGATGAACCAACTTCTGCACTGGATCCAGAATTACGCTTGGAAGTGGAAAAACTGATCTTGCAAAATAGGGAACTTGGCATGACGCAGATTGTGGTTACCCACGATTTACAATTCGCTGAAAATATCGCAGATCAGATTCTCAAGGTTGAGCCCAAGTAGGAGGTGCCAATGACTAATAAGAAAATTGCTTTAGTATTGGTTTCGCTCCTGACCCTCTTTTTAACGGCTTGTACTCAGAAGGCTAGTGATCCCAAACAGGATAACTGGGATAAGTATCAAGAGCAGGGAACCATTACTATTGGTTTTGACAATACCTTTGTACCCATGGGATTTGAAGAAAAGAATGGCCAATATACAGGCTTTGATATTGACTTGGCGCAAGCAGTTTCTGAGAAATTAGGTGTCAAGGTGCAATTCCAGCCAATCGATTGGGATATGAAGGAGACGGAACTGCAAAATGGAACTATTGATGCCATCTGGAATGGCTATTCTGCCACTGATGAACGCCGAGAGAAGGTTTCCTTTAGCATTCCATATATGGAAAATCAGCAAGTTTTAGTTGCGAAGAAAAGCCAGCAGATTCATTCGGTAGAGGATATGAAGGATAAGACCTTGGGAGCCCAAGCCGGTTCCTCTGGTTATTTGGATTTTGAAGCCCAGCCAGATTTACTGAAAAATCGTGTAAAAGACCAGAAGGCTAATCAGTACCAGAGTTTCAATGAGGCCTTGATTGATTTGAAAAATGACCGGATTGATGCTTTGTTGATTGACCGAGTGTATGCTAATTACTATCTCCAGTCGGAAGGTATATTAAATGACTATAATGTCTTTTCAGCTGGATTTGAAAGTGAATCCTTTGCGGTCGGAGTTAGACCAGCAGACAAGAGATTGCTGCAAGCATTAAACCAAGCCTTTATCACATTACACCAAGAAGGGAAGTTCCAGGAAATCAGCCAAAAATGGTTTGGAGAAGATGTAGCAACCAAAGAAGTGAAAAGTAGAGATTGAGTTTTCCTCAGTCTCTTTTTGCATCGAAAAATCCCCTGGCAAGTACCAGAGGATAAGGGGTTATTTCATTGTTGGGAAGAGCAATACATCACGGATAGTTGTTGTATCAGTGAGGAGCATGCAGAGACGGTCGATACCGATTCCCAAACCACCTGTTGGAGGCATACCATATTCAAGAGCCTCAATGTAGTCGTAGTCGATGCCTGTCGCTTCATCGTCACCAAGTTCTTTGGCTTTAGCTTGGGCTTCGAAACGGCTAAGTTGATCGATTGGATCGTTCAACTCAGTAAAGGCATTACCGTACTCCTTAGTCATGATGAAGAGCTCAAAACGGTCAGTAAAGCGTTCGTCGTCAGGATTCTTCTTAGCGAGTGGAGATACAGCTACTGGATGTCCATAGACAAAGGTTGGTTGGATCAAGGTTTCTTCAACAAACTCTTCAAAGAAGGCATTGATAATGTGACCAACTTCAGTGTAGTGTTTCTCAACTGGAACTTTCTTCTCAGCAGCTATAGCTTTGGCTTCCTCGAAAGTCATGTCTTGCCAGAAATCTACACCAGTAATTTCTTTGATAGCATCCACCATGTGAACACGTTTAAATGGTTCATTGATCTTGATTTCAGTACCTTGATAGTTAACTGGACCATCACCCTTAACTGATTTAGCAGCGTGTTGGATAATACCTTCAGTCAAGTCCATGATGTCTTGGAAGTCTGCATAAGCTTGGTAAACTTCGATAGAAGTAAACTCAGGATTGTGAGTAGCATCCATTCCTTCGTTACGGAAGATACGGCCGATTTCATAGACACGTTCCATACCACCAACGATAAGGCGTTTCAAGTGAAGCTCAGTCGCGATACGAAGTACCATGTCAATATTTTGGGCATTGTGGTGAGTGATAAATGGACGGGCAGCAGCACCACCAGCTTCGTTGTGAAGAACAGGTGTTTCTACTTCAAGGAAGCCTTTTTGGTCAAGGTAACGACGGATTTCAGAAATGATTTTTGAACGAGTGACAAAGCGTTCAAAGCTTTCACGGTTAGAAATCAAGTCAAGGTAACGTTTACGGTAAATGGTTTCAACGTCTGTCAAACCATGGAATTTCTCTGGAAGTGGACGAAGGGCCTTAGACAAGTGTGTAATGTGAGTCGCCTTGATAGAGAGTTCTCCCATATCTGTACGCATCACTTCACCTTCGACACCAAGGAAGTCACCAAGGTCTGCTTTTTTGAAGATTTCGTAGTTTTCTTCACCGACAGCATCCTTACGAACGTAGATTTGGATTTGACCTTCGCGGTCTTGAAGGTGGGCAAAACCAACTTTACCTTTACCACGTTTAGTTACCAAGCGTCCTGCAATAGTAGCTGTTTCGTTTTTATCGTGTAATTGTTCTTTATCGAGGTCAGCATATTTATCTTTTAATTCTTGTGAATTTGCAGTGCGTTCAAAGCGTTTTCCAAATGGATCGATTCCTTGTTCACGGAGCGCAGCCATTTTTTCACGGCGAACGATCTGCTGGTCATTTAGTTCTTCCATATGTTCTGTTGACATGGGATCCTCCTAGTTTTACTCAAAATTGAATACGATGAGTCATTTTTTGCGATACTCCCATTTTATCATAAATAACCAAGAAATTCACGGATAATCTTTCAAAACTAAAAAGAACTTGACGCTAAAATCAAGTTCTGTTATTGATAGGAGGTATCATTCCACGTATCAAGAGTGAATGTTTCAAAATCATGGGTTTCAAGAATTGTTAGGCTGGCATTTGCTAGACCGCCATCTTTACGAAGAAGAGGCTCTTTGTAACCTAGAAGAGTACGAAGACTGGCAGTAAGATTGGCGCCGTGACCGACTATTAGAATACGCTCAGCCGGACTATCTTTAAGTGATTTGATAAATTGGATAGTCCGTTGAGTTGTGCTATAGAGGGATTCGGCTCCGAACATTTGAGTGTCAAACTTGGCAAGATTCGTACGGAAAGCCTTGATTTGTTGTGGGTAGATAGCTTCCAAGGTTGCGATTTTCAAACCTTCTAATTTACCCAGCTGCCATTCACGGAGATTAGGAACGCATTCTAAAGGACAGGGTGTCTGGAGTTGACTTTGAATAATCTCGGCAGATTTGACCGCTCGAGGTAAATCACTTGCATAAATCTGATCAAAAGGAATTTCCTTGAGATACTGACCAAGTTTTTTAAGGGTTTCAATAGATTCAGGAAGTAGGGGAGAATCGCCACTAGCGCCTTGAAAGCGTCCTTCCTGATTCCAGACGGTGCGACCGTGGCGGACAAAGTAGAGTTTCATTACTTGCTGTCCTCCAAGATATCTGCAAAGTCAGCCTTTACAAAGCTAGCCAAGTCTTGTGGCGCGATGATAATGCTGTGACCAACTTCGCCAGCGGATACAATTATTTGATCCAAGTCTAGGGCAATCTTATCGATAAAAATGGGATAATTGTGTTTCTGACGAATGCCGACAGGATTATTGGCTCCATGAATGTAGCCAGTTGTTTTTTCCAAGTCTTTTTGTGGAATCATGCTCACTTTTTTATTGCCAGAAATTTTAGCTAGTTTCTTTTCAGATAAGTGTTGAGTGATAGGCACAATTCCGATAATCGGTCCTGTCTTGTCTCCCAAAAGAGCCAAGGTTTTGAAAATCTGATCTCGGTCATAATCTTGCGGAAGTTGTCCTTCCAGGGCATTGATTTGAATCCCTTGATGTGGGACACCTGCTTTAGACAGGATTTGTTCCACCAATGTTTTTTTGACTTTTACTTTTTTTGCCATTATTTATACTTATCCTCCAATTGGCTCATCCAAATACCAAGCCAGATTCCCAAGGCAAAGAAGAAGGCGATGATGACATAACCAACAAGAGAAAGGCCTGTGTATTGGATGCTTTCAGCGTTTCCTGCATTTGGAATCAAGATCAAAAGAGTACTTGATAGGACGATACCGATGATGAAATGATAGACGCGTGAGTGGTAGTTGTTTAAGGCATAATCCATCATTTTTGAAAAAACGATGAGAGTTGCACCTGCTCCGATTCCAATCGGGAAGAAGGTACCCAAGAGGTCAAAGGTTTTGAAACCTGTCAACATAGGAGCATAGAGACCCAAAATCAAAAGTAGATTTGATGGGCTGAGGCCAGGAACTAATACACCAAGAGCCAATAGTGCCCCTGCTAGGACGAAATTAAGAAAGCTTGCACTTAAGGTTCCAACGATGAAATTTAAGGCATAGAGACCTAGTCCAGAAATGATAAAGGTTGCCCAGAACCAAGCTAGATCAATCTTGTCTCGGTCAGACTCTCGAGTTGATTCTTTGAGTAGGCTAGGAACCGTACCGATAATGGCTCCCGCAAAGCTCCATAAAACAAAGACCTGATAATTTTCAAGCAGGTATTCAATCGGGTAAGAAAATAAGCCGATTCCTAGAAGCATACCGATAGCAACTGGAATAAAGTACAAAACATTTTCCTTAAAGTCTTTAAAGGGATGGGCCAAAAAGCCAATCATCCGTTCATAAATTCCTAAGATTGCTGCTAGAACCCCTCCGGAAATTCCCGGTAGGATAAATCCAAGAGCAATCACAATCCCTTTAATAAGGCGTGCTAACCATGAGAGCATATGTTTCCTCCAACTATTTCTATTTCAAAAAATCCTTATTATATTGTATCACAATCAAACACAAAAAGAAAAAGCAAATGGTAAACAAATGCTTTTAAGGTTTTAAAAAGAGTTTTCTAAAGGTTTCTTCTTTGTTTTTTAAGGAAGAGATGACGTTGATATCCAAATCGTGGTCAAAGCCAGCAATTTTTCCTTTTGAAGTGTATTGGTGGATGTCGTAATCTAAGTCCGTATTAGGTTTGCTTTCGAAAAATCCAGTATTTGAACCATAGGAAGGAATCCAAACAGAATTAAACTTGTCTGTATCAATACTGTGTTCTTCCATGAAGTAGACCCCAACGTAGATTCCGATGTTTTTAGCACCTAGTGATTCTAGTTTTGCCCGAAAGGCTTCAACACCTTCGTTCATATTTGACATGGTTTTTTCTTCCACATCTAGCCAATAGTAACTTGGACTGTATGGTGAAGAGGCGTTATAGAATACCTCAGCTGCCTTTTCCATGTCTTGGACACTTTTTCCAGCTACATAGGCATAGACACCAACTGGGACATTTCGTTTTTGAAACTCAGTGATATGGGTTTTAAAGGCCTTATCAACACCATTAACATAGGAAGCATCGTTCTCTTTGGACGTTTGAGCACCACTATGGACACGAACAATAGCTCCAGAAATGTTTTGGGAGAGAGTATCGTAATTAATTTCCTCAGGACGTTGCCAACCAGAAACATCAATTACTGGTTTATCTATATTGTGTAGCGCCTGTGTCTCTACTTGCGCGATATTTGACTTTGTTTTTACAGGATGGTCCTCAAAACGAGGGCGATTCAGGATTAAAATGAAAATCATAATCCCAAAAAAACCAAATAAAATAAGCGGATTAATTTTTTTTCTCATATCACATAATTCTACCTTAAAAATGAAAAAAAATCAAAAAAAATACTCAAAAAATGGGTTAAGGAAAGGACTTTGGAGCATTTTTTCATTCAAGGGCGCGGAATGATTTGAAATATGGTATAATAAAAGGGAATTTCTAGAGAAAAGAGAAGATTATGTCAAATTATGCCATTATTTTAGCAGCGGGTAAAGGGACTCGCATGAAATCTGATTTGCCAAAAGTTTTGCACAAGGTTGCGGGTATTTCAATGCTGGAACATGTTTTCCGTAGTGTGGGAGCTATCCAACCTGAAAAGACAGTAACAGTTGTGGGACACAAGGCAGAATTGGTTGAGCAGGTCTTGGCTGGACAGACAGAATTTGTGACTCAATCTGAACAGTTGGGAACTGGTCACGCGGTTATGATGACTGAGCCTATCTTAGAAGTTTTGTCAGGGCACACCTTGGTCATTGCAGGAGATACGCCTTTAATCACTGGTGAAAGCTTGAAAAACTTGATTGATTTCCACATCAATCATAAAAATGTGGCGACTATCTTGACTGCTGAAACAGATAATCCTTTTGGCTATGGACGAATTGTTCGTAATGACAATGCTGAAGTTCTTCGCATTGTGGAACAGAAGGATGCTACAGATTTTGAAAAACAAATCAAGGAAATTAACACTGGAACTTACGTTTTTGATAACGAGCGTTTGTTTGAAGCTTTGAAAAATATCAACACCAACAATGCTCAAGGTGAATACTATATTACAGATGTCATTGGAATTTTCCGTGAAGCTGGTGAAAAAGTTGGTGCTTATACTTTGAAAGATTTTGATGAGAGTCTTGGAGTAAACGACCGTGTGGCTCTTGCGACTGCTGAAGCAGTGATGCGTCGTCGCATCAATCGTCAACACATGGTCAATGGCGTTAGCTTTGTCAATCCAGAAGCAACTTATATCGATATTGATGTTGAGATTGCTCCTGAAGTTCAAATCGAAGCCAATGTTACATTGAAAGGTCAAACGAAAATTGGTGCTGAGACTGTTTTGACAAACGGTACTTATGTAGTGGATAGCACTGTCGGAGCAGGAGCTGTCATTACCAACTCTATGATTGAGGAAAGCAGTGTTGCAGACGGAGTCACTGTAGGACCTTATGCTCATATTCGTCCAGGTTCAAGTCTAGCTGCTCAAGTCCATATTGGAAATTTTGTTGAGGTTAAAGGTTCTTCAATTGGTGAGAATACCAAGGCTGGTCATTTGACTTATATCGGAAACTGTGAAGTGGGTAGCCACGTTAATTTCGGTGCAGGAACTATTACAGTCAACTATGATGGTAAAAACAAATACAAGACAGTCATTGGCAACAATGTCTTTGTTGGTTCAAATTCAACCATTATTGCTCCAGTTGAGTTAGGTGACAATTCTCTTGTTGGTGCTGGTTCAACTATTACCAAAGACGTTCCAGCAGATGCGATTGCGATTGGTCGTGGTCGTCAGGTCAATAAAGATGAATATGCTACTCGCCTCCCTCATCATCCTAATAATCAGTAGGAGCCTATCATGGAATTTGAAGAAAAAACGCTTAGCCGAAAAGAAATCTATCAAGGACCAATTTTTAAATTGGTACAAGATCAGGTTGAATTACCGGAAGGTAAGGGCATTGCCCAACGTGATTTGATTTTCCACAATGGAGCTGTCTGTGTTTTAGCTGTAACGAATGAGCAAAAACTCATCTTGGTCAAGCAGTACCGTAAGGCTATCGAGGCTGTCTCTTACGAAATTCCAGCTGGAAAATTGGAAGTAGGAGAAAATACAGACCCTGTCGCAGCAGCCCTTCGTGAATTAGAGGAAGAAACAGCCTATACAGGGAAATTAGAACTCTTGTACGATTTTTATTCAGCTATTGGCTTTTGTAATGAAAAGTTAAAACTATACCTAGCAAGCGATTTGACAAAGGTGGAAAATCCACGTCCGCAGGATGACGATGAGACCTTGGAAGTCCTTGAAGTGAGTCTAGAAGAAGCTAAGGAATTAATCCAATCAGGTCATATCTGCGACGCCAAGACAATTATGGCTGTTCAGTATTGGGAATTGCACAAAAAATAGAGGAGGTCAGTATGGGTAAACCTTTATTAACGGATGAAATGATTGAAAGAGCTAATAGAGGCGAAAAAATTTCAGGTCCCCCTTTGCTAGATGATGAGGAGACCAAGATTTTACCAACTTCATCTTCCCGTTTTGGTTATGCCAATCCTAAGGAACATGGTTTTAGCCAGGAAACCTTGAAGATTCAGGTCGAACCGTCTATTCATAAAAGCCGTCGCATTGAAAATACTAAGAGAAATGTCTTCAATTCTAAGTTAAATAAAATCTTATTCGCAGTCATCTTTCTCTTGATTTTGCTTGTCTTAGCAATGAAACTTTTGTAATAGAAAAGGAATTGAAATGAAAATAGGAATTATTGCGGCTATGCCAGAAGAACTGGCTTATCTGGTCCAGCATTTAGACAATGCCCAAGAGCAAGTTGTTTTGGGGAATACCTATCATACAGGAAGCATTGCCTCGCATGAAGTCGTTCTTGTAGAAAGTGGAATTGGTAAGGTCATGTCTGCTATGAGTGTGGCGGTTTTGGCTGATCATTTCCAAGTGGATGCTCTTATCAATACAGGCTCAGCTGGGGCAGTAGCAGAAGGTATTGCTGTCGGGGATGTTGTGATTGCTAATAAATTAGCCTATCATGACGTGGATGTCACAGCTTTTGGCTATGCTTATGGACAAATGGCGCAACAACCGCTTTATTTCGAATCAGACAAAACCTTTGTAGCCAAAATCCAAGAGAGTCTATCTCAACTGGACCAAAACTGGCATCTTGGTTTAATTGCTACAGGAGATAGTTTTGTTGCAGGAAATGATAAGATAGAAGCGATTAAGTCCCATTTCCCAGAAGTTTTAGCCGTTGAGATGGAGGGGGCAGCTATTGCTCAGGCAGCGCATGCTCTTAATCTTCCAGTCTTAGTTATCCGAGCTATGAGTGACAATGCTAACCATGAAGCAAACATCTCTTTTGATGAGTTTATTATCGAAGCTGGACGTCGCTCTGCCCAAGTCTTATTAGCCTTTTTGAAGGCCTTAGATTAAGCGAAAATTTGACAGTTTTTCTAGCTTATGATAAGATTTAAGTAAAGAAAAGCTAGAAAACGTTTCAGAGGATATTATGAGTATTGAAATGACCGTCAGTGAGATTGCAGAGGTCTTAGGATTATCTCGCCAAGCAATCAATAACCGTGTCAAAGAATTACCAGAAGAAGACACAGATAAAAATGACAAAGGGGTAACAGTCGTTACCAGAAGTGGCTTGATTAAGCTAGAAGAAATCTATAAAAAAACGATTTTTGAAGATGAGCCTGTCAGTGAAGATGTCAAGCAACGTGAACTGATGGAGATTCTAGTTGATGAGAAGAATGCAGAAATTCTACGTCTCTATGAACAATTAAAGGCCAAGGATCGTCAGTTATCAGAAAAAGACGAGCAGATGCGTATCAAAGACCGTCAGATTGCTGAGAAAGACAAACAACTGGATCAGCAGCAACAATTGACCCTTCAAGCCATGAAGGATCAAGAAAATCTTAAGCTAGAGCTGGACCAAGCAAAAGAAGAAGTCCAATCCACTAAGAAAGGCTTTTTTGCTCGTTTATTTGGAGGATAATCAAGGAGCTGTTTAGGTTACATGCTAACCTGATGGCTTCTTTTGTTTGTGAATAGTATAGTTGATTAGAACAGAGACAGTAGAGGAGAAGTATAGAATGGAACGATTAGAAGATTACATTGCTTTTGATTTAGAATTTAATCAGCATGAAGGACAAACACACTTGATTCAAGTATCGGCAGTGCGTTTTAGAGATGGTCAGGAAATCGATGCCTATGATTCCTATGTCCATACCAGTGTGCCTCTAAAAAGTTTTATCAATGGTTTGACTGGAATTACAGCTGAGACCTTAAAAGATGCTCCTCCAGTGGAGAAAGTCATAAAAGATTTCCAAGAGTTTGTGGGTTCTTTACCCATGGTGGGGTACAACGCTGCTAAAAGTGATTTGCCTATTTTAGCAGAGCATGGCTTAGACTACAGCCAGCAGTACAAGGTGGATTTGTATGATGAAGCTTTTGAGCGCCGTAGTTCAGATTTACATGGTATTGCCAATCTCAAATTGCAAACTGTTGCCTCCTTTCTTGGATTTCAAGGTCAGTCCCATAATAGCTTGGAGGATGCTCGGATGACGGCGCGTGTTTACGAGTCCTTTCTAGAGTCAGATCAAGCTAGAGAATTGTTAGAGACAGAAAGTAGCCTATCAAACAATCCTTTTGGTGGCTTGGACTTATCTCAATTATTTGACTAGGAGTGCCTATGAAACCTGAAAAGCCTAAAAATCTAGGTTTTAGGAAAATCTACTTTAATCTAGATAAAATTCTCTTTCTCTTTTTCTTGATATTTATGATGATTGAGTTTGTCTGGTTACCACTTAATTCTTGGATTGCTGGACTGTTGCTCCGTCAGACAGGTTATCTCTTTCTTTCCTACAATAATATTTTCGCTATTATAAAGGGTTCTCCCTTTGTTAGTCTTGCTTTATTTGTTCTGGTAATCGTTAATTTACTGATCGCCTATTACCAGATAGGACTTCTCTTTATCGGAGCCCGGCACCTCCTCTATCATGAAAAGAGAACTTTGCTGGAGTACAGTCGAAAGGTCTTTCGTCAAAGTTTCTTGTTTATGAAGCAAGTGACGATTTCCAAAATGGCCTTTATTTTCTTTTATGTCATGATGCTCTTTCCATTGATTCGAAAGATTTTAAAGATTTATTACCTCAATAAAATCGTCATTCCGGAATTCATAGTAGCCTATGTAGAAGATAAGTATTGGTTGGTCGGTTTGGTGATCACTGTTCTAGCCTTGCTACTGTTTTACATTTCAGTACGTTTGATGTTTGCTCTACCTCAGCTTTTGTTTGAGAAGAAAACAGTCAAAGAAGCAGTCAAATACAGTCTAGAGAAGACGAAAAGGCAATCCTGGTTTTATATTTGGAACTTGCTCTGGATTATCGTCAAAACGTATCTATTTTTCATTCTTCTCTTGATCCCAATCTTAGCAAGTCAGGCACTGATGGATGGAGTGACCCATAAGGAATCTCTTGTACTGGGAATTATCAACTTTGTCTTGATTAAGAATTTCCACTATATGGCCTTGACTTACTTTCTCATTAAATTTGTTTCCTTCTTAACAGGAGAAGAGCTAGAAATCACACCAAGGAGAAAGAAAGACCACTGGATGAGATGGGGAGTGATGGGCTGTGCAGGCATCTTTTTCGCTCTTGAGGGTTATGTTTATTTGGAAGCTCCAGTTGCACATAAACCTTTAGTTATTTCTCACAGAGGAGTATCTAATAAGAATGGTGTCCAAAATACTGTCCAATCGCTAGAAAGGACAGCTCAGCTAGAGCCAGACTTTGTTGAGACGGATGTTCAGGAAACAAAAGATGGTCAGTTTGTCATGATGCATGATGCCAATATCAAGAATTTGACAGGAGTGAATGCCAATCCTCAGGATTTAACCTTGGAAGAATTAACCAAACTCGATATTTCGGAAAACGGCTATCATAGTAAGGTATCTAGTTTTGATGATTATCTCAACAAAGCCAATGAATTGCATCAGAAACTTCTTATTGAAATTAAAACAAGTCGAAAAGATAGTCCAGATATGATGAAACGCTTTATGGACAAATATGGAGCCATCATTAAGCAGAATGGCCACCAAATGCAGTCCTTAGACTACCATGTGATTGACCAGGTGCTAGCCTATGACTCACAAATTCCAGTCTATTTCATCCTACCTTACAATAGTATCTTTCCAAGAACCAAAGCCACAGGTTACACCATGGAGTATTCAACCTTGGATGAAAATTTTGTCAACAAGCTATGGAATACCGATCAGAAATTGTACGTGTGGACCATCAATAGTTCAGAGTCCTTTGATAAATCTGTTCAGCTAGGAGCTGATGGAATGATAACGGATGATTTGGAAATGATTCAAGAGCAAGTTACAATTGCCCAAGAAGACCCAGAGTACACGGATTTACTGTTTAAACAGGCCATGGAATTCTTTAATTTTTAGT
This sequence comes from bacterium, assembly GCA_905221095.1. Taxonomy (GTDB): domain Bacteria; phylum Bacillota; class Bacilli; order Lactobacillales; family Streptococcaceae; genus Streptococcus. The sequence continues at coordinate 205,396 of CAJNBV010000002.1, forward strand.
AAGCAAAAAGAGGAACAGTTGTTCCTCCCACGATAGGCAAGTATTCTCTTGAATGCTTGTTTTTTCTTATGCTTAGAATGGCAATTTTCCAGCGAAAGCACCTAGTTTTTTCTTAGTCGTTTCATCGATTTGTTCAAGAGCAGAGTTGATAGCCTGAACAGTCATATCTGAAAGAGTTTCAAGATCTTCTGGGTCAACGACAGCTGGATTGAAGTCAATGCTGACAACTTTCTTGTCACCAGTTAAGGTCGCTTGAACAAGGTCTTGAGCAGATTTGCCAACAAATTGCATAGTAGCAAGTTCTGCTTGGCTTTGTTCCATTTGTTTTTGAAGTTTTTGTGCTTGACGCATCATGTTTTGCATGTTCATCATGGTGATTTACAGTTTCCTTTTATCTTATTTTCTTTCCTATTTTATCAATTTTGGGGTTAAAAGTCTAATCTTTTTCTAAGTGAATTCATCTAGCTTCGAAAAGAATCTAGAGAAAATAAAAATATAGGATAGATATTCTAAGAGAATAAGAATATTTATCCTATATAGTTACTAGATAATTTATGAGCTAGTTTAAGGGTTTACCAGAACTATTCTACCTTGTAGAAAAATCCGTCAGTATGTCCATTGATGAGTTGTTGTCCAAACCATAAGCGGTCCTGTGTGATATCAGATGAGTCAGTATAGCCATTATCTGTAGAAGAAGTGACAGACATGGTTATAGGGATTCCTGCCGGTAAAAAGGCAATAGCTGCACCAGCTCCTCCATCTTTAGAAAGGAAGTTTGCCTTAAGATAGTGGTCAATTTCTTTAGCATGTTCAATTGAAACTTGGGAATGATCACTTACTAAACCATTTTTGTCAAAGGTGAATTCAATACCTGAACGATTCCTCCAAGTTCCTGAGACACTAGAAAAATCCCCATTTTGAATTGCAGAAATATCCATCCCTTTGCTTTCTGACGGAAGGCTAGTTTCTCCATTTATGAGACTTGTGACAGACTTCCAAGAGAAAGATCTTATATCAAGGGAAGGTGGTTTTGTCCCCAGTCCCTCTTCTGTATCTGATTCCATAGCTAGTTCTAACCGTGTTCCATCCTGATTTAACTTGTATAGTTTAAGTTGGATTTGATTAATAGATACTCGGGTAGATAATTGAAAATAACCATTTTCTAAAGGATTAAAATGTACTCGCTCTCCAATAAAGTCCAGATTGTTTTCTGCATTGGTCAGTCGAATAACTTCACCATTTTTAAGAGTTCGAATATCTAATAAATCGTAATAGTTAGAATACGTTTTTAGGGCAATCAAAAGTTCGTCCGTACCGTCTTGGTCTAAATCATACAAGCTATACTGTAATCCAGAATATTCGTTAGGATAAGTATTTTTTAAGTTTGCTTTTGAATTGATCTCTGTATGTGAAGTTGACGAACCATCTAGTACTTTGGCATATTCTTTAAGGACAGGATTATATAGGGTGTAATCAGATTTCTTCTCTTCCGATGTAGAAGGAGTTGAACTAGTACTTGAGGCAATCGCTTCAGAACTTGTTGCAGAAGTATTTTCACTCTGATGTTGGCAAGCCGTTAAAATAGAGATAGCTAAAATACTAATACTGAATAGAAATAATTTTTTCATATGTTTAATCTTGCAATTCTAAACCTTGAGCATCTTGGTGCCATTTGCTACCAGTTTTGGACGTTAAAACTTGAATAGTAATTATAATATTCCAAATTGCATTTGCTAGTAAAACAAATGGCAATAAAATAGGAATGAAAGCTAGCAGAGTTATACCGATACGCTTGTATCCTTGTTTGGAATTTCCGATGTAAAAATCGTATCCACCAAGTGCTCCTAAAAATAGGGCAAATAAGGCTGCGGCCAGTTTAGATTTATCACTCACTCCATTTGAATGTTGGCTAGAGCTAGCTGGAGATGTGTTATCTATTTTTGAAACAATATACTCATCACCGTTTTGATAAAATTCTACGTAATCACCTACTTGTGGTTCGAAACCAAAACTTTTTCTTGAAATTGCAGTAAATTGGCCATTATCACCTTTTCCAACATAAACTGTTTCATCTTCAATTTTTATAACTTTGTTCATATGATTGTCTCCTTAATCTATTTCTATTGTATGTTAAACCCACTCACCGTTGTAATTGACACGATAGCCATCAGGGGTCGTTGTATTGATTGCGAGCGCTCCAGAGCTATAGGCATAGTACCATTTACCAGATACTTTCATCCAGCCAGTTTTCATAGCTCCTGAATCTTGAAGGTAGTACCAGCTACCGTTATCTTTGAGCCAACCAGTCTTCATTGCACCTGAGCCGTCGAGGTAGTACCAACTACCGTCTTTTACCCAACCTGTTTGCATCCAGCCAGAGTTGTCAAAATGATACCAAACACCATTGATTTTTTCCCAGCCGTTAGCTGTATAAGTGCCATCTTCGTGTTTATACCACCAGCGACCATTCGAATACATCCAAGTAGATTTAGACTGATGGGGCGTCATGGTTGTATCCGTGCTAGAATAGTTTCCAGATGACGAACTTGTAGAAGTTGACGAGCTAGATGAATTCGAACCTGATTGAGTTGTTGTGTTAGTATTTGAATTTGTTGAAGGATTTCCGAAAGTCACCTCTTTTCTAGCTTTAAAGACACGTTTTCTGTTGTCAACTGAGTGATCGTGTGGAGAACCTGCCTCTCCTGACATCTCCAAGATATATGTTCCAGCAGGAAACTGTCTGATATCGAAAACATCCCCTTTAAATTTATTGCTATAGATTAAAGGTAAAAGAAATTGGTCGTTGACGTCATTAGTTAGACCACTAAATATGACATCATTATTATGTTGGTACACAATCTTTCCGCTAGCCTTATCAATTAGAGTAACATTTCCTCTAGCTGCATTATCTCCTCCGTGTTGTAGTGGCTCTGAGAGTACACCTTCAAAATTAACTCCAAAATGATGAATTTCAACCTTTGTAATTGTTGCTTCTATTTGTTTTTCAGTACTTGTATTCGGGATAGCATTTGCTTGATTAGTTGATAAAACTTCTAGTTTGGTTACATAAGTGTAAAAAGGTGCCCCTTTCCCTACGTTTTCTCTAACATCGGCTGTTAGTCTGTAACGAACTCCACCTAATTCAAACTGCATGGTATAGATACCATAATCTGTTGCTTTAAAGACAATTGTTTTACCGTTGAATCTAGCAATGCCATTTGATTCAAAACTTGCAAATTGCTTAGAAAATTCTTGTCTATAAGCCCTGTCTACAAAATCAACCTCTGTAAATTTAGCATCACCATCAGAAAATGCTCCAAGTTGTGCTTTTCTTTTTTCTACAATCGTCACATCTGTTGCGACTAAATCTGTATCACGATAACCAGGAGCAGGTTCTTCAACATAAGCATTAGCTGCAGGAGACCAGAACTTGACCATCGGGACGCCACTTGCTGCATTGACACTTGAAATTGTAGCTCCTGTTGCTAGGAGTGATAAAACTGCTGTAGTCGTTAAAACGATTTTTTTCATAATTTTTGTATTCCTTTTCTTTTTATCTATTTTTTATAATCTTATCCTACACCCATTCACCATTGTAATTGACACGGTAGCCATCAGGGGTCGTCGTATTAATTGCGAGTGTACCAGAGCTGTATGCATAATACCATTTTCCAGATACCTTCATCCAGCCTGTTTTCATAGCACCTGAGCTATCAAGATAGTACCAGTTACCGTTATCTTTGAGCCAACCAGTTTTCATAGCGCCTGAACCTTCAAGATAGTACCATGTGCCATTGTCTTTTATCCAGCCAGTTTGCATCCAGCCTGAACCATCGAAGTGATACCAAACATTATCTAATTTTGCCCATTGATTATAAGGATAAGAGCCGTCAAGTTGCATAAACCACCAACGAGAGCCAGATTGACGCCAAAAACCCATACCCCTACCAATATCTTGCATTTGAAAAAAGAAACCTGGTTTATTAGTCCCGTTAGACTTACCTTGTTTTGTTGTCTTACTGGTATGAGTTCCGATAGCCTTCAAGTCTTTGTCAAAAAGATTCGCTTTGGTCGCAAATGTTTGAGTCTGAGAAGAATTTACTTCTGTGTATTGAATGGCTTTTCCATAACCACCAGCTAATTCTTCAGAGCCACCAGATGATGTTCCGAAACTTTGTGCAATGGTAATCCATCCATTTTGAGTGACAGGATTATCAAAGGCTGCAAGCCCCATATAGGTCAGTTTTGGATCAATTAAGGATTTATAGTGTCCAGTTTGACCAGAGACACTTGCTCCACTAAGAGATTTGACGTAATCTGCTTTTTCTTCATACCATTGATCAATAGCCGTCATAAATCCGTCATAGTTCCAAGCTAAGTTTTCGGCTAGTGAGAAATTTCCTGAAGGCCAGGCACTCCAAATATCTTTATTAGATAAACGTTTATGATTCATAGTTACAGAAGCTTCTGCTGCACGAGAAAAGGCTGTTTTCTCTAGGGCAGTTGACCATTTGATCGGAACATAGCTAGTAACTAGACCTTCATCTGCAGCCTCTTTTCGAATAGAGTTGATACGATCTAAGATTGCCTGTTTATCTGGCGTTAAGAAATTCCCTTCAATCCCAACTAGAGTAGTACCAGCAGAAGTACTAGTGACCTCAGAGTTTAAGATATGATAAGATTGACCATTGACTTCTTGAGTGGAAACCAGTCTATCATTAGCGGCTACTGAATGTGATGTAAGACTTCCAGCACCTAGCAAGGAAAGTGCTAGTACTGTAGTAAGTGTGAATTTTTTAGTTTGTTTGTTCATTTTGTCTCCTCTTGATTTTTCTTATAAATGTTTTTATGATAAGCGAGTTCTACCATCTCCTTTATAATAATTTACATCTAGTATACTAATAAACTTTATTAAATTTAAAAAAACTACGAAAAAATACGTTTTTCTATATCAACACCCCAAAATCAAGGTGAAATAGAACGTTTTCGTAGTTTTTCTCCTATTTGCTTATGATTAGTGTATAATGTAAAAGTGAAGTTAAAATAAAATAAGGGAGAAAGTTATGTCTACAAATTTCGGCCCCGCGCTTAAAAAGATGAGAGAAGAGAGAGGATTTACTCTAAAACAAGTAGCTGGTACAGCGATTAGCCCTAATAATTTAAGTAAGTTTGAAAAGGGCGAAGCTATGATTAAAGCAGATACTTTCTTTAAAATCTTTGAAAATCTGAATATTGTTTCTAATGAAGACATCATCCTTGTGGTTTCCATGCAAAATGAAGAGACAACTAAATTAGTCGAACATAGAAATGATCGAACTTTGGAGTCTGATGATGCCAAAGATACAGTCAAAGATGATGAAAATCCTTATGTTAGAAATTTCCTTCATCTACTAACTCTCATATCTACTGAAAAAATGCTAACTGAAGAGGATTGGGAAATTCTTGAACAACTAAAAGAACAGTTGTTTTCTATGGATTACTGGTTACCTTTTGATTTTCATGTATTTCAACGCTTAGGCACTTTATTTGATTTTCCTCTTGAAATGTATCAACAAAAAGAAAAAGAAGTTTTTGAAATTCTTACAAGTAGCCTTCCTTTAGCTACAAATCAAACCCATATGTTGGTGGATGTACTTCGAACAATTGTTAAATACTATTCTGAAAATGCTTATTATGATTTGGCACAACAATTGATAGATAAAATTGAATTGTATCGTATCGTATAAAGTATTGCAGGATTTTTGTCCATACTGGTTACTATTTACCTCTATATCCTTTTATGACTATCAAGATGTATGAGGTGTATAATCTTCTTAGACAAAATAAAATAGAGGGGATAAAACTAGGACATCAGATTATCCAACATCTTGATACCATGAAAGTCTTATTTCCAGAAAATGAAATTTTATCCTTAAAAAACTCCTTCATCAAGGAAGTTAAAGAACTCAATAACACAGGGATTCCATTCCCCTAGAAAGGTTATAAATGAAATCATATAAGAAATTTACGATTCTTGCTCTGGCTCTTCTTGGATTTACTAGCCAAACAGTTCTAGCTAATGATGCTAGTCATTCTACGAATAACTCTATCGGTAGTTCAACTACTAGCTATGCAAATGCTTCTCAAGCAACTACAGAAATCCAGCCAACGAGACCGAGCCCTAGTTCGAGTGAGCAGGAGACAAAGCCAACTCTTCCTACTGAGTCTAAGCTACAAACTGGTTGGGTAAAAGAAGATGGGAAGTGGACTTATTATAGTCAAACGGGTGTCAAATTTTCAGATACTCTTTATGAGGGCTATCTATTTGATAAGAATGGTTACTTACTTGAAAATAGCTGGTATCAGATGGCTAACAAGTGGTACTACGCCAATGGTTCAGGAAAATATCTGTCCAACCAATGGAGTCAAATCAATGGTAAATGGTATGCATTTGATCAAAATGGTGTCATGATGGCTAATGCTTGGAAGGGAAATTATTACCTAAAATCCAGTGGGGCTATGGCAGATAAAGAATGGGTGTACGATCCTAACTACTCTAGCTGGTTCTATCTCAAGTCAGGCGGACACTATGCTGAACAGCAATGGATTGGCTCTTACTATCTAAAATCTGGTGGCTACATGGCTCACAAAGAATGGATTTATGATCAGGATTACAAAGCTTGGTATTATCTTAAAGAAGATGGCGTTTATGTCACTGGAACTTATACTATTAATGGAAGCAGCCATTTTTTCAAAGATAATGGTAAATGGGTTCAAGAACTTCCAAAAGGATTTGAAAAGGGGCACTATAGTAAAACTATCTTCCTAGATCCTGGGCATGGTGGGCGTGATTCGGGCGCTTACTATTATGGAATAGCTGAAAAAGATTTGAACTTACAGGTCTCTCGTAAATTAAGGAAACGTTTAGAGGAACTGGGCTATACAGTTCTCACATCTCGAGATAGTGATGTGGATGTTGACTTTGTGACAGAGCGTTCTCGTATGGTAAATAAGACGAATGCAGACTTCTTTATTAGTATTCATTTTAACGCTACTGGGAATGACACAACGCTGAATCTGGGAATACAGACTTATTCTTATAAGGAAGAAGCGGGTTACCCGAGCAAGATTAACCAGTACTGGCACAATAATCCAGACCGTATGAGTGAAAGTAATCGTTTGGCCGCAGATCTTCATTCATCTCTCTTGGCCGAGACAGGAGCTAGAGATGCTGGACTTTTGCAAGCCACCTTCGCTGTTCTTCGTGAGACTGCGAAACCTGCTGTGTTATTAGAGTTGGGTTATATGGATAATCCAGAAGAAAACCAACGAATCCGTAGTGAACAATACCAAGATAAGTTGGTTGAAGGTATTATTAAAGGAATTCAAAAATATTACGCTGGAAATTAAAAAACTACATCAAACTAAGCTTTGGAGATTGTCCTAGGCTTAGTTTTTTATTGGTAAGGAACTGAAAATCAAGATAAGGAAGACTAAGTCTTGTCTAATTAAAAAACTTTGTACTCTGGAAACCATCGTGTGGCTATCTAGAGTGCAAAGTTTTTTTGAGTTTCTAGTTAAAATGAAGACTGTATTCTTTATAATTACAAGGCTATTAAGAGAGTAGTGGACATCAAAATGATGATTTTGAGTTTTTATTATTTTTGCTTTGTAGCAAGGTAACATAGTCGCTTTTTGTGTGGAATAAGTGGGAAAGAAAAACAGTTCTTTGAGTATGATCGATAAAGTAAAGCAAGATATATTGACCGATAATTTTTCCTCGTGTGGGGTACTTACTATTGATTTTAAGTCCGATTTTTTCATCTGCATCAAAGCCAGCTTCAGGAAAGGTTTCTAAACTTTTTAACCCATCTAAAATTTTGGTCACAGTATTTTTAGCAGACTGGGGTGATAAAAGAACTGTAGTAATGTAATCATGAATACTGTCAATTGCCCGACTCACTTCAGTAGATAGAATCACTTTATAAGCCATATCGTAGCCTCATATCGTCTAGGGAGGTTCCTTGTCCGGATTCATATTCTCTTAAGGCGCGTTCAGATTGGGCTTGTAGTTCCTGAATCAATCGTTCACGGTGTAAATCTTCTGCAGTTTTTATTGGCAAATCCTGTTCGAGAACAATCTGCTCGATAAAAAGACTAATAGCATCCGTCATAGTCATTCCTTTTTCCTTGATGATAGCTCTAGCTTGTTCCATTGATGACTCATTGATTTTAAAATTGTATTGCTTAGTAAGTGATGTCGTCATGGTATATCTCCAATCTATATGATATATAGCTAGTATATATCTTTTATATTTTTTAGGCAAGAAAAAACTCTATACTTTTGAGTCTGGAACATGAAAACAGCAGTTAATTTCAAGAAACAAAAAAGAACAGCCGAAGCTGTCTTTTTATCATTATTTGAGACCGTATTTTTTGTTGAAACGATCCACGCGTCCATCTGCTTGAGTGAACTTTTGACGTCCAGTGTAGAATGGGTGTGAGTCTGATGAAATTTCCACACGGATCAATGGGTAAGTTTCGCCTTCGAACTCAACTGTTTCGTTAGAGCGTTTTGTTGAACCGCTAAGGAATTGGTAACCAGTAGTTGTGTCCATGAAGACAACTGGGCGATATTCTGGATGGATATCTTTTTTCATTTTGCAATATTTCCTTTCTGCCATGGTCTCTTTGCGAGCCATAGATTGTTACCATACTAGTCTATCAGATTCTGAAAAGTTTGGCAAGTATTTTATCAGTTTTTAAGTAAGTTTTTTAACTTTTGGTAGATGATTTCGTTTTCCTCTAGGCTATAGGAGTTGGCACCGCTTGCTAGAGGGTGGCCTCCGCCATCATGTTCTTTGGCAATTTCATTGATAGGATGGATTTTACTGCGTAAGCGAACGCGGTAGTGGCCATCAGCCTGTTCCACAAAAATTCCCCAGAGACTAACACTGTCAATGCGTCCAGGTGCACCTACAATGGCTGCAGTTTCAGCATCGGTCACATTGAATTGTTTCAAGATTTCTTGACTCAGGATAACGCGAGCTGCACCGTTTTCATCCACTTCCAGATGGTCGTAGATGTAGCCTTGAAGTTTAGCAATTTTGTAGCTCATAGTGTCCATTTTGCGAGTGAGAGCTGCAAAGTCAAAGTTCTGTTCTCTCAGAGAGGCAGCCAGGCGGAGGGTGCGTGCAGTCGTAGAAGGGTAGAGGAAGCGACCTGTATCACCAACAATTCCTGCAAAGAGCAACTCAGCAGCTCGATCTGATAAGGCCAGATGGGTTGTTTCAGCAAATAGGGTAATCATCTCGCTTGCACTGCTAGAATTAGTATCCACCCAAGATAGGTCACCGTATACATCATCATTTGGATGGTGGTCAATCTTAATGAGAAAATCACCTTGACTATAGCGCTTATCATCGATACGAGCAGTGTTGGCCGTATCACAGACGATGACAAGGGAGCCTTGGTAGGCACTATCTTCAACAGAATCCATTTCAGCCATCCAAGTGAGAGTTGGTTCATCAAAACCAACTGCTTTGATAGTTTTTTCTGGGAAATGATGTTTGAGAAGAGCTTTCAATCCCACCTGACTTCCCAAGGCATCTGGATCTGGCTTCATATGACGGTGAATGATAATCGTGTCGTATTCTTTGATTTTTTCTAAAATTTGATGGCAAATGTCCATAAATAACCTCAATTCTTTCTCATTTCATTGTAGCACAAGAATTTTTATTTTTAAAATGAAAAAGATGTGATATAATGGAGAAAGATAAATTGAGGAGGACGATATGGCATTAGCAAAAATTGTATTTGCCAGTATGACCGGTAATACCGAAGAAATTGCAGATATTGTAGCAGACAAATTACGTGACTTGGGCTTGGATGTCGATGTTGATGAATGTACAACTGTTGACGCTTCAGACTTTTTGGAAGCAGACATCGCTATCGTTGCGACCTATACTTATGGTGATGGAGAATTGCCAGATGAGATGATGGACTTCTACGAAGACTTAGCAGACCTCAACTTGAATGGCAAAATCTACGGAGTGGTTGGTTCAGGAGATACCTTCTACGATGAATTCTGTAAGGCTGTTGATGACTTTGATCGTGTCTTTGTTTCAACAGGAGCAGAAAAAGGTTCAGAGTGTGTCAAAGTTGATCTTTCTGCCGAGGAAGAAGATATTGAACGCTTGGAACAATTCGCAGAAGAATTGGCTGCAAAAGTAGGATAAGCATAAAAGTGCGCTGATACAATCAATCAGTGCATTTTTTTATCTTGAGTTGGGATTTTACTAGCCTATTTGGTGGCTTTTTGATACAATAATTCAAATAAAGGAGGAGACTGTATGGATTTAGATATTATTCGTCAAGAAATTGATCAAATCGACGACCAGATTGTCAAACTGTTAGAAGAACGAATGCATTTGGTTGAGGGGGTAGTTGCCTATAAGAAAGCCTCAGGAAAACCGATTTTAGATACTAAGAGAGAAGAAGTTATTTTTGAAAAGGTTAGAAGTCGTGTAGAGGACAAGCGCTATCAGGAAACTATTGTCGCGACTTTCTCTGACATACTCAAACGTTCGCGTGATTATCAGGATAAGAATATCAAATGAAAAAAGAACAATTTTATCCGTTAGGAATTTTTCTAGCTGCCATGGTGGGCGGACTTGTCCGCTATCTAGTTTCTACTTGGTTACCATCCAGTCCAGATTTTCCTTGGGGCACTCTCTTTGTCAACTATCTGGGAATTTTCTGCTTGGTTTATCTTGTCAAGGGCTATCTGGTCTATAAGGGGACTAGTAAGGGCTTAGTTCTAGCACTGGGTACAGGTTTTTGTGGAGGTTTGACAACCTTTTCTAGTCTCATGCTTGATGCTGTAAAACTGCTTGATACAGGGCGTTATCTTAGTTTAGTCATATATTTGCTTTTGAGCATCGGAGGAGGCCTGCTCTTGGCTTACTATTTGGGGAGGAAGAAATGGTAATCATCTATCTTGCAATTGCTTGTGGTTTCGGAGCCCTAGTACGGTATTTCTTTTCCCACTATAATCAAGCTTCTAAATTGCCAATCGGAACGCTTATAGCCAATCTGTTAGGTTGTTTTTTGATTGGATTATTCTACAATCATGTGGAGTCTAAGGAAGTATATGCTATTCTAGCGACAGGATTTTGTGGAGGTTTGACAACTTTTTCGACCTTGAATGACGAACTCCAAAGATTGCTAAGTGATAAGAAGGTCTTTTATTCTTACCTGACTTTGACCTATCTAGGTGGTTTGGTTGCGATTTTTTTAGGAATTCTGCTATAAATTTCTTTACTTTTTTGTAGAAATTTGGTAAACTGTATCTTGTGTGTAATGGACGCACAAAAATACAGTTTATCCGCTGAGGAAGATTCCTCAAGATTGACAAAGATAGGAGAATAAAATGAATCCATTAATCCAAAGCTTGACTGAAGGTCAACTTCGTACAGATATCCCATCATTCCGTCCTGGTGACACTGTTCGTGTACACGCGAAAGTTGTCGAAGGTAACCGTGAACGTATCCAGATTTTTGAAGGTGTTGTTATCGCACGTAAAGGTGCTGGTATCTCAGAAAACTACACAGTTCGTAAAATCTCTAACGGTGTAGGTGTTGAACGTATCTTCCCAATCCACACTCCACGTGTTGAAAAAATCGAAGTTGTTCGTTACGGTAAAGTACGTCGTGCGAAATTGTACTACTTGCGTGCTCTTCAAGGTAAAGCAGCTCGTATCAAAGAAATCCGTCGTTAATTCGACTAAAAAACTCTGCTTTTTCAGCAGAGTTTTTATCTAGCTCCCTTAGTTCAATGGATATAACAACTCCCTCCTAAGGAGTAGTTGCAGGTTCGATTCCTGCAGGGGGCATTTTAAGAAGCGTAAAGAAACATAAAGAATATTCAAAGTCTTTATTTATAGGCAATCATCACAATTTAGTTTTTTAAAATAGTATAGTATATTTTGTTTTTTTGACCAAACGTTGACCAAAATTTGACCAAAAATTTGTTTTGATTTTTATGAATATAGAATAAAGTAGATCAGGAAGCTGGTCTATTTTATTTTGTATTTAATATGTATAAAAATTTGAATTTGTCTGTCTGGAAGTGATACAATAGACATACAGAATAAAAAGGAGAAAATACTATGCCACAAATTGCTGTTAGAGTTGATGATGATTTAAAAAAAGAAGCAACTGCAATTTTTAATGAATTAGGTTTAGATATGACAACTGCTGTAAAGTTATTTTTGAAGCAATGTGTTTTAACTAGAAGTATTCCTTTTGAAGTGAAACTAGATATTGAAGATGATGTAAAAGAGGATTGAAGCTATGGTTTTATATTCTGATAAGGCTGTTGCTGTTTTGGAAAAAAGTAAGAAGATATAATTTACCTTTATATGCTGAAACTGGTGAAATTTTAACAAAAAAGGAGAATATTTAAAATAACTTAGTATTTTTGGAATTTTTGACCAAAGTGTGACCAAAATTTGACTAAATATTTGTTTTGATTTTGATGATTATGAGGTTAAGTAGATCATAGGAGTAAGTCTTTATAGGTATAAGTTATTTATGCTCGCTATGTTAGTTAAATAATTAATTTTTGACTGATTTATCTCTGTTTAATGTAAATTAGTTATGAGGAATATTGTCTTATTTATATACGAATATATAAAGTAATGATACAATAATATTATATAGAAAATTGTAGATATTAGACTGACTATAAAAAATGGAGGTAATTTATGAATAGCAAGGAATGGATTATGGAATTTGAATCTTTAAATGTATGATTACTATAACCGTTATAAAATCAATAAGAAACGTTGTGGTCGGAATTTTTGATATCTTCTAAGAGTAGTCAGAGGATTATTGATTTAATAACAGAAGTACACGAAGACATATATTTAACATCTATTATTTTACCCATCCCGAAGATTTTAGCTCAATCTTTAGCATTTTGGTAAAGTATGGAAAAAGTACAAGTAAATATATTTTATCGAAAGGAGAGATATATGAGTGAAATAGTTATTAATGCTCAGAATTTATCTAAAAATTTTTATAATTTTGATTCAAGACTCCCATTTATCAAGAGATTTTTGAAACGTAATCAAATAACGATTCGAGCTGTTCAAGATATTAGTTTTACGATTAAGAGAGGGAGTATAGTTGGCTTTATTGGGAGTAATGGAGCTGGTAAATCCACAACGATTAAAATGTTGACTGGGACTCTTTATCCTAGTTCCGGAAAATTAGAAGTGAATGGAGAAATTCCATTTAAAAGAAGTATAAATTTTAGAAAAAAAATTTCAATAGTAGTAGGAAATAAATTACAGTTATTTCAAGATGTTTCGGCTATGGATTATTTTCAATTGATTGGTACTTTATATGAGGTAGAACCGGCGATTTTACAAGAACGAATTCAGGAATTAAGCAATTTGTTGAATGTAAAAGATCAGCTTTACCAGCAGGTCCGGACCCTCTCTCTTGGACAAAAAATGAAAATGGAGTTTATCGCGGCATCTTTAACAAGTCCGGAAATATTATTTTTAGACGAGCCTACTATAGGGTTAGATATACAGTCTAAAAAAGATATCAGAACATTTTTAAAGAAAATGAATGAAGAATGTCATACTACTATTATTTTAACGAGTCATGATATGGATGATATTTCGTCTGTTTGTGACGAATTAATCGTCATTGACAAAGGAAAAATTATTTTGCAGGAGTCAATGGATGTTATTTTATCTAAATTTTCTGATTTTAAATATTTAAAGATAAAAATGACATTAGATTTTGTACCAGAGTTATGCTCTGTTAAAGGAGTAGTAGTCATTTCTCAAACAAAATCGGAATGTATACTAAAAATACCTAGAGATTTTGTCTTTGAGACATTAGAATCAATCAATAAGCTTGTAGATATAGAAGATTTTGAAATATCAAATCTTTCTTTAGAAGAAATTATTTTACAAAACTATTTTACAAAAAAGGAGCACAATTGAAAAAAGAAATGTCTATTATTCTGATATCATTTCGATCTATTTTGAACTATAAATCAAGTGTACTATTGTTAATGTTACAGGCAAGTATACAAATTATGATATCAGTATTTTTATGGACGTATATATATCAGAGTAACCAGATAAATATAGCAGGATATGATTTTACCTCAATGGTTCAATACTATTTGGGGACTATAATTTTTTCATATTTTGTTTTTTATCCAGTTGATTGGGAAATCAATGACGATGTTCATTCAGGAAATTTTTTTAGCATATTAATAAAACCTGTTACTTTTTATAAGTATTATTTTTGTAAAATGCTTGGAGATAGGCTTGCTCATTTATTATTTATCATCATTCCTGTCATTTTATTCTCCAGTGTTTATTACAAGAATGAGTTATTAACCATTGAAATTCTTATTTTAGGAAGTATTGCAATTATTCTATCTATGGTTCTATGGTTTTTAATATCATGTTGTGTAGGTATGCTTTCTTTTTGGTTAGAAAATATATTTTTTGTCCTTACTGTTAAAGAAATAGTAATTCAGTTTTTATCAGGAATATTATTGCCTTTAAGTTTTTTTTCAAATAATTTTCGTCTGTTTTTAGATGTATTACCTTTTAAATACTTAGTATATGAACCGCTTCAGATGTTTAGTAATGATACATATAAATTAATAGACTATTTGAGAATTATTTGTATTCAATTGATTTGGTGCATCATTTTTTATATTATATCAAGATTCATATTGAGAAAAGGAGTGGAGCACTTCTCAAATGTGGGAGGATAAAATGTTTAGAATAAAAGTAATTTTTAGGCTACTTCATTTTGGTTTTAAATCTGATATGAATTTTCATTTTGACTTCTTTTGTGGTCTATTTTCGTCGATACTGTGGATTGGTTTACCTATTGTATTTTTTAGATTGATTTTCTTAAACATAGACTCTTTTAATGGTTGGGACTATTATCAAATTTTATTTTTGGTAGGTTCCTACACTATTGTAGATGGAGTTATGATGGGATTGTTAATTAGAAGTATGGGAATTTTAGAATCAGATATTTTGAGTGGTAACTTGGATCAAATTTTATTGAGGCCGTTTGATACTCAGTTGTTCTATATTTTTAGATCATTTAATTTAGTTCAATTCGTGAATACTTTTTTTGGTCTTGCGATCATTTTTATAAGTTATGGAAATTTAAATGTACATTTAAATTCATTAAAAATATTATTTTATATCCTTTCTTTAATGTGTGGTTGTATTATATATTATTCAATTTGGTTTCTAATAACGATTAGTTCATTTTGGTTCCCAACTAAATTTTCAAAAGTAGATGTATTTTTGAATTATATTGGAATTTCTAAGTATCCATATAATATTTTTACAGGTATTAACAGATTGATCACTATGTTATTTGTTCCCAATTTATTAATTGCCAATCCTGCAGTATTAATATTTTTAGGGAAAGATACATTGAACCTATTTTTCTATCAAATAGTTTTTACAGTTTTTTTGATTATTATCAGTCGTACAATTTTTAGAAAAGGATTGAAAAAATATGAAAGTGCAGGAAGATAAACAATGTTGTTCAGTTATATGTTTGACTAAAGGAAGTGATTCGCTGTACTTTCGGATATGAGCTTGGAGGTAGAATTACCAGAGTGATAAAGTCTCCATTTGATATAACAGCCATTCAATTTATTGATTAACTCTTATTGTGATATGTTCATACTAAAAACCGCTCAGCCGAGCGGTTTTCGTCTATTCTTCCCTTTTACAGTACCCACGTACGGATGGCATGGGCAACGCCGGATTCGTCATTTGTTTTAGTGATGTATTTGGCGATTTTTTTGATTTCTGGATTTCCATTTTCCATGACAACAGGGTTACCAACGACTTCCAACATAGCACGGTCATTTTCTTCGTCACCGATAGCCATGGCTTCATCTTTGGTCAATCCGAGTTTTTCAGCTAGGTGAGTGATGGCTGAACCCTTGTCTACATTCTTTTTAAGGAGTTCGAGGTAGAAAGGAGCAGATTTGTTGATGGAGTAGCGTTCGTAAAATTCGGCTGGAATCTTTTCAATGGCAGCGTCGAGAATTTCTGGTTCATCGATGAACATACATTTGACGATTTCTTTGTTAGCCATTTCTTCAGGGGTGCGGTAGAAGATAGGCATGCTGACGAGGGTTGATTCGTGAACGGTGTATTTTCCGATATTGCGATTGGCCGTGTAGATACCGTCCTTGGTAATGGCGTGCATGTGGACACCGAGTTTACGACTGAGAAATTCCATATCCAGATAATCCTCATAGGTCAAGGATTCGCTGATAATCTCATGGCCAGTAGCAGTTTCTTGGACAAGGGCACCGTTGAATGTTACGACATAGTCCCCCTCGTCTCTCAACTGCAAGTCATCCAGCAGTTTGGCAACACCAGCGATAGGGCGGCCAGTTGCAATCACGACTTTGACACCAGCTTCTTTGGCATCTTGGATGGCAGAAAAGACTTCAGGAGTGATTTCCTTTTGGCTATTGACTAGGGTTCCATCGATATCGACGGCAATTAGTTTAATACTCATAAAATTCCTCTTCTAGTTTTTATTTGGGGTAAAATGATCGTTCTCAATCAAGTGTAAAAATTGCTGGGTAATGCTTGCAAAAATGCTGTTTTGGTCTAACATTTCTTTTGGAAAATAAAAGCGATTATCTCCGTGGCGACTGCCAGCAAGAGATTGGACGATAGGAGACAGGCTAGAGAGTTCGGCCAGTTCTCCATTTTTTTGTAAAATCTCAATCTGTGTCCGTGGGTTTTCAGATTCGGGACGATAGATATCATAAGGAAGGTCAAAGTTCTTATGAATGGCTGTGTAGTAGTCGGGATCAAAGCCGATGTCCTCAACCAGTTTTCTCATGCTAGCAAGTTGATCTTGGTCTTCTTGTGAAAAGGTAATGGATTTAAAGACCTTGCGGTTGACAAAGCGTTGCGACAGGTCTGCAAGAATCTTGTCAGGACTGGTCATCCAGAGCTGGAAGTAGGTATTCATCACACCATCATCCAGAGCCAGATAGTCAGCTAAGGTCACATTTTTTTCAAAGAAAGGTAGGAGGTGTGGAGAAGTTCGTGAAAAGAAGTCTTTGTCCTCAGGATAGAGTTCCTTGGCGCGCTTGAGGAGATTCTGTAGGAGAACTTCCATGGCGCGTGTTGCTGGATGGAAATAGACCTGCATGTACATCTGGTAACGACTGAGGACATAGTCTTCGATGGCATGCATGCCATTACGCTGAAAGGCGATTCCATTTTCGATAGGACGAATGACTCGGAGGATGCGAGTCAGGTCAAATTCTCCATAGGAAGCTCCTGTAAAATAAGAGTCACGCAAGAGATAGTCCATGCGGTCTGCATCAATCTGACTAGAAATGAGCTGCACGACCTGCTTGTTAGGATAGGTGTGGTCGATGACACTGGCTACTTTTTCTGGGAAATCTGGCGCTACTTGTAGCAGGACTTGGTGAATCTCTGTCTCAGGACTTTGAATGATTTCCTGGGTGATGGCTTCATGATCGGTATCAAAGAGATGTTCAAAAGTATGGGAGTAGGCACCATGCCCAAGATCATGGAGGAGAGCAGCAGTCATGGTGAGGAGGGATTCGGTTGGATTCCATTCTTCAGGATATTTTTCTTCAAAAATCTCCGTGATACGTCGTGCAATTTCATAGACTCCTAGACAGTGAGAGAAGCGACTATGTTCTCCACCGTGGAAGGTATAACTGGAAGTTCCAAGCTGTTTGATACGACGCAGACGTTGAAATTCTTTTGTATTAATCAAGTCATAGATGATTTGATTATTGACATGGATGTAGTTGTGAACTGGGTCACGGAATACTTTTTCGTTCATATGACCATTATAGCAAAATCCTGCTCTTTTTGGTAAAATAGTAGGACAAGAGACAAGAAAGAGGACTTGATGTGAAAATTCGGATGCGAAATACGATTCAGTTTGATGAGCAGTTGGAAGTGATTGACCAACTCTATGATGTTGAAGTGCATGAAAAGGGAGATTATCGCTATTTGCTTTTCTACAATGAGGAAAAGGAAAAAGTAGTCATTAAATTTCATGGTCAAGAACTAGTGATGACCCGTTTTTCCACTCCGAAAACCATTATGCGCTTTCTAAAGGATAGTGATAGTTTAGCCTATATCCCCACACCCATGGGGATGCAGGAGTTTATCATTCAAACGAATCGTTATCAAGTGGATGGAAAAAAGATTTATTTAGATTATCAATTACAAAATCAAGAGGGACAACCCTTTGCTAGCTATCAATTGGAAATTACTTGGGGCTAGTCTTTTGTCTTTTTTAAATTTAGCTAGCTATCTTCTCGAATTGGCTTCCTAGTGTGGTAGATTAGGCTATTTTTTGGTATAATAAAAGTTATGGAAATCGAAAAAACCAATCGTATGAATGCGCTCTTTGAATTTTATGCAGCGCTTTTGACAGATAAGCAAATGAATTATATAGAGCTCTACTACGCTGATGATTACAGCCTTGCTGAGATTGCTGAAGAGTTCGGTGTCAGTCGTCAGGCTGTTTACGACAATATCAAGCGGACAGAAAAGATTCTGGAAGATTATGAGATGAAATTGCACATGTACTCGGACTACATTGTCCGCAGTCAGATTTTTGACCAGATTTTGGAGCAGTATCCCAAGGATGACTTTCTGCAGGAGCAGATAGAAATTTTAACAAGCATTGATAATAGAGAATAAGAGGAAGAAACATGGCATTTGAAAGTTTAACAGAACGTTTGCAGAACGTCTTTAAAAATCTACGTAAAAAAGGAAAAATCTCAGAAGCTGATGTCCAAGAGGCAACTAAAGAGATTCGCTTGGCCTTGCTTGAGGCCGACGTTGCCTTGCCTGTTGTAAAGGACTTTATCAAAAAAGTTCGTGAGCGTGCAATCGGACACGAAGTCATTGATACCCTCAATCCTGCCCAACAGATTATTAAAATCGTTGATGAAGAACTGACAGCTGTTTTAGGTTCTGATACGGCTGAGATTATCAAGTCACCTAAGATTCCGACAATCATCATGATGGTTGGTTTGCAGGGGGCTGGTAAAACAACCTTTGCTGGTAAACTGGCCAACAAACTCAAGAAAGAAGAAAATGCTCGTCCTTTGATGATTGCGGCGGATATTTATCGTCCTGCTGCCATTGACCAGTTGAAAACACTTGGACAACCGATTGATGTGCCAGTTTTTGCTCTAGGAACAGAAGTTCCAGCTGTGGAGATTGTACGTCAAGGTTTGGAACAAGCCCAAGCCAATCACAACGACTATGTCTTGATTGATACGGCAGGTCGTTTGCAGATTGATGAGCTTCTGATGAATGAGCTTCGTGACGTGAAAGCATTGGCTCAACCAGATGAAATCCTGCTTGTTGTTGATGCCATGATTGGTCAAGAAGCGGCCAATGTTGCGCGTGAGTTTAATGCTCAGTTGGAAGTGACTGGGGTTATCCTTACTAAGATTGATGGTGATACTCGTGGTGGTGCGGCCCTATCTGTTCGTCACATTACTGGAAAACCAATCAAGTTCACTGGTACAGGTGAAAAGATTACAGATATTGAAACCTTCCACCCAGACCGTATGTCTAGCCGTATCCTTGGTATGGGGGATATGCTCACTTTGATTGAGAAAGCTTCTCAAGAATACGATGAGCAAAAAGCCCTTGAAATGGCTGAGAAGATGCGTGAAAACACCTTTGATTTCAATGATTTCATCGATCAATTAGATCAGGTACAAAACATGGGGCCAATGGAAGACTTGCTCAAGATGATTCCAGGTATGGCCAACAATCCAGCCCTTCAAAACATGAAGGTGGATGAGCGTCAGATTGCCCGCAAACGTGCCATTGTGTCTTCTATGACACCTGAAGAACGTGAAAATCCAGATTTGTTAAATCCAAGCCGTCGCCGTCGTATCGCTGCAGGTTCAGGAAATACCTTTGTCGAAGTTAATAAATTCATCAAGGATTTTAATCAGGCTAAACAACTCATGCAAGGTGTTATGTCTGGCGATATGAACAAGATGATGAAGCAAATGGGAATCAACCCAAACAACCTTCCTAAAAATATGCCAAATATGGGAGGAATGGATATGTCTGCCCTTGAAGGAATGATGGGACAAGGTGGCATGCATGACTTGTCAGCTCTCGGAGGAGCAGGAATGCCAGATATGAGCCAGATGTTTGGTGGCGGACTCAAAGGTAAAATCGGTGAATTTGCCATGAAACAATCCATGAAACGCATGGCCAACAAAATGAAGAAAGCTAAGAAGAAACGTAAGTAAGACAAGAGATTGATCCAAATAAAGCAAATATTATAACAAAACGCATAGTATCATGGTTTATGAACACCTGATATTATGCGCTTTTTGATTTTAACAATTTTGTCAAGACACTTTTATTATGGTATACGAAAAAATCCACTCAGTTGTCTGAGTGGATTAGGTGTGTTTAGACTCTTAATCTTTATTTTCGTATGGCAAGATCAAGTTCAAGATGATTCCTGTCATGGCTGATAGGGCAGTACCTGAAAGGGTAACTGGACCAAGTTTAAGGATAGCCCCTCCAAGTCCAAGGACCAACATAGCACTTGCGATGATGAGGTTACGCATTTGAGCGAAATCAACACGTTCTTTAATCAAGACCTTCAAACCGTTGCTGGCGATAACTCCATAGAGAAGGATTGACATACCACCAAGTACAGCGTTTGGAATTGTTGAAATCAAGGCAGTGAATTTACCAAGGAAGCTAAGGGCAATTGCGATAAAGGCAGCGTTACGGATAACTGAGACAGAAGCGATACGAGTCATACCGATAACCCCTGTATTTTCTCCATAAGTTGTATTGGCTGGTCCACCAAGGAAGGCAGAAACTGAAGTTGCGATACCGTCACCAAGAAGAGTACGGTGAAGACCTGGTTCTTTCAAGAATTGACGGCCACAGATTTGACCCAAAACAGTATGGTCACCAATATGTTCAGAAATTGTTACGATAGCGATTGGTAAGATAGCAATCGTTTCTGGACCAAAGTAAAGATTGTACTCTTTAAAGGCACCACCAGTACTAAATGGCAAGTAGAAACCAGGAATTTCAAACCAGTTAGCTTTTAGAACTGGTGTAAAGTCAACTAGCCCAAGAGCTAGAGCGAAGAGGTAACCAC
Source organism: bacterium (assembly GCA_905221095.1). Classification (GTDB taxonomy): domain Bacteria; phylum Bacillota; class Bacilli; order Lactobacillales; family Streptococcaceae; genus Streptococcus. The sequence continues at coordinate 226,626 of CAJNBV010000002.1, forward strand.
CGATAATGGCAAAGAGGAATGGAATGATTCGTAGGAAGCCTTTTCCTTTTGTATTGATAAAGGCAGCAATCAAGAAAGTAACAACCGCTACAAGAGCATTTTTCCAATTTCCGTCCGCTACAAGCCCAGCGTTAGTAACAGCTGAACCTGCAAGTCCAAGACCGATAACGATAATCATAGGTCCGATGATGATTGGTGGCAAGAGTTTATCAATCCATTTTGTACCTGCAAAACGAACACCAGCAGCAACAAGGACGTAGACCAAACCAGTCAAGATAACCCCTGTTTGAGCAGCGGATACATCCCCACCCATTTCTTTCATAGCCAGTGACATAGCTGTGATAAAGGCAAATGAAGAACCTAGATAAACTGGAACTCTAAATCCAGTTGAAATCATGTAGATAAGTGTTCCAACACCTGAAGCAAAAAGGGCAACAGATACAGGCATTCCCAAAATCAATGGTACCAAGATGGTCGCACCGAACATGGCGAAAACGTGTTGGAAACTAAGGAGAATTCCTTTTCCAGCTGAAGGACGTTGGTCAACGTCTAGTAACAAATCAACAGTTGATTCTTGTTTCATATAAACCTCACTTTTGGGCATCAAAAAAGAGCCCATTATTTTACAGCAATAGGCCCTCAGAGTAAGACTTCTTTAAAGTCTAAACTTTAAAGAGTTTAAAATATTTCTGCGTCTTCGTCACCTCACGGGATGACATTAAAAACCTTTGCTTGTGATAGTATAGCAAAAATTACAAACTTTGTAAATATTTTTTTACTAAAAAGATTAAAGCGGGCGTTTATTTGGCATGCCAGCTTTACGTGGATATTTATTTGGTGTTTCTTTTTTCTTTTCTACCACCGTGATGTAACGCGGATCTCCATTTGGTAGGGCGTAGCTGAGATTGTCTTCGACCTTACTAAAAAGGAGATTGAGGGCATTCTTAGCTTCTAACAATTCCTCAGGCGCATTACTGGCCTTGAGTGCCAATAGTTTGCCCCCAACTTTAAGGTAAGGGATGGTCAATTCAGACAAGACCTGCATACGGGCAACTGCACGAGCTGTTACAAAGTCATATTGAGCACGGAAGTTCTTGTCTTGGGCAAAATCTTCTGCACGTCCATGGTAGAAATGAACACCGTCCAAATCCAGCTCCTGAGCCAACAGTTGGAGAAAGTTGATGCGTTTGTTAAGTGAATCAATGATGGTCACATCAAGCTGAGGATAGAGGATTTTCATTGGTAGACTAGGAAATCCTGCCCCAGCCCCGATATCAAGAAGTTTGATATTTTCATTGGGAATCAAACCTTGCAGAATAGGCGCAATCGAATCATAAAAGTGTTTGAGATAAACTTCTTCTTTATCTGTAATAGCCGTCAAATTAATCTTTTCATTCCACTCGACCAAGAGTTCAAAATAACGTTCAAATTGTTCTTTTTGCTGGTCCGAAAGTGGAAGATTTTGCTCGGCAAGCAAGTTGTAAAATGTTTCTGGTTTCATAGTGTTTTCCTTCTTTAGTATCATCTTATTTTACCACAATCATTAAAAATTTGATATACTGGTACTAATCTAAAAGCAGAAAGGACTTATATCATGACTTGGATTATTCTTGGAGTTTTGGCTCTTGTTGTTATTTTTGTGATTGTTAACTATAACGGTTTAGTTAAAAATCGTATGCAAACCAAGGAGGCTTGGAGCCAAATTGATGTTCAGTTGAAACGTCGAAATGACCTCTTGCCAAACTTGATTGAAACTGTAAAAGCTTATGCTAAATATGAAGGTTCTACCCTTGAAAAGGTGGCAGAACTACGTAACCAAGTGGCGGCAGCGACTTCACCAGCAGAAGCTATGAAAGCTAGTGATGCCCTTACTCGTCAGGTTTCAGGTATTTTTGCAGTTGCAGAAAGCTACCCAGATTTGAAAGCCAGTGCCAACTTTGTTAAATTGCAAGAGGAGTTGACCAATACAGAAAATAAAATTTCTTACTCTCGTCAACTCTACAACAGTGTTGTCAGCAACTACAATGTAAAATTGGAAACTTTCCCAAGCAATATTATCGCTGGAATGTTTGGATTTAAAGCAGCAGATTTCCTTCAAACTCCAGAAGAGGAAAAGGCAGTTCCTAAAGTTGATTTTAGCGGTTTAGGTGACTAAGATGTTGTTTGATCAAATTGCAAGCAATAAACGAAGAACCTGGATTTTGTTGCTGGTATTTTTCCTACTCTTAGCTCTTGTTGGCTATGCGGTTGGTTACCTCTTTATGAGGTCTGGGTTCGGCGGTTTGGTTATTGCACTGATTATCGGCTTTATTTATGCCTTGTCCATGATTTTTCAATCAACAGAGATTGTCATGTCTATGAATGGGGCGCGTGAAGTTGATGAGCAAATGGCACCAGACCTTTACCATGTAGTGGAAGATATGGCTATGGTGGCTCAGATTCCCATGCCCCGTGTTTTCATCATTGATGATCCAGCCTTAAATGCCTTTGCGACAGGTTCTAACCCTCAAAATGCGGCGGTTGCTGCAACTTCAGGTCTTCTAGCTATCATGAATCGTGAAGAGCTAGAAGCTGTTATGGGCCATGAAGTCAGTCATATTCGTAATTACGATATCCGTATTTCGACTATTGCTGTTGCCCTTGCCAGTGCCATTACTATGCTTTCTAGTATGGCTGGTCGTATGATGTGGTGGGGTGGCGCAGGTCGCAGACGAAGTGACGATGACCGAGACGGAAATGGCTTAGAAATCATTATGCTTGTGGTTTCTCTACTAGCTATTGTGCTGGCCCCTCTCGCTGCAACCTTGGTGCAACTAGCTATTTCTCGTCAGAGGGAATTCCTAGCTGATGCTTCCAGTGTCGAGTTGACGCGCAATCCTCAAGGGATGATTAATGCCCTACGTAAGTTGGACAATAGTGAGCCGATGCATCACCATGTCGATGATGCCAGCAGCGCACTTTATATCAATGATCCCAAGAAAGGTGGAGGGTTCCAAAAACTCTTTTATACCCACCCACCTATCTCAGAACGGATTGAACGTTTAAAACAGATGTAAAAAAATCCAGAGACGACCTCTGGATTTTTGTTATGTTCAAGATTTATATATCTTGTAGATCAACGACCTCTAAACCGTGTTCTGTTAAACGATAGATGGTCGTACAGACCTCTTTTAAGAAACGACGGTCATGCGAAACAGTGACGAGACCACCAGGATAAGTGGCAAAGAGTTTTCTGATTTCTGGTTGAGAAGTGGGAGAAAAGTTTCGTGTGGGTTCATCCAGAAGGAGAAAGTTTGGTTTGCGCAGGACTAAATCCAAAAGCAGGAGTTTACCCTGTTGCCCGCCAGATAAAGAGCGAATTTGATGCTGCATTTCTGGATAACTGAAATTGAGACTGGCTAGGTGGGATTGGATTTTCTGTAGTTCTTCTTTTTGTCCAGTTTGGCTGAGATAGGCTATTGGGGATAACTCCAATAGCAGTTTCTTGTGATAATCTTGAGGCATAACACCAAGAGAAATCTCTCTTTTGGCGCTTAGTAGTTGTTGCAACTTGGCTAACAGAGTTGATTTCCCAACACCATTTGGGCCGATGATACCAATTTTTTCTTGGCCACGGACAGTTAGTTGTAGTTCTTGAGCCAAAACTCGGTCGCCAATGGACAAATTTTCCTTTTCCAGTTGGATTAATGTTTTAGAAGCTGGTAATGGTTGGATGTCTGAAAAGAAAAGTTGGATTTGTTCTTCTTCAAGTGGCTTTTGGGTCATGGACTGAGCTGCCCTTTCGTAGCGTTTTTCTTGTGAGAGGACAGTTTTCATCTTTTTAGCCAATAGGCGACCGGCAGTACTGTCTTTGGTAGCTCGAAGTGCAGTTTCTACATTTTGCTTGACTCGCCGATGCTTTTCCATGGTTTTGTCATAGGCTCTCTGCTCGTTGGTAGCTTGCTGATTTTGTCTGGCAAAATTAGCCTTTCTCTGCTCACTGTAGTGATCATAGTCTAAATGTTCTACTAGCGTTTCAGCTTCTTTCCGGTGCTTGACCAGTCGCAAGTGGACGATAGTATCTGCCGTTTGAGAAAGAAATTCTTCATCATGGGAAATGAAAATAACAGTTTGTCTAATCTTTTGAATCTGATTTTTTAGCCAATCAACCGTCTCAAGGTCTAGGTCATTTGAAGGTTCATCTAAAAATAAAATTTCAAAGGGTTTGGCTAACTCATGGATGAGCTGAATTTTCAAAGATTCGCCGCCCGAAAGGCTCCCAATCTCTTGAGCGCTAGCGAAACGCTCACTATCAAAATGCAATTCCTCAGCCAAACGATAGAGAATACTATAGTCTAAATCGGCAAGATCTAAGAAGAAGTAGTCGTGTAGAGTTCTCTTTTTCAGGTCCTCGGGGAGTTTTTGAGGAATGTAAGCTAGTGACTGAATATCAGACTGGATGTCGCCTTTGATAGTGAAATCAGACAAAGCTTCCCCAATTAAAATTTTAAGTAAGGTTGATTTGCCATTTCCTTCTTCTCCAATAATAGCAACCTTTTCCCCGTCTTGGATGGTCATGGTTAGGTCAGATACAAGGTCTCGTAAATCTTTGTTTTGTGTGATGGTTAGATGATTGATTTTTATCATATGATTGCCCTTTCTAGAATGTCGATAGTGCATAACAAAAAGCTCTACTTTACCTAGTAGAGCCCAAAGTCACTATCGAAAACTCTATTATCCCCGTTGAAAAGCTCGTCAAACTAGCTTGGAGCTGCCCAACCCAAGAGGAGCATAGCTTTCTAGTTTTTTGATTTTCAATGAGGACAAGATACTAGAAAATCTAGTATAAAAAGAGCACACAAAAAGAGACAAAAACAAGATCTACTAAATAAAGGTTCTTTATTTGATAGACTTAGTTGTTCATGTCTCCCATACCTCCGAGTATTAGTACCTTTATCCTATACCTTTCAGGTAATTTTGTCAACAGAAAACTGGAAATTTCAAGCTCTAAAATCCGTGTGGTAAGCATGCTTTGTCTTCCATGTGAGCATCTTCCTTGCTATCATGTATTCTTTCCCATAGTATACTACTAAAAAATATAGCGATAAACATATTAAAAAATTCAATTTTAATTACAAAGTTTGGTGGGCTGATTTGTAGCCTTTTCATGGTATAATCAAGAGAGTAAATCTTTATGGAGGAAGTATGAAATTAAATATTCAAGAGATTCGCAAGCAGTCTGAAGGCTTGCATTTTGAACAAACTTTAGACCTAGCTGCAGACTTGCGTGCACGCAATCAAGAAATTTTAGATGTAAAAGATATCCTTGCTGTTGGGAAAGTACAGTACGAAGACCGTATGTATTTCCTAGATTATCAGTTGTCTTATAACATTATTCTTGCTTCAAGTCGCAGTATGGAGCCAGTTGAGTTAGTTGAATCCTATCCAGTAACGGAAGTTTTCATGGAAGGGGCAACTAATCAGCTAGATCAAGAAGTTTTAGATGATGATTTGGTCTTGCCTATCGAAAATGGAGAACTAGACCTTGCTGAGAGCGTATCAGACAATATCCTGCTCAATATCCCTATCAAGGTCTTGACGGCTGAAGAAGAGGCTGGTCAAGGATTTGTGTCAGGAAATGACTGGCAAATCATGACAGAGGAAGAATACCAAGCTCAACAAGCAGTCAAGAAAGAAGAAAACAGTCCTTTTGCTGGTTTACAAGGATTGTTTGATGGAGACGAGTAGATGGTTTTATCCAAGAAACGTGCCCGTCATGTCATAGAGGAAATTATTGCCCTCTTTCCAGATGCCAAGCCTAGTCTTGATTTTACAAATCATTTTGAACTATTGGTTGCGGTCATGTTGTCAGCCCAGACGACGGATGCAGCGGTAAATAAGGCCACACCAGGTCTCTTTGCTGCCTTTCCAACGCCCCAAGCCATGTCTGTGGCGACAGAGAATGAGATTGCTTCACACATTTCTCGTTTGGGATTGTATCGGAATAAAGCTAAATTCCTTAAAAAATGTGCCCAACAACTATTAGATGATTTTGATGGTCAAGTTCCTCAGACACGTGAGGAATTGGAAAGTCTGGCAGGTGTTGGTCGCAAGACAGCCAATGTTGTCATGAGTGTGGGATTTGGGATTCCAGCCTTTGCGGTTGATACCCATGTGGAGCGTATTTGTAAGCACCACGATATTGTCAAAAAATCAGCGACACCACTTGAGGTGGAAAAGCGGGTCATGGATATCTTACCACCTGAGAAGTGGTTAGCAGCCCATCAGGCCATGATTTATTTTGGAAGAGCCATTTGTCATCCTAAAAATCCAGAGTGTGACCAGTACCCGCAATTATATGATTTTAGCAATTTATAAGGTAAATTCCCAAACTAAGTTCCACTGCTAATCCAAGTGGAAGTTAGTCTGATAAAAATCCTAAAAACCAGTGGAAA
>CAJNBV010000003.1 GCA_905221095.1 bacterium
ATCATCATAAGTTAATTTCATAATAAAAACACCCCAAAAGTTAGATTTTTTCTGTCTAACTTTTGGGGTGCAGTTCAAAAGCTGGAAGACTTGCACAATGAAACACTTATGAGTCTTGAAGATTTTAAGACAAAAATCGATGAACTGGATTCAACGGTTGACAAAAAGCATAAGGCGCTTTATGATAAAGCCGTGGATTTGCTACGAGAGATTGACCAAATCGATGACGAATTTAGAGCAGATTCAGAAAAACTTCAAGCCCTTTACCATGCTATGGCTTACAAAGTGGGTAAAGGTAAGAGAGAGTTTACTTTCAGTACAGGGGGATCTATTATCTCTCCAGCCGATGGAAGGGTTACATACAAACCAGTCTATCCAGTTGAACCATTCTTAAGAGAAGTTTATGTGCGAGCTTTCGGAAATACTTACAACGATGTGAAAGGGCATTTTTAAAAAATGAAGAGACAAATCAGACACAAAATTGAACCAGTTCCGACTATTACAGAGCTTTTCAAACTAATGGAAGAACACCAGCAAGCACATCCAGAGTATGAGCAATATAATTTCAAATACATTGAAGACGGGGACGCTATTGGTGCAATCATTGACTACAACGTAGAAGAATCAGTATTAAAAGCTGAAGCTGAGAAAGAGCAAGATAACGCTTAAGACAAGGGGGAGTTTTCCCCTTTTTGTCGCTTAAGCAGAGGGGGACGATTCGCTCATAAGCGCTTTTTGGAATGTAGTACATTGGAATGTAGTACAAAAAAATCACGAAACGAACACCGTAGAAAGGGTGCAATATGGAACGCGATAGCCGAGGGAGATTTTTGCCGGGCAATCAAGTAGCAAAAGGCAACAAGGGCAACAGAAAGCCAAAATTTGGCAATAGCAACGCTTTGAAGCATGGACTACACAGAGGATATACTGGACTGTTCCCAAGCCGAGAAGGTGGGGTATCTATATATAAAAATGGTGCATACATTGGAACGCTACCAGACAAGTATTTTAACCATTCTGAAGATGGTGCGCTTTGGGTAGATTATAACGTTTGTCAGTATTTAATTTTAGTTTGTGGCTTTCCTGAAAGTACGTTTAGCGAACCTGAAGAATGGTAAGGGTTATATTTGAACTCCGAGCGAACGCCGAGAAAATGCAAAAAAAAGCCAGCACAGGGCTGACTCCTTTGTGATATATCCGATAAAAATATTATATCATAGAGGAGGCCGAGGCATGACACCAGAGCAGGTAAAAGAAAAACTAGAGGGCGTTAAGTGGATAAGCAAGGAAATCAAAGGCTTATATTTGGAATTGGAAGCCCTGGAGAGTGGTATTATCAAAAAGCCAACACTAAGCCATAGCAGGGTGCAGACGAGCAGAGAGAACAAGACAGAGAACGACCTTATAAGTGTTCTAAAACTAAAAGAGGATACGCTTCAGAGGATTGAGCGGCTTACTGAAGAGAGAATGGAAATATCTAAGCTGATCGATAAGCTGGCCAATCCGCTTGAGCGTTCTGTTCTAAGATTTTTTTACTTGAATGATCTTGTAGCTTCGGAGGTAGCTGAAGAAATAGGAAAATCTACCACCTCAGTATATCGAGTAAAGCAGGAAGCTATAGAACACTTGAGCAAGGTGGAAGGAGCGAACTAATGGAGCTGGATAAGTTTAAAACGATGATGAACGTTAGAGAGCGGATGACATACTTTTTGAGATTCCAGAGGATGGCAGGGAGTGAAAACCAAGTTATAATAGACGAAGAGGCTTGGAAACTTGTTTTACCTGATCAGTGGAATTTGAGCGGTGAGCATGAAAAAGCAATCCGTGAGGGATTGGAAAAATTCGCCCACGACATCAACAGCATAGAGAACAAACGAGCCAGAAAATACTTTATTATCCATTATTGCTATATGAGGAAGAAAACAATGAGTGAATGCGTAGAGATGGCAGGTACTAGCTCCACTAGCTACCACCGATACAAACAGATAGCCGTCTTAAACTTTGCGAGAATCCACCAGAACGGAGAGCTAGAAGTGTATAAGTAAGCGAAGATACTGCTAGACTTTGCTAAAAGATATCGAGGCGGTGTTTTAGTGGTGTATGAACAAACATATCTCGGACCTAATTAAAAGCCCTTAGAGATGAATCTAGGGCTTTTTTGTCTGGTTGATTTTATCAGTAATTTCAATTTCCTTGATTTCATTTTCAAAGAGTTTAATCCACCTGGTTCCAGAATTAATGGATAACCCATCAAATTCTTCATCGTGGACATCTTTGTCTTCGTAAAGAGCTACACCTTTAAATATCTGGCCATCAATATCAGTGATTCTGACAACCTTGTTATTAAATTTTCTAAGTTCCATCAGTTCTCCTTTCGTGGTACTATAGTCTGTTATATTATTGGAATTCCCTTAACATACGCTTCTTTGGCCTCTGCAAGTGTCATTTTATTTGGACCTCCATCGATATTAAACGCTCCCGTATTTTGCCAATGACAAACATCACAAATATCATAAGTTTCTACTAAATTTCCACATACGGGGCAATGCACATGTTCCCATCCGTCAATCATTATTATATTCTTTTTTCCAGTCTTATTCATTTAAGGTTACTCCCAACACTATACAAATATATTAGCTGTTCATATGCACTACTTTTTCAATATCATTGATTGTAATTGTTATGGTATCCCAGTCTTTAGGGGAATCTCCTATGTCAGCAATAAAAGTATCTTCACTTAACTTTTCGACAATTGTCGCTGTTTGACCGTTTTTTAACAACACTGTATCAAATTCTAGAATTTTTACGATTTTTCTCCTTGCGTAAGCTTCTTTGGCTTCAGCTAGAGTTATTTTATTTGGGCCGCCGTCAATATTTATAATACCTGTATTTTGCCAACGACAGACGTCACAGATATCATAGTCCATAACTTCAGCTCCGCAAACAGGGCAATGTAACCATAAATATCCATCAATTTTCCAAGTCTCTTTTGATTTATCCATATCAATCCCTCTTCCATAAACTCGCCAAACCAATCTTTTTGGTGAACCGTGAGTATCAACCCACCTTTCCATCATTATACTGCAAACCGAGGGGGATTACTAATAATTGAGTGAGTTTTCTAGATGTGGTATGATAGTATTATTAGGTAATAAAAAAGCACGTTTGATTGTCCGTTTGTGGGGGCTTTTGTGGTTGAAAAGGATTAGAAAAGGTGTATAATATATATAAGAATAGAAGTAGAGAAATATCGGGAACTACGCACCTTTGGGTATCTGAAAAGCGGGGAATTCCCGTCCCGCCTATTCCAGCACCTAGAGAAATCTAAGTGCTTTTTGATATGAGTTATTTTCTACGTGATATAATGAACCTATCAGCAATAAAAAAAGCACGTTTGACCGTGCTAGTTTCTTGCCTGCTGAACTCATCATTTTAAGTTCCTTTTTGTTACCCTTTATGTTTTCTCAACTTATTCAAAATTAGTTGTTTTTGCAGAAATCAGGTTAGATATTGAGTAGGCTTAGGCCTATTTTTTAGTATCTAATAATAGGAAGATAACCTTAAAAAATAAAATAGTTCAGTGAACTATTTTATCCTGAACCTTGAAATTCAAAAGTTCAGCCGTTGATTTAACAACATTTCTAGCCCCTCGGATTTTATCCGAAGGGCTATTTTTTGTTCGAGGGGCATAAAAGGGGCAAATAGCAATTTGAGAAAGATTAGTAATTCAGAAAATAACTCATCAACTCCGATTCAATAAAATTGAAAAGGATGGAAAAAAGGATAAATTTATGATATACTTTATTTTAAGGACCTTATTAGAAATCTTGAAAGAGTATTAAAAACTTAGAATGAGAAAAATTGTTATCAATGGTGGATTACCACTACAAGGGGAAATTACTATTAGTGGTGCTAAAAATAGCGTTGTGGCCTTAATTCCAGCTATTATATTGGCTGATGATGTGGTGACTTTGGATTGTGTTCCAGATATTTCGGATGTAGCCAGTCTTGTCGAAATTATGGAATTGATGGGAGCTACTGTTAAGCGCTATGACGATGTCTTGGAGATTGATCCAAGAGGTGTTCAAAACATTCCAATGCCTTATGGTAAAATTAACAGTCTTCGTGCATCTTACTATTTTTATGGGAGCCTCTTAGGCCGATTTGGTGAAGCGACAGTTGGTTTACCGGGAGGATGTGATCTTGGTCCTCGTCCGATTGACCTACACCTTAAGGCATTTGAAGCCATGGGAGCTAAGGTTAGCTACGAAGGGGATACCATGAAGTTGTCTTCTAAAGAGATTGGTCTTCATGGTGCAAGTATTTACATGGATACGGTTAGTGTGGGGGCAACGATTAATACGATGATTGCTGCAGTTAAAGCAAATGGTCGAACCATTATTGAAAATGCAGCCCGTGAGCCTGAAATTATTGATGTAGCTACTCTCTTGAATAATATGGGAGCTCATATCCGCGGTGCAGGAACTAATATCATCATTATTGATGGTGTTGACAGATTACATGGAACGCGTCATCAGGTGATTCCAGACCGCATTGAAGCTGGAACATATATATCTTTAGCTGCTGCAGTTGGCAAGGGGATTCGTATAAATAATGTTCTTTACGAACACCTAGAAGGATTTATTGCTAAGTTGGAAGAAATGGGAGTGAGAATGACCGTATCTGAAGACAGCATTTTTGTCGAAGAGCAGTCTAATTTGAAAGCAATCAATATTAAGACAGCTCCTTACCCAGGCTTTGCAACTGATTTGCAACAACCGATTACCCCACTTTTACTAAGAACGAATGGTCGTGGTACAATTGTCGATACGATTTACGAAAAACGTGTAAATCATGTTTTTGAACTAGCAAAGATGGATGCGGACATTTCGACAACAAATGGTCATATTTTGTACACAGGTGGTCGTGATTTGCGTGGGGCAAGTGTTAAAGCAACTGACCTGAGAGCTGGTGCAGCTTTAGTTATTGCTGGTTTGATGGCCGAGGGGCAAACTGAAATTACCAATATCGAGTTTATCTTACGTGGATATTCTGATATTATCGAAAAATTACGTAATCTAGGAGCGGATATTAGACTTGTTGAGGATTAAACCGTAGAGGTGTTTATGAATATTTGGACCAAATTAGCAATGTTTTCTTTTTTTGAAACGGATCGCTTGTATTTGCGTCCTTTCTTTTTTAGTGATAGTCAAGACTTCCATGAGATAGCTTCGAATCCAGAAAATCTCCACTTTATTTTCCCGACTCAGGCAAATCTGGAAGAAAGCCAGTATGCACTGGCCAATTATTTTATGAAGGCTCCTTTGGGAGTATGGGCAATTTGTGACCAGAAAACTGAAAAAATGATTGGTTCTGTTAAGTTTGAAAAGTTAGATGAAATTAAAAAAGAAGCAGAACTTGGTTATTTTTTGAGAAAAGATGCTTGGTCCCAAGGTTTTATGACAGAAGTTGTTCAAAAACTTTGCCAGCTTTCCTTTGAGGAGTTTGGTTTAAAACAATTATCCATTATAACCCATCTCGAAAACGAAGCTAGCCAAAAGGTTGCTCTTAAAGCTGGATTTAGTTTGTTCCGTCAGTTTAAGGGAAGTGATCGCTACACAAGAAAAATGCGGGATTATCTTGAATTTCGGTATGTAAAAGGAGAATTCAATGAGTAAGCATCAGGAAATTCTAAGCTATTTGGAGGAATTGCCAGTAGGTAAAAGGGTCAGTGTTCGTAGTATTTCCAATCATCTGGGAGTCAGTGATGGAACGGCCTACCGCGCTATCAAGGAAGCTGAAAACCGTGGAATTGTGGAGACCCGTCCAAGAAGTGGTACGATTCGTGTTAAATCCCAGAAAGTTGCGATTGAAAGATTAACCTTTGCTGAAATTGCAGAAGTGACTTCTTCTGAGGTTCTAGCTGGGCAAGAAGGTTTAGAGAGAGAATTTAGTAAGTTTTCAATTGGTGCCATGACTGAACAAAATATCTTGTCTTACCTTCACGATGGGGGGCTCTTGATTGTCGGAGACCGTACCCGTATCCAATTACTAGCGCTGGAAAATGAAAATGCAGTTTTGGTTACAGGTGGTTTTCATGTTCATGATGATGTTCTTAAACTGGCCAATCAAAAAGGAATTCCTGTTTTAAGAAGCAAGCATGACACTTTCACCGTCGCGACTATGATCAATAAAGCCCTATCAAATGTCCAAATCAAGACGGATATTTTGACAGTTGAGAAACTTTATCGCCCAAGTCATGAGTATGGTTTTCTGAGAGAAACCGACACAGTTAAAGATTATTTGGACTTAGTTCGTAAGAATCGTAGCAGTCGTTTCCCAGTTATAAATCAACATCAGGTTGTTGTTGGAGTTGTAACCATGAGAGACGCTGGTGATAAGTCACCAAGTACCACAATTGACAAGGTCATGTCGCGTAGTCTATTTTTGGTTGGATTATCGACAAATATTGCCAATGTGAGTCAACGGATGATTGCTGAAGACTTTGAAATGGTACCGGTTGTTCGGAATAATCAAACCTTGCTTGGAGTTGTGACACGACGAGATGTCATGGAGAAGATGAGTCGTTCCCAAGTTTCGGCTCTACCGACTTTTTCTGAGCAGATTGGACAAAAACTCTCTTATCACCATGATGAAGTCGTCATTACAGTGGAACCCTTTATGCTTGAAAAAAATGGTGTTTTAGCTAACGGTGTATTAGCAGAAATATTGACCCACATGACACAAGATTTAGTTGTGAATAGCGGGCGCAATCTCATTATCGAGCAGATGCTGATCTACTTTTTACAGGCTGTTCAGATTGATGATATATTGCGCATTCAAGCACGCATTATCCATCATACTAGACGATCAGCTATTATTGATTACGATATTTATCATGGTCATCAGATTGTTTCAAAAGCAAATGTGACCGTTAAAATTAATTAGAAACTAGGAGAAAAAATGATAACATTAAAATCAGCTCGTGAAATCGAAGCTATGGATAAAGCCGGTGATTTTCTAGCAAGTATTCATATCGGCTTACGTGATTTGATTAAACCTGGCGTAGATATGTGGGAAGTTGAAGAGTATGTTCGCCGTCGTTGTAAAGAAGAAAATTTCCTTCCACTTCAGATTGGGGTCGACGGTGCCATGATGGACTATCCTTATGCTACCTGTTGCTCTCTTAATGATGAAGTTGCTCACGCTTTCCCTCGCCACTATATCTTGAAAGATGGAGATTTGCTCAAGGTTGATATGGTTTTGGGAGGTCCAATTGCCAAATCTGATTTGAATGTCTCAAAATTAAACTTCAACAATGTCGAGCAAATGAAAAAATACACTCAGAGCTATTCTGGTGGTCTAGCAGATTCTTGTTGGGCTTACGCCGTTGGTACACCGTCCGAAGAAGTGAAAAACTTGATGGATGTAACCAAAGAAGCCATGTACAAGGGTATTGAGCAAGCTGTTGTTGGAAATCGTATCGGTGATATCGGTGCGGCTATTCAAGAATACGCTGAAAGCCGTGGTTACGGTGTTGTTCGCGATCTTGTAGGACATGGTGTTGGTCCAACAATGCACGAAGAACCAATGGTTCCTAACTATGGTATTGCAGGTCGTGGCCTCCGTCTTCGTGAAGGAATGGTATTAACCATTGAACCAATGATCAACACAGGCGATTGGGAAATTGATACAGATATGAAGACCGGCTGGGCGCATAAGACCATCGATGGTGGTCTATCTTGTCAATATGAACACCAATTCGTGATTACGAAAGATGGACCTGTTATCTTGACTAGCCAAGGTGAAGAAGGAACTTATTAATAGAAAGTGAAAAGACTGCTGGAAGTTCATTTTGTTAGAAAAACCAGTAGAACTTCTCATAATAAAACGCATTGTATCAAGCTTTTATGCCTGATGTAATGCGTTTTTCTAATTTTAAAAATATAATTCTTCTAAAATGGTACACTTCAGGTTAAAAAAACGACATTTCAGATTTTCTGTTCCAGAAATATCTATCACTATGATATAATTATTTTATGATTATTACTATTCCTATAAAAAACCAAAAAGATATTGGCACACCATCTGATTCAGTCGTTGTTCTCGGCTATTTTGATGGTATACACAAGGGGCATCAAGAATTATTTCGTGTTGCCAATAAGGCTGCGAGAAAGGATTTATTGCCTATCGTCGTTATGACCTTTAATGAATCTCCAAAAATCGCTTTAGAGCCTTATCATCCTGATCTGTTTTTACATATTTTGAACCCTGCTGAACGTGAGAGGAAATTAAAGCGAGAAGGTGTAGAAGAATTATATCTCCTTGATTTTAGTAGTCAATTCGCTAGTCTTACGGCAGAAGAATTTTTTGCAACTTATATCAAGGCTATGAATGCCAAAATTATTGTTGCAGGTTTTGATTATACATTTGGTTCTGACCAAAAAACGGCAGAAGACTTAAAGGATTACTTTGATGGAGAAGTTATCATTGTCCCACCTGTAGAAGATGAGAAAGGAAAGATTAGTTCAACTCGTATCCGTCAAGCTATTTTGGACGGAAATGTGAAAGAAGCAGGGGAACTTTTGGGGGCACCACTTCCATCTAGAGGTATGGTGGTTCATGGCAATGCTCGTGGTCGTACGATTGGTTATCCAACAGCTAATTTGGTGCTTTTAGACCGTACTTATATGCCAGCAGACGGTGTTTATGTCGTTGATGTTGAGATTCAAAGACAGAAGTATCGTGCTATGGCTAGTGTCGGGAAAAATGTGACTTTTGATGGAGAAGAAGCACGTTTTGAAGTTAATATTTTTGATTTTAATCAAGATATTTATGGGGAAACCGTCATGGTTTATTGGCTTGATCGCATTCGTGATATGACCAAATTTGACTCAGTTGATCAATTAGTGGATCAGTTAAAGGCAGATGAAGAAGTAGCTCGGAATTGGTCTTAATAGCTTGAGTAAATAAAACAAAAAGAGGTAACTACAAGACCTCTTTTTATTCTTTTTCAAAGGTAAATCCTTCTCCAAGGATTTCATGGGCTTCTGTAATAGTTATAAAGGCTTGAGGATCGATTCGATGAATCATTTCCTTCATTTTCACAATTTCATTTCTGCCGACAATACAGTAAATGATTTTCAGATTTTCTTTACTATAGTAGCCTTGACCAGAAATAAAAGTAACACCTCTTCCTAGGTCATCATTAATCGCTTTAGCAAGTTGGTCAGGACGTTTTGTAATAATCATAAAGCCTTTACCTGCGTAGCCACCTTCTCCAATCAAATCAATGACACGCGAAACGATAAAATCAAATAAGAGTGTGTAGGAGACCAATCGTAAATCCTTGAAGATTAGGAGAATAAGCATGAGAATACAAAAATCTAAGATAAAGAGCAGTTTCCCCATGGATATATGAGTGTATTTATTGAGAATACGAGCTAGAATATCAGTTCCGCCCGTTGTACCTCCAGCATTAAAGATAATTCCGAGGCCAATTCCCAATAGAATTCCCGCTATAAGGGCTGTGATTAGTAAATCACCTTGAAGGTCAATATGAAGGGGAATACGCTCAAAAAAAGCCAACCAAGCTGACAAAGCTAAGGTTCCAAGCAAACTAGAATAGAGAGATTTTACTCCAAATATTTTCCAAGCCAAGATGAAAAGGGGAATATTAATCAGCAGGTTCATAAGTGAAACAGGGATTTTAAAAAGATAAAAGGTGATGAGGGTAATACCTGTCGCCCCTCCTTCAAAGAGATGATGGGGAACTACAAAATAAGTCAGTCCAAAAGCATAAATAGCAGCACCTAGTAAAATAGTAAAAATGGGGTAAATTTTTTTAATCATAGGACACCTCTTTTCTTATAAGTTGATTATATCAAATTTTTACGGAAAATTTGATTGACTCCATTAGGATTTTTAATCTTTTTTTGATATAATTAGAAGTAAGAAAACCAATCTGAATCCTAAAATAGAAAGATTGACACTATGACAAAAATTAAGATTGTAACCGATTCATCTGTTACTATTGAACCAGAACTCGTAAAACAATTAGATATTACAATTGTTCCATTATCTGTAATGATTGATAATGTTGTTTATTCTGATGCTGATTTGAAAGAAGAAGGTAAATTTCTTCAGTTGATGCAAGCAAGTAAGAATCTTCCTAAGACAAGTCAACCGCCTGTAGGTGTCTTCGCTGAAGTTTTTGAAGACCTGTGCAAGGATGGTAGTCAGATTCTTGCTATTCATATGTCCCATGCTCTTTCTGGTACTGTAGAAGCAGCGCGCCAAGGTGCCAGTTTATCTACTGCCGACGTGACAGTTATTGATAGCTCCTTCACTGACCAAGCCTTGAAATTCCAAGTTGTTGAGGCTGCAAAATTAGCACAAGAAGGCAAAGAGTTGGAGACGATTTTAGCTCATGTAGAAGATGTAAAAAACCATACAGAGCTTTATATTGGTGTTTCTACTCTAGAAAATCTAGTAAAAGGTGGACGAATTGGCCGTGTAACTGGATTGTTGAGCTCACTTCTCAATATCCGTGTTGTCATGCAAATGAAAGACCATGAATTGCAGCCAATGGTTAAAGGTCGTGGTGCTAAAACCTTTAAAAAATGGTTGGAAGAGTTGAGAACATCACTCTCTGAACGTTCTGTAGCAGAGATTGGAATTTCATATTCTGGTAGTGCTGATTGGGCAAAAGAGATGAAAGAAAGCTTACAAGCTTATGTTGAACAGCCAATTTCTGTTTTGGAAACGGGTTCCATTATTCAAACGCACACAGGTGAGAATGCTTGGGCTATTTTGGTACGTTACCACTCCTAAAAAAATAAAGAAAATGGGAAGAAATAGCGTTTTTAACTTGACCTAAAAGGGATTTTAGGATATGATTATATTTGTTAATTAGAAATTAATTTGGAGGAATCATTAACATGGCAAACAAACAAGATTTGATCGCTAAAGTAGCAGAAGCTACAGAATTGACTAAGAAAGACTCAGCAGCAGCAGTTGAAGCTGTATTCGCAGCAGTAGCTGACTACCTTGCAGCTGGTGAAAAAGTTCAATTGATCGGTTTTGGTAACTTTGAAGTTCGTGAACGTGCTGCTCGTAAAGGTCGCAACCCACAAACTGGTAAAGAAATCACAATTGCAGCTTCTAAAGTTCCAGCATTCAAAGCTGGTAAAGCTCTTAAAGACGCTGTTAAATAATCAGCCTTTAAAAAGCCTGTCATATCAAGCATTTGAGCTTGTGTGATGGGCTTTTTTGTGTTCTTAGGACATTTTTGGGGCAAAATCTGAATTAACTAGTGGCAGAAAAGGTCATTCAAAAATAGGCTAATTCAATTTGCGTAGCAGAAATCATACAAATAAAATTGATTATAGTAAAATAGGATTAGAAATCTTAAGAAAGTTGGTTCTTTATTGGAAACGATAGTATTTTCAATCTCCGTTTTTCTAGCAGGGATCTTGTCCTTCTTTTCTCCCTGTATTTTTCCTCTGTTACCAGTTTACACTGGAATTTTGCTGGATGATCAGGAAAGTGCAAAAAGCTTCTCCTTGTTTGGGAGAAAGATCCTTTGGTCAGGTTTGATTCGAACACTTTGCTTTATCGCAGGCATCTCTCTTATTTTCTTTATTCTAGGATTTGGTGCTGGTTACTTTGGTAATATTCTCTATGCCAATTGGTTTCGCTATACCATGGGTACGATTATCATCATTTTGGGACTTCACCAGATGGAAATTTTTCATTTTAAGAAATTAGAGGTTCAAAAAAGCTTTACTTTTAAGAAATCAGAAGCCAATCGTTATTGGTCAGCATTTTTACTCGGTATTACCTTTAGCTTCGGTTGGACTCCTTGTATTGGTCCAGTTTTGAGTTCGGTTTTAGCGCTTGCGGCTTCTGGTGGTAATGGGGCTTGGCAGGGAGCTATCTATACTCTTATTTACACTCTGGGGATGGCCATTCCTTTCTTGGTTTTGGCTCTAGCTTCAGGTGTAGTCATGCCTTATTTTAGTAAAATCAAGCGTCATATGATGCTACTAAAGAAAATTGGTGGTTTCCTCATTATTTTAATGGGAATTTTGTTAATCTTAGGACAAGTAAATGTTCTAGCTGGAATTTTTGAATAAAGGAGAAAAAGATGAAAAAAGTAATGTTTGCTGGCTTAAGCCTCTTGTCATTAGTCGTATTGATGGCCTGTGGTGAGGAAGAGACTAAAAATCCTCAAGCAGCACAACAGCCAAAACAACAAACTACTGTACAACAAATTGCTGTTGGAAAAGAGGCTCCAGACTTCACCTTGCAATCCATGGATGGTAAAGAAGTTAAGTTATCTGATTATAAGGGTAAAAAGGTTTATTTGAAGTTTTGGGCTTCCTGGTGTGGTCCATGTAAGAAAAGTATGCCTGAGTTGATGGAATTAGCGGCGAAACCAGATCGTGATTTTGAAATTCTTAGTGTCATTGCCCCAGGAATTCAAGGTGAAAAAACTGTTGAGCAATTCCCACAATGGTTTCAAGATCAAGGTTATAAGGATATCCCAGTTCTTTATGATACCAAAGCAACCACCTTCCAAGCTTATCAAATACGAAGTATTCCTACAGAATATTTGATTGATAGTCAAGGCAAGATTGGAAAGATTCAATTTGGTGCTATCAGTAATGAAGATGCAGAAGCAGCCTTTAAAGAAATGAACTAGAATCGATAAAAATCTGATTACAAGATGTAGTCAGATTTTTTAGAAAAACATTTTATAAATATTCACAAATCCCCTATATTTATGGTAGAATAGAATCATCATTTTATTTTGGAGTCAAAGATGAATATATTTAGAACAAAGAATGTTAGTTTAGATAAAACGGAGATGCACAGGCATTTGAAGTTATGGGATTTGATTCTGCTGGGTATCGGAGCCATGGTAGGGACAGGCGTCTTTACAATTACAGGTACTGCAGCTGCAACGCTTGCTGGTCCAGCACTAGTGATATCAATCGTCATTTCTGCCTTGTGTGTGGGATTATCAGCCCTCTTTTTTGCAGAATTTGCTTCGAGAGTACCCGCCACAGGTGGTGCCTACAGCTATCTCTATGCTATTTTAGGAGAATTCCCAGCTTGGTTGGCTGGTTGGTTAACCATGATGGAGTTCATGACAGCCATATCTGGTGTGGCTTCGGGGTGGGCAGCTTATTTTAAAGGCTTACTTTCTCAATACGGGATATCCCTTCCTCAGGCTTTAAATGGTACCTTTAATCCTCAAGCAGGGACGTTTGTTGATTTATTGCCTATTCTTGTCTTGGTCTTGGTGACTTCGCTTGTTTTACTCAATGCTAAAGCAGCCTTACGCTTTAATTCAATTCTAGTTATTTTGAAATTTTCCGCTTTAGCTCTCTTTGTTTTAGTAGGAATTTGGCATATCAAGCTTGATAATTGGAGCAATTTTGCTCCCTATGGTTTTGGACAAATCTATGGTGCTAGTACTGGTATTATGGCTGGTGCGTCCTTGATGTTCTTTGGGTTTTTGGGATTTGAATCCATCTCTATGGCTGTAGATGAAGTTAAGACTCCTCAAAAAAATATTCCTAGAGGGATTGTCTTATCGCTTTCAATCGTAACTATTCTCTATGCCTTGGTGACGCTTGTCTTGACTGGTGTGGTTCACTATAGTCATCTAAATGTCGACGATGCCGTTGCCTTTGCTCTTCGTAGCATTGGAATTAGTTGGGCAGCCAACTATGTGTCATTGGTGGCTATCTTGACCTTGATTACGGTTTGTATCTCGATGAC
This sequence comes from bacterium, assembly GCA_905221095.1. GTDB lineage: Bacteria > Bacillota > Bacilli > Lactobacillales > Streptococcaceae > Streptococcus. The sequence continues at coordinate 13,792 of CAJNBV010000003.1, forward strand.
CTATGCCCTATCGCGTATGATTTACAGTTTAGCGCGTGATGGCTTGATGCCTGTTGCCTTTAAAGAACTAACGAAGACTAGCAAGGTACCTAAAAATGCTACTATCTTGACGGGTCTAGCCTCAGCTGTAGCTGCAGGAATGTTCCCTCTTGCTAGTATCGCAGCCTTCTTAAACATTTGTACCTTGGCCTACTTGATTATGCTTGCTTACGGCTTGATTTGCTTACGGAAAGAAAAAGGAATGCCCAAAGCTGGAGAGTTTAAAACACCATTGGTACCTTTGTTACCAATTTTATCAATCATCATTTGCTTATCCTTTATGTTGCAGTATAATATGGAAACCTGGATTGCTTTCCTAGTTGCATTGTTAGTAGGAAGTATGATTTACTTCACTTATGGCTATAAGCATTCTACCATAGAAGAATAAAGTGAGAATCTGTTGAGTTGTTGAAACTCAGCAGATTTTTATATGTGAAAGAAATTTCAATTTTTTTCTAAAAATAGCTTGACAGATTAAATTTTTAGGAGTAGAATGTTTACCAGTTAATTAAATAGTTAAGGAGTTATCTATGAAGAAAAAAAATTTATTTTTAGTATTGTTAAGTGTCTTTCTTTTGTGTTTAGGTGCCTGTGGTCAAAAGGAAAGCCAGACAGGAAAAGGAATGAAAATTGTGACCAGTTTCTATCCTATCTACGCTATGGTCAAGGAAGTATCTGGAGATTTGAATGATGTTCGGATGATTCAGTCAAGTAGCGGAATTCACTCCTTTGAACCTTCAGCAAATGATATCGCAGCTATCTATGATGCAGACGTCTTTGTTTACCATTCTCATACGCTCGAATCTTGGGCAGGAAGTCTGGATCCAAATCTTAAAAAATCCAAAGTTAAGGTTTTAGAGGCTTCAGAGGGAATGACCCTGGACCGCGTTCCAGGGCTAGAAGATGTGGAAGCAGGGGATGGAGTTGATGAAAAAACGCTCTATGACCCTCACACTTGGCTAGATCCTGAAAAAGCTGGCGAAGAAGCTCAGATTATCGCTGATAAACTTTCAGAGGTGGATAGTGAGCATAAAGAAACTTATCAAAAAAATGCGCAAGCCTTTATCAAAAAAGCTCAGGAATTGACTAAGAAATTCCAGCCTAAATTTGAAAAAGCGAGTCAGAAAACCTTCGTAACACAACATACGGCCTTTTCTTATCTAGCGAAGCGATTTGGACTCAATCAACTTGGTATTGCAGGTATCTCTCCTGAACAAGAACCAAGTCCAAGACAACTAACTGAAATTCAGGAATTTGTTAAAACCTATAAGGTTAAAACGATTTTTACAGAAAGTAATGCTTCTTCAAAAGTAGCTGAAACTCTTGTCAAATCAACAGGTGTGGGTCTTAAAACTCTGAATCCTTTAGAGGCGGACCCGCAAAATGACAAGACTTATCTAGAAAATCTGGAAGAAAATATGAGTGTACTAGCAGAAGAATTGAAATGAGGAAAGAATGAAAATCAATAAAAAATATGTAGCAGGTTCAGTGGCAGTTCTTGCCCTAAGTATTTGTTCCTATGAGCTTGGACGATATCAAGCTGGTCAAGTTAAGAAAGATTCGAATCGAGTTGCTTATATAGACGGTGATCAGGCTGGTCAAAAGGCAGAAAATTTGACACCAGATGAAGTCAGTAAGAGAGAGGGAATCAACGCAGAACAAATCGTCATCAAGATCACGGATCAAGGTTATGTGACCTCTCATGGAGACCATTATCATTACTATAATGGGAAGGTTCCTTATGATGCCATCATCAGTGAAGAACTGCTGATGAAAGATTCGAATTATCAGTTGAAGGATTCAGACATTGTCAATGAAATCAAGGGTGGCTATGTGATTAAGGTAGACGGAAAATACTATGTTTACCTTAAAGATGCGGCCCATGCGGATAATATTCGGACAAAAGAAGAGATTAAACGTCAGAAACAGGAACATAGTCATAATCATAATGCAAGCACAGATAATGCTGTTGCTGCAGCCAGAGCCCAAGGACGTTATACAACGGATGATGGGTATATCTTTAATGCATCTGATATCATTGAGGATACGGGTGATGCTTATATTGTTCCTCATGGCAATCACTTCCATTATATTCCTAAGAGTGATTTGTCTGCTAGTGAATTAGCTGCTGCCCAAGCCTTCTTATCTGGAAAAGGTGGCCAATTAAGTACGGTTGAATATCGTTCAAGCAGAGCTGAAACAAGATCTAGTGTCAGAACGAGTCAAGCTGAGACTCCTCAAAATCCTACAACGTCTTCTGAGAGTCAAAATGAAGACTTGGATAGTCTCCTTCAAGAATTGTACGCTTTGCCACTTAGTCAACGTCATGTGGAGTCAGATGGATTAGTATTTGACCCAGCACAGATTACAAAACGTACTGCCAATGGTGTGGCAGTTCCTCATGGAGATCATTTCCATTTCATTCCTTATTCGCAAATGTCTGCTTTGGAAGAAAAATTGGCTCGAAATCTACCAATTGGAGGTCAGCCAGTTCAAAGTCATTCTGATAATCCGAAACCAAGCAGTCCTGAGAAAACAAGTTCAACACCAAGTTCAACCATTAAACCAAACTTTAATCTCAATACGCAGGCACCAAATCGAGGAACTGGAGGTGCCTATACAACGGATGATGGGTATGTCTTTAGTCCAACAGATGTGATTGAAGATACAGGTGACGCTTTTATTGTCCCTCATGGCAATCATTTCCACTACATACCAAAAGGCGCTTTGTCAGCAGGGGAATTGGCTGCAGCCCAAGCTTATTGGAATGGTAAACAGGGTTCTCATTCTTCTACAAGTTCAAGTAAACCAAGTAGTGATAATGCGAGTCCGGCACAACCAAGTTTGACAGAGACTCCTAATCTGACCGTCACACCAACTTACCATCAAAATCAAGGGGAAGACATTTCAACACTTTTAAGTGAATTGTATGCCAAACCTTTGTCAGAACGCCATGTGGAATCTGATGGCTTAGTCTTTGATCCAGCACAAATCATTAAACGTACAGCTAATGGTGTAGCAGTGCCCCACGGAGACCATTATCACTTTATTCCTTATTCACAAATGTCACCTTTGGAAGAAAAATTGGCTCGTATGGTAGCTGTCAAGGGACAAAACGGAAGTGTCTTGCTAAGTGTTACTCCTCTGAAGCCAGCCCCTACTACCAAACCTCTAGCACCAGTGGAAAATAAACCGACAGAATTTGATGTCAACCAGGTTGTTAGAAAAGTTGGTGATGGATATATTATCGAAGATAAGGGCGCTAATCGTTATGTTCTAGCTAAAGACCTGGCTAAGGATAAGATTGACGCTATTGAAAATCTCTTGTCTAAGAAAACTCAAGAGACACATGCCCTAGTTGCGAAGAAAGAAAATGTCGCTCCTCGTGACCAAGAATTTTATGATAAAGCATATAATTTATTGGCTGAAGCTCATAAAGCCTTGTCTGAAAATAAGGGTCGTACTTCTGACTTCCAAGCTTTAGATAAATTAGCAGAACGCTTGAATGATGAATTTTCTAATAAAGGAAAATTAGTAGATGATTTATTGGCATTCCTAGCACCAATTACCCATCCTGAACGTCTTGGCAAACCAAATTCTCAAATTGAATATACCGAAAACGAAGTCCGTATTGCTCAATTAGCTGATAAGTATACAACCTCAGACGGCTACATTTTTGACGAACATGATATTATCAGTGATGAAGGGGATGCCTATGTAACGCCTCATATGGGCCATAGTCACTGGATTGGAAAAGACAGCCTTTCTGATAAAGAAAAAGCAGCTGCTCAATCTTATACTAAGGAAAAAGGTATCCTACCTCCATCTCCAGATGCAGCTGCTCAAGCAAATCCAACTGGAGATAGTGCAGCGGCCATTTACAATCGTGTGAAAGGTGAGAAACGAATTCCACTCGTTCGACTTCCATACATGGTTGAGCATACAGTTGAGATAAAAAATGGTAATTTAATCATTCCTCATAAGGATCATTACCATAACATTAAATTTGCTTGGTTTGACGACCACTCATACAAGGCTCCAAATGGTTATACTCTGGAAGACTTATTTGCGACGATTAAGTACTATGTTGAACATCCTGACGAACGTCCACATTCTAATGATGGATGGGGCAATGCCAGCGAGCATGTCTTAGGTAAGAAAGACCACAGTGAAGATCCAAATAAGAACTTCAAAGCAGATGAAGAGCCAGCAGAGGAAACTCCTGCTGAGCCAGAAGTCCCTCAAGTAGAGACTGAAAAAGTAGAAGCTAAACTCAAAGAAGCAGAAGCTTTACTTGATAAAGTAACGGATGCTAGTCTGAAAGCTAATGCGACAGAAACCCTAGCTGGTTTACGAAATAACTTGAGTCTGCAAACCATGGATAATAATGGTATCATGGCAGAAGCAGAAAAATTACTTGCTCTGTTAAAAGGTAGTGAGTCAGTAACGACGAAACCAGCAGAATAAACTTTATCCTATAACAAGATGATGTAAGAGTCAGTAGCAATACTGGCTTTTATTTTTTAAAATGATATAAAAATCTTGACAGATAAACTTAAAAAAGGTAAACTATTTACTGGTTAATTAATTGGTTAAATAACCGGTTTAGAAAAACTGTTTAACCGAGAAAAAGAAGTTACGAAATAGCTTCATCATTTATTGAAATGAGGGATTTATGAAATTCAGTAAAAAGTATATAGCAGCCGGATCAGCTGTTATCGTGTCCTTGAGCCTATGTGCTTATGCGCTAAATCAGCATCGATCGCAGGAAAATAAGGACAACAATCGTGTCTCTTATGTGGATGGTAGTCAGTCAAGTCAGAAAACTGAAAACCTGACACCAGACCAGGTTAGCCAAAAAGAAGGAATTCAGGCCGAGCAAATTGTTATTAAGATTACAGATCAGGGATATGTGACGTCACACGGTGATCACTATCATTACTATAATGGAAAAGTTCCTTATGATGCCCTCTTTAGTGAAGAACTCTTGATGAAGGATCCAAACTACCAACTTAATGATGGGGATATTGTCAATGAGGTCAAGGGTGGTTATATCATCAAGGTCGATGGAAAATATTATGTCTACCTGAAAGATGTAGCTCATGCTGATAATGTTCGAACTAAAGATGAAATCAACCGTCAAAAACAAGAACACGTCAAAGATAATGAGGAGGTCAGCGCTGATGTTGCTGTAGCAAGGTCTCAGGGACGCTATACGACAGATGATGGTTATGTCTTTAATCCAGCTGACATTATCGAAGATACGGGTGACGCTTATATTGTTCCTCACGGAGGACACTATCACTACATTCCAAAAAGTGATTTGTCTGCTAGTGAATTAGCAGCAGCAAAAGCTATTCTAGCTGGGAAAAATACGCAACCGAGTCAGTTAAGCTATTCTTCAGCAGCTAGTGACAATAACACGCAATCTGTAGCACAAGGCTCAACTAGCAAGCCAGCAAATAAATCTGAAAATCTTCAAAGTCTTTTGAAAGAACTCTATGATTCACCTAGTGACCAACGTTACAGTGAATCAGATGGTCTGGTTTTTGACCCTGCTAAGATTATCAGTCGCACGGCAAATGGAGTTGCGATTCCGCATGGCGACCATTACCACTTTATTCCTTACAGCAAACTCTCTCCTTTAGAAGAAAAGATTGCCAAATTGGTGCCTATCGGTGGAACTGGTTCTACGGTCTCTACAAATGAAAAACCTCATGAAGTAGCGTCTAGTCTAGGAAGTCTTTCAACTAATCCATCTACAGTGAATCATGCCTCATTGACAACAAATAAGCCTATTTCTGCAACATCTGATGGCTATATCTTTAATCCAAAAGATATTGTTGAAGAAACAGCAACAGCTTATATCGTCAGACATGGTGATCATTTCCATTACATTCCGAAATCGAACCCAATTGGGCAACCGACTCTTCCTAACAATACTCTAGTAACCCCTTCGCCATCTCTTCCAGCCAATCCTAGTGTTTCACATGAGGAACATGAAGAAGGTGGACACGGCTTTGATGCCAATCGGATTATTGCTGAAGATAGTTCAGGATTTATCATGAGTCACGGCGACCACAATCATTACTTCTTTAAAAAGGATTTGACAGTTGATCAAATCAAGGCGGCTCAGGACCACTTGAAAGGGGCAAATACAACAACACCAAGTCCAGCTCATGATGACGATCACGACGAAGATCATCATGGACACCATCATGATGAAGACCATGATCACGGTTTTGATGCTAATCGTGTCATTAGTGAGGATGAGCAAGGATTTGTTATGAGTCACGGAGACCACAATCATTACTTCTTCAAGAAGGATTTGACAGCTGATCAAATCAAGGCAGCGCAAGACCATTTGAAAACACATCATGATGCAGAGCCTGTAAAACCTCTTGCTAAAACGGTAGAGTCTTTCTCAAGAGATGCTAGCGATGAAGAAAAGATTGCTTATATCTCTAAAACTTACGGCGTTCCACTTGAAGCGATTAGAATTTCAAACGGATTCTTTGTCTTTGGAAATCCAGACCAAGCCTACGATCCAACTCATATCCACCCATATGCTGTTCGTAAGGAACATGTTCGTTTACCACTCCAAACTGGCAATCCAGAACTTGATTTCCTAAATGAACTTTATACCACTGCTTTGCGAGATGGGGTATCTCCTTATAGTTTGCAGGTGGAAAACGGCAGTTTTGTCATTCCTCATGGCGACCACAATCACTACATCAAGGTTCAAACTAAGGGCTATGAAGTAGCGTTGAAAAACAAGATTCCAGCTCTACAATCCAACTACCAACCTGGAGCTTTTGATGAGAAGGCGGTCTTGGCAAAAGTAGACCAACTTCTATCTGATAGCAGAAGCATCTATAAAGACAAGCCTATCGAACAAAGACAGATTGAGTTAGCCTTAGGTCAGTTTACTGAAAACATGAAGAAACTGGCAACTAACTCTACAGCGGGTTATCTTGCAACACTTGAACTCTTTGATAAGCAGTATATTCATATTGATGAAAGTGTCAAACCTGTTGAAACAAGTGCTTTAGATAAGAAATATCAGGCCTTGATTGATAAAATCAACACACTGGATACAGACACTTATGGACTTCCTAAGAAAGACCTACTCGTTCGACTCCAAGAAGCTAAGTTAGCTAAAGATGAGGCTGGTTTAGCAGCGGTTGAATCACAACTTCAAGCTTTGCAGGACTTTAATGATCGAACAGGTGTTACAACTGTAGAATACATCAAGTATTTCTACGAACACGTAAATGACGGTCGTTTGAGTGATGAACTTCGAAACAAAGTAGCTCAGTTGACTTGGACCTTGTATCAATCTCAATCCTTCCTAAAAGCAGCAGAATTGAACAAATTATTCCCAAGCATCTATCAAGCAAAACAAGAAGTGGAAGAAGCTTTGAAAGCTCAGCCAACTACTGCGAAGTCAAGTCAGACAGTTCTAGATACTGAAAAAGTTGATAATCAAAGTGCCAAAACAGCTATTTATGGCTTCTTGAAAGAATTGTATGGAGACTTTATGCCGGAAGAGCATGTCAATCATGTCAGCAAGGAACAAGTAGAAAGTCTTTTGAGCAAGGCAACTCAACTCTTAGAGCAAATCCAAGAAGAAGGCATCAGACAATCCTTGGCAGAAGAAGTAGAAAATCTCAAAGCTGCTACAAACAAGGCTGATGCAGACTTGGATGAAGTAAACAGTCAGGTGAAAGATGTCTTGACTCGTATAGCCAGCGCTCTTCAACAAGAGAAGGAAAATGCAGAGCAAGATCCTCAGACGCTTGTTCTCTATCAAAAACTTTACGATATCCTCATGTCACTTCACGCATACTTAGAAAACAATAAGGGTTCTGATGATGACTTTGATAAGGTAGATGCGCTACTAGATCAACTTTCTGCTAAGAGTAAAGATAAGGCTGCTTTACTTGAATTGACAAAAGCTATTCTGGTCTTGAATCAAGAAATCAAGTCAAAATCAAGTGCGAGTGAAGAAGCAACTCCAGCAACAAATGCCGAGGCAAATGGTGATAAGACAAGTGCTGAGAACCAACCAAACGCAGCTGCAGAATCTAACAGTGAAACTGCCAGCGACGAAAACAAACCGAGCAATGCAACAAATTCTAAACCAGATGAATCAACTTCAGAAAAGGGAACAACAGAATTTACAACAAGCACTGGAAATCAAGAAAAACCAGCAGAATAAAAAGAAAGGCGAAGTAGCTGAGCTACCTCGTCTTTTTAGTCTTTATAAGCGACGATACCAATGATGGTATCAACTGCACTTTCCATGGTCTGAAGGCTGACGTATTCAAAACGTCCATGCATGTTTTCCCCACCAGCAAAGATATTTGGAGTAGGGATTCCCATAAAGGAAATTTTAGAGCCGTCTGTTCCACCACGGATTGGTTCAATAATAGGAGTGATATCAAGATCTTCCATAACAGCTTTGGCAATGGTAATTGGAGTCATATCTTTTTCAATGACTTCTTTCATATTGTAGTACTGGTCTGTCAAGCTTAGGGTGACACGGTCGCTCCCAAGTTCTTGATTCATCTTATCAGCGATGGACTGCATAGTTGCTTTACGTGCTTCAAAGGAATCTTTTTCAAAATCGCGAATGATGTAGCTTGCACGCGCCTCCTCGACACTACCTGTCACATCCATTAGATGATAGAAACCTTGGTAACCATCCGTTAACTCAGGTCGGTCATTCTCTGGAAGTTGATTATGAAAATCAATTGCTAACTGAAGGGCGTTGACCATTTGTCCTTTGGCAGTACCAGGGTGGACATTGCGTCCTTGGAAATGCAATTCAGCACCGGCTGCTGAAAAGGTCTCGTACTGAAGCTCACCTAGTGGCCCACCATCAACTGTGTAGGCAAAATCAACATCAAAATCTTCTGCATCAAATTTATTAGCACCAACACCGATTTCTTCATCTGGACCAAAACCAACACGAATCTCACAGTGTTTGATTTCAGGATGAGCAGTCAGATATTCAATAGCGGTCATAATTTCAGCAATCCCTGACTTGTCATCAGCACCTAGCAAGGTTGTTCCATCGGTTGTGATGAGGGTTTGTCCTGGATATTTTTCAAGACTCTTGAAGTCAGCTGGATCTAGTTTAAAACCAGAATTTCCAAGTTCAATCACACCACCATCATAGTTTTCAATCACCTGCGGATTTACTCCTTCGGCATTAAAATCAGCAGTATCCATGTGGGAGATGAAGCCAATTTTACGTGTTAAAGATGGATCATTGGCTGGCAAAGTTCCAATAGCAAAACCATTTGGAAGGTAGTAGACATTTTGCAGTCCAACACGTTTCATTTCTGGAATCAGGACATTGGTTGCGAAATCAACCTGACTCTGCGTACTTGGAGTAGTAGTAGAGTGTTCATCAGAGCGCGTGTTGACCTTAACGTAGGTTAAAAAGCGGTCCAAGAGATTTGGGTAAGTCATAAAAACTCCTTTTTAATTCATTTTTTCCATTGTATCATAGAAAGAAGAGAAAAACAAAAGACAGAAGATTGAGAATGTCCCTATGTTAGCGTTTACTTATCAATGAATTAATGATAAAATAAACTTGATAAAAACATCACAAGGAAGTAGTTATGAAAAAAGCAATTTTAATGATGACTTTCGGTTCGCCAGAAGAGATTACCTTTGAAGGTGTGGCTGATTTTTTCACAAATATTCGTCGTGGAGTGAGACCCCAAGACCACGAGATTCAAACACTCTATGATAATTATGTACGAATTGGAGGCACGCCTCTGCAAAGAATTACTCGTGAAGAGGTTGTCTTGGTAGAAGCTAGGCTGGGAAATGAATACAGTGTCTATTTTGCCAATAAGTTTTCCAGTCCCTTTATTCCAGATGTGATCGGTCAGATGGAAGCAGACGGCATTGAACAGTGTATTTGCTTGATTTTGGAGCCCCATTATTCTTTCTACTCTGTCATGGGCTATGAGAAATTTTTGGAAAGCAAACAAATTCAATTTTTGGTCATTAAGGACTGGTATCAGGAAGAAGCGCTCTTAAATTATTGGGCAGATGAAATTGATAAGATTTTAAAAGAAGAAGTAAAGCAGGATAGCTTTAAAGTCATCTTTTCAGCCCACAGTGTGCCCATTTTTGCCTTGGATTTTGGTGACCCATATATTGACCAAATTTTTGAAAATAGCAAGCTAGTCGCTGAAAAACTGGGCTTGAGTTCAGAACAATATACCAATACTTGGCAGAGTGAAAGTGATATCGGTATTCCATGGATTAAGCCAGATGTATTAGAATATCTCAGAGAACAGGCAGAACACCCAGATCATTATATTTTTGTACCAATCAGCTTCATCAGCGAGCATATTGAAGTCTTGTTTGACAATGATGTGGAATGTTATGACTTATGTCAGGAATTGGGTGTGAACTACCATCGACCACCAATGCCAAATACAGATTCTCGTTTGATTGATGCCTTGGTTAATGCAGTCAGAGCTAATGAAGATCAAGAATTTAAGGAATTTCTCCCAGAAGAAGAAACCTTTGATGAGTTAGTTCCTTCAGATGAGACGAAAAACATTTTGGCTGAATCTGAAGATTTACAAATGCCAGAATTTGTGAAAAAATTGATTGAGAAAAAAGGTCGTGAAAATGTTAAGATGCCTTATTTGATCAAGAAAATGCTTGAGAAAGCAGGTAAGTTACCAAAAGAGTAAAGAAAAAGGATTTAGCTTTGCGCTAGATCCTTTTAATCGATTATTTTTTCTCAAGAAGGGCTTTGATTTCTTGAAGTACTTCCAACTCAGTTGGACCAGCTGGAGCTTCCTCAGCAGCTTCTTCTTTCTTAGTAAGGTTTTGAGCTTTTTCCATTGCTTTAATCACAAAGAATAGCACAGTACCAATTACAAGGAAGTTGATAACAGCACTCAAGAAGTTACCGTAAGCAACACCATTCCATGAAAGTTCAGCAATACGTTCGATTTTTGCAGCTTTCAAAGCAGGGTTCAATAGAAGTGGAGTGATGATATCGTTAACGAATGAAGTTACGATAGCACCAAAAGCAGAGGCAATAATCACACCGACAGCAAGGTCAACAACATTACCACGAAGCAAAAATGCTTTAAGATCTTTTAACATTTTCATAATTTCCTTTCAAAAAAAGTTTATACTTCATTATATATTAATTAAGAAAAGCTTGCAAGATATATGCTTAGAAATTTTATTTTTTAAAAATAAAAACCTTACTAAAAATATAATTAAGGATAATTATCAATAATTGTGCAAGGACTGTTTCGATTGCATTGATTTTGTCAAGATTTTCATTTACGAATTGTCCTATAATATGAGGAAACTGGCTTACAAAGAGAAAAGTAAGGAGCAAGTCTAACAGAAAAGTAGACAGGCGGGCAAGAGTAAATTTCACTAAACGTCTTGGCCAATTCTGCCTAGCTTGCTTAAACACGATTGTATCATTTGTGATAAAGGCAAAGAGGATACCGATAATATTTGCTAGGGCAGTAGCAAGGAGTTCTTGATGACTTAGTTGATAAATGAATAGTCGTGAGAGAATCGAAACTAGAGTTGTTGCAAGGCCAAAAAAGAGATAGGATAAGATTTCATTGTTAAAAAATTTTTGAATAGGAATTTTCATGGTTTAAGTATAGCATAAAGCGGGCTATTGTGCTATACTAGTAAGGTTGAATAAAGCAACCCTTGGTGCTTAGCTTCTTTCACCAAGCATATTACACGCGGATAACCCGCTAAAGGAGAAAAGATGAAAAAATTAACTATTCGTGATGTTGCAGATATTGCAATCGTCGCTGCTATCTATGTCGTTTTGACTGTTACACCGCCTCTAAATGCCATCAGCTATGGTGCTTATCAGTTCCGTATTTCAGAAATGATGAACTTTATGGCTTTTTACAATCCTAAGTACATCATCGGAGTTACCATCGGTTGTATGATTGCTAATTTCTTTAGCTTCGGACTGCTAGATGTCTTTGTTGGTGGTGGATCAACCCTAGTATTCCTTAGTCTAGGTGTTTGGCTTTTTGCAAAATACAGCAAAGATTACCTCTTTAATGGATTGATTCGAAAAGATCATTTCTTTTTTTCAATCCTCTTTTCAATTTCCATGTTTACTATCGCTGCAGAGTTGAATATCGTAGCGCAGTTACCATTTTTCCTTACTTGGTTTACAACAGGAGTTGGTGAATTTGCCTCATTGATTATTGGAGCGATTATTATCGGTAAAATTGGTCGTCGAATCGATTTAAGCAAATAGAATTAGATAAGCTAGGTAGCTCTTACCTGGCTTTTTCTTATGGAAAATGTCTAAGGAAACTTGACAAGATTTTCTAACTATAGTATACTTTTTAAGTAAGCTGATTTAGCTCAGTTGGCAGAGCGCATCCATGGTAAGGATGAGGTCGCCGGTTCAATCCCGGCAATTAGCATAAAATAGACAGAAAAACCCTTGATTTACAAGGGTTTTTGTTATGTCTGCCCCAAATTTTTCAAAGATATTTCTATTCAGCTGTGTAAATGAAACTAAAGAGTTTTGGCTGTTGACAAAAGTGATTCTCTTTAGTAGAATAGAAGATGCGATGAGTCGATAGGTAGTCTTCGGACTACTATTGAGCATAAGGAGGTCATAACGCAGGAGCGGACCTTGATGAGTTGTGTGAACCTGCTCATCACATGAAGATGCCTCTTAGTCCCTGGTCTAACGACTGGGGATTTTTATTTTCCAAAAAATGATGAAAAAGCTTTGCAATTCGTGGAAAAAGTAGTATAATACATCTATTATAGAAATTTTTAGAAAATTCCGAAAGAGGTTACTTATGGGATATACAGTTGCTGTAGTCGGCGCGACAGGTGCTGTCGGTGCTCAGATGATAAAAATGTTGGAAGAATCAACACTTCCAATCGATAAAATCCGTTTACTTGCTTCTGCACGTTCAGCAGGCAAGACTTTGAAATTTAAAGACCAAGATATTACGATTGAAGAAACGACTGAGACAGCTTTTGAGGGTGTTGATATTGCTCTCTTTTCAGCAGGTGGTTCGACATCAGCTAAGTATGCACCATACGCAGTTAAAGCTGGAGCGGTAGTAGTTGATAATACATCTTATTTCCGTCAAAATCCAGACGTACCATTGGTTGTTCCAGAGGTCAATGCTCACGCACTTGATGCCCACGACGGTATTATTGCTTGCCCTAACTGTTCAACAATCCAAATGATGGTGGCTCTTGAGCCAGTTCGCCAAAAATGGGGCTTGGACCGTATCATTGTTTCAACTTACCAAGCAGTTTCAGGTGCTGGTATGGGAGCAATTCTTGAGACACAACGTGAACTTCGTGAAGTTTTGAATGATGGGGTGAAACCACGTGATTTGCATGCGGAAATCTTACCTTCAGGTGGTGACAAGAAACACTATCCTATCGCTTTTAATGCTCTTCCACAAATTGATGTCTTCACTGACAATGATTACACTTACGAAGAGATGAAGATGACCAAGGAAACTAAGAAAATCATGGAAGATGATAGCATCGCAGTGTCTGCAACATGTGTGCGCATTCCAGTCTTGTCAGCTCACTCTGAGTCTGTTTACATCGAAACAAAAGAAGTGGCTCCAATTGAAGAAGTGAAAGCAGCTATCGCAGCCTTCCCAGGTGCTGTTCTTGAGGATGATGTAGCTCATCAAATTTATCCTCAAGCTATCAATGCAGTGGGTTCACGTGATACCTTTGTTGGTCGTATCCGTAAAGACTTGGATGCTGAAAAAGGAATCCACATGTGGGTTGTTTCAGATAACCTTCTCAAAGGTGCTGCTTGGAACTCAGTTCAGATTGCTGAAACTTTGCACGAACGTGGCTTGGTTCGTCCAACAGCTGAATTGAAATTTGAATTAAAATAGTCATATCGTTTAGGAGTTCAGATGAACTCCTTCTTTGAAATAGAGAGGTGTTTTCATGTCTTATCAAGATTTAAAAGAGTGTAAAATCATCACAGCCTTTATTACCCCCTTCCACGAGGATGGTTCCATCAACTTTGATGCCATTCCAGCCTTGATTGAGCATTTGTTGGCGCATCATACAGACGGCATTCTTCTAGCTGGGACGACTGCTGAGAGTCCGACCTTGACCCACGATGAGGAGTTGGAACTCTTTGCGGCTGTACAAAAAGTTGTCAATGGACGTGTTCCTTTGATTGCGGGTGTGGGTACCAATGATACGCGTGATTCTATCGAGTTTGTCAAAGAAGTAGCAGAATTTGGTGGTTTCGCAGCTGGGCTTGCTATCGTACCTTACTACAACAAACCTTCTCAAGAAGGAATGTACCAGCACTTTAAGGCCATTGCAGATGCTTCTGACCTACCAATTATTATCTATAACATTCCAGGGCGTGTAGTTGTCGAGTTGACTCCAGAAACCATGCTTCGCTTGGCTGACCATCCAAATATCATCGGTGTTAAAGAATGTACCAGCTTGGCTAATATGGCTTACTTGATTGAGCACAAGCCAGAAGAGTTCTTGGTCTATACAGGTGAGGATGGTGATGCTTTTCATGCCATGAACCTTGGTGCGGACGGGGTTATTTCTGTTGCCTCCCATACAAATGGGGATGAAATGCACGAGATGTTTACAGCCATTGCAGAAAGCGATATGAAGAAAGCCGCAGCAATTCAGCGTAAATTCATTCCTAAAGTCAATGCCCTCTTCTCTTATCCAAGTCCTGCTCCTGTTAAGGCAGTTCTGAACTACATGGGATTTGAAGCTGGACCAACTCGTCTACCTCTAGTTCCAGCACCAGAAGAAGATGCCAAACGCATTATCAAAGTTGTTGTAGATGGTGACTACGAAGCAACTAAGGCAACTGTAACAGGTGTTTTAAGACCAGATTACTAATAAATACAATAAAATCCATGACCGAATGATCATGGATTTTCCTATTTTCCTAAACAGAATTGGCTAAAGAGTTGGGTAATAAGTTCATCAGGAGCAGCATCCCCAGTGATTTCTCCGAGAATTTCCCAAGTACGGGTCAAGTCAACTTGCAACAAATCAACTGGCATACCTAGTTCAAGACCTTGGTTAACAGCCTGTAGGCTTTCAACTGCCTTTTCAATCAAGGAAATGTGACGGGCATTAGACAAGTAAGTAGCATCTTGCTCAACCAAGCCAGCATTTTCAAAGAAGAGGTTGTTGATTCTCTCTTCAATCTTATCGATATTTTGGTTTTTAAGAACTGAAATGCGGATGACATCTTCAGGTAGTTCTGAAGTTTCAATTGCTTCAGGAAGATCAGTTTTGTTAAGCAGAATAATGCGATTAGTATCTTGGCTGATTTCTAAGAGTTGGCAATCTTGGGCGGTCAGTGGTTCACTGGCATTTAATACAAGTAGTACCAAGTCAGCTTCTTTGAGGGCTTTTTTCGAACGCTCGACACCGATTTGTTCTACGATGTCATCTGTTTCCCGGATACCAGCTGTATCAATCAATTTGAGAGGGACACCGTTGATATTGACGTACTCCTCGATGACATCTCGAGTAGTACCAGCAATGTCTGTAACGATAGCCTTGTCCTCACGCAAGAGGTTGTTGAGAAGGCTGGATTTTCCAACGTTGGGACGTCCGATAATAGCAGTTGAAATTCCTTCACGGAGGATTTTACCGCGACGAGCTGTCCTAAGCAGATTGGTTAGCAATTGCTCAAACTCCATAGTTTTCTCGCGAACTACGGCAGTAGTAGCTTCCTCAACATCGTCATACTCAGGATAATCAATATTAACCTCGACTTGGGCAAGAGTATTGAGGATTTCTTGACGGGTATTGTTAATCAGGTCAGAAAGGGAGCCGTCTAATTGCTTAACTGCAATGTTCATAGCCTTGTCTGTCTTGGCACGGATGATATCCATTACCGCCTCTGCCTGTGTCAAATCTACACGACCATTTAGAAAGGCACGTTTGGTAAATTCACCAGGTTCTGCCAACCGAGCTCCTTCACGAATAGCTAGCTGGAGAATTTCATTGGTCACCGCAATCCCACCGTGGGTGTTAATCTCGATAATATCCTCACGAGTAAAGGTCTTTGGAGACTTCATAGCTCCAACCATAACCTCGTCCATGACCTTACCAGTAAGAGGGTCAACAATGTGGCCATAGTTAAGCGTGTGGCTGGCAACCTTGTTCAAGTCTTTTCCTTTGAAAATCTTTTGCGCAATTGCAAAACTGTCTGTTCCGCTCAGGCGGACAATACCGATAGCCCCTTCACCTAGTGGAGTCGAGATAGCAGTGATGGTATCAAATTCACGTGTAATCATAATGTTTCCTTTAATAGCTCTTTTCTTGGAATATTCCAATTCTCTTTTCAAATTGTAACAAATTTAGGCTATTTCTTCAATGAATGCTACTTGGAGATTGAAAAAGCCTAAGCAATTCTGCTTAAGCTAGCTTATTTGGTACGCATTTCCCCTTGTGGGAAATAAGTTCCTTCTGGCATGTCGTTGATGATGACATGAACGGCTGATTGAGGGGCTCCAGTGTTGCGGACAACCGCTTCCGTTACTTCCTTAGCAAGAGCTTTCTTTTGCTCGAGCGTGCGTCCTTCAAATAAATCGATGCGTACAAATGGCATAATAGCTTCCTCCACTAGTTTTTGATTTCTTCTATTTTACCACATTTTGCCGTTTAAAGCTTAAGAAAATTATGATATACTAGAATGTAGCAAAAATTTAGAAATGGACGGGAAGCAAGAAACATGGCACAGTTGTATTATCGTTATGGGACCATGAACTCTGGTAAGACCATTGAGATTCTCAAAGTGGCCTATAACTATGAGGAGCAAGGAAAAGGTGTTGTTATTATGACCTCAGCTCTGGATACGCGTGACGGTGTTGGCTATGTGTCGAGTCGTATTGGTATGAAACGCCCTGCCCTTGCGATTGAGAAAACGACGGATATCTTTGGCTATATTCGAGACCTGCCAGAAAAACCTTACTGTGTTTTGGTCGATGAAGCCCAGTTTCTCAAGCGTCACCATGTTTACGACCTAGCTCGTGTTGTTGATGAGTTAGACATACCCGTCATGGCTTTTGGTTTAAAAAATGACTTTCGTAATGAACTGTTCGAAGGTTCCAAATATCTCTTGCTTTTAGCAGACAAGATCGACGAAATCAAGACTATTTGTCAGTATTGCAAGAAAAAGGCGACCATGGTCTTACGTACGCATGATAGTGTGCCAGTATATGATGGTGAGCAGATTCAGATTGGTGGCAATGAAACCTATATCTCGGTTTGCCGTAAACATTATTTTGCGCCAATGATAACCTCTAACAAGGAGCAAAACTATGACAATTGAACTAAGAGATGTTACAATGGAAAATTATTTTGATGTTTTGAATTTGGATGTCAAGGAATATCAAAAACAATTCATTGCAACCAACGCAATTAGTTTAGCTGAAGCATACGTCTACACTAAAAATGGAGATTTTGTAGCTCCATTGGCAGTTTATGATAATGATGCAATTATAGGTTTTGTGATGATAGCTTATGATAAAAAGATCGGAATTAGTAGTGGAAATTATTTACTATTTCGTTTTATGATTGATAAGAATTTTCAAAATCAAGGATATTTTAAATCAATTATGGATAAAGTGCTGGACTATGTTCGGACAGCGCCAGCAGGTTTAGGCAATAAACTTTGGTTGTCTTATGAACCAGAAAATGAACATGCAAGATCTTGTTACCTCAGTTATGGATTTAAAGAAACTGGGGAAATATTTGAGAACGAAGTAGTAGCAATCTATGATTTAACAATTGAGAACTAAGGAGAAAAAATGAACATCTATGATCAACTACAAGCTGTAGAAGACCGTTATGAAGAACTAGGAGAATTGCTGAGTGACCCTGATGTCGTTTCAGACACCAAGCGTTTCATGGAGCTTTCGAAAGAAGAGGCTTCAACTCGTGATACGGTGACAGCCTACCGTGAGTACAAACAAGTCCTTCAAAACATCGTTGATGCCGAAGAAATGATTAAGGAATCAGGCGGAGATGCGGACTTGGAAGAAATGGCCAAGCAAGAGCTCAAAGATGCCAAGGCTGAAAAAGAAGAATACGAAGAAAAACTAAAAATCTTGCTCCTTCCAAAGGATCCAAACGATGACAAGAACATCATCCTTGAAATCCGTGGAGCAGCTGGTGGAGATGAAGCAGCACTTTTCGCTGGGGATTTGCTAACCATGTACCAAAAGTATGCAGAAGCCCAAGGCTGGCGCTTTGAAGTTATGGAAGCTTCTATGAACGGTGTCGGTGGTTTTAAAGAAGTCGTTGCCATGGTTTCAGGTCAGTCTGTTTACTCTAAACTCAAGTACGAATCAGGTGCTCACCGTGTGCAACGTGTCCCTGTGACAGAAAGCCAAGGTCGTGTTCATACTTCGACAGCAACAGTTCTTGTCATGCCTGAAGTCGAAGAAGTAGAATACGATATTGATCCAAAAGACCTTCGTGTTGATATCTATCACGCATCAGGTGCTGGTGGACAGAATGTCAATAAGGTTGCGACTGCCGTTCGTATCGTTCACTTGCCAACCAATATCAAGGTTGAGATGCAGGAAGAACGTACCCAGCAGAAGAACCGTGAGAAGGCCATGAAAATCATCCGTGCGCGTGTCGCTGACCACTTCGCACAAATTGCACAAGATGAACAAGACGCTGAGCGTAAGTCTACTATCGGTACTGGTGACCGTTCAGAACGAATCCGTACTTATAACTTCCCACAAAACCGTGTCACAGACCATCGTATCGGCTTGACCCTCCAAAAACTAGATACCATTTTGTCTGGTAAATTGGATGAAGTTGTGGATGCCTTGATTCTTTATGACCAAACACAAAAATTAGAAGAATTAAACAAATAATGAAATTAGCTCAATTATTTTCAGATTTTGAAGAAGAGTTGATAAGACAAGGAGAGGAAGCTGAAAGCCTCTCTTTTGTCTATCGTAGCCTAAAAAATCTCTCTTTTACTGACTTTGTTTTTGCCCTCCAGCAGGAAGTGACGGAAGAGGAAGAAGTATTTGTAAAAGGAATTTTCCAACAGTTAGCAGCTCATAAACCGGCCCAGTATATCATTGGAAACGCAGATTTCTATGGAATGCAGCTAAAAGTTGATGAGCGAGTATTAATCCCTCGTCCAGAAACAGAGGAGTTGGTGGAGCTTATCCTGGCTGAAAATCCTGAGACGAATCTTTCAGTTCTGGATATTGGAACAGGTAGTGGAGCTATTGCTCTCGCCTTAGCAAAAAACAGACCAGATTGGTCAGTAACAGCAGCAGATATTTCTAAAGATGCTTTAGATTTAGCTAGCGAAAATGCTAAAAAGCAAAATCTTCAAATATTTTTAAAAAAATCTGACTGTTTTACAGAAATTTCTGAAAAATATGATATAATTGTTTCCAATCCACCCTATATCTCTCGTGAAGATGAGTCAGAGGTCGGTTTGAATGTCTTACATTCGGAGCCTCATCTTGCTCTCTTTGCAGACGAGGATGGCCTAGCTATTTACCGTAGAATTGCGGAAGATGCAAAAGACTATCTCAAAGATGGTGGTAAGATTTACCTTGAAATTGGATACAAGCAAGGTCAAAGTGTTCCTGCGTTTTTTAAGAAACATTTTCCTGAAAAAAGAGTACGAACACTCAAGGACCAATTTGGTCAAGATAGGATGGTTGTGGTTGATGATGGACAGAATTAGACAAGAGTTGGAAAATGGTGGAGCTGTCGTTCTGCCTACAGAGACAGTTTACGGTCTTTTTGCCAAGGCTCTAGACGAAAAAGCAGTTGATCATGTATACCAGATTAAACGTCGTCCCAGAGACAAGGCACTCAATCTCAATATTGCCTCTTTAGAGGACATCTTGCACTTTTCAAAGAATCAGCCAACTTATCTACAAAAACTTGTAGAGACCTTTTTACCAGGTCCCTTAACCATTATACTAGAAGCCAATGACAAAGTTCCTTATTGGGTAAATTCTGGTCTCGCAACGGTGGGATTTCGGATGCCCAGTCACCCCATTACACTAGATTTGATTAGAGAGACGGGGCCCTTGATTGGACCGTCTGCTAATATCTCAGGTCAGGCAAGTGGCGTAACCTTTGATCAGATTCTAGAGGATTTTGACCAAGAGGTTTTGGGTCTTGAAGACGATGCTTTTCTAACTGGACAGGATTCTACTATCTTGGACTTGTCTGGAGATAAGGTGAAAATCTTACGCCAAGGGGCCATTAAGCGAGAAGATATTCTTGCTCGGTTGCCAGAGGTTTCTTTTGAGGAGGTATGAGATGCTAAGAGATTTGCAAGAAACAGATGTGAAAGCTATATGTGATATAAATCAAGAGGCCTTGGGTTATTCTTTTAGTCTAGAGGAGACAGCTAGTCAACTAACTAGATTATCTCAAGATGAACATTATTTCCTACTTGGCTATGAGGATGAAGCTAGTCATGTCTTACTTGGATATGTCCACGCTGAGGTCTATGAATCACTTTATTCTAAAGCAGGATTTAATATTTTAGCCTTAGCAGTTTCACCTCAAGCGCAAGGTCAAGGTATTGGTAAAAGCTTATTACAAGGGTTGGAAAAAGAAGCAAAAAGACGTGGTTATGGGTTTATCCGCTTAAACTCTGCCGATCATCGTCTGGGGGCTCATGCATTTTATGAAAAAGTTGGTTATACTTGTGATAAAATGCAGAAACGGTTTATTCGCATCTTTTAGTTTGATTTTCTAATAAGAAAATTTAACTAATGGACTAGTCACACAATAAAGGAGAAGACCTATGATTTTTGACAAAGATGATTTTAAAGCATACGATGCTGATCTCTGGAATGCTATTGCCAAAGAAGAAGAACGCCAACAAAACAACATTGAGTTGATTGCTTCGGAAAACGTAGTTTCCAAGGCTGTTATGGCAGCTCAAGGGTCTATCTTGACGAATAAATACGCCGAAGGTTACCCAGGCCGTCGTTACTATGGTGGAACTGATGTGGTAGACGTTGTAGAGACTCTAGCTATTGAACGCGCAAAAGAAATTTTCGGCGCTAAATTTGCCAATGTCCAACCTCACTCAGGAAGTCAAGCCAACTGTGCGGCTTACATGGCCTTGATTGAACCAGGTGATACCGTTATGGGGATGGATTTGGCAGCAGGTGGACACTTGACCCACGGGGCTCCAGTTAGCTTCTCAGGTCAAACCTACAACTTTGTTTCTTACAGTGTTGACCCTGAAACGGAACTCTTGGATTTTGATGCTATCTTAAAACAAGCCCAAGAAGTAAAACCAAAATTGATCGTAGCAGGTGCTTCAGCCTATTCTCAAATTATCGACTTTTCAAAATTCCGTGAAATTGCAGATGCTGTTGGGGCTAAGCTTATGGTCGATATGGCCCATATCGCTGGTTTGGTTGCAGCTGGTCTTCACCCAAGCCCAGTGCCATACGCTCATATCACGACAACAACGACCCACAAAACCCTTCGTGGTCCTCGTGGTGGTTTGATTTTGACCAATGATGAAGACTTAGCTAAGAAAATCAATTCAGCTATTTTCCCTGGTATTCAAGGTGGTCCTTTGGAGCATGTTGTGGCTGCTAAGGCTGTTTCCTTCAAAGAAGTCTTAGATCCAGCCTTCAAGGAATACGCTATCAATGTTATCAAAAACAGCAAGGCTATGGCAGATGTCTTCTTGCAAGACCCTGATTTCCGTATCATTTCTGGCGGAACTGAAAACCACCTCTTCCTAGTTGATGTAACCAAGGTTGTAGAAAACGGAAAAGTAGCTCAAAACTTGCTGGATGAAGTCAATATTACCCTAAATAAAAACTCAATCCCTTACGAAACCTTGTCACCATTCAAGACAAGCGGAATTCGTATCGGATCTGCAGCTATCACTGCACGTGGATTTGGTGAAGAAGAGAGTCGCAAAGTAGCTGAACTCATCATTAAAACCCTTAAGAATGCAGAAAATGAAGCTGTCTTAGAAGAAGTGAGAAGTGAAGTCAAAGCATTAACAGATGCCTTCCCACTATACGAGGACTAAAATTTTTATGGACATTTATATTAAGAAAGCCATTATCCATCAGTTCAGTCCGGATGATACCGAGCTGTTCCTAGCGGATAAGTTTCTCAATATCACTCCAAAAATCGAGGAATACCTACGTAAAAAAATTGAACGTGTGTATTCAGATGAAGCCAAGACTGGGATTTTCGAAGAAGAAAATCCCTTCTTCAATCACATCACTGACGATTTGTTGGAGACATCAGTAGCACTGGCTAATCTCTGGAAAGAAGAGTTCAGTATTTCTGAAAACCTCAAGACCAATGACTTGATTTTTGTGCAATTTTCTAAAGAAGGTGTAGAACATTTTGCTTTCTTACGAATTGCCCTGCGAGAGACCTTGACCCATCTCGGTGGAGAAGTTGATAATCCAATCAAGCTAACTCAGAATAACTTGCCGGGATTTGGAACGGGGGCTGATGAGGCCTTGGTGGTCAATCTTCAAAGTCGCAAGTACCATCTGATTGAAAAACGAATCAAGTACAACGGGGCTTTCTTGAACTATTTTTCAGATAATCTCCTAGCCGTCGTCCCTAAGATTTCTCCTAAGAAATCTATCAAGGAACTAGAAAAAACGGCCCAGAGGATTGCTGAATCTTTTAATACAGATGATTTTCAATTTCAATCTAAGGTCAAATCAGCAATTTTTAACAATCTGGAAGAAAGCAATGAATTGTCACCTGAAAAATTGGCCAATGACCTTTTTGACAACAATCTGACGGCTCGCTTAAGCTTTATTGACCAAGTCAAAGAAGCAGTACCAGAGCCAGTTCAGTTTGATGAAATTGATGCCAGTCGCCAATTAAAGAAATTTGAAAACCAAAAACTCTCCTTGTCAAATGGAATTGAGCTCATCGTTCCCAATAACGTCTATCAAGACGCCGAGTCTGTTGAGTTTATCCAAAATGACAATGGAACCTACTCTATCTTAATCAAAAATATCGAGGATATCCAAAGTAAATAATGTTTAAACGAATTCGAAGAGTGCTTGTACTAGCAGTCTTCCTTTTTGCTGGCTATAAAGCTTACCGCCTTCACCAAGATGTCAAGCAAGTCATGACCTATCAACCCATGGTGCGCGAAATCTTGAGTGAAAAAGACACCCCAGCAAACGAAGAGCTCGTGCTCGCTATGATTTATACCGAAACAAAAGGAAAAGAAGGCGATGTCATGCAGTCTAGTGAGTCTGCAAGTGGTTCCACCAACACCATCAATGATAATGCGTCAAGCATTCGGCAAGGAGTTCAAACTCTTACAGACAATCTCTATCTGGCTCAGAAAAAGGACGTTGATGTCTGGACGGCTGTGCAAGCCTATAATTTTGGACCTGCCTATATCGATTATATTGCCCAAAATGGTAAGGAAAATACCCTAGTACTGGCCAAACAGTACTCCCGTGATACTGTTGCTCCCTTGCTTGGCAATACCACTGGAAAGACTTATAGTTATATTCATCCCATTTCTATTTTTCACGGTGCTGAACTTTATGTAAATGGAGGAAACTATTATTATTCTAGACAGGTGCAACTCAACCTTTACATCATTAAATGTTTCACTCTCTTTTCAACATCTGGCTAGTCCAGGTGTTTTTGTTATAAGTTTTCTTTAAGATAGATATATTACTCTAGAAAGGTAAAGGAGGAAATTCCCTATGAGAAAGAAACTCTTTCTGACCAGTGCTGCGGTCTTGTGGGCAGTAACAGCTATGAGTAGCGCCCATGCAGCAACAGATGTTCAAAAAGTCATTGATGAAACCTACGTCCAACCTGAATATGTCCTAGGTTCTTCACTATCTGAAGACCAAAAAAATCAAACTCTTAAAAAACTAGGCTACAATGCCTCAACAGATACTAAAGAACTCAAGACTATGACACCTGATGTCTATTCTAAAATCATGAATGTAGCAAATGACTCTAGTTTACAGTTGTATTCATCAGCCAAGATTCAAAAACTAGGTGACAAGTCTCCACTTGAGGTCAAGATTGAAACTCCTGAAAACATCACTAAGGTGACGCAGGATATGTACCGAAATGCAGCAGTAACCTTGGGCGTGGAACATGCCAAAATCACTGTAGCAGCACCTATTCCCGTTACAGGAGAGAGTGCTTTAGCCGGGATTTATTATTCTCTAGAGGCTAATGGAGCTAAGGTACCGCAAGCCAATAAAGACTTGGCTCAAGAAGAGCTAAAGGCTTTGTCAGATATCAATGCTGAAAACAAGGACAAGTCGGGCTATGATGCTAATAAATTAAATGTTGCCCTAGCTGATATCAAGTCAGGACTAGCCAAAGCGAAAGAAAGCAAGGGAAATCTGACAGAGGAAGATGTCCGAAAAATTGTTGAAGATACCTTGAAAAATTACAAACTTGATCAGGTCATAACAGGAAACCAGATCAATATCATTATCAATTTTGCTTTGAATCTTTCAAAGAGTGATATCCTCAGCAATACAGACTTCACTAAAACCTTGAATGACCTTAAACAAAGCATCGTATCACAAGCTGGCGACAGTTTTAAAAATATCAACCTTAACTTTGATGCTGATAAGGCGCTAGAGGACGGTGGTAACTTCTTAAGCTCCCTATGGCAAGCCATTGTCAACTTTTTCAAGAGTTTTGGTTCTTAAGAAAAATCATGGTATAATAGATGGTAACCGTAATGTTGCCGTCTTTTTTGTCGGCCAATAGAAAGAGAAGAGAATGTTAAAGAAAAATGATATTGTAGAAGTTGAAATTGTTGATTTGACCCACGAAGGTTCAGGTGTGGCCAAGGTAGATGGTTTGGTATTTTTTGTTGAGAATGCTTTACCAAGTGAAAAAATCCTCATGCGTGTCCTCAAGGTCAATAAAAAGATTGGCTTTGGGAAAGTGGAAGAATACCTTATACAGTCACCACACCGTAATCAAGATTTAGATTTGGCTTACCTGCGTTCAGGAATCGCGGATTTAGGTCATCTTGCCTATCCAGAACAGCTCAAGTTTAAAACCAAGCAAGTCAAGGATAGTCTCTACAAGATTGCTGGAATTGCAGATATAGAGGTTGCTGAAACACTTGGCATGAAAAATCCAGTCAAGTATCGCAACAAGGCGCAGGTGCCTGTTCGTAGAGTAAATGGTGTCTTAGAAACAGGATTTTTCCGTAAAAATTCGCACGACCTCATGCCACTGGAAGATTTCTTTATCCAGGATCCTGTGATTGACGAGGTAGTGGTAGCTCTACGCGACCTGCTCCGCCGTTATGATTTAAAACCTTATGATGAAAAGGAGCAGTCTGGCTTGATTCGGAACCTTGTGGTGCGTCGTGGCCACTACTCAGGACAAATCATGGTGATTTTGGTAACAACTCGTCCAAAAGTTTTTCGTGTGGAGCAATTGATTGACCAACTAATCAAGCAGTTCCCAGAGATTGTGTCTGTTATGCAAAATATCAATGACCAGAATACCAATGCGATTTTTGGTAAGGAGTGGCGCACTCTTTATGGTCAAGACTATATTACCGACCAAATGTTGGGAAATGACTACCAAATCGCTGGCCCTGCCTTTTATCAAGTTAATACAGAAATGGCTGAAAAACTCTATCAAACAGCCATTGACTTTGCTGCATTAAAAGAAGATGATGTGGTCATCGATGCCTATTCTGGTATTGGAACAATTGGCCTCTCTGTTGCGAAACATGTCAAAGAAGTTTATGGTGTTGAGCTAATTCCAGAAGCGGTTGAGAATAGCAAGAAGAATGCCCAACTAAACAATATTTCAAACGCCCACTATGTCTGTGACACAGCTGAAAATGCCATGAAAAATTGGCTCAAGGAAGGAATTCAACCAAGTCTTATCCTAGTGGACCCACCAAGAAAAGGGCTCACAGAAAGCTTTATCAAAGCAAGTAGCCAAACAGGTGCCGGTCGCATTGCTTATATTTCATGTAATGTCGCTACTATGGCGCGTGATATCAAACTCTACCAAGAACTTGGCTATGAGTTGAAGAAAGTACAGCCGGTGGATTTGTTTCCTCAAACGCATCACGTGGAGTGTGTAAGCTTGTTAGTGAGACGTAGTTAATCCTCAAAAGGTTCCCCAAACCTTTTGAGTCCCACAAACGCATCACGTGGAGGCGGTATCACTGCTTGTACGAGCTGAGGCATCAGCGAAGTAGGAGTAGATGCTCCGCCCATGGGATAGGACTCGTAGAATGAGGAGGGAAACCGACGAAATGATACGGAAAGTCCGAACCGCTGAGTTCGTGGCTCTGCTCTTCCGATCTGAGACAGCGAAAAGTAGTACGAATGGCAAAAATACTGCAATCTTTACTGAAGTTGAAGATGACACAATTGTAGGTCTAGCATTATGTTCACTCAGATTTGATTATGTTGAAGGTTGTAAATATAGTCCTGTTGGATTCTTAGAAGGGATTATTGTTGACGAGGAATATCGTTTAAAGGATATTGCTAAAAATCTCTGTACAAAATGTGAGGAATGGGCGAAAAATAAAGGATGTAAGGAATTTGCAAGTGACTGTACTTTAACGAATACGGATTCTATAAGATTTTATCTCAATATTGGATTTCAGGAGGTAAATAGAATTATTCATTTTAAGAAGAAATTATAATTTCATAATGTGGTCAAAATTTATATATCTTTAGAAAGTGTGAAAGATTGGACGAACAAATTTTTTTGATGGGTGGAAATCCGCCGATTAAGAACCATACGATTGTTAATAAAATTGTGTCATCAAGGAAGATCGAAAGAATTGTCATTTTTACAGTTTATCGAGATAATTGGCAACCCTATATGAAAAAGTACACGGAAGTTTTCCAAAGTCAATTTCCTAATCTAAACACTGATTACTTACTTTTGGACACTGAGCAGATTGATTTTGATAGCTATTTAGATGCTGATCTAATCATCATTGGTGGAGGAAATACGGAAAAATATATAGCTACTTATGTCAATCAGGAGTTCAAAAATTATATCGAACATATGCTTAATAAAGGGGCAAAAGTTATAGGGTTTTCTGCAGGAGCCCTATTATTAGGAGAAAAAGTCTATGTCTCACCTAATGATAATTCAGATCATCAGATAAAGATAAAAAATGGATTAGGACTCTTTAGTCAGTTTTTAATTAGTGTCCATTATGATTCCTGGAATGATAAAGCTAATAAGGATAGAGCAGAAGAACTCGTCAGTGTTCCCATAATTCCACTAAATGATCATTCTTGTCTTTTATTGGATAGACTTGGAAACATTATTGAGAAAATTGACTAGTTTTAATCATGCGAATCTGAATCTACGAAACTAAAGTATTGACGAAATGAATAGTGAAAAGCCTTGATTGTAAGGCTTTTTTGTGTTTTTATGATAGAATATAGGTAGTTATAATCGATAGCAACTAAGAAGCAGTAAAAATATTATTCATAAAATAATCAAGATTAGGAAGAAAAAAATGACAGAAATTGATAAAAGGAATTTAAAAAATTATCTTTGTTTTACATTTGGAATTACTTATATATCTTAGGGGCTTCTTGCCATATTTACACAATCTTATATTTTGGGATTAGAGACATTTATAGGAAGAATATTACATATAGTTGGTGCACTAGGACCAGCTATTGCAAGTGGCTTTTATTTAAAAAGTAATAATATAAAATTTAAACATTTTTTATTTAATAAGATAGAAAATAGTAGTATTTATTTTATTTATCATATGTTAGCAATTTTGATACTATTTTCTGTATCTTCCTTAGAATTAAACGGAGTATCAATTTATCTGATGCCATTATTCTTCATACAACTAATTTTTTTGGTGGTGGACATGAAGAATTAGGATGGAGAGGAATATTACAACCATTACTTGATAAAAAATATACTTATTGGCAATCTAATTTGATTGTAGGATCACTTTGGGGGATTTGGCATCTGCCTTTATGGTTTATAGTTGGAGAAAGCCATCAAGGATTTCCTTTTATTTTATTTTTTATATATACATTATTTTTAAGTTTTGTTTTAGGGCTTCTTTATCGTCAAATAAAATCTGTGGGGTACTGTCTATTATTTCATGCGTTCGCAAATTTGTTAAATCTCTATTTTGTGTTAAAAATTAATCTTTTTTATTATCATATTTATTACTTATTTAATTTATACAATATTGGCGAGTAATAGAATTAGTAAGGAAACAACATTTTAAAATTTAGATCAGCATATCTTTTATTGAAAGTAACGATTTGCTAATTAGATGATCTATGTTAGAGAAATATCTATTATAATTTAAAGTGGAGTGATGAATGTCGTTTCTTTTGAAGTGGTGAAAATCTTTCCGTTCCACAGTATCATTCTAAAATGATTTTTACTGCCTTTCGTTGATTAGTATAAAAGAAGAATATTACCACATGTTGAGGCGGTATCACTGCTTGTACGAGCTGAGGCATCAGCGAACTAGAAGTAGATGCTTCGCCCATGGTATAGGATTCGCAAAATGAGGAGGAAAACCGACGAAATGATACAGAAAGCCTTAACTGGTCAAGTGACGTGCTTATTTACATTAGACTAATAATGAAAATGGAGAGATTATCGATGGTTATATTGGAATTGTACCAAAATGATTATTCTAAAGATTTAGTTGCGTTTGATTCCATAGAAGATGGGAAAGCCTTTGTAGCTCAAATCCCGGGATACACTCTGGAAACAGAAGATGGTTTTGAAGTGGAATATTTTAATCCTAAAAACATACCGGATTATATGGAAATTATTTTTAACGGAAATATTGTTCCTTTATCTAAATTTATGTTCGATCCTGAGGAAAATGTAGACATTATTTGGAAAGAGATTTCAAATTTATCCCTCAAAAACGATAGAGTGATCGAAGGATATTCAAAAATCGATGCATATGTTGTTAACAACGATGAAGTTAAAACCTATGTCGAAGCGAGAGAAGTGAACTATCGCCAGGCAAAAGACTTTCTAGAAGGCAGTGGATATGAAGTAGACAGAAGCTTTTTCGGAAGTGAAGACGGTGAAGCGATTCTCTACAGAAAAAAAGGTGCAGAAGATTGGCATTTCTTGTGTCACTTAGACCCAATATTTTTAGAGATTGAAGATGTAGAGGGATATGTTAAAGAAGAGGTTGGAGATATTCAATAGTCAACCAAAGTTCCTTATCAGCATGTACCTTTGCTAGTAAAAGCGTCAAAACCTTGTAACGAAGGGGGTTAAGAAAACCCTTGAGTCTAAGCCTTTTTCTTGTTTAGAGTGAAGGTATTAGAGTAGCCGATCATAATTTATACTAGATTTGATAACTTATTTGAGACAGATTTTATTTCTATAAATACTGTGAAAATTTTTTAATACCAAAGATTTAAAGTTACTGTGTTAAAAATCCTCTCCACTTTTAAACTAATGTATTATAAATGCCAGTTGACACAAGTGTTACACCTGTGATAGAATTAACTTGAGGTGAAGTAAATGGCAACTGATAAAAATAGAATAATGATTAGCTTGGATGATAAAAATCTAGAGAAACTTGAAAATTTAGTAGAAGATGCTAGAGATAGAAGGGGAATGCGACTAACAAAGTCCCAGGTTATTGAATTACTCCTAAATACCGTTGATTATTTTGATGATATTATGGGAGCTATTTACTCAAAAAAATAACAGCAAAAATGCTATTATTTTTTTACAAATTGGTGTAACACTAGTGATATAGGAGTGATGAAATGGTTGTTTATATTAGACAAAGCAAACTACCAAGTGAAGTTTCAATTAATAAGTACAATGCTCAAGTAGGTGCCTACTTACAAGGAGAAGAAGTTATTTTATATAAATCTTTTTCTGAAATAAAACAGTTAACAAGCGATGATACAGTTGTAGATTATATAACGGAGACCAGAGCATTACTAAAAATGATGGGGTTAAACGTTCCGGTTTACGACTATCCTATTGAGCTTAGAGAGTTTTATGGTCGAAAGATTTATGCAGGCGTTTTAGGAGAGATTGTAAATATACCTGATAATTGGGGTAAATTTATTAAACCTAAAGCTGGATCAAAAGTCTTTACAGGAAGAGTTGTTAATGGAACCCGTGATTTGATAGGTATTGGTCTACCTTTCGACTATCCTATATGGATTAGTGAGGTTGTAGAATTCATAGCTGAATGGCGTTGTTTTGTGTTAGATGGTTGCGTATTAGATGTTCGACCCTATGCAGGTGATTATCATGCACAATTTGATCCTAATGTAATTGATGAAGCTATATCATGTTGGAAAGACGCGCCAATAGCTTATGGACTAGATATCGGTGTTACTAGTGATGGAAGGACACTTGTTGTTGAAGTAAATGATGGTTATGCATTGGGAAATTATGGCCTATCTCCTTTAAACTCGATCAATTTTCATAAAGCTAGATGGAAAGAAATGGTAAAACCCTATTTTGAAAAGAACGATGTCTTTACTATGCCTGAAAATGAAAATATAAGTTTCTAAAAGTAACAGAAATAAATCTGTGTGTAACTGCAACGAGTAAGTTGCAGTTTTTTGTTTTGAATAATGATATAATAGGATAAGAAAATAATGAAAACGTTATATATTTGAAAATTGATTAGGAAAGTAGGAAGTATGGAAACAATCGATATGATTATTAAATCATCTACTGAATTTTATAATGATTTAAAAGCTGATGAACATAATAGATATCGTTCATAGGAACATTGCTATTCACATTTTATGACAGCTCGAAAAGATAATGATGTGAATCTGAAGAGATTATTTTTTGATTAATAATAATTTTTCATTGAATTGATTTTAGATTATTGCTTTCATAGTATGGTATGCTACATGTTAATTTGATTATTAGGGAAAGCAACTAGATAGCATCCTATCAAGATATTTTAAATAGATGAAATCGCATTTTGAATTATAACAAAGGAGTACTAACATGCCGAAATATACCGACGAAGATATTAGAAAACTAAATAAAATCACATTAAAAATTGCTGGTGATTATTTAGGTATAAGTTCACAAGCAGTTGCTATAGGTCTTAGAAATAATCTTCTCCCAATTGGTTTTGCTATTCATAACGAAGAAAGAGATAGACGTTTCACTGAGAGTTGGTCATATCATATTATCGCCGAAAGAATGATTTCATACAATCACGGTAAGCTATCAGAGATCTGTGTTGAAAATATTGAAACTAGTTTAGATAAAATCATAGAGGAATTTAACGGATTAAAACAAGATTTACTTTTTATATTAAGCGAAAATGCAGAAGTGAAGAATTAGAGGTTTTTGAATTTGCGTTTTCGCTTGGTAAATATAAAAACGGTGATGTAAAATATAAGGGTAAAGGTGTTTCAAATGAAGATGATAAAGACCTTTTCTAGAGAAGAACTCTATGAAGAAATCTGGGAGATAAGTGCGAAACAAGTTTCATTGAAATATGATTTAAGTTATTCTGACTTACTCAAGAAATGTAAAGAATTTGAAATCCCAATTCCAAAGGGTAGTTATTGGTATCGTAAGAATACTGGACAAGACTTAAGTGAACTTATCGTTCCATTACCACAAAATGACATAAATGAGGTTCATATTGATAGAAAAAGTTTAAAGAACAGTAAAGTTAAAGCTGTTAAACATAAAGAAGATAGTACGGAAGATAAAAACGAAGAAACTGTTAAAATTGATACAACTAGTATAAGAAGTTCATTATCATTTATAGACGACGATAAAATAGAGCGTATTATTGAAGCAGTTTCAAACCTAAACCAGGCTCCAAATAAGAGATTACATAAATCTGTAGCTAATCTAAGAGATAAAATTACAGAGTGGAATAAGAGGGAAAAAGCAGCTTCTTATCCTTACTTTGATTCTAGGCACAGATATAATGATTTAAAAGAACCTAAATTTGTAAAAAGTATTTCACTAAATTCTCTTCCCCGTTTATATCGCTTTTTAGATACACTAGTTACTGTTATTGAAAAAATCGGTGATAATGTAACTTCAAATTGGGATATTCAAATTGAAAAGGATATTGTTTGTTTTGAAGTTATAGAATCAACAGACAAAGTAATTCATGAATTAACAAAAGAAGAAGCTAAAGAACTAGCAGAGTACAATGATAGCGTTAAGTTTAATAGATATGCTTTTAAACCAAGAATAAAGAAGTATGACTATATTCCAAATGGAAAATTTCGATTTAAGATAATAGATGGTAAATACATTAAAGATACTAAAGAATTCACACTTGAACAATCAATCCCAGAAATAATCGTTTTAATTTACCAAGAGTATTATAAAGTTAAGAACTTACGACTTGAACGTGAAGAGAGAGCAAGACAATACGAAGAGGAGCAGGAGCGAAAAAGAAAATTACAAAATAGAATCGAAGAAGAGAAGAAGCGGACAATGTCTCTTCTGAATATGCTAGAAGATTTTCAAACAGCAAATGATTTAAGACTGATGGCTGATAAACTGGAGATAGTAGGGAAGCTTAGTAAGGACGAAATTGATTGGATTAGATCCAAAGCTGACTGGATAGACCCAATAGTTTCTTCAACAGACGAATTGTTAGGAGTCAGAAATCATGAAAATTCTAGAGAACTAAAAGAACAATATCTAAGTGAGAAAAGGTACTATTGGTAACTTTGTTTTTCATATGTTTATTAAAGATAATTGTAAATAAAGGAGTTTCAATTATGACAATTAGTCTAGAAAATAATAAGTTTATAGATAAAACAAAAGTTGGTTTAGATTTAGCTGAAGATGATCCAAGACTTGGAGTTAGAGGCTTTGAATTTGATAACTCAACATCTGAAAAAGATTGTGTTTTGGTTATTGGTCTAAACCTTGCAGGAGATGAAGAAGATGCAAAAAATGAGGAAGATATCAGGACATATCTATATAGTTTAAAAAAGTCTATTAAAAGTAAATATGCTTATAATAAATACTATAAACCTATTTATGAACTAATGAATGATATCTTTGATAATGATGCTAAATGGCATTGGTGTAATAAATCATGGAATATTTTAAGTAAAGAAATAGAACATTCTAAGGACAAAAATGTGATACATGAAGAGTATTTAAACCACCAAAATAGAAAAGTATCAATCTATATTGGAGATATGTTCTACTACCATGAAACAAGTTCTAAAAAACTTCCACTTAAAAAATCAATATCTTACCCTCAATACTGCAAAGAAATGTTGGAACTTCACATTGAGTCTCTTATAGAAGCTGGTAAAAGTATAAAATTTGTATACATAAATAATTCACAAGTTTCTCAATGGTTGTGTGATGGTGATATAAAGACATTTACAGTTTTCGGAGATAGGAAAATTCCTGTTTTCTTTGGTGGAATGCTTTCAGGTGGTAGAATGGATTTATTTTCAAAGAAAAGATTAGTTCATGAGATAAAAAATTATTTAAAAAGGATTGAATCAAAAATAGAAAAATAATTAAAATTCAGTGACAGGGTCAAGTTACATGAAAGAATATATTTTAAATTTAGAAAAAGAATTCTCTTTAATAGAAAATGGATTTAAAGAAGAAGAGAGTAGAGCTCTTGCTGACTATCAAACAAACAATAATGCGTATACCAAAGAATTAGCATTTTTAGCCTTCAAATCCAATGTATACCAAGTTAGAATGTACAGTGTATTTCTCTTTGGATATTTGTTATCGTATGAAGAAATTTTGATCTTCATGAGAGATGAGGTTTCAAAGGATAACAATTGGAGAGTTCAAGAAGTATTAGCAAAAGCATTCGATGAATTTTGTAAGAAAACAGGTTATGAAAAATCTCTTTCGGTTATTGACGACTGGCTACAAAATAATAATCCAAATGTCAGAAGAGCTGTTACAGAAGGTTTGAGAATATGGACGAGTAGACCATATTTCAAGTATAATCCAGATGAAGCTATTAAACGTATCGCAACATTAAAAGAAGATTCTAGTGAATATGTTAGAAAATCAGTTGGTAATGCTTTGAGGGATATTAGCAAAAAATTTCCAGAGTTGATTAAAGAAGAACTTGATAGTTGGGACGTTAAGAGTAAAGAGACTCAACAAGTTTACAAGTTAGCAAGTAAATTTATTAAGTGACAATTATCAGCTATAAAGTTGAAAAAACGGTAGCTATAAAATAGTTTCATTCTAAAGTTTAATTTTAAACAACAACAACCAAAGAAAAAGAAATAATTAAATTAGAAGTAGCAGGGGAAATGATGAGAATCGGAGTTATTCAAGCAAGTTCGCAAGCTACCAAAAATCAAATAATCTATGATGCTGTATTAAAGTATGCTCCAAAGAAATCTGAGGTTATAAATTTTGGCTGTACGATGGAAGAAAATGGAAAATACTCGTATATAGAAATTTCTATTCTTGTAGGTATCTTGTTGGCAAGTAGGACAGTTGATTTCGTTGTTACGGGCTGTTCTTCCGGACAAGGAATGATGCTTGCTTGTAATAGTATGCCAGATGTCATTTGTGGGTATGCACCTACACCGAAGGATGCCTATTTATTTGCTCAGATTAATAATGGAAATGCGATATCATTACCATTAGGTGAAGATTATACATGGTCAGGTACTGAAAATCTTGAAAAAACAATAGAAGCTCTTTTCTCAGAGCCATTTGGGCAAGGATACCCTAAAAGTGAGGCAGAGAGAAAGATAAGAGATGCCGAGCAACTTAAAGAGATAAGAAGAATTGGACAGGTTCAGTTTAAAGAATTAGTAAATATACTAGATATATCACTGCTTGAATCAATCAAGAGGAAACAGGATGTAATTCAAAATGTAAAGGCGTATGGGAAGAAAGAAATAGCTGATTTAATAAAATGAGTAAATCACAGTTTGTCGGGGTAATACCTTTTAACGATAACCTTATGCTATTGTCATAAGGTTTATAGACATGTTCCCACATACATGTTCACTTGGCATACATAGTGTTCACTCGTTTTATGTCGAGTGTGTGGTACTGCTTTTAAGAGCTGATTAAACAAGGATGTAGCTAGTGAAAGTCCTACAGTAAGGAGTATAAACATGAAATTCCATGAATTTGGTAATAAGAATTTGCCTCCTATTTTACTGATACATGGTGGTGGCAGTTCTTGGTGGAATTATCTTCGTCAAGCACGTATCTTGTCAGAAAAATACCGTATTATTCTACCCACTTTGAATGGCCACGGCGAGGAATATCAACTTGATTATGTTTCTACTGAAGATTCTGCATTGGAGATTCTAGACTATATCAAAGCAAACTGTGGTGGGAAATTGTTTGCCATTGGTGGCGTTTCACTTGGCGGTCAAATTGCCATGGAGCTTTTGTCTTTAGACAGTGAAATTACTGAGAAGGCCATCATAGACGGAAGCATCTGTATTCCTCAACCAAGGTTAGCTAAAATCAGCATCTTTCTAGTGTCTCTATTTGGTAAACTGATGTTCAATAAATTCTTTTGCAAACTTCAGTTAAGCATGATGAACAAACTCTATCCTAAACTCGCTTATCCAGAGGAAATAAAAGATTATTATTTGGAGGATCTGCCAAGGACGCCTGTTAAAACATTGGTGACCATTTACAAAACCTATATGGGGCATTACAAGCTGAAAGATATGATTTCTGCTAGCAAAGCTCAGGTTCTGTATATCTATGGTGAAAAAGAATTGAACTGTGTGAAAGAATCAGCGAAATTATTTCATCAGCTACATTCAAATACAATTTTGTATGAGGCAAAGGGCTATAACCACGGCTATTTATCAGCTTACCTGCCTCATGAGTGGATTGATTTGGTGGTGCCATTTTTAAAGAGTGATTCATTAGAAATGTGTAACGAATCCGATATGCCATAAGGAGGAATTTTATGCTCGGAGCAATAGTTGGAGACATTATTGGTTCTGTTTACGAATGGAACAATATCAAAACAAAGGACTTTCCTTTATTTCGGAAAGACTGCTTTTTCACAGATGATACGGTTATGACCTGTGCTGTCGCTGAAGCAATCATGAATGGTGGGCAAAAGGATGACTTTATTGATGCTATGAAAAAATATGTCAGAATGTATCCGGATGCTGATTATGGTGCTCGGTTTAATGCATGGCTAAACAGCGATAACCGTGAGCCTTATAATAGTTTCGGGAATGGATCAGCTATGCGTGTTTCTCCCTGTGCTTGGGTCATGGACCGTAGTTTTTATGCAAGAGCTGGTATGTGGCCATCATCTAGAGGACTTGCTAGTCTTTCTGCAGAGGTAACTCATAACCATCCAGAAGGTATCAAAGGTGCCATGGCTACAGCTGATGCTATCTTTCTATGTCGTTTTTACTTTGGTGGTTATTGTAGTGAATATGAGCAACCAATTAACGACAATCCTACAGAATGTAAAAAACGGATTAAGGATTATATAGAGAAGGAATACGGCTACAATCTATCTCAAACTTTAGATGAAATCCGTCCTAACTATCGTTTTAACGAAACATGCCAGGAAACTGTCCCTCAAGCCATTATTGCTTTTCTTGAAAGTACAGATTTCGAAGATGCTATAAGAAATGCCATCTCACTTGGTGGCGACAGTGATACACTTGCTGCAATCACTGGCAGCATAGCAGAGGCAGCTTATGGTATTCCTGATTGGATAAAGGAAAAGGCCTATTCTTACTTGGATGAACCCTTAAAGGAAGTACTCAGGCGATGGGATAATAAGGTTGATGTAAAATAAAAGAGTTTCAATCTCCGGTACTTCATATTTCTTTTTTCTGTATTTTCATTGTATAATGGTAGTACATTTACTTGCATACGATGTAATATAAACATTTCTTATGAATATTAAGGAGAAAATCAATGAAAAAAGCAATGTTAATTATTAACCCTACCTCTGGTGGTGAGAAGGCTTTGGATTATAAAGAAAAGATGGAGAATAAAGCCAAAGAATACTTTGAATATGTTGAAACCAAAATTACTGAAAAAGCGCTGGATGCAACACGTTTTGCTGAAGAAGCTTCTCGTGAACAGTACGATGCAGTGGTTTGTTTTGGTGGAGACGGTACTGTCAATGAAGTTATTTCGGGAATTGCTGAGAGAGACTACATTCCTAAGTTAGGTATTATCCCTGGTGGGACGGGTAACCTCATTACAAAACTTTTGGAAATCAACCAAGATATCGATGGCGCTATTGATGAACTCGATTTTAATTTAACCAACAAGATTGATATCGGTAAAGCAAATGATAACTATTTTGGTTATATCTTTAGTATCGGTTCTCTTCCTGAGGCGATTCACAATGTTGAAATAGAGGACAAGACAAAATTCGGTATTTTAGCCTATGCTGTTAATACAATGAAGTCTGTCATGACGGATCAGGTCTTTAACATTAAGGTTGAAACAGAAAATGGAAATTATGTTGGTGAAGCAAGCCATGTTTTGGTTCTCTTGACAAATTACTTTGCCGACAAAAAAATCTTTGAAGAAAATAAAGATGGCTATGCCAATATTTTGATTCTAAAAGATGCTTCAATATTCTCCAAATTATCCGTTATTCCAGATTTATTGAAAGGCGATGTTGTCGCAAATGATAATATCGAATATATCAAAGCGCGCAATATTAAGATTTCTTCAGATAGTGAATTGGAGTCAGATGTTGATGGCGATAAATCGGATAACCTACCTGTAGAAATCAAAGTCCTAGCTCAGCGAGTAGAAGTATTTTCAAAACCGAAAGAGTAAAAGGTAAAAATTAGTTTATTATTCACAACGAAATTAAGTTCTATATCAACGATTGGAGGAGGAATGAATTCTCTATTTGATGAATTTCGAACAATTTGTTCTCATTTAAACCAAGTCGGAATCACTCCGACGCTCATGGGGTCTTTGGGGTTTGAATACCGATCAAATGAAGAATGGGGGCCGTCTGACATTGACATTCATGTGCCTGGTGATCCTAGAGGTTGGGAAGCACCTGATCATCTCAGAATTTATGAGTGGGACGAGATAATGAAAGTGATGAAACACTTAGGCTATGCCTTAATAGATATTCATGAGCATGAATTCCAAAAAGATGGTCTGAGTGTTGAATTCGGAAGTATCGATTCTTTACCTGATTTTGCAGGAGTTTCGGAATCGGATATAGAGCTGATTCATCTCGAAAACATCACTTTCCGCGTTCCAAGTTTGGAACAGTTTTTAAGTATTTACAAGGCTTCTTCCCAAGATTCTTATCGAAATGAGCACAATAACAATAAGGATTTTAAAAAAATTGAGTGGCTGGTAAAATATTTGTAAATCATCATTTGAAAAGTAGCAAGTTGTAAGACTGGCTGCTTTTTTATTTATAGAACCAAACCACTAGAATCTACGGACAAGCCTTGAAAATAAAATACGAAAGTAGTATACTAGAATCACAATTATGAAAACGTTTGCGTCGTAAATGCAACCAAGTAAATCAGGAGACAAATACAGTGGAAGTAACAGCCATTTACCACAGACCAGAGTCGGAGTATGCCTATCTTTACAAGGATAAGAAACTTCATATTCTGATTCGTACTAAGAAAGGGGACATTGAAAGTATCAACTTGCATTATGGGGATCCTTTTATCTTTATGGAGGAGTTTTATCAAGATACAAAAGAAATGGCCAAGATGACTTCCGACGCTTTATTTGACTATTGGCAGGTTGAAGTGTCCGTTGACTTTGCACGTATCCAGTATCTCTTTGAACTCACGGATACAGAAGGCCAGAGCATTTTGTACGGCGATAAAGGCTGCGTTGAAAATTCTCTAGAAAATCTTCATGCTATTGGAAATGGATTTAAGTTGCCTTATATTCATGAGATTGATGCCTGTCAGGTTCCCGATTGGGTTTCAGATACGGTATGGTATCAGATATTCCCTGAAAGATTTGCTAATGGAAATGCTCTATTAAACCCAGAAGGAACTTTAGCCTGGGATACCTCTATCACACCTCAGAGTGATGATTTCTTTGGTGGTGATTTACAAGGCATTATTGACCATCTGGATTACTTGCAAAACTTAGGAATTACTGGACTCTATCTTTGTCCAATTTTTGAATCTACGAGCAATCACAAGTACAATACGACGGATTATTTTGAAATTGACCGTCATTTTGGAGATAAGGAAACCTTTCGAAAACTGGTCGAGCAGGCACATCAGCGTGACATGAAAATCATGCTGGATGCTGTATTTAATCATATTGGTTCGCAATCGCCTCAATGGCAAGATGTTGTCCAAAATGGTGAACAGTCTGCTTATAAGGATTGGTTCCATATTCAACAATTCCCAGTGACGACTGAAAAGCTAGTCAATAAGAGAGAGTTACCCTATCATGCTTTTGGTTTCGAGGACTATATGCCTAAGCTAAATACAGCCAATCCAGAGGTCAAGGATTATCTTTTAAAGGTTGCGACATATTGGATTGAAGAGTTTGATATTGATGCTTGGCGTTTGGATGTGGCTAATGAAATTGACCATCAGTTTTGGAGGGACTTTCGCAAGGCAGTTCTAGCTAAAAAGCCTGATCTTTATATCCTTGGAGAAGTCTGGCATACGGCTCAGCCTTGGCTAAATGGCGATGAGTTTCATGCGGTCATGAATTATCCTTTATCTGATAGCATCAAGGACTATTTCTTACGAAGTGTTAAGAAGACGAACCAGTTCATCGATGAAATCAGTGGTCAGTCTATGTACTACAAGCAGCAGATTTCAGAAGTAATGTTTAATCTTCTAGATTCGCATGATACAGAACGTATTTTGTGGACGGCCAATGAAGACGCTCAACTGGTCAAATCAGCCCTAGCCTTTCTCTTTTTACAAAAAGGAACACCGTGTATCTATTACGGAACAGAGTTATCTTTGACTGGAGGACCAGATCCAGATTGCCGTCGTTGTATGCCTTGGGAACGCGTATCAAGTGACAATGATATGTTGATCTTTATCAAGAAACTGATTCAGATTCGTCAACATGCGTCAACAACCATTCAGCATGGCAAGTATAACCTAAAAGAAATCAAAGCTGATGTAGTAGCTTTGGAGTGGAAATACGATGGCCGAATTCTCAAAGCAATGTTCAACCAATCAAGTGAAGATTATATTCTAGATAGAAAAGCAGTAGCACTAGCAAGCAATTGCCAAGAATTGGAGAATCACCTTGTCATCTCTCCAAAAGGATTTGTGATTTTTCATTAAAGAGCAATTATGAGCGACAGGAAAGTTGTAGTATCGAGAGCATTTTACAAACAGACTATTTGTCGTCTTGCTACAATTGGTATATAATTTAACTTAAAGAAAATTGGAGGATTAATCAGATGGAATTAAAAGATTTTACAGAAAAAGAACAGGAAATGATTAAGAAGGGGCTGACTACGTCTAAGATTAGTGACAAGGAAACTGCTGAGAAAATTCTTTCGCTCGTACCACAAGACTTGATTAAGCGAATCCCATTTTTTGTCAGA
Organism: bacterium; assembly: GCA_905221095.1. Lineage (GTDB taxonomy): Bacteria > Bacillota > Bacilli > Lactobacillales > Streptococcaceae > Streptococcus. The sequence goes on from CAJNBV010000003.1 coordinate 54,398, forward strand.
AAACATGCTACAACACGTACGATTAAACGCATTTCAATTGAACACCCTGAACTCTATGCTGCAGCCCAAACAAGTGGTGAGATTCCAGAAAAAGAGCGCGAAGAATTGCGTCAGATAATCACGACTATCTTTGAACAAAAAATGAATAAGCATAGTATTAAGTAGAGAATGAAGATATTTTTTATTGGCGGTCTAGGAAGCAATGTCTATCATAGCAAGGATTTTCTTCAAGAACTAGATTCGCAGGTCTGTTTTCTAAATCCGTATGAAAGGCATCTGCGAGATGAAACAGAATTGAAAGCATGGTTTAAAAATACGATTGTTGAGAAAGAATCTATCTGTCTGATAGGACATTCCCTTGGAGGGGATTTAGCTCGTTATCTCACATCGGAATTCCATGAAGTGAAAAAACTGATTCTTTTAGATGGTGGTTATCTAGATTTAGATAAGATTTTACCTTTAGATACAGAGTTAGAGGAAGCTAAAAACTATATCGAATCTCAAGTCGTTTCGGACTTAGCTCTTCTTATTTCTAAAGAGAAATCTGAAGCAAAGTATTGGTCAGGAAATATGGAGAAAGCTGTAAGACAGTCTTATCACTGGAATGCGGAGTATAATAGATATGAGTCAGCTATAGATTATGAAAATATAGAAGCGATTCTCCGCTTACGGCGGAAAATACAAGCTTTCAAGAGAGAAGTGGGAGATACCTTGTTTATCAGTCCTCGCTATCCTAATGAAGCTAGATGGAGAGAGGAAGCCCTAAAAGAATTGCCAGATTATGTTGATACTATTTTTTTAGAAAACTTTGGCCATGAGCTTTATACTGAAGCACCCAAAGAAATCGCTAGTCTGATTAATGAGTGGCTCTCTTATCCTCACTGAGCTACTTATATTGCTTAAAATGGTATAAGATTTAAATCTACAAGTCACTAAGTCTCATATAACAAAAAACGAACAGGCTCTTTTTCTGTCATTCAGAAGAGAACTTGTTCGTTTTTTTCTTTTAAAACACTCGATACACGTAGGGATTTTCTGGTTTATCGACTTTGGTAAAGCTATCGATTTCTAAGGTTGGGAGATTTTGTTTGAGTTCTTTATGGTAGTGATTGACCAGTTTTCCTTTGGCTGTAATCCAAGTGTTGTTTTCATACTGACGGGTATTTCCCTTGGTCAGCAATCCATAAACACCTGAATCAGCGATACAGTGAATAATGCCGAAGCGGAATAGAAATTGGCTATTGGCATGACTGGGATCATTGTAGACAAATCCTGTGAACTGGACTGTCTTGCCCTCAAACTCATCTGGATAGTCATAGATAGCCTCCATAACTTCCATATAGTTTTCATTCGTAATCTGAATGCTATCTTGGGACAAGTATTTATCCGCCGCCGTTCTCATTTCCTTTTCATAGGCTGTTTTTGAGAAATAAGAACTGGTATCTGGTTTCAAATATTGGCTTGTCGTCCCTTCACTGGTCTGAATGGCTTGATCCGTTCCTTCCGATAGCGGAAAATGATAACCTTTAGCAGAAACGGTCTGAGAATCCAAACTAACAGTTGGGAAAGTTAAACCGACGACAATTGGAATAGCCAGAAGAGCAATACTCGTCACCTTAGTCAATCGACTATTCAGATGACTGTGAGTTTTAACTTGCTTCATCCAGATATACAATTGAACGATTGCCAAGATAAAGGAAAGCACCATGGAAATATAGGCCAGATAGGAATAGTGCATGTTGATGTACTGGTTTAATTTGCCCGACAAATGGAGATAAATGGTCAATTCAAAATAGCCAGCTAAAACTAAAAATCGAATCATAGGATGACTCCAATCAAGAGAGAATAGACTAAAACAACCAGAGTGACAATTGTGATAAAGTGACTGATAAATCGTGCTTTCAAGTAATTTTTCATCATGAGAATATTTTTAATATCCAGCATTGGGCCAATAACAAGAAAGGCCAGAACTGGTGCCAAACCGAAACTTGAGAGAAGAGAAGCACCGATAAAAGCATCCGCCTCACTACAGAGCGAAAGCAGAAAGGCCAAAAGCATCAAGAGCAGGATGGCAAAAAGAGGGGTTGCACTGATCGAGGTCAGAATCCGAGTCGGAACATAGACCTGTATTATAGAGGCAAAGAGACATCCGAACACCAAATAACGCCCTGTATCAAAAAACTCATCTATGGCCTGTACAAAGACCTGAAAAACTTTTTTTGCAGGAGTCAAGTGAGAAAAATCATGCTCATGACAGGCAAAACGATTTTCTTTTTGAATGGGTTCTTGCCAGAAAAATCCCAGAAAAATTCCAAGTATCACAGCCACAACAATGGAACCCAGAGCTCGTAACAGGGCGATGTGAAAGGAATTGCCAAAGGCAGAATAGGTCGCAAAAAGAACAATGGGATTGATAACTGGTGCAGTCACAAGAAAAGGAACAGCCGTGTAACTGGGAACTTTCTTTCCCAGAAATCGATTGATAATGGGGACGATTCCACATTCACAAGAAGGGAAAAGAATCCCTACGAAGGTTCCAAAAAAGATTCTCCCCCAACGATTTCGAGGGAGAAAATGATAAACTTTGTCAGGTGTGATATAGACCTCAATCAGCCCTGAGACAATACTTCCTATCAGTACGAAAGGGAGGGCTTCAATGATAATGGAGAGAAAAATGGCTCCAGTCTGAAGCACACTAGATGGGAGTTGTTGGAAAGCAGTCATCTAGTTTTTCTTTTCTGCTTTGGCTTTTTTCTCTTTGTCATCAGGGAAAGTAACTTGCTTCAAATCTGGGAGTTTAGCAAACTCTTCAAACATCTTGTCCAAGTCGTCTCGTTTTGTAAATTTTACAGCCATAGGTGTACCTCGATTCTAAATTCTACCTCTATTATACTATTATTTTGAGGAAAAGGGAAAAGTTAAAATTGAGTATCTAACGAATCATAGAGCTTGATATATCCTAATATACACTATGATTGTGATATAATAGTTGTGGAATAACGGAGGAAATGATGGAACACGAAAAAATTGGTCAAGTGACCGAAGAAGTAAAAGAAATTTTTAATATTGTTCTTGAAGCTAGTGATATCAAGGTTAACAAAGAAGGTTTAAGAAGTCATATGTTGAAACGGCATCATAATGATGTGATTCATCATATCGAAGATCTGGAACTTATACTAAGTAATCCAGATTTCGTTGGGGTCAATCCACGAGAGAAAGATGCTAGTTTTGAATATGTTAAAAGATTTGATGATAATGTTCTTGTTGCCATCAAGTTACATAAAAATGGCGATTTCTTTTATGTTCCGACCATGTATCGCTTACAAGATTTCAAGTTACAAAGTCGTATTAAGTCTGGTAGATTGAGAAAGCTTGACAAAAAAAGTAGATAGTGCTAGAATAACATTAGCGAAAGACATTTGAGGGCAGAAAGGTTCCTGCCGCACCTTGAAAAAAGGTATCTGAGATGCTGGGTACACCGACCAGCCAAGTGTCCGTTATTTCAAAGGAGGGGCTTAAATGCTCCTTTTTTATTTAAAATTTCAAAATAGATTCCACCCACCGCAGGCTCAACCTTGCGGTTTTTTTATTTCTCAAAAACATGCATTTTGAACGATAAGAGATAATTTGAATAATATTAGCTTGTGGTATAATAGATTCATGGATAAAAAATATGAAAAAATCTCCCAAGATTTGGGAGTGACGTTAAAGCAAATTGATACCGTTCTAAGTTTGACAGCTGAAGGGGCGACAATTCCCTTTATCGCGCGTTATCGTAAGGACATGACCGGTAGTCTGGATGAGGTAGCGATTAAGGCCATTATCGACCTGGATAAAAGTCTGACCAACCTCAATGATCGTAAAGAAGCTGTCTTGGCTAAGATTCAAGAACAAGGCAAGTTGACCAAGGAGTTGGAAGAAGCTATCTTAGCTGCCGAAAAATTGGCAGACGTTGAAGAACTCTATCTTCCTTACAAGGAAAAGCGTCGGACCAAGGCAACCATTGCCCGTGAAGCTGGACTCTTTCCTCTTGCTCGCTTAATCTTGCAAAACGTAGCTGACTTAGAGCAAGAAGCTGAGAAGTTTGTCTGTGAAGGATTTGCGACTGGGAAGGCAGCTTTGGCTGGTGCGGTTGATATCTTGGTCGAAGCCTTATCGGAAGATGTGACCTTGCGTGCCATGACTTATCAGGAGGTGCTGAGACACTCTAAACTCACTTCTCAAGTTAAGGATGAAAGTCTTGATGAAAAGCAGGTTTTTCAGATTTACTATGATTTTTCAGAGACAGTTGGAAATATGCAAGGTTATCGTACTTTGGCCCTCAATCGTGGGGAGAAACTTGGTGTCTTGAAAGTCGGTTTTGAACATGCGACGGATCGTATTCTAGCTTTCTTTGCTGCTCGTTTCAAGGTAAAAAATGCCTATATTGATGAAGTTGTTCAGCAATCTGTTAAGAAAAAAGTCTTGCCTGCTATCGAGCGCCGAATTCGTACAGAATTAACTGAAAAGGCAGAAGAAGGGGCTATCCAACTCTTTTCTGACAATCTGCGCAATCTTCTCTTGGTTGCTCCGCTGAAAGGGCGCGTGGTTCTTGGATTTGACCCAGCCTTTCGTACAGGTGCCAAGCTGGCTGTCGTTGATGCAACAGGAAAAATGCTTACAACTCAGGTTATTTATCCTGTTAAACCAGCATCAGCTCGTCAAATCGAAGAGTCCAAGAAAGATTTGGCAGATTTGATTGGTCAATACGGCGTAGAAATTATTGCTATCGGAAATGGGACGGCCAGTCGTGAAAGTGAAGCCTTTGTAGCGGACGTTCTTAAAGATTTTCCAGAAGTCAGCTATGTTATCGTCAATGAAAGTGGTGCTTCGGTCTACTCTGCCAGCGAACTTGCTCGTCAGGAATTCCCAGACTTGACCGTTGAAAAGCGTTCGGCTATCTCAATCGCCCGTCGCTTGCAAGATCCTCTTGCGGAATTGGTCAAAATCGATCCTAAGTCAATCGGTGTCGGGCAATACCAGCACGATGTCAGTCAGAAGAAATTGTCTGAAAGTCTGGACTTTGTCGTCGATACCGTGGTAAACCAAGTCGGTGTCAATATCAATACAGCCAGCCCAGCCCTCCTTTCCCATGTTGCTGGACTTAATAAAACCATTTCTGAAAATATTGTCAAATACCGTGAGGAGGAAGGAAAAATCACTTCACGCGCCCAAATCAAGAAGGTTCCACGTCTGGGTGCCAAGGCCTTTGAGCAGGCTGCTGGTTTCCTTCGCATTCCAGAAAGTAGCAATATTCTTGATAATACAGGAGTTCATCCAGAAAATTATGCGGCCGTCAAGGAACTCTTCAAAATTTTGGATATCAAGGAACTGAACGAAGAGGCCCAAAGCAAACTCAAGTCCCTGTCAGTCAAAGATATGGCGGAAGAGTTAGACCTTGGTCCCGAAACTCTAAAAGATATCATTGCAGACCTTCTCAAACCAGGGCGAGATTTCCGTGATTCCTTTGACGCACCTGTGCTTCGCCAAGACGTCCTAGATATCAAAGACTTAGTGATTGGTCAGAAGCTAGAAGGTGTGGTGCGTAATGTCGTTGACTTCGGTGCTTTTGTTGATATCGGAATTCACGAGGACGGATTGATTCATATTTCGCATATGAGTCGCAAATTTATCAAACATCCTAGCCAAGTGGTGTCAGTCGGAGATTTGGTCACAGTTTGGGTTAAGAAAATTGATACTGAACGGGAAAAAGTCAATCTGTCGCTCCTGGCTCCAAATGAAACTGACTGATTACGTCAAGCAGGTTTCGCTAGAAGACTTCGGCAGACCTTTTATCCATCAAGCCCAGTGGAATTCTCGTCTACGTTCGACAGGTGGGCGATTTTTCCCTAAAGATGGGCATCTGGATTTCAACCCCAAAGTTTATCAGGAACTGGGTTTGGACGTTTTTAGGAAAATTGTCCGCCATGAACTCTGTCATTATCACCTCTATTTTCAAGGGAAGGGCTATCAACACAAGGATCGGGATTTTAAAGACCTTTTGAAAGCAGTGGATGGATTACGCTTTGTGCCAACCTTGCCCAATAGCAACACCAAGCCACTCAAGCTCTATCGTTGCCAATCATGCCAGCAAACTTATCAGCGCAAGCGTAGGATTGATACCAAACGCTATCGCTGTGGACTTTGTCGAGGTAAATTGCTACTAGTAAATCAGCCTGAGGACTGATGAAAGCCTAGCCTATCCGTGATATACTATGTCTAACCTAGCAGAAAGAGGAAATAACATGAACAGTAAATTTTATAAAATGAGACGAAATCGCATGATTTCAGGAGTTCTGGCAGGTCTGTCAGACAAGTGGAACTTTGATGTTACCCTTGTTCGTTTCTTGTTTGCCATTTTTACAGTCGCAAACTTTGGACTTGGCGTGATTATCTATATCATCCTAGCTTCTGTCATGCCAACCAAGGAAGAAATCGAAGCAGAAATGTACGGAACAGGCCCACGTAAACGCAAAGAAGCCCAAGTCATTGACGATAATGAAGGCTGGTTTTGGTGAGGTTCTACAAAAGATTTGAAATAAGCAAAAAGCTTTAAATCAATAGTCTAAACTGCTTGATTTAAAGCTTTTTTTACTTTTAATGATATTTTTCCAGTTTCATATACAAATTAAAAATAATATTTTGAACTTAGATTTCTAATCTGATTTTTCTTGCTGAGACAATACGTTTTTTGAAAAATGATGGATGCTGATAACAACTGATAACCAGCAAATAGCATAAGCAGTAGCTGTAAATTCTGTACCGATAAAGTATGTCTTTTCAACTAAGAGCTGACCGATGAATGGAGAGAGTAGATAGAGAAGTCCGATGAGTATATGTTCTTTGTGTTTCATTAGAGCGCACCTTCTTTCCTGATGCTTAGAACGACTTGCCAGTGTTAAATCGAATGGTGTTTCACCAAAGTAGGCTTACTTAAATGATAGTTCCCACTTCCTCCTTTCTAAAGTAAGCCTTTTCATACTTATATTTTACAATTTTTAAAATAGGAAATCAAATCATTTTCTAAGCAATTTTGCTTACACTTCCCCCAATCTTACAAAAATGTAAGATTAAAGTCTCTTTTGTAAGGTTAGGTTATGGCAAGCGGTCTTTTTTTGATGTAAACTAGTCTCATAAAGAACAAAGGAGTAACATCATGAAACAAATCTTACATAAGAAAACAAGAAAACCAAGTCACAAAGAAATCGAGCGCGTTCAGCTGGGATGCGCTATGATGCAAGCTACATTTCATTTGATGGGATATTAAGAAAGGAGATTCTCATGACACTTTTAGATGTAAAACACGTTCAAAAAATTTATAAAACTCGTTTTCAGGGCAACCAAGTAGAGGCCCTCAAGGACATTCACTTTACCGTAGAAAAGGGTGACTACGTTGCCATCATGGGTGAGTCTGGTTCTGGTAAATCCACTCTTCTCAATATCCTAGCTATGCTGGACAAACCAACTCGTGGTCAGGTTTACCTGAATGGAACTGACACCGCAACTATTAAAAATTCACAAGCTTCTAGCTTCCGTCGTGAAAAATTGGGCTTTGTCTTCCAAGACTTTAACTTGCTAGATACTCTGTCTGTTAAGGACAATATCTTGCTTCCGCTTGTCTTGTCAAGAAGACCCATTACGGAAATGATGAAAAAATTAGTGGTGACCGCTGAGAATCTGGGTATTAACCAATTACAAGAGAAATACCCTTACGAGATTTCTGGTGGTCAGAAACAGCGTGTAGCAGTAGCACGCGCCATCATCACAGAACCTGAAATTCTCCTTGCGGACGAGCCAACAGGAGCTCTTGACTCCAAATCATCTGCAGCTTTACTTGATGTTTTTGATGAAATCAATGAGCGTGGTCAAACCATTCTCATGGTAACTCACTCAACTGCAGCGGCCAGCAGGGCCAAGCGTGTACTCTTTATCAAGGACGGCATTCTTTACAATCAAATCTACCGTGGAGAGAAGACTGAGCGTCAGATGTTCCAAGAAATCTCTGATACCTTGACTGTCATGGCAAGCGAGGTGAATTAGTATGTTTCGATTAACCAATAAGTTAGCGGTATCGAACTTGATTAAAAACCGCAAACTCTACTATCCTTTTGCGCTGGCTGTTCTCTTGGCAGTCACCGTCACCTATCTCTTTTACTCTCTAACCTTCAATCCCAAGATTTCGGAAATCCGTGGAGGGACAACCATTCAAGCTACTCTTGGATTTGGTATGTTTGTCGTCACCCTTGCGTCAGCTATTATTGTCCTTTACGCCAATAGTTTTGTTATGAAAAACCGTTCCAAGGAACTGGGGATTTATGGCATGTTGGGCTTGGAGAAGCGTCATCTGATTAGTATGACCTTTAAAGAGTTAGTGCTATTTGGAATTCTAACCGTTGGTGCAGGGATCGGTATTGGAGCCTTGTTTGACAAGCTGATTTTCGCCTTCTTACTCAAACTGATGAAATTGAAGGTAGAACTAGTCGCTACCTTCCAGATGAATGTTGTCATTGCAGTACTTGTTGTCTTTGGTCTGATTTTCCTAGGCCTCATGTTCCTGAATGCCCTTCGAATCGCCCGTATGAATGCCCTCCAGCTCTCTCGTGAGAAAGCTAGCGGTGAGAAAAAAGGTCGTTTCCTACCTCTCCAAACTATTCTTGGTTCGATTAGTTTAGGGATTGGTTATTATCTTGCCCTTACTGTAAAAGATCCTCTTACAGCTTTAACAACTTTCTTCCTAGCTGTTTTACTGGTTATCCTTGGTACCTATCTTTTGTTCAATGCAGGGATTACCGTTTTCCTCCAAATCTTAAAGAAAAACAAGAAATACTATTACCAACCAAATAATCTTATCTCTGTTTCCAACTTGATTTTCCGTATGAAGAAAAATGCAGTTGGACTAGCAACTATCGCAATTTTGTCAACAATGGTTTTGGTAACCATGTCAGCAGCGACAAGCATTTTCAATGCCTCAGAAAGCTTTAAAAAAGTTCTAAATCCTCATGATTTTGGGGTTTCAGGGCAAAATGTTGAAAAAGAAGATTTGGACAAACTCTTGAGCCAGTTTGCAAGTGACAAAGGTTATACGATTAAAGAGAAAGAAGTGCTTCGTTATACTTACTTTGGTGTTGCGAACCAAGAAGGAACCAAGTTAACCCTTTTTGAAAAAGGACAAAATCGTGTCCAACCCACAACAGTTTTCATGGTATTTGACCAAAAAGATTATGAAAATATGACTGGTCAAAAACTGTCTCTATCAGGAAATGAGGTCGGACTCTTTGCAAAGAATGAGGGAGTTAAAGAACAGAAAGCTCTAACTCTAAATGATCATCAATTTTCTGTAAAAGAAGAATTTAATAAAGATTTCATTGTAAACCATGTCCCAAATCAGTTTAATATTTTGACTGCTGATTACAATTATCTTGTTGTACCTAATCTACAAGCTTTTTTGGACCAATTCCCAGATTCGGCTATCTATAATCAGTTTTACGGTGGCATGAATGTAAATGCCAGCGAAGAAGAACAACTCAAGGTCGCTGACGAGTATGATAAATACCTCGATCAGTTTAATGCTCAATTAAACACGGAAGGTAGCTATGTTTATGGTAGCAATCTAGCAGATGCTAGTTCTCAGATGAGTGCCCTCTTTGGTGGTGTCTTCTTTATCGGTATTTTCCTATCCATTATCTTTATGGTCGGAACCGTTCTGGTCATCTACTACAAACAAATTTCTGAAGGCTATGAAGACCGTGAGCGCTTTATTATCTTGCAGAAAGTCGGTTTAGATAAAAAGCAAATTAAGCAAACCATCAACAAACAGGTTTTAACTGTTTTCTTCCTCCCTTTGCTCTTTGCCTTCATACATCTCGCCTTTGCCTACCATATGCTTAGTCTGATTTTAAAAGTGATTGGTGTAATAGATACGACTATGATGTTGATTGTGACCTTGTCTATCTGCGCTATCTTCCTCATCGCCTATGTGCTGATTTTCATGGTTACTTCAAGAAGTTATCGCAAGATTGTGCAAATGTAAAAAAGATACCTCGACTTCAAAATCGAGGTATTTCTTATATACTAAATGCTGAAAAGTTGACCGAGCAAGAAGGTAACTCCCATGGTTAAGAGGCCAATAGCTAAGTTCCGAATCATAGCTGTTTTGGTTGGGGCTTTTCCAAGTTTGGCACTAGTATAGCCAGTCACCAAGAGTGAAAGACCTACAATCAGGACAGTAGCAGGGATGCGGTATTCACTTGGGAAAATGGTAATTGAAAGCATTGGTGGTAAGCTACCAAGGAAAAAAGAAATAAAGCTAGAAATGGCAGCGTGCCAAGGATTGGTAAATTCTTCATACTCAATCCCATATTTTTCCTCTACCAAAGCCTTGAGCGGATTATTTAAAAAGGCTTTGTTGGTGAGAAGTTGGGCTGATGTTTCACACTCGCCATTTTGAATATAGGCAGCATAGAGGGACTTTTTGGCTAGTTCCATATCTTGGTCTAGCAAGACTTGCTCACGCGCAACAGCCGCTTCTTCGGTATCTTTTTGAGTTGAAACGGATACGTACTCCCCACCAGCCATAGAAAAGGCACCAGCCAAGATAGCCGCAAAGCCTGATAAAAAGATAATCCAGATATTGGTCGTGGCACTGGCAACCCCGATAACCACACCAGCAATGGAAATAATCCCATCATTGGCACCAAGCACACCCGCACGCAGGATATTTAAACGACCTGCAAAATTTGAATCAATTTCGTGATTTGTTTCTGACATATTGTTCTCCTTTTTATCCAGTATAAAGGAAAAATATAAGGAAATCAATCTTTTAAAACTGTCTGAAAAAAGTTGCACGATTCTAATGAAAAGAGCTTTTCTGTTTAAGCTTTATCAATAAAACATGCTATAATAGGTGCAGAAAGGTTGGTATTTATGGCTAGGATATTGGTTATTGAAGACAATAGTGACATTCAAGATATTTTACGAACACTTCTCACTGAGGAGCATGAGGTGATTCAAGCCTTTTCTGGTACAGAAGGAATCATGCGTTTTGACCAAGGGGGGATTGATCTCGTTTTGCTAGATATTATGCTTCCTGGGAAAAATGGGGATCAGGTTTTAAAATCCATCAGGGAACAAAGTCAAACTCCAGTCATTATGCTAACAGCTTTGAGCGATAAGAAATTAATCAGCCAATACCTCTTAGACGGTGCCAATGATTACATAGTCAAGCCTTTTGATTTGGACGAAGTCTTTGCCAGAGTTACTGTTCAATTACGCCAAAGCGCAGAAAAACAGAGTCTGGAAATAGAAAAAACTGAAAATCTGTCACAAAACTTGAAAAATATCCAGTTTGATGCAGAAAGTTTTGAAATCAAAAATAGTCAGGAAATGATTCGCCTGGCTAAGAAAGAATGTTTGATTCTCCAAACTCTCCTTAAACATCCAAAGAAAATTTTCACCAAGGAAGAACTTTATGAATTGGTCTGGGAGGAAAGATATCTACCTGGAGATAATACCCTCAATACGCATTTGAGTAATCTTCGTAAAAAATTAAACCAGTTGGATCCAACTCAAGAATATATTGAAACCATTTGGGGAGTTGGGGTAAGATTAAAAGGAGACAAGCAATGACCTACATGATAATCGTTGTCCTACTGGTTCTCCTAATCACCTTATCGATTACATTGATTCGCTATCATCTGGCACTTAAAAACTTGAGTCAACAGATTGAAGACAAGATTCTCACGGGTAGTATGAAAAGAGTCGGAGTCAGCATTTTTTCCAAACATTTTTTACAGCTCTACCAGCAGATTGAGAATCTATTTCAGGAAGTAGAGCAATCTCGGTTGGTGATGAAAAGGGAAAAGCAGACTCTGGATATGGCCATCAGCAATATCGCCCATGATATTCGGACACCTTTGACTATCGCGTCAGGCTACACCCAACAATTGATAAAGTCTCCTGAAGATAAATCAGAAACCCTACAAAAAATAGCCCAGCATCTTGATTTAGTTTCCAAACGTTTGGAGGCTCTCCTAGAATACCGTCGCTTGATGGAAGGAGCTGTCAAACCAAAACTGGAAGAAGTAGACCTTTCAGCTTTTATTACTAAAAAGACTCTGGCTTATTATGATGTTTTTCAGGCGGCAAATATCACACTTGATTTTAAGGTTGAAGCTGGTTTAAAAACGAGGACTGATGAAGACTTGCTGGATCGAATTTTACAAAATTTGCTCGGAAATGTCCTCAAGCATGGTAAGGAAGAAGCGATTCTGTCTTTGCAAAAGGAAAAGGAACAGCTTGTCTTAGAGATTGCAAACCTTGTTAAACAGCCCATCAAAAAAATAGAAAATCTCAGCAACCGTTTTTATTCTGAAAATCTATCAGACACGGAAGAATCCTCTGGTTTAGGCCTTTATATCACTGAGGAATTATGTCATCTTCTTGGTGCAGAGATGAAACTAAGCACAGATGGGCAGTGGTTGTCGGTTTTCATTTACTTTTAACGAAAGAAACCTCCTCTGTAGGCTAGAGGAGGTCATTTTTTATAGACTTTTCTTTTTGAAAACTGCCAATCCACTTAGATTAAAGATTACAATAACAGCTAAGCTAATTATAAGTGTATAGAAAATGGATTCGCTATTAGCAGTCATAGCATAGAAAAACTGCAATGATAAATATGGCAAAATTTTGATACTTGGGAAGATGAGCATTGGCGTAGAAAGCAAGATAGAGCTGACCAAATAACCAATAAATACTGCAAGATAAGAATGACTAACATAGAGAATAAAGGAAACAATGGAAAGCCAAGCAAGGAGGCAAAGGAATTGAAGGGAAATGGTTATCAGTAGATTGCCAATAAAGCCATCAGGCATAGTTCCAAATCCATTTAAGATAGTTGCTGGAATAAAGGAAATCACAAGACTGATGACAACTTGCAAAAGTGCAATACAAGCCAGTACAAAGGCTTTGGCAAGGAAAAACTCGGTACGAGAAACCCCTACTGTCAAACTATTTTTATAGAGCTTTCCGATTAAATCAACACCGAGAACCAGACAAGTTAGAACAATACAGAGAAAAACGAGGTTTGAACCTTGACTAGATGCGTTAATCAGGGCTTGTACACCGTCCCAACCATGGGTTGGAATTTCTGGCTCTTCTGTATTGATTGCCATCAGATGGCCAGTAGCTCCAAAAACAGCCCCCATTAACATGAGTAAAAAGAGAATGAATTCTGTAATCCAGAATCCTTTGGAACGGAAAAGACGGTAAAAGTCTGCTTGAATGGTATGTATCATGATTTTCCTCCTATTCGACCAATTGAGTGAAGTATTCTTCTAGGTTTTGACGGGCGTAGTAAATCTCGTCAATAGCGACATCTGCCAAGGTTAATTCCTTAAGAATCTGTTTGACATCTTGTTCCTGACCAAAGATGTGGATTTCGTTTTCAGGATTGACAACCTTGAACTGGAGCTGGATTTGTTCTTTCAATACTTGACAAGCTTTCTCTTGGTCAGCTGTCTTAAGCACAATATAATCCTCACTTAGTGTTTCAAATTCAGCTTTGCTGATTTCACGGATAATCTTGCCTTGATCTAAAATACCAAAGCGATTTGCTACGAGATAGAGTTCTGACAAGATATGGCTAGAGATGAGAATGGTGATTCCTTTTTCTTGATTGAGGCGTTGAATCATTACTCGAAATTCTTTGATACCAATTGGGTCAAGACCGTTGATAGGTTCATCCAAGATTAGGAAGTCTGGTTTAGATAGAAGGGCAATAGCGATACCAAGTCTTTGTTTCATTCCAAGAGAGAAATCTCGAAAGACTTTTTTACCTGTATCTGCCAAACCTACATAGTCCAGCGTTTCTCGAATGACTTGATCAGCATTTGGAATATGACGAATCATACAGTAATATTTCAGATTTTGATAAGCTGTTAAGTGATTATGTGCTACGGGCGATTCGATTACTGAACCTACTCGAGATAGAGCCTTGGTCCACTCATTTTCCGTTTTGCTGGAGAAGAGGGAAATAGTTCCTTTATCCGCAAACAGTAGTTGCGTAATAATTTTTATCAAGGTGGTTTTCCCAGCTCCGTTCTTCCCTATAAGCCCATAAATATCTCCCTCTCTTATGGTTAGATGAAGATCCTGAAGAATAGCTTGTTTGGCAAAGTTTTTGGACAATCCATGAATGTCAAGTACTGTTTTCATGATTCTCTCCTTTTGATTTATTTTGATAAATCTAGTATAAAGCATAGAAATCAAAGAAAGCTCAAGCATTTCTAAAGAGTTTCTAAAGTTTTAGGAATTCTTAAATATCAAAACCCAGTTGACATGAACTGGGCTTCTTAATTATAAAATATATTTTTCAATCGCACGCGCAACGCCGTCTTCTTCGTTGCTGGCTGTAACGTCATCAGCTAGGGATTTGACATAATCGCTGGCATTTCCCATAGCAATCCCAAGCCCTGCAAATTGGAGCATTTCGATATCGTTATTGGCATCGCCCATGGCCATAATTTCTGATGGCTCAATCTTCAAAATCCCTGCTAGTCTAGAAAGAGCAGTAGCCTTTGTCGTTCCAAGTGGCATGGCTTCATAAATAACAGGCTGCGAACGAACTCCACTAAATCGTTGACAGAGTTCCTCAGCAAAACGTTGCTCAAAATCATCTGTTTGCTCCTCTGTACCTAAAAACATACCTTGGAACATCCGGTACTTGCCACTAGTCGCTTCCTCAAGAGAAATTTCAGTTAAGTCTGAAAAGACTAGTTTGGCATCATTTTGAATGATTTCATTGGGCTTGCCTCCGAGGACAAAATAATGTTCCTCATCAAAAAGAGTCAACTGAACATCACTCTTTTCAGCTAGGTTAAAAAGGTAGTCAATGTCAGCAGGACTGAGTTCTTGCCAATCAACCAAACTCCAATCACTGGTCTGGTGAGTTGAACAACCGTTGTTAACAATGACATACTCATTCTGGAGGTCAAGACCCAGTTTTTGATAGTAAGGGAGAACACCGAAAAGCGGGCGACCCGTACAAAGTACCAGTTTGACACCTTTTTCAATAGCTTGGTGAATAGCAGTGATGTGGGCTTGTGGAATTTCCTTGGCTTCATTGAGGAGGGTTCCGTCCATATCCAAGGCTAGTAGTTTAATCATAGATTTTCCTTCTTTATCTTTTGGTATTATTATAGCATATTTTGGAGAAGATAATGGTAAAAGGGCAGGGACTAACTGATTTTACAGTTTAGGATGTTTTGATGACAATTCATGATTTGAAGAGGATATTTTGAAAAGATATGCTATATTAAACTTGTGATTCAATTAAGTAAACCATTATATTCAATAAGTTAGTCAAGAAAAACAAAGGATTTAATATGAAAAAACGGGCTATTCAAATTTTACTAGCATTGTCCTTAATTTTTTATAAATCAACTTGGTTTTGGAAGCTTTTCAATCACCTCGCAAAGCCCTATCTACCAGCAAGTCGTGAGTTTTTTCAGATTTTGATTTTGATGGAGAGTGGAGTTCTTTTATTAGCGGTCATCTATCTACTAGTTTTTGCTGGAAAGAAAACTTTTCATTTCAAGTGGCAGCTGAGGTACTTTATCTACCTTTTACTGGGATACATCATTTCGTATATGTCCGACTTCCTCTTGTCTTATTTCATACCCTCGTCCTCAAATCAAATTTCTTTGAATGAAACGATAGAAATGATGGGGCGACAGGAATTACCCTATTTCTTACTCATAGTTTGCTTCATCGGCCCTATTTCTGAGGAATTGATTTATCGCGGTGTTCTTATGACAACCTTTTTCAAAAACTCACCTTGGTACGGAGATGTCTTGCTTTCTGCCATTATTTTCGGTTGTATTCATATCAATTTCGCTTTAACACCTCTTGCCTTTTTCATTTATGCTAGTGGAGGTCTTATTTTGGCTATATTGTATCGCATGACAAAAACTCTCTACTATCCAATAGTAGTTCATATCCTCATCAATATCACTGCCTTCTGGAACTTGTGGTTACTCCTACTTTCAGGAAGTTAGCTTACTAAAACAATGTCGGAATTTTCCGGCATTTTCTTTTCAACAGATGAGCAAGAACTGATTATTTTCAGACTTGGGTGGCTAATCATGGTATAATAAAAGGTAATGAAAAATTCCAACGAGGCTGAGATGAAATTACTTTATACTGATATTCGGACTTCTTTGACAGAAATCCTAACCAGAAAGGCGGAGGAGCTAGTTGCTACGGGCAAGCGGGTCTTCTACATTGCCCCCAACTCTCTTTCTTTTGAAAAGGAACGCGCCGTGCTGGAATGCTTGTCCCAGCAGGCTTCTTTTGCTATTACCGTCACGCGCTTTGCTCAAATGGCTCGTTACCTGGTCTTGAATGACTTGCCTGCCAAGACCAGTCTTGATGACATCGGTCTTGGGATGGCCTTTTATAAATGCCTTGCCGAACTTGACCCCAAGGCCTTACGTGTTTATGGTGCTATTAAGCAAGATCCTCAGTTTATCCAGCAGTTGATTGAGCTTTATCACGAGATGACGACTGCTCAGATGAGTTTTCTGGACTTGGAGAGTTTGACGGATGAGGACAAGAGGGCCGATTTACTCTTGATTTTTGAGAAAGTAACCGCCTATCTCAATCAAGGCCAGTTAGCTCAGGGCAGTCAGTTGTCGCATTTGATTGAGGCTATTGAGAATGACAAGGTAAGTAGTGACCTCACTCAAATCGCCTTGGTCATTGACGGATTTACCCGTTTTTCTGCCGAGGAAGAGCGGATTGTGGACCTACTTCATGGCAAGGGTGTTGAGATTGTCATTGGAGTCTATGCTAGCAAGAAAGCTTATACCAGTCCTTTTAGCGAGGGGAATCTCTACCAAGCCAGTGTGGAGTTTCTCCATCATCTAGCTTCTAAATACCAAACACCTGCTCAGGATTATTCTCAATCTCATGAGAAGATGGATAGCTTTGACAAGGCCTCTCGTTTGCTGGAGTCTTCTTATGACTTTTCAGAGCTCACTTTGGAGGTCGATGAGAAAGACCGTGAAAACCTGCAAATCTGGTCTTGTTTGACGCAAAAAGAAGAGTTGGAGCTTGTAGCCCGTAGCATCCGTCAGAAATTACATGCCAATCCAGACCTGAGCTACAAGCATTTTCGTATTCTCTTAGGGGACGTAGCTTCTTATCAGTTATCTCTCAAAACTATTTTTGACCAGTACCAGATTCCTTTCTATCTTGGTAGAAGCGAATCCATGGCGCACCACCCTTTGACACAGTTTGTCGAGTCTATTTTAGCTTTGAAACGCTATCGTTTCCGTCAGGAGGATTTGATTAACCTTCTCAGAACAGGTTTGTATACCAACCTTAGTCAAGCTGATATTGATGCTTTTGAGCAATATATCCGCTATCTTGGTATCAATGGCTTGCCAGCCTTTCAGCAAACCTTCACCAAATCCCACCATGGAAAATTTAATTTAGAGCGATTAAATGCTCTTCGTCTGCGTATTTTAACACCTCTTGAAACCCTATTTGCCAGCCGAAAGCAGAAGGCAGAAAATCTCTTGCAAAAGTGGAATGTCTTTCTAAAAGAAGGAGCGGTGACCAAGCAGTTGCAAGATTTGACAGCCACTATGGAAGCTGTAGAACAGGAAAGACAAGCCGAGGTTTGGAAGACTTTCTGCCATGTTTTAGAACAATTTGCGACTGTTTTTGCTGGTTCGCAAGTTAATCTAGAGGACTTCCTGGCCTTGCTTCATTCCGGTATGAGTCTATCTCAATACCGTACCATTCCAGCGACAGTAGACACTGTTCTGGTGCAGAGTTATGATTTGATTGCTCCTCTGACAGCTGACTTTGTCTATGCCATTGGGATGACTCAGGACAATTTGCCAAAAATAGCGCAAAATACCAGTCTATTGACAGACGAAGAAAGACAAAACTTAAACCAAGCGACTGAAGAGGGAGCGCAATTACTGATTGCCAGCAGTGAGAACCTCAAGAAAAATCGCTACACTATGCTTTCCTTGGTCAATTCTGCCCGTAAGCAGTTGGTCTTGTCGGCTCCAAGTCTTTTTAACGAAAGTGAAAGTAAGGAATCTACCTATCTTCAAGAGCTAGTCCATTTTGGATTTAGTCGGAAAGAGAAGAGGATGAATCACAAAGGGCTGTCTAAGGAAGATATGGGGTCATATCACAGTCTTTTGTCTAGTCTGGTTGCCTATCACCAGCAGGGCGATACGAGTGATAGTGAGCAAGATTTGACCTTTGTCAAGGTTCTGGCGCGTGTGATGGGTAAAAAACTAGACCAGCAAGGTTTGGAAAATCCAGCCCTCCCAACCAGTCCAAGCAGTAAGCAGTTGGCTAAGGACACCTTACAAGCTCTCTACCCTGCTGATCAGGAGTTTTACCTGTCTACCTCTGGTTTGACGGAGTTTTACCGTAACCAATACAGTTATTTCCTCCGTTATGTTCTAGGCTTGCAGGAAGAATTGCGCCTTCGCCCTGATGCTCGCAGTCATGGAAATTTCTTACACCGCATTTTTGAACGTGCCTTGCAGTTACCTGATGAAGATTCCTTTGACCACCGTCTAGAACAAGCTATCCAAGAAACCAGTCAAGAACGCGAATTTGAAGCTATTTATCAAGAAAGTTTGGAAGCCCAGTTTACCAAGGAAGTTCTGCTTGATGTGGCGCGTACGACTGGACATATTCTCCGACACAATCCAGCCATCGAAACTATTAAAGAAGAGGCAAATTTCGGTGGGAAAGAGCAGGCCTTTATTCAATTGGACAATGGACGCAGTGTATTTGTACGAGGCAAGGTTGACCGCATTGACCGCCTGAAAGCTGATGGGGCGATAGGAGTAGTAGACTACAAGTCTAGTCTAACTCAGTTCCAGTTTCCTCATTTCTTTAATGGGCTCAATTCCCAGTTGCCAACCTATCTAGCTGCCCTAAAAAGAGAAGGGGAGCAGAACTTTTTCGGTGCCATGTACTTGGAAATGGCTGAGCCTGTCCAATCTCTGATAGCCGTTAAAAGTCTAGCAGGTGCAGTAGTAGAAGCTAGCAAATCAATGAAATACCACGGCCTCTTTTTGGAAAAAGAAAGCAGTCATTTAGGCGAATTTTATAACAAAAACAAGGCCAATCAGCTAACAGATGAGGAATTCCAGCTCCTACTGGACTACAATGCCCATCTTTACAAGAAAGCAGCTGAGAAGATTTTAGAAGGCCAGTTCGCCATTAATCCTTATACTGAAAATGGCAGAAGTATTGCTCCATACGTCCAGCAACACCAAGCCATCACAGGATTTGAAGCCAATTACCACTTAGGTCAAGCCCGTTTCCTAGAGAAGTTGGACTTGGCTGACGGCAAGCGTCTGGTCGGAGAAAAACTCAAGCAAGCTTGGTTTGAAAAAATAAGAGAGGAGTTGAATCGATGAAGCCCATTCCCTTTTTAACTGAGGAGGAAATTCAAAAACTGCAAGAAGCAGAAGCAAATTCGAACAAGGAACAGAAGAAAACTGCCGAGCAAATTGAAGCCATCTACACTTCTGGTCAAAATATCCTTGTCTCAGCGTCTGCTGGTTCTGGGAAGACCTTTGTCATGGCCGAGCGTATTCTGGACCAGTTAGCGCGTGGTGTCGAAATTTCTCAACTCTTTATCTCAACCTTTACTGTCAAGGCTGCGACCGAACTCAAAGAACGTTTGGAAAAGAAAATCAGCCAACAAATCCAAGAAAGCGATGATGTTGACTTCAAACAACACTTAGGTAAACAGTTGGCAGACCTACCCAACGCTGCCATCGGAACCATGGATTCCTTCACACAAAAATTCCTTGGCAAACATGGCTATCTGATTGATATTGCGCCTAATTTCCGTATTTTACAAAATCAAAGCGAGCAACTCCTTCTAAAAAACGAAGTCTTCCACGAGGTCTTTGAAGCGCATTATCAAGGTAAACAGCAAGAGACCTTTAGCCATTTGCTGAAAAACTTTTCTGGGCGTAGCAAGGATGAACGTGGTCTGCGCCAGCAAGTCTACAAAATCTATGACTTCCTCCAATCCACCAGCAATCCTCAAAAATGGCTGAGCGAATCTTTCCTAAAAGGCTTTGAAAAAGCTGATTTTACTAGTGAAAAAGAAAAACTGACCCAACAAATCCAGCAAGCCCTTTGGGATTTGGAAAGCTTTTTCCGTTATCATCTGGATAATGATGCCAAGGAGTTTCCAAAGGCTGCTTATCTAGAGAATCTTCAATTAATTTTGGATGAAATTGGCTCCTTAAATCAGGAGTCCAATAGTCAGGCTTATCAAGCAGTGCTTGCGCGTGTTGTCTCCATCTCTAAGGAGAAAAATGGTCGGGCTCTGACCAATGCGAGTCGTAAGGCTGATTTGAAGCTTCTGGCTGATGCCTACAACGAAGAGAGAAAGAGCCAGTTTGCTAAACTAGGACAACTGTCAGACCAGATAACCATTCTCGACTATCAAGAACGTTATCATCAAGACACATGGGAACTAGCTAAAACCTTCCAATCTTTCATGAGTAATTTTGTGGAAGCGTATCGTGAACGTAAGCGCCAGGAAAACGCCTTTGAATTCGCTGATATTAGCCATTACACCATTGAGATTTTAGAAAATTTCCCGCAAGTTCGTGAAGCTTATCAGGAACGCTTCCACGAAGTCATGGTCGATGAGTATCAGGATACCAACCACATTCAAGAACGGATGTTGGAATTGCTGTCGAATGGTCACAATCGCTTTATGGTGGGAGATATCAAGCAGTCCATCTATCGTTTTCGTCAGGCAGATCCGCAGATTTTTAATGAAAAATTCCAACTCTATGCGCAGAATCCTAAAGAGGGCAAATTAATTCTCCTCAAGGAAAATTTCCGTAGCAGTTCAGAAGTGCTGTCAGCAACCAATGATGTATTTGAACGGCTCATGGACCAAGAGGTCGGAGAAATCAACTATGACAGCATGCACCAGCTTGTTTTTGCCAATAGCAAACTGACTCCCAGTCCAGACAACAAGGCAGAATTTCTCCTCTACGACAAGGACGATACTGGTGAGGAAGAAGAGAGCCAAGCAGAAACGAAATTAACAGGTGAAATGCGCCTGGTCATCAAGGAAATCCTCAAACTCCATCAAGAAAAAGGTGTTGCTTTTAAGGAAATTGCCCTTTTGACCTCTAGCCGCAGTCGAAATGACCAGATTCTTCTTGCCTTGTCTGAGTACGGGATCCCTGTCAAAACCGACGGTGAGCAAAACAATTATCTTCAATCCTTAGAAGTACAAGTCATGTTGGATACACTTCGTGTCATTCACAATCCCCTGCAAGACTATGCCTTGGTTGCTCTTATGAAGTCTCCAATGTTTGGATTTGACGAGGACGAGTTAGCACGTTTGTCTCTTCAGAAAGATGAGGACAAAGTTCAAGAGAATCTTTATGAGAAACTGGTCAATGCTCAAAAACAGGCAACAAACCAGAAAAACTTAATTCATACTGATTTAGCTGAAAAACTAAATCAATTCATGGATATCTTGGATTCTTGGCGTCTGTATGCCAAAACTCACTCTCTCTATGACTTGATTTGGAGGATTTACAACGACCGTTTTTATTATGACTATGTTGGAGCCTTGCCAAACGGTCCTGCTAGACAGGCCAATCTCTATGCCCTAGCACTGCGTGCTGATCAATTTGAAAAGAGTAATTTCAAGGGCTTGTCTCGTTTTATTGGTATGATTAACCAAGTTTTAGAAGCCCAGCACGATTTGGCAAGCGTGGCTGTCGCACCGCCTAAGGATGCTGTAGAACTCATGACCATTCATAAGAGTAAAGGACTGGAGTTTCCGTACGTTTTTATCCTCAATATGGATCAGGATTTCAACAAACAAGACAGCATGTCAGAAGTCATTCTCAGCCGTAAAAATGGACTAGGTGTCAAATACATTGCCAAAATGGAGACAGGAGCAGTGGAAGACCACTATCCTAAAACCATTAAACTCTCCATTCCTAGCCTAACTTATAGGCAGAATGAAGAGGAATTACAGCTGGCAAGCTATTCTGAGCAGATGCGTCTACTGTATGTTGCCATGACGCGTGCTGAGAAAAAGCTCTATCTTGTCGGCAAGGGTTCGCGTGAAAAGCTGGAAGCCAAGGAATACCCAGCAGCTAAAAATGGAAAACTAAATAGCAACACTAGACTGCAAGCCAAGAATTTCCAAGATTGGTTTTGGGCTATCAGCAAAATGTTTGCCAAGGACAATCTCAACTTTAGCTATCGTTTTGTTGGCGAAGACCAGTTGACTAGAGAAGCTATCGGAGAGTTGGAAAACAAGAGCCCTCTACAAGATAGCTCTCAAGCAGACAACCGCCAGTCTGAAACCATCAAAGAAGCCCTTGAAATGCTGAAAGAAGTGGAAGTCTATAATACTCTTCACCGCGCAGCCATTGAACTTCCTAGTGTTCAAACCCCAAGCCAAATCAAGAAATTTTACGAACCTGTTATGGATATGGATGGTGTTGAGATTGTAGGTAAAAGTCAGTCAGTAGACAAGAAAATCAGTTTTGATTTGCCAGATTTTTCAAGCAAAGAAAAGATAACAGGAGCTGAGATTGGTAGTGCTACCCACGAACTCATGCAGAGAATTAACCTCAGTCAGCGACCAACCCTCTCTAGTCTGACAGAAACTCTCAAACAAGTTCAAACCAGCCCAGCTGTCAGAGACAAGATCAATCTTGCTAAAATCCTTGCATTCTTTGACACAGAACTCGGTCAGGAAATTCTTACCAATACCGACCATCTCTATCGCGAGCAACCTTTCTCCATGCTCAAACGAGACCTCAAGAGTCAGGAAGACTTTGTTGTCCGTGGAATCTTGGATGGCTATCTGCTTTATGAGGATAGAATCGCTCTGTTCGACTACAAGACAGACCGCTATGACGAGCCAAGTCAACTCATAGACCGCTATCGTGGTCAATTAGCCCTTTATGGAGAGGCCTTATCACGAGCCTATTCGATTGAAAATATTGAAAAATACTTGATTTTACTCGGTAAAGAAGAGGTTCAAGTTGTAAAAGTATAATTTATACTCTTCGAAAATCAAATTCAAACCACGTCAGCTTCACCTTGCCGTACTCAAGTACAGCCTGCGGCTAGCTTCCTAGTTTGCTCTTTGATTTTCATTGAGTATTAGAAAGGAGACCTCATGACACTTCCAGTTAGAAAATCCCTGCACGATGCGGTTTTAAAGGCTTCAAAAGCTAATACTTGGGAACAAGCTACCAAGGAATGGAATGAAGTTTCCTTGATTTTTAACGGTATCGGCCGTAGCAATTGCGTCTGTGGGAATGCTATCAAATACGCTTATGAACTCTTTAACGGTGTCACAGGTCAACGCCTCTTTCCGATTGGCAGTGATTGTGTTCGTCATTTTCATCGATTGTCCCTTGACCAGCAACTAGAAGAGGAAGAAAAATTACTCAGAAAGGTTGAAAATCTTACCAGAAAAGCCCAGAAAAAAGAAAAAACCAAGGTCAATAAAAGTGACTTTGACGAGCGACTTCTAAAATGGCTCTGGGAAAAAGGTGTTTTCAAGCCTAATCGTGGAAATCAATTCACACCTGAGAGAGACTACCAACTCTTCCTAGAAGTCTTTCAGGGAGGAAGTTGGACCAAGGCAGATCCAAAGAAGAAGGCTCGGATGGAAGAAGTCCTTGAAAAATGTATCAAACCCTTTTTACTTGGAAAATCAGATGACCAACTCTATCTTGTCAAGCTAGGCAAGGAGAAAATTGATTACGAACAAGAACTCCGTATTCAGGCAGAGAAAGAGCGCAAGAAGAGGGATAAAATCGCCAAGCAATATGCAGACAATCTGGTACTAGCCATGGGACCAGCAGAGCGTGCCTATCAAGATTACTTTGGCTTTACAGAAACCCTAACTCAAGAAGAACGAAAATGGGAGAAAATTCTTTTTGGTAAAAATAGAACAGAACGGGCTATCAAGGCCAAACAATACCAAAAAGAGTTGGAAAAAGACCAACGAATTGCGAGTCAGGATCCAGTTGAAAGAAAGCAGAAGCAGACCTGGCTCCTCAATTCCTATTTCCGTGAGCTTCCTGAAGAAAAATCTCGATTTGCTCGGCTCTTATTAGAATATCGAAAAAGTGGTGAAGTTCCCTTTTCAACCGAATATTTGTCAGAACAGCTCATCGACTTTTTCTATAAAATGAAAGCTTTTGAGTTTGAAATTGCACCTGAACAAGTCCGAGATTTTCTAAAAGAAAGCCTTCAGGCAGACCATCTATCCTCAGCACAAGAAAGCTGGATAGAAGGAATTCTCCTCAACTGCCTCAAACCATTTTTAGAACGATTATTG
Source organism: bacterium (assembly GCA_905221095.1). Classification (GTDB taxonomy): domain Bacteria; phylum Bacillota; class Bacilli; order Lactobacillales; family Streptococcaceae; genus Streptococcus. The sequence goes on from CAJNBV010000003.1 coordinate 78,837, forward strand.
ATATGAGTAACACCTACCGTGGAAATTTCATGGTAGGTTACATTTTATCCAAAAAAATAATAGAAAATTACAAACATTACTACTTGATATTTTATATATAAAACAAAGTATGAAAACGCTACTCAATTTTAAGACTTTTTTGTAAATTAAGAGTATAATCAGAGTGTATTGGCTTTTTTATAGATAATAGACTAATATAATAAAAGCCTTTGTAACATATATAAATTTTATTTCAAGGAGGAATAATGGAAAAGTATCATGGTGAAAAACAAGAACGTTTTTCATTTAGAAAATTATCAGTAGGACTTGTATCTGCGACGATTTCAAGTTTATTTTTTATGTCTGTATTAGCTAGTTCATCTGTGGATGCTCAAGAGACTAAAGGTGTTCACTATAAATATGTGACAGATTCAGAGCTATCATCAGAAGAAAAGAAGCAGCTTGTCTATGATATTCCTACATACGTGGAGAATGATGATGAGACTTATTATCTTGTTTATAAATTAAATTCCCAAAATCAACTGGGGGAATTGCCAAATACTGGAAGCAAGAATGATATGCAAGCCCTGGTTGCTGGTGCTAGCTTAGCAGCTCTGGGGATTTTAGTTTTTGCTGTTTCCAAGAAAAAAGTTAAGAATAAAACGGTATTACATTTAGTATTGATTGCAGGAATAGGAAATGGTGTTCTTGTATCGGCTCATGCTTTAGAAAATAATCTTTTGCTAAATTACAATACAGACTACGAATTGACCTCTGGAGAAAAATTACCTCTTCCTAAAGCTATTTCAGGTTACACATATATTGGATATATCAAAGAGGGGAAAACGACTTCTGAGTCTAAAGTAAATAATCAAGAGAAATCCGTAGCCACTCCTACAAAACAACAAAAGGTGGAATATAGTGTTACACCGAATTTTGTAGAACATCCGTCAACAGTACAGGCTACTCAGGAACAAACACCTGTTTCTTCAACTAAGCCGACAGAAGTTCAAGTAGTTGAAAAACCTCTTTCTACAGAATTAACGAATCCAAGAAAAGAAGAGAAAAAATCTTCAGATTCTAAAGCACAATTAGCCGAACATAAGAATCTAGAGACGAAGAAAGACGAGAAGGTTTCTCCAAAAGAAAAGACTGGGGTAAATACATTAAATCCACAGGATGAAGTTCTATCAGGTCAGTTGAATAAACCTGAACTCTTATATCGTGACGAAACTATAGAGACAAAAATAGATTTTCAAGAAGAAATTCAAGAAAATCCTGATTTAGCTGAAGGAACTATAAGAGTAAAACAAGAAGGTAAATTAGGTAAGAAAGTTGAAGTCATCAGAATATTCTCTGTAAACAAGGAAGAAGTTTCTCGAGAAATTGTTTCAACTTCAATGACTGCGCCTGTTACAAGAATAGTCGAAAAAGGTACTAAAAAAGCTCAAGTTATAAAGGAACAACCTGAGACTGTCACAGAACATAAGGACCTACAAGCTGGATCTATTGTTAAACCCGCAGTCCAACCAGAGTTACCAGAAGCTGTAGTAAGTGATAAAGGTGTACCGGAAGTCCAACCAGAATTGCCAGAAGCAGTTGTAACAGACAAAGGCGAACCAGAACAGGTAGCCACTCTACCAGAATATACAGGTGTACAAGCCGGAGCTATTGTTGAACCAGAAAAAGTTGAACCTCAATACGGTGGAATTACTTCTGGAGCAATAGTGGAACCAGAGAAGGTAAGTTCGCCGAAAGAGTACACAGGGGTACAAGCCGGGGCAATTGTTGAACCAGAACAGGTAGAGCCACCCAAAGAGTACACAGGAGTGCAAGCTGGGGCAGTAGTCGAACCAGAGCAGGTAGCACCACTACCAGAATACACAGGCGTACAGGCTGGCGCTATTGTTGAACCGGAACAGGTAGCACCGCTACCAGAATATACAGGCGTACAAGCCGGAGCTGTAGTCGAACCTGATCAAATAGCACCACAGCCAGAATACACAGGGGTAAAGGCCGGAGCTATTGTTGAACCGGAAAAAGTAGAACCACCAAAAGAGTACACAGGCGTACAAGCTGGCGCTATTGTTGAACCAGAACAGGTAGCACCACTGCCTGAATACACAGGCGTACAAGCTGGCGCTATTGTTGAACCAGAACAGGTAGATCCACTTCCTGAATATAAGGGGAATATTGAGCAATTAAAACCTGAAACTCCGATTGCGAAACCGAAAGAAACAGATCCAGAGAAAACACTTGAATTAAGAAATGTTTCTGATATTGAATTGTATAGCCATCAAACAAACGGAACTTATAAACAGCATGTATCTTTGAATCAGATCCCAAGTAATCTAGATACTTACTTTGTGAAGGTAAAATCTTCTACGCTTAAAGATGTTTATCTCCCGGTAAAATCTATATATGAAGAGTTGAAAGATGGACGTACATTTTATAAAATTACAGCTGGAGTTGATAAACTCCAGCAAGAGATAGACAATAAATATGTTGACAATTTCAGTTTCTATTTAGCTAAGAAGACTACAGAGGAAACGACAAACTTTACTTCCTTTGGTAATCTAGTTCATGCCATCAACCAAAATCTTGGTGGAACATATTATCTATCAGCTAGCTTGAATGCTAACGAAGTGGAACTGGATCCTGATGCGAAGTCTTATATTACAGGCACATTTACTGGTAGGTTGATTGGGGAAAAAGATGGCAAAAATTATGCTATCTATAATTTGAAAAAACCTTTATTTAACAACTTAAGTAATGCTACAGTAGAAAAATTAAGTCTGAAAAATGTTGCCATTTCAGGAAAGAATGATATTGGTTCACTAGCAAATGAAGCTACAAATGGTACAAAGATTAATCAAGTTCATGTTGATGGTATATTAGCAGGGGAACGTGGTATTGGTGGCTTGCTTGCCAAGGCTGAACAATCAAGTATCTCTGATAGCAGTTTCAAGGGAAGGATTATTAATACCTATGAAACAACTGCTCCATATAATATCGGTGGTTTGGTTGGACATTTGACAGGAAAAAACGCGTCCATTGCTAAATCCAAAGCTACAATAGCCATTTCATCAAATGCAAATCAATCGGATCAGACTGTCGGTGGTCTTGTGGGACTTGTGGACAATGATGCACATATCCGTAATAGCTATGCTGAGGGAGATATTAATAATGTCAAACAGTTTGGAGAAGTCGCTGGTGTAGTAGGTTACTTATGGGATAGACACTCAAATGATGAAAAACATGCTGGTAAATTGACCAATGTTCTCAGCGATGTCAATGTAACCAACGGGAATGCTATCACCGCTTACCACTATAACAATATGAAGGTGACAGCTACATTCAGCAATAAAGCCAATAGAGTTATCAAAGTTGCCTTGGAAAATGATGAAGTTGTCAGCAAGGAATCATTTGAAGAAAGAGGAATGATGCTAGATGCTTCTCAAGTGGCAAGCAAGAAAGCAGAAATCAATCCTCTAACCCTACCAACAGTGGAACCTCTTTCAACAAGTGGCAATAAAAAAAGTGATTTTTCTAAGACGGAAAATTATCAAGATAAACGGGCCTTAGCCTATAAGAACATTGAAAAATTATTACCTTTCTATAATAAGGAAACCATCGTAAAATATGGAAATCTAGTGAATGAGAACAGTTTGTTATTTAAAAAAGAACTTTTATCTGCTGTCATGATGAAGGATGACCAGGTAGTCACAGATATTGTTTCCAATAAACAGACTGCAAACAAACTCTTGCTTCACTATAATGATCATTCATCTGAGAAATTAGATCTCAAGTATCAGGATGATTTTGCCAATCTAGCAGAATATAACATAGCAGATACGGGCCTTCTCTACACCCCAAACCAATTCTTGTATAACCAAACCTCTATCATCAATCAAATTTTACCTGAATTACAGCAAGTTTCCTATAATTCAGAATCTGTTAGAAAGACGCTCGGTATTTCTTCGGAAGTCAAGAAGACTGAGCTTTATCTAGAAGACCAGTTTGCTAAAACGAAGAATCATCTAGAAGAAAGTCTAAAAAAACTATTGTCTGCGGATGCTGCTCTAGCGGGAGACAATCAAGTAACGACGGGTTATATTGTAGATAAAATCAAGCGTAACAAGGAAGCCTTGCTACTTGGTATGAGCTACCTAGAACGCTGGTATAACTTTAGTTATGATAAAGTGAGTGCAAAAGACCTTGTAATGTACCATTTAGATTTCTTTGGCAAAGGAAATGCTTCTCCGTTAGATACCTTGATTGAGTTAGGTAAATCAGGATTTAATAATCTTCTTGCCAAGAACAACGTTGATACTTATGCTATTAGTTTAGCTAGTCATCACGGAACGAAAGATTTGTTTAGCACGCTTGAAAATTACCGAAAAGTCTTTCTACCAAACACAAGCAATAATGAATGGTTTAGATCTCAGACAAAAGCCTTAATCGTTGAAGAAAAATCTAATATTCCAGAAGTGAGGGCTAACCAGGAAAAAGCTGGTAGCAAGTACTCTATCGGTGTCTATGATCGAATCACTAGCGACAGCTGGAAATACCGTAACATGGTACTGCCTCTACTAACCTTGCCAGAAAGATCAGTATTTGTCATTTCAACTATCTCTAGCCTAGGATTTGGTGCTTATGATCGTTACCGTAATAGCGAACACCAAGCAAATGGTGATCTAAATAACTTTGTTGAAAAGAGTGCTCACGAAACTGCCGAACGTCAACGCGATCATTATGATTATTGGTATCGTATTCTAGATGAAAAAGGGCGTGAGAAGCTTTACCGAAATATCTTGCTTTATGATGCCTATAAATTTGGAACTGATAATACTGAAGGAAAGGCTACAGAAGTAGCAGATTTTGATAGTCCAAATCCTGCAATGAAACATTTCTTTGGTCCTGTTGGAAATAAAGTTGGTCATAATGGACACGGTGCTTATGCTACCGGTGACGCCGTTTATTATATGGGTTATCGTATGTTAGATAAGGATGGAGCTATTACTTATACTCATGAGATGACGCACGATTCAGATCAGGACATCTACCTTGGTGGCTATGGTCGAAGAAGTGGCTTGGGACCAGAGTTCTTTGCCAAAGGCTTATTGCAAGCACCAGACCATCCAAATGACGCAACCATCACCATCAACTCGATCTTGAAACATTTAAAATCGGATAGTAAAGAAGGAGAACGATTACAAATACTCGATCCAACTACGAGATTTAATAGTGCAGATGATTTGAAGCAATATGTCCACAATATGTTTGATGTTGTCTATATGTTGGAATATCTTGAAGGACAATCAATCATTCAACATTTATCTAATGCAGAGAAAATGACTACACTGAGAAAAATTGAGAATGTATTCGTCAAGGATCCTGATGGAAATAAGGTCTATGCAACAAATGTTGTCAGAGATCTAACAATAGAAGAAGCTGAAAGACTACATTCATTCAATGATTTGATTGATAATAATATTATTTCGTCTAGAGAATATGCGTCAGGCAAATACGAAAGAAATGGCTACTTCACTATTAAATTATTTGCGCCGATTTATGCAGCATTAAGTAATGATGACGGAACTCCGGGTGACTTGATGGGACGTCGTATGGCCTATGAACTATTGGCTGCTAAAGGCTTTAAAGATGGTATGGTGCCATATATTTCAAATCAATTTGAACCCGATGCTAGGGCAAATAATAAAACGATTACCTCATATGGTAAGACCAAAGGATTAGTAACAGATACATTAGTACTTCAAAAATTATTTAATGGACAATACCACACTTGGAGTGATTTTAAAAAGGCTATGTATGCAGAGCGTCAAACTAAGTTCAATAGATTGAACAAAGTTACCTTTAAGGATACAAGTAAATCGTGGACAAGCTTTGCAACCAAAACCACAAGCAATATAGATGAGTTACAGAAACTAATGAATGAAGCTGTCCGTCAGGATGCAGAAGGTACTCATTGGGATAACTATAATCCAGAGACTGACAGTGCGGTTCATAAGTTGAAGAGAGCAATCTTTAAAGCTTATCTTGACCAAACCGATGATTTTAGAAGTTCAATTTTTGAGAATAAAAAATAGTTTTTACTGTTAGGAAATAAAATTAAAGAAGGTGATTACGCTTGTCATTATTAAAAAAAGATAAATTTTCCATTCGGAAAATAAAAGGTATTGTTGGTTCAGTATTTCTTGGGAGTCTTTTATTTGCACCCTCAGTTGTGGGGGCATCCACATATCACTACTTAGATTATGCTAATTTGACGCAAAATGAACGTGCTCACCTGAAATCAGGTACTCCTGATGAATCAAAAGAGTCATATGCCTTGGTTTATGAGAAAGATGCACTACCAAACACAGGAAGTTCTCAATCTATTATGACTGTATTTGGTTTATTGACCATCGGTAGTCTTGTTGTAGTTATTACAAAAGATAAGAGAAATAAAAAAATAGCTACATTTTTGATTGTAGGGGCGACAGGTTTAGTTACACTATCAACTGCTTCAGCACTTAATTTGAATACTAACATTCATGAGTCTGGTCGTGATGGTGTGTTGCAAATTTCTGGTTACAGATATGTTGGTTACTTGGAGCTTGACGATAGAACTGTTTCGTCGATTTCTCCGGCATCAACTGTTTCGCCAGTTGAGCAACCCAAAGTTGTAACAGAGAAAGGGGAAACCGAAGTTCAACCGACATTACCTGAAGCGGTTGTGACCGATAAAGGGGAACTGGTAGTTCAACCAGCGTTGCCGGAAGCTGTTGTAACTGAAAAAGGGAAACCGGTAGTGCAGCCAGCATTACCTGAAGCTGTCATGACTGATAAAGGAGAACCTGAAGTTCAACCAGCATTACCTGAAGCTGTTGTGACTGATAAAGGAGAACCTGAAGTTCAACCAGCATTACCTGAAGCTGTTGTAACTGATAAAGGGGAACCTGAAGTTCAACCGACATTACCTGAAGCTGTTGTAACTGATAAAGGGGAACCTGAAGTTCAACCGACATTACCTGAAGCGGTTGTGACTGATAAAGGGGAACCTGAAGTTCAACCGACATTACCTGAAGCTGTTGTGACTGATAAAGGGGAACCTGAAGTTCAACCGGCATTACCTGAAGCTGTTGTGACTGATAAAGGGGAACCTGAAGTTCATGAAAAACCAGCATACACTGAACCGGTAGGCACAGTTCCAGAAGAAGCACCCAAGTCCGAGAAGTCAGAATACACGGAACCTGTAGGTACAACAGGAGTAGATGAAAATGGAAACTTGATTGAGCCACCTGTTATCGACATTCCAGAGTATACTGAACCAATATCTACAGTTTCAGAAGTTGCACCAGAAAGAGAAGAGCTGCCTTCTTTACACACTGACATTCGGACAGAGACTATTCCTAAAACAACTATAGAAGAATCTGATCCTACCAAATTTATAGGCGATGATTCTGTTAAACAAATTGGTGAGGATGGCGAACGTCAAATTGTTACTAGCTATGAAGAGTTACATGGCAAAAAAATCAGTGACCCAGTTGAAACCGTAACTGTTTTGAAAGAAATGAAGCCTGAAATTCTTGTAAAAGGTACAAAAGAAAAGCCTAAAGAAAAAATGGCTCCTGTTTTGACTTTGGAACGAACAGATACAAATGTATTAGACCGCTCCGCAAATCTTTCTTATCATTTAGTTAATGCAGATGGAGTCCAGATCAATAAAATTACTGCGACAATTAAAGATGGAAATGAAATTGTCAAAACAGTAGATTTAACTTCAGAGCAGTTAAATAAGCAGGTAGAAGATTTAAAATTCTACAAGGACTATAAGATAGAAACCACTATGACCTATGATCGTGGTAAAGGAGAAGAGACTGCAACATTAGAAGAGAAACCACTTCGCTTGGATTTGAAAAAAGTTGAGTTGAAAAACATTGCCTCAACAAATTTAGTGAAGGTGAATGATGATGGTACTGAAACACCTAGTGATTTCATGAACGAAAAACCTTCTGATGAAGATGTTAAAAAAATGTATTTAAAAATTACTAGTCGCGATAACAAAGTAACACGTTTAGCGGTTAATAAGATTGAGTTGGTGACTGAAAAAGAAAAAGAACTTTATAAAATTACAGCAACTGCTCAAGATTTGATTCAACATGTCGACCCATCTAAGACTAGAAATGAATACATTCATTACATTGAAAAACCTCGTCCTAAGGTTGATAATGTTTACTATAATTTTAAAGATTTAGTAGATGCTATGAATACTGATAAAAATGGCACATTCAAACTTGGTGCAGATTTGAATGCAGAAAATGTACCAACACCTAATAAAGAATATGTAACAGGAACATTTAGAGGTACATTGACCAGTGTAGAAGGAAAACAGTATTCAATTCATAACATGAAACGTCAATTATTTGGTGGTATCGAAGGTGGCTCAGTAAAAAATATTAACTTAGCAAACGTTAATATCAATATGCCTTGGATTAATGATATTTCAGCACTTGCTAAGACTGTTAAAAATGCGACTGTTGAGAATATCAAGGTTACTGGTAGCATTCTTGGAAACAATAGTATTGCTGGTATTGTTAATAAGATTGATCGTGGTGGTCTGTTAAGAAATGTGGCATTTATCGGTAAATTACAGGCTGTTGGTGATCGTGATTGGAATTTAGCTGGTATTGCTGGTGAAATTTGGAAAGGTAACTTAGATAGAGCATATGCTGATGTAAAAATCACAGGTAAACGAGCTAGAGCTGCTGGACTTGTTGTAAAATCTGATAATGGTATGGACAATTTCACTGTAGGAAAAGAGGGGTCTGTTCGTCATTCAGTTGCTAAAGGTACAATTGACATTGATAATCCAGTTGATGTTGGTGGATTTATCAGTTCTAACTGGGTATTAGGGCAAATTGAAGATAACGTATCAATGGTGAAAGTTTCTAAAGGTGAGATCTTCTATGGTTCAAGAAATATTGATGAAGAAGACGGTTATTTCTCAGGTAATAGACTTGAAAATGATTTCGTTGTTCGTGATATGAGTACAGGAGCCTCTTCATATCAACGTTCTAAACGTGTTAAAGAAATTAGTTTAGAAGAAGCTAATAAGAAAATTAAAGGGTACAATATAACAGCTAGTGGATTTGAAATTAGTACTCTTCCTGAAGATACGCTTAACCGTACAACACCAAAATCAGAGGAATACAAATCAACGCAAGATTACAAATCCGAACGTGATTTAGCTTATCGTAATATTGAGAAACTTCAACCATTTTATAACAAAGAATGGATTGTCAACCAAGGTAACAAACTTGCAGAAGATTCAAACTTAGCTAAGAAAGAAGTCCTTTCTGTTACGGGGATGAAGAATGGTCAATTCGTGACCGATTTATCGGATATCGATAAAATAATGATTCACTATGCAGATGGCACTAAAGAAGAAATGGGGGTCACACTCAAGGATTCTAAAGTCCAACAAGTGCGTGAATATAGCGTATCTGGTCTTGGTGATGTTGTCTATACACCAAATATGGTTGTTAAAAATCGAGACAAACTGATTGCAGATGTGAAAGAGAAGTTAGCTTCAGTCACATACGATTCGCAAGATGTTCGTAAAATTATTGGAAATCCAGCTGATTTGTATCTAGAAGAAAGTTTTAATAATGTCAAAGACAATCTTGATAAATTTGTGAAAGCTTTAGTCGAAAATGAAGATCATCAATTGAATAGTGATGAAGCTGCGATGAAAGCACTTGTGAAGAAAGTTGACGATAATAAAGCGAAAATTATGATGGCTTTATCTTACTTGAACCGTTACTATAACATTAAGTATACTGACAACAGTATGAGTATCAAAGACATTATGATATTTAAACCTGACTTCTACGGTAAAACTCCAAGTGTGTTAGATCGCTTGATTAACATCGGGTCTAGCGAGAAGAACTTAAAGGGGGACCGAACTCAGGACGCTTATCGTGAAATCATTGCAGGTAATACTGGTAAAGGTAATTTGCGTAACTTCTTAGAATACAACATGCGTTTATTTACAGAGGATAAAGACATTAATGATTGGTTTATCCACTCAGCTAAGAATGTTTATGTTTCAGAACCTAAAACTACAAATCCTGACTTTGTCAATAAACGTCATAGAGTCTTTGATGGGCTAGATAACGGTGTTCATGGACGTATGATTTTACCACTTCTAACGCTTAAAGATGCTCATATGTTTCTAATTTCAACATATAACACGATGGCATACAGTTCATTTGAGAAATATGGTAAGTTAACAGAAGAATCTCGAAACGAATTTAAGAAAGAAATTGATAAAGTTGCTAAGGGACAACAAACTTACCTGGACTTCTGGTCACGTTTAGCATTACCTACTGTTCGTGATAGACTTCTTAAGAGTCAAAATATGGTACCGACACCAGTTTGGGATAATCAGACCTACAATGGTTCTCCTGTAGGTCGTCGAGGATTTGACAGTAAAGGTAACCCTGTAGCCCCAATTCGTGAATTATATGGTCCAACATGGAGACACCATGATAGAGACTGGCGTATGGGCGCTATGGCCTCAATATTCCCTAATCCAAATAATGATGACAAGGTCTTGTTTATGGTGACGGATATGATTAGTCCGTTTGGTATTTCAGCCTTTACTCACGAAACAACGCACGTAAATGATAGAATGCTTTACTTCGGTGGTCATAGACACCGCCAAGGTACCGACGTTGAAGCCTATGCTCAAGGTATGTTGCAAACACCGGATAAATCTACAAGTAACGGTGAATATGGCGCTCTAGGTCTTAACATGGCCTATCATCGTGAAAATGATGGTGACCAATGGTACAACCCAGATCCTGACAAATTAAAGACACGTGATGACATTGACCGCTACATGAGAAACTACAATGAAGCTATGATGTTGCTTGATCATGTAGAAGCTGATGCTGTACTTCCTAAAATTAAAGGAGATAATAGTAAGTGGTTCAAGAAGATTGACAAAGAAATGCGCTCTAAGATTCAGTACAATGATCTTTTAGGTCCAAACCAATGGGATAGTGTCCGTGATTTGAAAGATGAAGAAAAGGTAATGACTTTATCTAGCGTCAATGATTTAGTGGATAATAACTTCATGACAAAACATGGAAATCCAGGCAACGGACGTTATAGACCAGAAGATTTTACACCAAACTCAGCTTACGTAAATGTCAATATGATGGCTGGTATTTATGGTGGTAATACAAGCAAAGGTGCTCCTGGTTCATTATCATTTAAACACAATGCTTTTCGTATGTGGGGTTACTTTGGATATGCAAATGGATTCATTGGATATGTCTCTAGCAAATATCAAGATGAAGCTAATAGACAAAATAATAGCTTGTTAGGAGATGATTTTATCATCAAGAAAGTATCTGGAGACAAGTTCAAGACACTTGAAGAGTGGAAGAGACATTGGTACGAGGAGGTTCTTGCTAAAGCTAAGAAAGGCTTTGAAAGTATCGATATTGATGGCGCCCATATCAGTAACTATGATGAGTTAAGGCCTTTATTTGATAAAGCAGTCGAAGAAGATTTGAAAAAAACAAATGACTTCTCTCATACTGTAGCTCTTAAATCTAAGGTATTCAAAGCCCTTCTTAAAAACACAGACGGTTTCTTTGATCCTTTGTTTAAATGAATATAACAAATAGCTATTTAATATGATACTGGACAAAAACTAGCTTTAAAATAAAACCATACAGTGATAATTTCAGTTTTATACTCATTAAGCTGAAAGAAACATTGTGTGGTTTTGTTTTATAGTCAATTGAAACACGAAGAGGACATGAGAACCTCGTAAAAAGTATTGCAACTTGGTAATATAAAAGATTGAAGTTAGAACAGTACGGTCTGGCTTCTAAAATATTATTAGAAATTGATTTGTTCATATTCTATTTCATTTCACTATAAAAAACTCTTGTTTATGATTTTTCATCTACAAGCAATTTGCAGTAGATAAAAAGACTGAGAGCTTACTTCTCAGTCTTGGATATATTGAAAGAGGTGATCGAGTTGGTTGAGGGAGTCGGTGCGTGAGTTGATAATTCTCAGGATATAGACTTCTTTTTCATGAATAAGGTAAAAGAATAGGTATTGTTTGGAGACAAGTATTCTGAGAGTGTTTCCTGGATAGAGGGAGTATCCGATTTTATAATCAAAGTTAATACCGACCTCTGGTGAGAACATGAGTAGGTTGGCTGTTTGTCGTAGGCGAGTGATGACTTTCTTTGCTATATTTTCACTGAACTCTGTAGAGTAATAGTTAAAAATATCGTCTAAGTCTTGTCTAGCTTGTTCTGTAAAGCGTACTTTATAGTCCATACTTTGAAAAGACCTCGTCTGCGTCATAGAGACGTCCTTCGATGTTGTCTTGATAGCCTTTATCTAGTTCTGATTTGAGTTCTCCTAGGAAGGCTTCTGCTTTGAATTGGTCGGCTGTTTTAATTGGGAGACCTTTTTCAAGGACGATTTGTTCTACAAAAAGGTTGAGGGCATCTGAAAGGCTGATATTTTGGCTTTCTAGGATAATTTTTGCTTCTTCGAATAGTTGGTTATTGATTCGGAAGTTATAAACTCGGTCTCGTGTAAGTGTTGACATGGTATTCCTCCCTGTAATGCTATTGTATTACACATATCTTACAAAAAAAAGTTAGAGAAAGTCAAGATGAATTACAACACCATTTTGATTTTATCTATGATGTTCAGACTGATGACAATCCAACCCAAGATTTAGCTCGTTTTCGTCAGAATGAAATTACAAAAGAAGAAATACTTGAACTATAAGTCACCCAGAGAAGACTTCTTGCTGGCTAAATTGAACTTGAAATTTGGCAAAAAGGAAAAAAGAATAAAAATTGTAAAAAGTATTGATATTTTTAATATTTTAGTGTATACTACAAGTAGATTAGAAGTCATCGAAGGTGCGTAAGCATAACTAGGTGGCCTTTTTTTGTACAGAGGATAGATGTATGGAAGATAAAGAATTTGTGTTAAAGGATTTTAAGGAATATTTACCGCTAGATGTTGATATTACAGATAAAGAACGTTTAGTATATCGACCGATATTAGTTTCAACTGAATTGAAGAAAAAGATAGAACCATCCTTGACAGAAGAGCAACTATATATTCATATGAAAGAGAATTCTAAATGGATTTTTACGCTTAAAGATGATGTAGAGTATTTTAAACAAGATTGCATTGATTTCTTACGTGATACTGACTTTCAATCTTTTTCTCAATATGGGAAATTAACAGATAGAAACTATCGTTCCGCAAAAATAGCGTATTTATTTGACAATTATCTCAGAAATTTTCTTCAAGAACTCCTAGAAAGAATTGAAGTTTTTTTAAAAAAATCAACTGCTGATGCAATTACAATCGGCTACAATGGTGATTTTTACATATTTAATGATGATAGTATTTACTATTCAGATCAGCAAAAGTATAGTTCTACAAGTCCAAAACGTACAGAATTAATACAGAAAACAAAATATCATCTTTCACGTTTGGTAATAGAAAAGAAGGATGATCCTCTGATAAAACAACAACTTGATGAATACGGAGTTGTATTGCCATGGACTTTGTTTCGTATAATGACATTTGGAAATTTGTCATCATTTTTAATTGCTCTGCAACCGGATTATAGAAATAAAGTTGGAAACTATATTAGTATTGATTCAAATAAGGATAATCTAATATCTGCAAAATTACTATTATCTTGGACGAATTCATTAAGATACCTTAGGAATCTTTGTTCACACAATAGTAGACTTTATAGAAAACTTCATAATATACCACCAAAAATTCATTTTGATGATAGGGAGATAATAAACGATGGTCAGAATACGGACAAAAGTTTATTTGTTTATTTTTTAGTTATGAAGCGTATCATATGCTGTATGTCGAGGGAATCACAGCACTTTTGGAATAATAAGGTAAAGGATTTGGACAAAGAAAGTTCTAAAAGAGAAATTGAATTACTGAATTATGGTTTTCCGACCAGTTGGCTAATCATCTTAACTATTGAATTAGAAGAGTTGCAATAAAATTTATCAAAAAGAGCCTGGGCAAAAACTAGCTTCATAATTTTTGGTGCTATAATAGACTTATAAAATTTAAGGAAAGATTCATGATCGGAGATAATATAAAATCCTTACGTAAAACACATGACTTAACACAACCCGAATTTGCACGGATTGTAGGTATTTCTCGAAACAGCTTGAGTCGTTATGAAAATGGCACTAGTTCAGTCTCCACGGAACTAATAGATATCATCTACCAGAAGTATAATATATCTTATGTCGATATTGTAGGAGAAGATAAAATGCTTAATCCTGTTGAAGATTATGAATTGACTTTAAAAATTGAAATTGTGAAAGACAGAGGTGCTAATCTATTATCTCGACTCTATCGTTATCAAGATAGTCAGGGAATTAGCATTGATGATGAATCTAATCCCTGGATTTTAATGAGTGATGATCTATCTGACTTGATTCATACGAATATCTATTTAGTTAAAACTTTTGATGAAATAGAGAGATATAGCGGTTATTTAGATGGAATTGAACGGATGTTAGAGATAGCTGAAAAACGGATGGTCTCACAAATATGACGCCGAGAAAAATCGCTATCTGAAAGGTAGAACGTTGATTCGGCAATTCAGCTCTGAAAATCAAACAATTCTGTTCCGCAGGAAAACAACTGTGGAAATGATTAAGCTCATGAACTAACAGCGTCTGAGTTGAGAATCAATGCTCTGAAAGAACGAGTGACAACCTTAAATCAAATAACAGAATATTTACTGGCTTCAGTTGAAAACGAGCAAGAGATGAAGTTGAATCTTTCAAATTATATATATAATTTGTATCTTTTAGTTTATTAATTTGTATTTAAAATTTAATCATGTTACAATTGAAATTGAAATCGAATAGAAAAGGAAAATGCAAATGTGGGCACACTATTAGCAACAAGATTAAAAAATAGACGAAAAGAATTAAAAATGTCTCAGCGAGAATTGGCTGAGGGGATATGTAAACAGGGACAGATTAGCAGATTAGAGAATGGAGAATTTACTCCAGGAGCCGACTTTTTATATGCTCTGTCTAAGAAGTTAAAAGTTAGTATAGATTATTTTTTTAATGAGCAGATTGGAGAAGAGATTGATGAGCTATCAGAGTTTAAAAAGTTAGCCCAGACTTTTATCACAAATCGAAATTATGAGTCTTTGAAATATATATATGAACTAGAGAGTGTAAAGGTACATCGCTTTTCTCTAGTAGATAAGTTTTATATGGAGTGGATAAAATCTCTTATAGATTTTTATTTCTATGAGCAAAAAGAAGAGGCTGTGGCAAGATTGGAGAAGGTACTGTCTCAGTTAAGTGTATCTGACTTGACCTACCTCCAAGTTTCAAATACTCTATTTAATTTTTATTATGATATTGAAGATTTAGAGAGTTTCAATGAAATTCGAGAAAAGTTAGAGTATCAAGTAAATCAACTCAAGTTAAACACAATCGAAGAATTAAACCTTTCTATTAAATTTAATTATAATGTTTGTCGCTATCTATGGTTGCATAATAATACTGAAGAAGCTATTACTAAAATCACAGATACGATAAAGCAATGTAAGACGTATAGAACAACATATCTTTTGGCTGATTTGTATTTATTGATGGGAAATGTCAGTAAGAATTTTTCTTCTAAAGTTGCAGTAAAAGATTATTTTGAAACGGCTTATTTCCTATATAAGCTTGAGGGCAATATGTCAATGGCTCTAAAAATTGAGCATTACATTGCAGATTTAACAGAATAGTAAAGCCGATGTTCAATTAAGCATCGTTTTTTTTAAAATTCAGATAGATACAAATATGTATTTTAAAAAAATAAATAAAAAATATTATTAAAATTGTTGACAGCATTATATTGAAGTGCTAAAATGAGTGCAAGAAAATATTAGGTTTTTAGTCCATAAAATATCTACAGAAACTTACTATAGACTGAATGAATGTAAAGAGACTTCAGCCTTTGAAGAATTGAGAGGTAAAATTAATGAATGAATTAGAAGTTAGATTTGAACTAAACAATGAGAGAGATTATAATAATGCTATTTCATATTTAGAAAAATCTTATAAATTTAAGAGTGAAAATAAGCAAGTTGATGAATATTTTAAAATAAAAGGAAGAGAATTTGAAAATGATGAGGTAGGTAGCTTTATCTACAGAATTCGTCAAGAGGCTGATAATAAAGCATGTGTTTTCACAAGAAAAGATACGATAAAACAAGGAATGTGGAGTGAAAGTGAAATAGAGTTAGAATCTGAAAAATTAGAATTTGTAAGAAATATCTTGCAAGATGGATTTTCAAATATTTTCACAATAAGTAAACATAGAAAGACTTATCATGATGAATTAGAAAATAAAACGATTAATCTAGATAAGATTGATGGTCTTGGGTTTTATCTTGAGATAGAGATTTTAGGAGATTTTTCAAAAGAAGATTATAGTAATTTTTATGATAAAATGTGCGGAGAGTTCTCGTTTTTAAATTCAAAAATAGAAACAAAGGGCTATGTCCAATTAATGAGAGAAAAAAATGGACGTAATTGAAATTATCAAACTGTTTTATTCTTATGGTCAGGAAAATGGATTTCGAAAACTAAAAGAAGGTAAAGTTGTTAGACCTAGAGGGTCAGAGACTATTTTTAATATGTCTGCTGTTTTGTTACATATTAGTTTGTTTGATACGCTATCTGAAACGAATCGCACAGAAAAATATGTAACAAAACAGCTATCATATTTTTTAAATAAATTAGATGGCGTCGATGTTAATAGATTGACTAACCCGGCGGAGGTTGGCTTATCATTTCTAGTGAAGAATTGAAAAGAACCAGAAGAGATGATTTATCATGCTTTAGCTTTTTTGCCCAGCATCCTTTGAATGATTTCTTAATTTTTATATATTATACTTTTCTCAGGAGAGAGCAGTATGTACAGATGTTTAAGGGATTTGAGGGAAAATCGTGATTTAACCCAAAAAGAATTAGCAAAATTACTTTCATTTACAACTTCAGCATATTCAAAGATAGAGCATGGAAAACGAACTCTTACTGCAGAAATTTCGATAGAGCTCTCAAATTTTTATAATGTAAGTACAGATTATCCCAATAAAATTTAGTTTAAATAAAATCTCCTTGTTTGAAATCTTGTGAAGTTAAATAAGGAGATTTTATTTGTACATTGACAATTGAATGAGTCTGGGAAAAAACTCGATTCCAGGAGAACATGAAGTAAATCTTCCCACAATAAAATAGAGCGATACTTTATATGTCATGATACTTCTACCCGTTCATGTTGCCACCGTAAAAGAGCAGCAAGTGAAATTCTTAGGGCAACTTCATTAGTCATGCCATGGCGGTAAAAATATTTTTTAGGAAAGATAATGACATGAACATAATCTATCTATCGACAATTCTATTGCAGAATGGGCTGATAAAAAAGGAATTTTAAAAAGATGGGATGGTTTAAATCAATATACATTGAACAGATAGATTAAAGAAATGCAAGAAAACAAAACATGTTATATGTATGTAATTCCCCACCCCATAAGCTTGTTTTTATTAATCTAGAAAGATTTGAAAGTTTCTTAAGATGGAAGCAAAAGCGGACAAAATAAAGAAGTCATGATATAATATAAGGTAGATTTCTATGTTATAAAGCAAGAACTGTTTGGACATCATTCATTTGAAAACTCTCTATGTTCAAACGATCGTAAAATGAAATAGGGGCTCTAACCCCTTGATTCGAAAGGAAAAAAACTCAATGGCTACAATTCAATGGTTTCCTGGACATATGTCTAAGGCTCGTCGACAGGTGCAGGAAAATTTAAAATTTGTTGATTTTGTGACGATTTTGGTGGATGCACGCTTACCTCTATCTAGTCAAAATCCTATGTTGACTAAAATTGTTGGTGACAAACCAAAACTCTTGATTTTAAACAAGGCAGACTTGGCTGATCCAGCAATGACCAAGGAATGGCGCCAGTATTTTGAATCACAAGGAATCCAGACGCTAGCTATCAACTCCAAAGAGCAAGTGACTGTTAAAGTTGTAACAGACGCGGCAAAAAAGCTCATGGCTGATAAGATTGCTCGCCAAAAGGAACGTGGTATCAAGATTGAAACCCTGCGTACCATGATTATCGGGATTCCAAACGCTGGTAAATCAACTCTCATGAACCGCTTGGCTGGCAAGAAAATTGCTGTTGTCGGCAACAAACCAGGGGTTACAAAGGGACAACAGTGGCTTAAAACTAATAAAGACTTGGAAATCTTGGACACACCAGGGATTCTCTGGCCTAAATTCGAAGATGAAACTGTTGCACTGAAACTGGCCTTGACTGGAGCTATCAAAGATCAGTTGCTCCCTATGGATGAGGTGACCATTTTTGGTATCAATTATTTCAAAGAACATTATCCAGAAAAGTTGGCTGAACGCTTCAAACAAATGAAAATTGAAGAAGAAGCGCCTGTTATTATTATGGATATGACCCGCGCCCTCGGTTTCCGAGACGACTACGACCGCTTTTACAGTCTCTTCGTGAAGGAAGTCCGTGATGGCAAACTCGGTAACTATACCTTAGATACATTGGAAGATCTCGATGGCGACGATTAAAGAAATCAAAGAACTCCTTGCAACAGTCAAGAATTTAGAAAGTCCTGTTTTTTTAGAACTCGAAAAGGATAGTCGCTCTGGAGTTCAAAAGGAAATCAGCAAGCGTAAAAAAGCCATTCAAGCTGAATTGAATGAGGATCTTCGTTTGGAATCCATGCTTTCCTATGAAAAAGAACTTTATAAGCAAGGATTGACCTTAATTGCAGGTGTTGATGAGGTCGGTCGTGGTCCTCTTGCTGGTCCTGTAGTCACTGCAGCCGTTATTTTACCTAAAAATTGTAAGATTAAAGGTCTCAACGATAGCAAGAAAATTCCTAAAAAGAAACATCTGGAGATTTTCCAAGCTGTTCAAGACCAAGCCCTATCAATCGGAATTGGTATCATGGATAATCAGGTCATCGACCAAGTCAATATCTATGAAGCAACCAAACTAGCCATGAAGAAAGCAATCTCCCAACTCAATCCTCAACCTGAGCACCTCTTAATTGATGCCATGAAACTGGAGTTGCCCATTTCACAAACCTCCATCATCAAAGGTGATGCTAATTCCCTCTCTATCGCAGCAGCTTCTATAGTAGCCAAGGTGACACGTGATGAATTGATGAAGGAATACGATCAGCAGTTTCCTGGCTATGATTTTGCTGCTAATGCAGGATATGGAACAGCTAAACACTTAGAAGGACTTGAAAAACTAGGAGTTACCCCAATTCACCGAACCAGCTTTGAACCCGTTAAATCACTGGTTTCAGGAGAAAAAGAAAGTTAAG
Source organism: bacterium (assembly GCA_905221095.1). GTDB lineage: Bacteria > Bacillota > Bacilli > Lactobacillales > Streptococcaceae > Streptococcus. The sequence continues at coordinate 98,309 of CAJNBV010000003.1, forward strand.
TTAGAAGGAATGATTATGGAGGAACAGTCAGAAACACTCAGTTCCAAGAAAGAATTTGCCTTTGCCTCAAGCACAATACTATCCCAAGTTGGACGAGGAATCATTGTGGGACTCGTTGTCGGGCTCATCGTCGGATCCTTTCGGTTTTCAATCGAAAAAGGCTTCCACCTGATACAAGGACTTTATCAAGATCAAGCGCACTTAGTGCGCAATCTTTTTATCATTGGTCTATTTTATTTAATAGTTTGTTGGCTCAGTGCCAAATTAACTCGGTCAGAAAAAGACATCAAAGGTTCAGGAATTCCTCAAGTTGAAGCCGAATTAAAGGGACTCATGACCCTCAACTGGTGGGGCGTACTTTGGAAAAAATATATTCTAGGAATTCTTGCTATTGCAAGTGGCCTTATGCTGGGGCGTGAAGGGCCAAGTATTCAACTCGGAGCGGTCGGTGGTAAAGGAATTGCTAAATGGCTCAAATCCAGTCCAGTAGAGGAACGCTCTCTGATTGCCAGTGGAGCTGCAGCAGGTTTAGCCGCAGCCTTTAATGCTCCGATTGCAGGGTTGCTCTTTGTTGTAGAGGAAGTCTATCACCATTTTTCACGCTTTTTCTGGGTCTCAACTCTAGCAGCCAGTCTCGTAGCAAACTTTGTTTCTTTACTCATATTTGGCCTAACACCCGTACTGGATATGCCAGATAATATCCCACTCATGACCCTAGACCAGTATTGGATTTACCTCCTCATGGGAATTTTTCTGGGTCTTTCCGGTTTTCTCTATGAAAAAGCTGTACTCAATGTTGGTAGAGTTTATGACTGGCTTGGTCAAAAAATCCATTTAGATAGAACATATTATCCAATTCTGGCTTTCATTCTCATCATACCTGTCGGGATCTTCTTGCCACAAATCCTTGGTGGTGGAAATCAGCTGGTTCTTTCCTTAACTGAGCAAGATTTTAGTTTCCAAGTTCTATTAGCTTACTTTTTGATTCGTTTTGTTTGGAGCATGATTAGCTATGGAAGTGGCCTCCCAGGAGGAATTTTCCTTCCCATTCTGGCGCTTGGTTCCTTGCTTGGTGCCCTAGTTGGTGTCATTTGTGTCAATCTTGGACTTGTCAGTCAGGAGCAATTCCCTATTTTTGTCATTCTGGGAATGAGTGGCTATTTTGGAGCAATATCCAAGGCTCCCTTAACTGCCATGATACTCGTAACCGAGATGGTAGGAGATATTCGCAATCTCATGCCACTTGGCTTAGTAACCCTAGTTGCCTATATCATCATGGATTTACTTAAAGGTGCGCCAGTCTATGAGGCCATGCTAGAAAAAATGCTGCCAGAAGAAGCGACAGATGAAGGTGAAGTCACTCTTATAGAAATCCCTGTGTCTGACAAAATCGCTGGAAAACAAGTACACGAGCTCAACTTACCACATAACATCCTCATCACAACCCAAGTCCATAATGGCAAGAGCCAAACAGTTAACGGCTCAACCAGAATGTATCTAGGAGATATGATTCACCTAGTTATTCCAAAAAGTGAAATTGGAAAAGTCAAAGATTTGTTGTTATAGAACTTGTTTACATAATTTATATTATGTAAATGTTTGATTAAATACATTAGAGAGCCGATTCTCAGCAATGAGATCGGTTATTTTTTGCAGATAAGATATTTCACATACAAGTAATTGAACTTTCTTAAAAATAAGACTATAATTAACTTAGAAATGATAAAGCATAAAGCTAGAAAGGAGTTTACTGTATCAAATCTGTATAGTAAGATTAAAATCATGAAAAAGAAAACAATAGCAATTATACAATGTATTTTGTATCTCATAGCTCCTTATATAGCTCTTCAGTTATGTAGAATGAACAGAAGTTTCGTTACTGATAATCTCTTTTTTATTTTCCTTATTCTGCTGACTATTTCATTCTGGTTTAGTATTTGGAAACTAGAAAAAGCACTAGATAATGATTCACAATAATAACTCCAAAGATTTAGATTTGTTTTACACAGGTTTAAGTCTTTTTTATCACTTTAAAAAAACTCCCATAACATCTTTCCGAAAAACTATAATTTTCTTGAAAAATAAATAAGTCTATGCTATACTACTAGTAGACTTATTTATGGAGAAAATACATGAAACGTGAGATTTTACTGGAACGAATCGACAAACTAAAACAAATCATGCCCTGGTATGTTCTGGAATACTACCAATCTAAGCTTGCTGTTCCTTACAGTTTTACAACCTTGTACGAATACCTCAAGGAATACGATCGATTTTTCAGCTGGGTTTTGGAGTCTGGTATTTCAAATGCTGATAAAATGTCTGATATTTCTTTATCTGTCTTGGAAAATATGTCTAAGAAAGACATGGAATCCTTTATCCTATATCTACGAGAACGACCTTTACTGAATGCCAATACAACCAAGCAAGGTGTTTCCCAAACGACCATCAATCGAACCTTGTCAGCATTGTCTAGTCTTTACAAGTATCTGACTGAGGAGGTTGAAAACGACCAGGGGGAACCTTATTTTTATCGTAATGTAATGAAAAAAGTTTCAACCAAGAAAAAGAAAGAAACACTTGCTGCCAGAGCTGAAAACATCAAACAAAAGCTCTTTCTAGGTGATGAAACAGAAGGTTTTCTAACTTATATCGACCAAGAGTACCCACAACAGCTCTCGAATCGAGCTCTTTCATCATTTAACAAAAATAAAGAACGTGATTTGGCCATTATCGCCCTTCTCTTGGCATCTGGTGTCCGTTTATCTGAAGCTGTTAATCTGGATTTAAGAGATCTCAATCTCAAAATGATGGTTATCGATGTTACTAGAAAAGGTGGCAAACGTGATTCTGTCAATGTCGCCGCCTTTGCAAAACCTTATCTAGAGAATTATCTAGCCATTCGAAATCAACGCTATAAGACGGAAAAGACGGATACAGCCCTCTTTTTAACACTCTATAGAGGTGTTCCCAATCGTATCGATGCTTCCAGCGTGGAAAAGATGGTTGCTAAGTACTCGGAGGACTTCAAAGTCCGTGTAACCCCCCACAAACTGCGCCATACCCTAGCAACCAGGCTCTATGATGCCACTAAATCGCAAGTTTTGGTTAGCCACCAGCTAGGACACGCCAGTACGCAAGTCACTGACCTCTATACCCATATCGTCAACGATGAACAAAAGAATGCTCTGGATAGTTTATAAACTACATAAAATAAATTATGTAAAACAAGACTCATAAAAAGAAGCTGCTAAAACAAGCAACTTCTTTTTAATTTATCCCACTACCGCTTCAGCGATTTCTTCACGACTAATACCAGCAAAGTAGCGTGTAATATCAATAATTTCTAAGGCTTTAAGGACATCTTCGCGTTCGTATTTAACGCCTCGAAGGACATCTTCTACAGCTGCAACGTCCTCGATACCAAAGAAGTCTCCATAAATCTTGATATCTTGGATTTTTGATTCGACAACATTAGCAAAGACTTCGACCTTACCACTGGTGAATTTTGTCCCACGACGGATGTTAAACTCAGGCGATTTACCATAGTTCCAGTCCCAAGTTCCAAACTTAGTATCCTTGATACGATTGATTTCGGCCAATTCTTGCTCAGAAAAGACGTATTCAGTCATCTCTGGGTACTCTTTTTTCATGTATTCCAATAGCAAATCACGGAATTCTTCAACAGTGATTTTTTCTGGCAATTCATTGACAATATTGGTTACACGGGCACGAACGGATTTGACACCTTTTGATTCAAATTTATCTTTTGAAACCTTAAGGGCATTGGCTAAGACTGACAAATCAACGTCAAAGAGCAAGCAGCCGTGGTGCATGATACGGCCATTGATATAGGCTTGGGCATTGCCACAGAATTTCTTGCCGTCAATCTCAAGGTCGTTACGGCCAGTAAACTCAGCTTTAACGCCTAGTTGAGCCAAGGTATTGATAACTGGAGTTGAGAAGCTCTTGAAGTCAAAGGCCTTATTCTCATCTTCTTTTGAAATGATGGTGTAGTTGAGGTTGTTTAAATCGTGATAAACGGCTCCACCACCACTGATACGGCGGACTACCTCAATCCCATTTTCTCGAACATAATCACGATTGATTTCTTCGATGGTATTCTGGTGACGACCAACAATGATAGATGGTTTGTTAATCCAAAGAAGGAAGATTTGATCCTCATCAAGGAGGTGTTTAAAGGCATATTCTTCCAAGGCAATATTAAAAGCAGTGTCGTTTGAATGATTGATAATGTATTTCATGATATCCCTTTATACGATAGAGACTGGAAAAAAATTCCAGCCTAGTCTATCTTCATTTTATTTTTTCTTAGGTGAATGGATAGCCATTCCTAGAACATCCGCAAACGCTTCGTACATGACTTCAGAGTAGGTTGGGTGTCCGTGGATGGTCTTCAGCATTTCTTCAACAGTGATTTCCATTTCGATAATGCTTGATGCCTCGTTAATCAATTCTGCAGCTGCAGGACCAATGATGTGAACACCAAGGATTTCTCCATATTTCTTATCAGCGATGACTTTTACGAAACCTTGAGCAGCATCCGATGCAATAGCACGGCCGTTGGCAGCAAAGTTGAACTTACCAATGGCTACATCGTATTTCTCACGGGCTTGTTCTTCTGTCAAACCTACTGCTGCTACTTCAGGAAGAGTGTAGATGGCTGCTGGAGTCAAGTTCAACTTGGCAACAGCATGATTTCCTTTAAGGGCATTTTCAGCGGCAACTTCACCCATGCGGAAGGCTGCGTGGGCCAACATCTTAGTCCCATTGATATCACCTGGTGCGTAGATACCTGGAACAGAAGTTTCCATGTATTCGTTGACCTTGATACGTCCACGATCCAATTCAAACTCAACATCGCCAATACCTTCAAGATCCGGCACACGACCGATTGAAAGAAGAGCTTTATTTGCGATGATATCGTCTTTTCCTTCAATCTTGATACGAAGTTGACCATTTTCTTCGACGATTTCTTGGAGTTTAGTGTCAGTTAAGATTGTCATACCTTTACGCTCAAGAATCAAGCGAAGGTTCTTAGAAACTTCCGCATCCATAGCTGGCACGATACGGTCCATCATTTCGATAACAGTCACTTTTGAACCAAATGTCATGAAGGCCTGTCCTAGTTCGATACCGACAACGCCACCACCGATGATAACAAGGCTTTCTGGTACTTCGTTCATTTCAAGAATGTCGTCACTGGTCATGACAAGTGGAGATTCCATACCAGGGACGTTAATCTTGCTGACTTTTGAACCACCAGCAAGGATAATTTTCTTGGTTTCAAGCAATTCTGAACCATTTACCAAGACATTCTTATCTTTAGTGATGGTACCAATTCCCTTATGAACAGTAACTCCGTAACTACGAAGAAGACCTGCAACACCACCTACCAAGGTATTAACAACCTTAGATTTAGTTTCTAAAAGTTTATCCATATCTACAGTGAAGTTTGGATTTTCGATGACGATACCACGGTTTGCGGCATGACCGATATTTTCAATGATTTCTGCGTTGTGAAGGTAGGTCTTGGTAGGGATACAGCCACGGTTCAAGCAGGTTCCACCGAGTTCTGATTTCTCAACAAGGGCAACCTTACCGCCAAGTTGGGCAGCTTTAATGGCTGCAACATAACCAGCAGGACCTCCACCAATGACAACGATATCAAAGGCATCATCGCTCTTACCATCGTCGTTTGAGGCACTAACTGCAGCCGCTGGGCTAGCTTCTGGCGCTGCTGCTCCAGCTGTTGGGATGTTTTCTCCTTCTTCTCCAAGGTAACCGATGACTTCCGTTACAGGGACAGTTTCCCCATCTCCTTTAAGGATGGCAATCAAGTACCCATCTTCTTCGGCTTCCAATTCCATGCTGACTTTGTCAGTCATGATTTCCAAAAGGATTTCTCCTTCTTTTACAAATTCTCCGACTTTTTTATTCCATTGGACAATTTGTCCTTCTGTCATATCCACGCCGGCTTTTGGCATAATTACTTCTAAGGCCATGTCTTCCTTCCTTTATCTATATCTTTAAAATAAATACTCTTGTTCTTAAATCAACATTGAGATTGGATTTTCAATCAATTCTTTCAAGTCTTTCATAAACTTAGCACCAGCCATACCATCTACGACACGGTGGTCAATTGTTAAACCAAGACTCATGATCGGGCGAATCACAATCTCACCATTGACAACAACTGGCTTCTCGATTGTCGAACTGACACCAAGAATAGCTGAGTTTGGTTGGTTAATGATCGGACCGAAGGACTGAACACCAAACATTCCCAAATTACTGATTGTGAATGTTGAATTTTGTAGTTCGCTTGGAGCCAATTTACCATCCAAGGTACGACCAATGACGTCCTTGAAGGCTACGACCAGCTCTGAAAGTCTCATCTTTTCAGCATTGTAAACAACAGGTGTCATCAATCCATTATCCATACCAACTGCCATCGCAAGGTTGACATAGTTATGAGTGATAATGGTCTTGCCGTCTTCTGTCAATGAAGCGTTGATGTATGGGTGTTTCATAAGTGTCTTAACAACTGCGAGTGAAAGAAGGTCTGTCACAGTAGTTTTCTTCCCAGTTGCTTCCATAATTGGCTCAAGAACCTTCTTACGAAGAGCCAGCATTTCAGTCATATCAACTTCATAGTTGAGTGTGAAAGTTGGCGCAGTTAGGTAAGACTCGACCATACGTTGGGCAATAACCTTACGCATTGGTGTCATTGGGATACGCTCAATTTCACCATAAGGAGTGATATTATCAGGAACCTCTTCCACTTTTTCGATTTGAGCAGGAGACTTGATGGTGTCGTTTTCGATATTTTCAGGAAGCAAGGCTAAAACATCCTTCTTCATGATCTTACCACGATGACCCGTTCCTTGGATTTCCTGCCAAGCAATGTTATGTTCGAGGGCAATTCGTTTTGCAAGTGGCGAAATGCGAACCACGTTTGTGTCTTTATAAGTTTCCACGTCTTCTTTGTGGACACGACCGTTTGCACCTGAGCCAGAAACGTCGTAGAGATTGATACCTAAATCATCCGCTAACTTTCTAGCCGCAGGAGTCGCTCTTAGCTTGTCATCAGCCATGACCTCTCCAATTCTATACTAAGATATTAAGGACGCAGAGGGCAATGAAAAAATAGGAGATTGACAATGTGTTCGATGAACACAAGGAAATCTATCTTTTTTTCGCAGACCTCAGTCCGAATTCAATTACATGATACAAAGGGCGTCAAAAGTCAAAGTGAAAATAGGAAACTTGACGAAGAAACTTTAGTTTCTAGGAAAGTTTATCTTTTTCACACAGACTTTAGCCCGTGTTCAACTCTACAAGCAACTTGGATACAACACGTATCTCAAGTTGCTACGGTTGCCGCTATCAGGCGGACAACCTAGTAGACTTACTAATTCATTTGTCGAATATTATCGATTCGACTCACTCATGTCGCAACTCTTCAAATCACTTGAATACAACACGTATCTCAAGTTACTAAAGTTTAAAATTCAAATATTTTACATAATTTAATTTATGTAATTTTATTCTTTGTTATAAGTCTTACGGATTGCTTCTTTGATGCTTTCAACGATTGGAATCATTGCATTTTCTAGGTTTTGCGCGTAAGGCATTGGCACATCTTCTCCTGCACAACGGCGGATTGGTGCATCTAGATAATCAAATGCTTCTGATTCTGAAATAATAGCTGAAATCTCTCCGATATAGCCACTTGTTTTATGGGCATCGTTGACCAGAACAACTTTACCAGTCTTCTTAACTGAGTTGATGATGATATCCTTATCAAGCGGAACGAGGGTACGTGGGTCCACAATTTCAACTGAAATTCCCTCTTCTGCTAACTCTTCAGCAGCTTGAACCACACGGCGAAGCATTTTTCCATAAGTAACGACTGTTACATCTGTACCTTCGCGCTTGATTTCCCCAACTCCTAGTGGAATAGTGTAGTCTGGATCAACTGGCACTTCCCCTTTTTGGTTAAATTCTGACTTGTACTCAAGAATGATAACAGGGTTATTATCACGGATAGAAGACTTAAGCAATCCTTTCATGTCAGCAGGCGTACCTGGTGCCACAACCTTAAGTCCAGGAATATGAGTAAACCAAGACTCTAGTGATTGAGAGTGCTGTGCGGCAGAGCCAACTCCATTACCAGCTGCACATCGAACAGTCATTGGAACCTGACCTTTACCACCAAACATATAACGTGTTTTAGCGGCTTGATTGACGATATTGTCCATAGCAATAACCGAGAAGTCCATGAAGGTCATATCAACGATTGGACGAAGTCCTGTCATGGCTGCTCCTGCTGCTGCTCCCGATATGGCAGCCTCAGAAATCGGGCAGTCTCGAACACGTTCTGGACCAAATTCTTCGAGCATTCCAACAGAAGTTCCGAAGTCTCCTCCAAAGACACCGACGTCTTCTCCCATCAAGAACACATTTTCATCGCGACGCATTTCCTCAGACATAGCAAGGATAATGGTGTCACGGAAAGACATTGTTTTTGTTTCCATTTTATCTCTTTCTCCTTAGTCTGCGTAAATATCTTCAAAGGCTGATTCAAGCGGTGGAAATGGACTTTCTTCCGCAAATTTTACAGAGGCTTCTACTGCTTCCTTAACTTGTGCTTGAATTTCTTCCAATTCTTGGGCGCTTGCAATAGTATTTTCAATGAGGTATTTGCGAAGATTTTCGATTGGGTCTTTTTGTTTCCACAATTCCACTTCTTCACGGGTACGATATTTACCAGGGTCAGATGATGAGTGACCAAGCCAGCGATAAGTTACACTTTCAATCAAAACTGGGCCATTGCCACCACGAACATGGTCTACAGCCTTCTTAAATCCTTCATAAACGTTGATGACATTGTTGCCATCTTCGATAAACATTCCAGGAATTCCATAAGCAGCGCTACGTTGATGGATATGTTCTACGTTGGTCATTTTCTTGATATCCGCAGAAATCCCATAACCGTTGTTAATGCAGTAGAAAATAACTGGGAGTTTCCAGATAGAAGCCATGTTCACTGCTTCGTGGAAGACACCTTCGTTGGTCGCACCATCTCCAAAGAAGCAGACAACGATTTTACCAGTATGTTGCATTTGCTGACTAAGGGCTGCACCGACAGCGATTCCCATACCACCACCTACGATACCATTGGCACCGAGGTTACCAGCATCAAGGTCAGCGATATGCATAGAACCACCTTTTCCTTTACAGGTTCCAGTGTATTTCCCAAGGATTTCAGCCATCATTCCGTTTAGGTCAATTCCTTTGGCAATTGCTTGCCCATGACCACGGTGGTTTGAGGTAATCAAATCATCTGGATTGAGAGCCAACATAGCCCCCACGTTAGCGGCTTCTTCTCCAACAGAAAAGTGCGTCATCCCTGGCACTTTCCCTTTCTTTACTAATTGTGCAATTTTTAAGTCCATGCGACGGATTTCTTCCATCTTCCGGAACATTTCTAGCAAAAGATTTTTATCTAAAGTTGACATCTTCTTGCCTTTCTAACTTTCTTCTTACCTTACTATTTTACCGTTTTTGGCAAATACTGTCAAAGTTTTTCTAAAAGAAATTTCACAAAATAAAAAAGAAAACCCAATGAGAACAAGGGATTTTCTTATCAAGAATATTTTTTCACAAACTTTTTATCGTTTATATTTTGCTAAAGATTCAAATCTTTTCATAATCACAGTTAAACGCCAACGGTAGAGAGCACCACTCACAATCAGACTAATAATCAAACCAATCCAGTAAGAATAAGCGCCAAAATCTGTTAGGGAATCCAATACCATAGCCACTGGGATTGCTACGGCCCAATAACCAACCAAACCAAGGTAAAAAGGAATAACTGTATCCTTATAACCTCGCAAAATTCCCTGAAGAGGTGCCGCAAAGGTATCTGCTAACTGGAAGAAAAGACTGTAAGTCAAAAAGCGCGCTGTCAAATCAATAAATTCTGGGTCGTTACCATAAAGACTGGCCACATTTCCTCTAAAAATGTAAAGGAAGGTTAAGGTGAAGGCCGCAAAAATGAGGGCAGTCCATCTTCCTAGACCAATATAGGTTTTCGCATCATCAAATCGCTTGGCTCCCACTTCATAAGACACGACTATAGCCATAGCCGATGAAATACTCATAGGAAAGGCGTACATGAGACTTGAAAAGTTCATAGCTGACTGGTGACTAGCAATAATCAAAGACGAGAACTTAGCCATAATCAAGCCAACCACGGAAAAGATAGCCACTTCCGCAAAGACAGTTCCTCCAATGGGCAGACCTAAGCGAAGCCCTTCCTTGATTTTATCCATATTAAGTGGAATGCGTTTCTCAAGATGTAAGGCTTTGAGTTTCTCCTGCTTAAATAAAACCAGAACAGAAATCCCCAGCAAGACCCAATAAGCCAAGGAAGTACCTAAACCAGAGCCAGCTCCTCCCAACTCTGGAACACCAAAGGCACCGTAAATCAAGAGATAGTTAAATCCACTATTGAGAGGAAGTAACAAAAGCATGAGATACATAGACAGTTTGGTCAACCCCAGCGAATCCAGCAAGGATCGAATGACACTAAAAAGCAACAGGGGGATAATTCCGATAGATAAAAACCAAAGATAGCGAACCGCTACTGCTGCCACTGGTGCTTCTAGTACGATATAGTTCAAGACAGGAGGTGCCAAGAAAAGTACCAGTCCCAGCAAGACCACAGATAGACCCAAGGCCAGATAGATGAACTGGTAAAAATCAGACGCAACTTCTTCCTTTTTGCCTCGACCAAGATGGTGACCAATGATGGGCACCAAGGCTGACACAATCCCTGTTAGAAAGGTAAAGAAGGGGTTCCAGATACTGGTTGCCATAGACACACCAGCCAAGTCCATAGTATTGTATTGGCCAGTCATAGTCGTATCAACAAAGGAGGCAGAATAATTGGCAAATTGATAAATCAGGATTGGGAAAAATATCTTTAAAAATAAGATAAATTTGTCTTTAAAATGATGGGTCTGGTACATATAAGCTCTCTATTCTTTTTGTTTACAGAGCAGACTCCCACCTAGTTTTGATAGACGATTTGTCCCTTACAGATGGTATATTTAACCTGCCCTTTTAAGGTTTCACCTATGAATGGTGAATTAGCTGCTTTCGAAGCAAAATGGGAGTCCACAAGGCGGTCAGTCTTAGCATCAAAAATAGTGATGTCCGCTGGACCATTCTCAGCCAAATAACCTGCTTCAAAGTTGTAAAGCTTGGATGGGTTGTATGTCATTTTTTCAAGTAATTCCATCAAGCTTAACTCACCAGCTTCGACCAAATAAGTCAATCCGAGAGATAGAGATGTTTCTAAGCCAGTCATACCAGATGGCGCTTTGGTAATATCTTCGACTTTTTTTTCATCTGCATGATGAGGCGCGTGGTCAGTCGCGATAACTGTGATGACACCTGACTTGAGACCTTCAATCACGGCACGACGGTCTGATTCCAAACGAAGTGGCGGATTCATCTTAGCATTGCTTCCTTGTGTCAAAAGGAGCGCTTCGGTCTTAGAAAAATGCTGTGGCGCTACTTCTGCTGTGACTTGCGCACCCAAACCTTGAGCAAACTCCACTACTTTAACACTTTCTTCCTTAGACAAATGCTGAATATGGACATGAGCCTTAGTTGCATAGGCAATCATGACATCACGCGCCATCATAGCATACTCAGCCACCCCAGTAGCACCGCAGATATGGAAATGTTCTTTAGCAATATTTTCGTTAAACCCAAGAATCCCATTCAAACCTGGATCTTCCTCATGAAGGCTAATAAAGGTATTGAGTTTTTTAGCTTCCTCCATGGCTTCCTTGACAACTTTACTACTTTCAAGTGGGATACCGTCGTCTGAGAAACCAACCGCTCCAGCTTCTAAAAGTGCCTTAAAGTCAGTCAAATCTTGCCCATTAAAGTTTTTAGTAATGGTCGCAACTGTCTTGACATTAATCTTCTCTTTGGAAGCTGACTGGAGAACTTCTTGCAAAGTCTCCACGTCTGAAATGGTTGGACTAGTATTAGCCATCATAACAACCGTTGTAAAACCACCTGCAACGGCTGCTAGGGCACCAGTATGAATGTCTTCTTTATGTGTTTGACCAGGTTCACGGAAATGCACATGAATATCGACCAAGCCAGGAGCAACTACAAGACCAGTAGCATCTATGATTTCTGCTCCTTCTTCCGTGATCTCAGGCGCAATTTTGATAATTTTCCCATCTTGAACTAAGACATCACACACTTGATCCAAACCAGACTTGGGATCCATTACACGACCATTTTTAATTAGTAGCATCTGCTTTCTCCTTTATTCATAGAAATCAACTTGGGTATCCAACAATTTATCCCCATCATAGACAAACTTGGCTGAAAAGAAGGGTTTATCTTCTAAAAGCCACCCAACAAAGGTATGGTCACCTTCCCAAGTCGGCTTACTCAAAACCTCTTTATAGGGAACCCATTCTAACGTTCCCTCGTTGCAGTCAATCAAGTCCCCCTCGAACTCCGTCACCTTAAAAACATAGGTGTACCAGTCTAAATCAGGTGTAAATTCAGGAAAAGTGATAACACCTTTTAGAACTGGTTTGGCTTTGAGCCCTGTTTCCTCAAGGATTTCACGCGCCGCGCATTCCTGAGGCGTCTCTCCTCTCTCTAGCTTACCACCCACACCAATCCATTTTCCTTCATGAACATCATTTGGCTTCTTATTACGGTGGAGCATAAGCAGTTCTTTCCCGTTATCAATGTAGCAAATTGTCGCTAACTGAGGCATATTCTCTCCTTATCTAAGCCAATCGATTGGCTCTTGTCCTGTTTCTTTTAAGAATGCATTGGCCTTGGAAAAAGGCTTGGAACCCCAAAATCCTCTATAAACTGACAAGGGACTGGGATGGGCTGATTCGATAATCAGATGGTGAGGATTAGTAACTAAGGTCTTCTTCTTACGTGCATAAGCGCCCCAGAGTATAAAGACTACTGGTTTATCTAATTGATTGACCACCTGAATCACAGCATCAGTAAAAGGCTCCCATATCTGACCAGCATGACCATTGGCCTGTCCAGCAGGAACAGTCAAACAAGCATTAAGAAGCAAGACTCCTTGCTCAGCCCAAGCTGTCAAATCATGAGATTTCTTAACCCCGATATCATCTGACAATTCTTTCAAGATATTTTGCAAGGATGGCGGAGCTGGGATAGAGTCAGGTACAGAAAAACTCAAGCCCTGCGCTTGACCTGGCCCGTGATAGGGATCCTGTCCCAGAATCACCACCTTAACTTCTTCAAGCGATGTTGTCAAGAGAGCCTGAAAAACCTTTTCTTTGGGCGGATAAATAGTCCCTTGAGAATAGACCTGATTCATAAACTGATTGATTTTCCCAAAATAACCCTCAGGTAATTGCTCCTTAATCAAAGCATGCCAAGACGAGTGTTCCATAGCCGACTCCTTCGTTTTTACTGCCTCTATTATAGCAAAAAGTGGCTATCTAAACCACTTTTTACAGTTTATCTAAACAATCCAGCAAGTCTTGATAAGAATGGACTTCATAAGTCGGCTGGGCTTGTGTGTGATTTTTGAGGTGATGAGGATTGTACCAGATCGTGTCAATTCCAGCATTTTTGCCACCTTGAATGTCGGCTGTTAGGGAATCTCCAATCATCAGCGTCTCTTCTTTGCTAAAACCTTCAATCTGCTGACCGATTTTTTCATAAAAGAGGGCATCAGGCTTTTGGGTTTGCAGCTGTTCAGAGATAAAAACTTGATTGAAATAAGGTGCCAGACCCGATTGAGCCAAACGTACCGTCTGAATAGCAGTAATCCCATTTGTCGCAGCATACAGCTCATAATCACGCTCGATGAGACTGTCCAAGAGTTCATGAGCGCCTGAAAGAGTTTGTCCCTGTTGGGCTAGGTAAAATTGGTAACGTTGGGCAAGTAACGTACCGTCTTTATCTAGTCCGAAATGAGCAAATAAACGAGAAAAGCGCGTGTTAACCAGCTCCTGTTTACTGATTTTCTTTTGTTCCAAGTCCCTCCAGAGAGCCTTGTTCATAGGAACATAATAGTCTTTATAAGCCTGAATATCTGCAACTCCTTCTTCTTTTAGAAGTTGGGTCAAAGCCACATCCTCAGCAGCATCAAAATCAAGAAGAGTGTGGTCAAGGTCGAAGAGTAGAAATTTGTAGGACAATTTGAGAGTTTTCCTTTCTAGGTACTTAATAGATTAGTTTATTTCTTCTTTTTCTTAGTTTTATTCATCAACATACCAACTACAACTGGAGTAACCACACTTCCAACTTGTCCAACAACTTTAAGTATCTTTTTTGCTTCATCTATTTTTTTGTTTCTACACGATTCGCACTTATTGTGCTTATAACTTGATGGTAACTCCCTAGTACATATCTTGCATTTTTTTATTTCTTTCATTCTACCACCTCTGTCTCAATAGAATCTAGTTTATTTGGCAATTTCATTATAGAAGTTTCAATTTTTGGCAATTCTTTTGTCCAGTAATTTGTAGGCGAAGGATCAAGTAAATCAAGTCTCTCTACTAATTCTTGAGAACTGAGATAAGTTTCGTTAATAAATTTCCCAAAGTAATCCAAACTTTTTTGAGCAGCCTTTTTCTCGCCCAACTCATTATAAGCTATTGCTGCTGATAGTGAAACGATATTTACGGCTGCTAATCCATCTCTAATCTCATTCATACGAGCTTCTATTTTATCTGGTTTATCACCTTTTAATAACTTACCCCAAGTAGAATCTGGTTGTTCTTTAATAAAATTTACATTAGATTTTTGACTAAGCATTAGAAGGTTTCGACTATCTTCTGCATCTGAAATAACTTGCAGTAACATCATTGTTCTAATGTTTGGATCTGATATCTCTCTAGCCTGCAAGAGTTTCTGTTGACAACTATAGGCTATGGCAAGTCTATCTGACTCCTGTCCTTTTCTAACGTCCTCAATAGCAAATTGCACATTTTGAATCTCTTCTGCAATCTGTGCCATTTGAATTTGCGACGAATAATCAGCTAACGCTTTATTTAATTCTGGTGTCAATTTAACAGATTTCAATGGTACATTTCCAATGACTTTATTAGTATTAGTATCTACTAATACCGCCAAGAGAGAGCCATCTTTCTTTGTCATTAATTTTAACACTCCTTGAGCAATTTGTTCCCGTTGTTCTGGAGAAAGAATTGCCTGAAAAACCTCTTCAGGTATACTAGATTGGACAACATTGATAAAGGCTGGAGCAGAATATAACATTTTTTCTACTTCAGATAAGATTTTATTTGCATTTTTGACTAATGGTTTAGCTATTTCTGGTAACTTATTAAAAAACGATGAGGGTTTTAGTTCATAACCATCAATATCAAGAATATCGAAGTCATCTTCTCCAAAAAATAAAACTTCATCCATAAATTACTACCTCATTATGTTTAAATTATTAGAAATATTATACCATATTAAACAAAATTATGATTTTGATTTTCTTTAATATTATTTATCCAATCATTTTTACTGGAATATAACATAGATTAATACTCTCCTATACAATTGATAGCTCAAATCTTTCAGAATAGAACAATCCTAACTATCGAACACCCTAACTTCATAAATATCTATGTAATTCTAGGCCTAGAATTCCTATAAACTAAATGTTTTGGCACTCTTCTAAGCCATTGATTGCCTTAAATTTTAATTTTTGAAGAATTATAAAGCTAGAATTGCTCTAAATCAATCATTTTTGACTGATTAATAATTTAGAGATACTATAACTTTACTTCTGTTAAATTAAAAAGGAACTGCCCAAGCAATCCCTTTCTGATTTTGAAATTTTTTACTTAAAATTTGATAGTTGAGATAATCAATAACTCACCTATAAAAGGAATGATAGGAAGATTCCTTATTTATTGATTTCAAGCTCCGACAACTGTGTTTGAATAACCGACAGTTCTGCACCAGCCTGAAGAAGAGCTGCTGCAGTATAGGCACCTTCTACAATTGGAACCCTATTGATCATGATACTTTTATCACTGAAATCAGCCACCATTTCTAAATTCATTTTAGCAGAACCTAGGTCAAAAAAGGCAAGTAAAGTATCTGCTGGATTTTCGGAAACAACCCTATCTACTTGATCAAAACTAGTTCCAATTCCTCCGTCCTCGGTTCCTCCTACATAAGTAATCGAAACATCTTTAGCCACTTCACTAATCAGTTCAACAAGACCTTGTGCAATGTGTTTGGAATGTGAAACGATAACAAGACCAATACTTCCCATTAAACCACCCCAGTTTCTAAAAGAGCAGTAAAGAGTAATCCTGATGAGAATGATCCAGGATCAATATGTCCAAGAGAACGTTCTCCTACATAAGATGCCCTTCCTTTAGTTGCAAGTAAATCTTTAGTAGCATTCACTAGCTTATCAATAACCTCTTGAGTCAATTGACCAGCAGACAAGGCAGCAATAACAGGAGTCCAAACATCAACCATTGTCTTTTCTCCAACCTCTGCTTTCCCACGTTTGACAATCATATCCAAACCACTTTGTAAGATTTCCTCTAATTTCGAATTTGAATCAGCCTTGGCCATGCCCATAAAAGCAGAGCCATACAAGGGACCAGAAGCACCGCCTACCTTACTCAGTAGTTGCATTGAGACAAGTTTAAAAACATCACTGCTTGTCTCAAATTGCTTGCCTTCTAAGTTTTCCATAACTGCAGCCATGCCACGCGCCATATTTCCACCGTGGTCTCCATCTCCTATAGGAGTGTCTAACTCACTAAGGTAATCTTTCTGTTCTTGAATCTTTTCATTAAAAAGCTTCATCCATTCAAGAGCTTGTTCAGCATTCATTTGACATTTCCTCCTTGAGTTTTACCAAGCTGGTGTAGTAACAGGTGCATTTAGAGCATCCAACCATTCATCATCTGCCAATCGAATCAATGTTAATGACAAACCAGCCATATCGATTGAAGTCATGTAGTTTCCAATTTTCTTAAATGCCAACTGAACACCTTTTTCATGGAGCAATTTAGCCACATCATTTGCAAATACGTATTGTTCCATAAGAGGAGTGCTTCCTAAACCATTAATGAGAAGGCCATAGCGTTCGCCTGATTTAAGTTGGAAACCTTCAGATAATTTTTCAACCAACTCTGATGCCAATTGTGCGGAAGGCTGCATTTTCTCTTTTTTATATCCTGGCTCACCGTGAATACCAACACCATATTCAAATTCATCATCTTCTAGAACAAATCCTGGTTTGCCAACTTCAGGGACAGTTGCTCCAGACAAGGCAAGACCAATTGTTTTAATTTCTAAGACAAGTTTATCTGCCAAATCCTTCATTTCAGCTAATGATTTACCAGAACGAGCTGCAGCACCCAAAATTTTATGGACTAAAATAGTACCTGCAACACCTCGACGACCTTGGGTATAGAGACTATTTTCAACAGCGATATCATCATCAACGACAACACTTGCTACATTAATACCTTCCATTTCAGCAAGTTCTTGTGCAATTTCAAAGTTCATGATGTCCCCAGAATAGTTCTTGATAACCATGAAAACTCCAGCACCTTCATCAGCTGCCTTAATGGCTTCTAAAATTTGGTCCGGAGTAGGTGAAGTGAAGACTGCTCCACAAATGGCAGCAGACAACATTCCATCTCCTACAAATCCAGCATGACTTGGTTCATGTCCTGAACCTCCACCTGAAATGAGTCCAACTTTTCCTGTCTTTTCTGCCTTTCTAACGATGACATCAAAACCATCTAAGCGTTCTACCAAGTCATCATGCATGAATGACAATCCCTGCAACATTTCATCAACAACTTGTGTCGGTTCATTTATAATTTTTTTCATGAGAAACTCCTTTCGGCATGTATCTTTGTTTTCGCTTTCATTATATATTTTTTATTGCTGGATGATAAGGGACAGATTCTATTATTTGTCCTCTTTTAAACCCGTTTCAAACATTTTTTTGGTAAAATGAAGGAAGTAAAAGAAAGGTTTCCTATGGCATCATCACTCATTACAAAAAAACGGATTGCCAAGGCATTTAGAGACCTATTAGCTACTAGAGAATTTGACAAAATCTCTATTGTAGAGATCATGGAATCAGCTGGCATTCGTAGACAGACCTTTTATAATCACTTTCTTGACAAATATGAACTGCTCGACTGGATATTTGAAAATGACTTAACCGAGTATATCACCAATAACTTGGACTTCATTTCCGGCCAAAAATTATTACAAGAATTATTTTTTTATTTCGAACAAGAGCGTGACTTTTATATTCAACTTTTTGATATTCAAGGGCAAAATAACTTCTATGACCACTTTATAAGTTACTGTCGCTTGCTTGTATCAAAAATTTTAAGAGAATATGGTCAGATTGATATCGATTCATCTGCTTATACTTGTTTTTTGTTAGACTATCATTCACATGCTCTAGCAGAAATCGTGAAGGCTTACGTCAATAAAAAAAGTCCAGTTCCACAACCAGACTTTCTAATCATGACAATTATTGGAAAGAGACCACAATGACATTTATTTCAAATCATAAACAAAAAATTATTTCAAGTTACATTTCGGCAACTGTCAGCAGTCATCCTGAATTAGAAAAACACCCTACCTTACCTTTAGTCTATCAAAAAAATCGCAATCCTCTTCAGGTTCCCATATTGTCGGGTGGAGGTTCAGGTCACGAACCTGCTCATATTGGATATGTGGGAGAAGGAATGCTTACCGCTGCTATCTATGGCCAATTATTTACTCCTCCTACCAGAACTGAAATCTTAGAGTCCATTCGTTTTTTAAACAATGGTCACGGTGTCTTCATCATTGTAAAAAATTTCGAAGCAGACATCAAAGAATTTAGCTCAGCCATTAACACTGCTAGAAAAGAAGGAATTAAAGTCGGCTATAGTCTAGCACACGACGATATTTCAATTGAACCTCACAATAGATTTCAAATTAGAGGAAGGGGACTTGCAGGGACAATTTTACTTCATAAAGTTCTAGGATTTGCAGCTCAAAATGGAACCGACATAGAACAACTAACTGATTTAGGTCATGAGCTTGCTCCCGAAATCGCAACGATTGGCTTTGCAACCAAATCCGCTAGTCTACCCCAAACCACCCTTCCACTATTTAACTTGGATGAAGGAAATATTTCCTATGGTATAGGGATACATGGCGAAGAAGGATATCGTATCGTCCCATTCCAATCATCGGAAATCCTTGCAAATGAAATTATAAGCAAATTAAGATTGCACTATCATTGGAAAAAGGGTGATCAATTTATATTGCTTGTAAATAATCTAGGCACTACTACCAACCTAGAAATGGGCATATTTCTCAATGATCTCCTTCAACTCTTAGAAATTGAAGGAGTCACTATCACATTTATAAAATCAGGAACATTTATGACCAGTTTGGATATGGCAGGTATATCCGTAACTCTTTGCCCTGCGAAAAATAAACAATGGTTAGAAGCACTTAATGCTCCAACGACAGCTTTTGCATGGTAATTTACTTGTATAACTCAAAAGGGCTACATCACTTGGTAGCCCTTTTAAACTTATATAACGTTTAGATGAAACGATTGAGCTTGTAATAGTTTTCCTTAGAGGCCAGCACTAGCTCCTCTTTTGTTTTTGGTCTAGGCACAGAGTTCTCCCTTCATATTGCTAGTTATTATAAAAAATTTTGATCCTGTAATCTTTGTACAAGATTTAAAGCCACAAATCTCTATAACTTATCCTTTAATTTCTCAACAAAGAGATAGGCTGCTGGACAGGTCAAGGTATTCTTAATCGTCAGATGATTGATTTGATGAATCTTTTTGCGGTCAGTATGGGGAAATTCACGACAGGCCTTTGGACGAACGTCATAGATGGAACAGAGATTATCTCCCCCTAAAAATGGGCAAGGCATAGATTTGAAAACCTTGTCTCCATCTTCATCTACCTGCAGAAATTCCGCTTCAAAGGCTGGCAATTTCATTTTGAAATACTTGGCAATGCGGGTAATATCTGCTTCCTTGAAGTCGGGACCTAAAGTCTTGCAACAGTTAGAACAGGCGGTACAATCAATCTCCGCAAAGACTTCTTGATGAATCTGCTGGGCAATCTTGTCTAGATTTTTAGGAGGTTTTTTCTTTAGATTGGCTAAGACTTTACGATGTTCCTTCTGCTTTTGCAAGGCTAGCTGATGGTAGTACTCAATATCAATTTCTTTAGACATATTTTCTCTCTTATTCTAATTACTTCCCTCTATTATACCATGCCTCTGGAGCATTTAAAAGTGGACTTTATAAGACTATACTTTTCCAAAATGCGTCAAAAAAACCTTGCAACTAGGTTACAAGGTTAATGACATTAATCGAAGTTAACGTATTCTTTTTGAAGTTCAAGAACTTCTTCCATTGTTGAACACTCTGTAAGGGCACGGTTAGCGTACTCTTCCATCTTAGCAGTATCCAATTTCTTCATCAAGCTACGTGTACGGAGTACAGATGTTGCTGACATAGAGAACTCATCCAAGCCCATTCCGACAAGAAGTGGAACAGCTTTTTGGTCACCAGCCATCTCACCACACATACCAGCCCATTTACCTTCAGCGTGAGCTGCCTTGATAACGTTGTTGATCAAGCGAAGGATTGATGGGTTATATGGTTGGTAAAGGTATGAAACTTGTTCGTTCATACGGTCTGCCGCCATTGAATATTGGATCAAGTCGTTTGTACCAATTGACATGAAGTCTACTTCTTTTGCAAATTGGTCTGCAAGCATAGCTGCTGCAGGGATTTCAATCATGATACCAACTTGGATATCATCCGCAACTGCAACACCTTCAGCAAGAAGGTTTGCTTTTTCTTCTTCATAAACTGCTTTAGCTGCACGGAATTCTTTCAATAGGGCAACCATTGGGAACATGATACGTAACTGACCATGAACAGAAGCACGAAGAAGAGCGCGGATTTGTGTACGGAACATTGCATCTCCAGTTTCAGAAATAGAGATACGAAGGGCACGGAATCCAAGGAATGGGTTCATTTCATGTGGCATATCAAAGTAAGGAAGTTCCTTATCTCCACCGATATCCATTGTACGAACAACTACTGGTTTACCATTCATTCCCTCAAGAACAGCCTTGTATGCTTCATACTGCTCATCTTCAGTTGGGAAGTCTTGAGAATCCATGTACAAGAATTCTGTACGGTAAAGTCCAACAGCTTCTGCACCGTTGTTGTTAACACCTTCAACGTCTTTTGGAGTACCGATGTTAGCAGCCAACTCGAAGTGTTTACCGTCAGCAGTCACTGTTTGAGCATCTTTCAAAAGGGCCCATTCAGCTTTTTGTTTAGCATAAGCTTCACCAGCTGCTTTAAATTCTGCCGCTTGTTCATCTGTTGGGTTGATAATCACTTCACCAGTAATTCCGTTAACGGCAAGAATATCACCGTCTTTCACTACTTCAGTGATGTTATTTGTTCCCAATACAGCTGCAATTTCAAGTGTACGTGCCATGATAGCTGAGTGGCTTGTACGTCCACCGATGTTAGTTACAAAAGCTTTTACAAAGTTTTTGTCCAATTGAGCTGTATCAGATGGTGTCAAGTCATGCGCAATCACGATTACTTCTTCATTAATAGAAGCTGGGTTCGGCAATTTTTTACCAAGAAGGTTTGCCAATACACGTTTTGTCACGTCGCGAATATCCGCTGCACGTTCTTGCATGTATGGGTTATCTTCCATGCCTTCAAAGATCGTGATGAACATGTCAGTCACTTCTTTAAGACCTGCTTCTGCATTGACTTTCTTAGCACGGATTGTTTCTTTAATCTGACCAATCAATTCTGGGTCAGCAAGAACCATCAAATGAGCGTCAAAAACTTGAGCCGCTTCTTCACCAAGCGTACCTACAGCTTTCTCACGGATAAGAGAAAGCTCGTTTTGAGAAGCTTCAAGAGCTACATCCAAACGAGCCTCTTCTGCGTTTGTATCTTCGACTGAAATAGTCTCGAATGACAAATCCGGTTGAACGAGTAGATATGCTTTTGCAACTGCAACACCGTCAGATGCTGCGATTCCTTTAAGCATTTCTGTCATTTTCCTTATGCCAATCCTTCTTTTTCCATTGTTTCTGAGATTGCAGCGATAGCGTCATCTGCATCTGCACCTTCAGCTGAGATAGTTACGTCAGCACCTTGGCCAACACCAAGACTCATAACACCCATGATTGATTTAAGGTTAACTGATTTACCTTTGTACTCAAGAGTGATATCTGAAGCAAATTTGCTAGCAGTTTGTACCAACAATGTTGCTGGACGTGCGTGAATACCTGTTTCTGCCACTACGTGGAAATCTTTAGAAGCCATAGTTTGACTCTCCTTTTGTTCTTTCTTTTTTGAGTTATAAGTGATAACCCTTACAATTTGGTATTATATCATCTTCTAGGATTTTTTTCAAGCATTTTATGGGATTTATTCTATTTCCTTTCAGATAACTTGCTGAAAATCTTCTATTCTAGATAACAAAACACAGGATATAGTTTTTTAAAAAACAACTTATAGGATAACTATCATCATTTTACAAAACAAACACTACATATTGTGTTTTGTTTAGCTATGTATAAAAACAGACCACTATATTTAGTTCTAAATTATTGACAAAATTTTAATTTCTGATATACTAAGAAAGTAATCTATTTTGAAAAAGGAGTTACATAATGGTAACCGTTTATTCTAAAAACAACTGTGTCCAATGTAAGATGACCAAACGTTTCTTGGACAGTAATAACGTTGAATATAAAGAAATCAATCTCGATGAGCAACCTGAGTACATCGATCAAGTTAAAGAGCTCGGTTTCAGCGCAGCTCCTGTTATCCAAACACCAACTGAAGTCTTTTCAGGTTTCCAACCAGGAAAACTGAAACAATTAGCATAATCTTAGTACATCATCCAGAAGAAACTGCTTCTAGGGCTAACTTAGAGGCCTTTCTTTTGTAATTAGATAAGGGAAATTTTATGGGATTAAAACATCTTGAAGACGTGACTTACTTCCGTCTCAATAACGAAATTAACCGTCCTGTTAATGGACAAATCATGCTTCATAAAGATAAGGAAGCCTTGGATGCTTTCTTTAAAGAAAATGTAGTTCCAAACACTATGGTTTTTGATTCAATCAAGGATAAAATCAACTACCTCATTGAACACAACTATATCGAAACAGCCTTTATCAAGAAATACCGTCCAGAATTTTTGGAAGAATTGGCTCAATTTATCAAAGACCAAAACTTCCAATTCAAGTCTTTCATGGCTGCCTATAAATTTTATAATCAATATGCTTTGAAAACTAACGACGGTGAATATTATCTTGAAAGTATGGAAGACCGCGTCTTCTTTAACGCCCTTTATTTTGCAGACGGTGATGAGGCGATTGCAATCGATATTGCCAATGAAATTATCCACCAACGCTACCAACCAGCTACTCCTTCCTTCTTGAATGCTGGACGTGCTCGTCGTGGAGAGTTGGTATCTTGCTTCTTGATCCAAGTGACTGATGATATGAACTCTATTGGACGTTCTATCAACTCAGCTCTCCAACTTTCACGTATTGGTGGTGGTGTGGGAATTACCCTCAGCAATCTTCGTGAAGCTGGTGCACCTATCAAAGGCTATGAAGGTGCAGCTTCCGGAGTCGTACCTGTTATGAAACTCTTCGAAGACAGCTTCTCTTACTCTAACCAATTGGGGCAACGTCAAGGTGCTGGGGTTGTCTACCTCAACGTCTTTCACCCAGATATCATCGCCTTCCTTTCAACTAAGAAAGAAAACGCTGATGAAAAAGTTCGTGTTAAGACCCTTTCACTTGGTGTTGTAGTACCAGATAAATTCTATGAATTGGCTCGTAAAAATGAAGAAATGTACCTCTTCAGCCCATATTCTGTAGAACTTGAATATGGTGTGCCTTTCAACTACATTGACATCACTGAAAAATACGATGAACTCGTCGCAAATCCAAACATCCGCAAGACAAAAATCAAAGCGCGCGATTTGGAAACGGAAATTTCTAAATTGCAACAAGAGTCTGGTTACCCTTATGTAGTCAACATTGATACGGCTAACCGTGCAAATCCTGTTGATGGTAAGATTATCATGAGTAACTTGTGTTCTGAGATTCTTCAAGTTCAAGAACCAAGCTTGATCAATGATGCTCAAGAATTTCTGCAAATGGGAACAGATGTTTCATGTAACCTTGGTTCAACAAACGTAGTCAACATGATGACTTCACCTGACTTCGGCCGCTCTATCCGTGCTATGGTTCGTGCCCTTACTTTCGTTACAGATAGTTCACACATCGTAGCTGTTCCTACCATCGACCATGGAAATAGCCAAGCTCATACCTTTGGTCTTGGTGCAATGGGACTTCACAGCTACCTTGCCCAACAACTGATTGAATATGGATCACCTGAGTCTGTTGAATTTACAAGCATCTACTTTATGCTTATGAACTACTGGACCTTGGTTGAGTCAAACAATATTGCGCGTGAACGTGGTATCACCTTCCACAACTTTGAAAAATCAGACTATGCTAACGGAAGTTACTTCGACAAGTATGTAACTGGCGAATTTGTTCCAAAATCAGACCGTGTTAAAGAACTTTTCAAAGATGTCTTTATCCCAAGTGCTGCTGACTGGGCTGAACTTCGCGACAAGGTTCAAGCAGATGGACTTTACCACCAAAACCGTCTTGCTGTAGCACCAAATGGTTCTATCAGCTATATCAACGATGTTTCTGCTTCTATCCACCCGATTACGCAACGTATCGAAGAACGCCAAGAGAAGAAAATCGGTAAAATCTACTATCCTGCTGCTGGTTTGTCAACAGAAACCATTCCTTACTACACTTCTGCCTACGATATGGATATGCGTAAGGTGATCGATGTTTACGCTGCTGCGACTGAGCACGTGGACCAAGGACTTTCACTCACTCTCTTCATGCGTAGTGACATTCCAAAAGGTCTTTACGAATGGAAGAAAGAAAACAAACAAACGACACGTGACTTGTCTATCCTACGTAACTATGCCTTTAACAAGGGAATCAAGTCTATCTACTACGTCCGTACCTTTACAGACGACGGTGGAGAAGTCGGTGCCAACCAATGTGAAAGCTGTGTGATTTAATGGAAAAAATTTTTACTACTTGTTTAAATAGTAAATGGGGGCCAATTTACGTTATACTTTTTCTTGGCCCCATGACATTTATTGCTTACTCCGCAATAAAAAAATATGATACCATTGAAATAGGTCCTATAAAACTAAGCAAGGCTGCATAATAATTACTATTACATTGGAGAAATACACCTTATGGAAACTTACTACAAAGCCATTAACTGGAATGCCATCGAAGATGTCATCGACAAATCAACTTGGGAAAAACTGACGGAGCAATTCTGGCTTGATACACGTATTCCCTTATCAAATGACTTGGATGACTGGAGAAAGCTATCAAATGTAGAAAAAGACTTAGTTGGAAAAGTCTTTGGTGGTTTAACCCTTCTCGACACTATGCAATCTGAAACTGGAGTTCAAGCCCTTCGCGCGGATATCCGTACACCTCATGAGGAAGCTGTTTTCAATAACATCCAATTTATGGAATCTGTCCACGCAAAATCTTACTCTTCTATCTTCTCTACCCTGAACACCAAGGCTGAGATTGAAGAAATTTTCGAATGGACTAATACCAATCCCTATCTACAAAAGAAGGCTGAGATTGTCAACGAAATCTACCTAAACGGTAGCCCACTTGAAAAGAAAGTTGCCAGTGTCTTCCTTGAAACCTTCCTCTTCTACTCTGGTTTCTTCACTCCCCTCTACTATCTTGGTAACAACAAACTAGCCAACGTCGCGGAAATCATCAAATTAATTATTCGTGATGAGTCTGTTCACGGAACCTACATCGGTTACAAATTCCAACTTGGTTTCAATGAATTGCCTGAAGAAGAGCAAGAAAAACTCAAAGAATGGATGTACGACCTGCTCTATACTCTTTACGAGAATGAAGAAGGTTATACAGAGAGTCTCTATGACGGTGTTGGTTGGACGGAAGAAGTTAAAACCTTCCTTCGCTACAATGCCAACAAGGCACTCATGAACCTGGGACAAGATCCACTCTTCCCAGACTCAGCAGATGATGTCAACCCAATCGTCATGAACGGTATTTCAACAGGAACTTCCAACCACGACTTCTTCTCTCAAGTCGGAAATGGTTACCTTCTTGGTGAAGTTGAAGCTATGCAAGACGATGACTACAACTACGGTTTGGACTAAGGTCATCTATTTTATAAGTGATAAAAACATCATGGTTTGTTTAAAACAACCATGATGTTTTTGTTTTTGTTTTCTTTTGTTTTTTAAATTGATTGATTGAATACTTTATGATAAAATAGTAATAGAAATAGAGGTGATAACGATGCTAAAGCAGGAAAAACTAGATAATATTCTAGAAACGGTAAATACAAAGGGAACTATTACTGTAAAAGAAATCATGACTCGCCTGGATGTGTCAGATATGACTGCTAGACGCTATTTACAAGAGTTAGCTGACAAGGATTTACTTGTTCGTGTTCATGGGGGAGCTGAAAAAATTCGCACAGGTTCCATCTTAAACAATGAACGTTCCAATATTGAAAAACAAAGTTTACAAATCGCAGAAAAACAAGAAATTAGTCGTTTTGCCGGTCATTTAATTGATGAGGGAGAGACCATTTTTATCGGCCCAGGTACAACCTTGGAATCTTTTGCCCGTGAACTTCCAATCGATAATATTCGTGTTGTAACAAACAGTTTACCGGTTTTTCTCATCCTAAACGAACGAAAACTAACAGATTTAATTTTAATTGGTGGCAACTATCGCTCTATCACTGGAGCATTTGTGGGAACATTAACCTTGCAAAACTTGGCCAATCTACAATTTTCCAAAGCTTTCGTGAGCTGTAATGGTATTAAGGACAATGCGATTGCGACCTTTAGTGAAGAGGAAGGCGAATCTCAACGCATCGCCCTCAATAATTCCAATAAAAAATACTTACTAGCTGACAATAGTAAGTTTAATAAGTTTGATTTTTATACCTTCTACAATATCTCAGATATTGATACCATCATTTCAGACTCTAAACTGAGCAAAGAAACGTACGACCAACTTTCAAAACAAACAAAAATTATTCTTTCTAAACCATCAAACTGAGGATTGATAAAATATAAAATGCGTCATATCAAGAAAATAAGAATCTTGATACGATGCATTTTTTGATGAAGATTTTTACAAAGAGTTTCCTAGATTCTTTATGATTGTTGAAATGGCATAAAATCTGAATCAAAGGAGATATTATCCCATTCTTCAGATTTGATAAGATTTAAAAACAGATTTTTAAATTCTTCCAGCTCATAATCTGAATGACAAATCCATTCTTTACCAGTCGAGACATACCATTTTCCAAGACTTTTCAGTTCTTTATTCGTCAAACACGGTGTTTGAGAGCATTTTTCAAAATTTATAATATAAACTTTTTCATAAATAGATTGGATAAAATCTTTGAACATCTTTTTGCCTCACTAGAATTCTATATCTAATTACTAATTCTACTACTCAATCACTTGAGTTTGCGCTACTTTCTTGTACCAGTGAGCTGATTTTTTAGGATAACGTTCTTGAGTTTCAAAGTCTACATAGAAGAGACCGTAACGTTTCTCATATCCATTTGACCATGAGAAGACATCCATCAATGACCAAATGAAGTAACCTTTTACATTAGCGCCATCTGCAATAGCATCAGATAAGACTTCCAAGTGTTGTTTCACATAATCAATACGGCCATCATCGTAAACAGTATTATCGACGAACTCATCTTTATATCCGAGACCATTTTCAGTGATGTAAATCTTCTTATAGTTCGGATAATCTTTCTTCACGCGCATGATTTGGTCATACAAACCCTGAGGGTAGATAATCCAATCCCAGTCCGTACGTGGTACATAATCAGGAGCTACACGACGACCAACACCTTTGATTTGGTATTTAGAGCTTCCTTTTTCACCTTTACCATTATGGATGATTTCAGTTTCTCCATCAAAGGCTTCCATCCAATCACTCATATAGTAGTTAATTCCTAGGAAGTCATTCAAGTCTTTTGCGGCTTCTAATACTTCGAAATCTTCTTCACGAAGATCTAAGCTACCACCATTCGCAGCCAAGATAGCCTCTACCCCTGCCAGGGTCTTTTCAGAGTAGTGACCCAGATAAGTTGCATCCAAGATAAATTTATTATGGATAATGTCCTCCAACTCTGCCGCAATAACATCTGCAGGATTTTCAGGATCTAGAGGATATTTAGTAGGCAGGGCATGAACAACACCAATTTCACCTTTATAACTTTTATCTTTATATAGCTTGACTGCACGCGCATGAGAAACCATCATATTGTGGTGCGATTGGAAAACTTTGGCAAGGTCGTACTGGATACCTGGAGGGAATTTACCAACCAAATATTGACCATCTCCGATTGGCCCAATTTCATTAAAGGTTGTCCAATAGTTTACTTCTGGGAATTCTTCAAAACAGAAAGCCGCGTAGTCTACAAAGTGTTCGATATTTTCACGGTTTAAGAAGTCTCCATTTGAGTGGAGAGCTTCTGGCGTGTCAAAGTGATGAAGAGTTACAAAAGGCTCAACATGACGTTTGTGACACTCAGCAAATAAATTATGATAAAACTCGACACCTTTCTGATTTACTTGACCATAACCAGTCGGGAAAATACGTGACCAAGCAATAGAAATTCGAATACCATTGACACCATACTCTTCTGCTAGCTTGAGATCAACTGGATATCGATTGTAAAAATCACTAGCTGGTTCGGCAGTGTACCAATAGTTATCTTCAAGATATTTATCCCACGCAACTGGCCCTTTACCATCAATATGTGTAGCACCTTCTGCTTGATAGGCAGCCGTTGCGCCACCGAAAATAAAGTCTTTTGGAAGTGTTTTTGTCATTTTTTTCACCTATTTCTTGATTTAAAATAAAGTAAAAGTGAGAGGAGAGGAGTCAGTGAGCCATCCTTCTCCATCTCACTTCTTGTACCAAGTCACCGAATTGTGACATGAGGATGTAAAAACAATATCTTTTTACCGACGAATTAACAAGGCGATTAGGAAATTCGCCATAGCGATTTCCATAACGATAGGAGACTGTTTTATAGTCCCTATCGTTAATCGAATTGAGCTTGTACAAATGCAAGAGCACCTTTTCCATCACGGGTTAATTTGATGTATTGAGCTCCTTCTGTCTTGGCAAGTTTAATACCGAGTTTATCTGTTTCTGCTTTCATGTCTTCAAAGTTAGAAGCTACTTGAGGAGCAAGGATAACAAGATCAAACTCTGGCAACATTTCACGGTGAGCACCATAGCCACCTGCTGCTGCTTTCACAAGAACATTGTATTCTGCTGCTGCCTTATTCAAAGCATTCGCAAGAAGTCCACTTGTCCCTCCACCTGCACAAAGAACCAAGACATTTGTTTCTTTTGTAATTGTATTTTGAGCTGCTTCTACACCTGCTTTTTCAAGAATAGCATCTGCTTTTGCAGTGTTGAAGTTTGCAGCAACTTTTTCTTTCAATTCATCATTAGACTTACCTGAACGCTCTTCTTCTAGAATTTGTTCATCATAAACTTTAAGGAATGGATAGTAAATGACAACGTCAACCACAATTAGAAGGGCAGCAAGAATGAATGATAGAACTTGGAAGTTAGTACCAAGAACTAGACCTAGTGGAGCTGGAGTTGTCCATGGTAGATTAGCAGTAAATGAGTTCATTCCAAGTGTTTCAATAAAGAATTTGAAAATCCATACGTTTGCGATTGGAGCAAAGATAAATGGAATGAAGAAGATTGGATTCAATACAAGTGGTGCACCAAACAAGATTGGTTCGTTTACACCAAAGAAAGTTGGAACTACTGAAGCACGACCGATTGCACGGTTACGTTTTGATTTTGTTAACCACATGAACATGAATGGAACAACTAGTGTCGCACCAGTACCACCCATGGTAACGATAAACATTTGTGTACCTGAAGTAAGGATCTTATCAGCGTGCATTCCTTGTTGAATCAAGTTTAAGTTTACTTCAGCATTTGCATAAGTAATAGCTGCGATAGCTGGTTCAACGATTGAAGGGCCATGAATCCCTACGAACCAGAAGAAGGCAAAGGCACCAAAGATAATAGTAATACCTAGATAACCATCAGCAGCAGAGAATAGAGGAGCAAAGAACTTACCAATTGATTCCGCAACACTCGCACCAACAAAATGACGAGCTAGTAAATCAAGAGCATAAAGAGAAACAACTGATAAAGTGAATGGAATCACATCTTTAAAGACTTGTGAGATATTTGGTGGAACTTCGTCAGGCATACGAATAGTGACGTTGTTCTTAACACAGACCTTATAGATGGCTACGGTAACAAAGGCAGCAAGGAAGGCTGAAAGTAAACCTTTTGTCCCCAAAAATCCAGTAGCTAGGCCATTTTCGATAGGATCAGCAGCCAACATCAACAAACCAACAATGGCTGCCAAAAGTGTTGACATATAGTTGATTTGATTGGTTTTCTCCATACTACGGTTGACTGAGTCAGTCAATGACTTAGCTGTTGTACCAGCTACCAAGAGAGCCAAAATCCCCATTGAATAGCTGTAAGGTTTCATCAGAAAAGCTACAACTTCATCAGACCATTTAAATCCCCATGAGTTTGGTACAAAGGCAATCAAGATAAAGATACTTGAGAAGAGAATAACGGGCATACCAGCAATAAAACCATCACGAATAGCACGAAGGTAGATATTACGCGACAGTTTCTCAAAGAAAGGCTTCCCTTTCTCGATAAATGCAATTAGTTTATTCATTATTTAACTCCTCTCTTGTAGAGTTCAATTAAATGATGCATCAAATCTTTTAACAAAATAGTTGTCATCAAGTGGTCTTGGCCATGCATCATGGTTACACTATAAGCCAAATCTTCACCAGCTGCTTCCTTAGTCAATAGACTTGTTTGCGCGTGGTGAGCCTCCGCAATACAGCTACCAGCTTCCTCTACAAGAGCGTCCGCTTTTGCAAAATCACCAGCTTCAGCAGCCTTCAAGGCTTCCAATAGTTTTGAACGAGCATCGCCAGCATAGGCTACGATTTCAAAACCTAACAATGTTACTTCTTCTCTATTCATGATAGAATTCTCCTTATATAATTTTTATGACAATAAACGTTGGATATGTAGAACGAGATAAACTCGTTCACTCTTATACAAATCAAGACCCGTATGTTGCGTAATCACATCATAAATCTTGGAACCAATCTCAAATGCTTTTGGGTAGGATTGTTTGATATGGTCCTCCATATCCAGAAGCGATTGGTTATCATCTCTAGATCTGTCTAAATAATCCAAGAAATAATTCAAATGAATCATGAAGCGATCATAGAAATGGTTATTCTCTTTGGTTCGTTGAATTGCATAGTCCTTTAGCACTTCTTCAACATTCCTGAGAATTTCTTTCCTCTTATCAATCGACTCCACAAGTTCCACTTCATTTTCACCTTCGGCATTAATGAAATGGTAAGCAATCCGAATAATTTCGTCCTCAGGAAAATGATCCGCTAGCTTCTGACGGTAAATTTCAAACGCTTCATTTGCGATTTGAAAAGCGACAGGATACTTAGTGGAAATATCTGGCAGATTACTATCCTTGTACCTTCCTTGTGCTAGAGCTTGGTAAGAACAGTAAATATGATCTGTCAAGGTTACGTAGAGATACTCTTGAATCGGATAATGATATTTCTTTGATAACTTATCAATGATTTCATAAGTCACTGTGATAAAATCAAGCGGAACATCTTTGAGGAGAGCCATAAAGTTTTCTCTTGACTCTTCGGTCTTCATCCGAAAGATTTTCTCAACCTGATGTTCAGCAATCAAGTCTCCCTTCTTCTTTCCAAATGCAATCCCCTTACCAATTACAATCACTTCTTCTCCTTTATCATTCCTGACAAGCGAAACATTATGATTTATTGGATTTAGAATTCGAAACATGTCAACCTCCTTTTATATTTTAAAGGTATATGAGTATAAAAAATGACCACAAATGAACTAGAAAATCATCTGATTTCTAATTCACCTGTGATCATGCCTAATCTTACTTAGTAACACTCACCTTGTATTAATACTCTTCAAAAATCAAATTCAAACCACGTCAACGTCGCCTTGCCGTACTCAAGTACAGCCTGCGGCTAGTTTCCTAGTTTGCTCTTTGATTTTCATTGAGTATAACTTATGATTTAAGTATAGCATAAGTCGGTTATTTTGTAAACCTTTACATACAACTTTTTTTAAAAATTTTTTAGATTTATGTTCCTAACTTCGGAGGACTTGCTTACACGCGTTCTTTCCATGAAGTCGCTGTTGTTTGAAGAACTTTGTTAAGTTCGTCAATGTTTTCAAAACCAGTTGTACGAAGCCATTCACGTGCTGCTTCTTCACCATCTTTGATGTATGCTTCAACTGATCCAGCCCATGTTGCACGGCCACAAAGAACTCCGTTAAAGTTTGCACCTGATTCATGGGCAAATACAAGAGTATCTTGGAAGAGTTTAGCTGATACACCAGCACTCAAGTAGATGTATGGTAAATTAGTTGCTTCATCTTGTGCTTTGAAAAAGGCTGCTGCTTCTTCACGTGTATAAACTACTTCACCTTCAGCGAAGCCTTCAACATATTTAATGTTAACAGGAACTTCAACTTTCAAGACATCAATGTTAAAGCGTGGGTCTGAGAAGACTTTCATAGCACCAATAACTTTGTGTGGTTTTACTTTCGCGTATTCTACAGAACCTGCGTCAGCAATTTTTTCATCGTAAGCAAGGATTTCAAGGAAGAATGGGATATCTTCAGCCACACATTCAGAACCAATACGTTCGATGTAAGCTTGTTTTTCTTGGTTGAGTTCGTCTGAGCTATCTACATCATAGTAAAGCAAGAATTTAACTGCATCTGCACCTTCTTCTTTAATACGTTTTGCAGACCAAACATCCAAGCAGTCTGGCAAACGTTTTGTGCTTGTTGTGTCGTAACCTGTTTTTTCATAAGCAAGGAGAAGACCAGCTTTTTCATCAAGAGCTTTAGTTGCTGGAAGTCCATACTCAGGGTCAAGAAGCATAGATGAAGCGTATTTAGTCAATTCATCTGCTACCAAGACTTTCAGTTCTTCCATTTGAGCAACAGTTGGTTCTTCTGTTTGGTGTTGAGCCATTAGGCGTTTCAAAGCACCACGTTGGTCAAATGCAAGAGCTGAGATGATACCATTTTCATCAGAAAGTTTTTCTAAGCGTGCACGTTTTTGTTCTGTTAAAGCCATTTTATACCTCTTTTACTAATAATTGATTATATAGAGCTTGATAGTTGGCCATGTTGACATGACCAGTCATTTTTTCTTGAGCATTGAGCATACCAAGGACATTTGCCTTGATGAGTAATTCTGCATCCGATTCTTTGTGAAGAAGTCCTGAAGAAATTCCTGCCACAGTAGAGTCTCCAGATCCAACAGGATTTACCACCTGAATTCTAGGAATATCTACCTTGTAGAAAGTGTCTCCATGTTTGGCAAAGGCACCGTTGGCACCAAGTGAAACGATAATCCATTCAATCCCTGCAAACAAAGGCTCTTGAAGTACTTCTTTTAATTCATCCAAATCCTCAGAAACTTCTCTTCCTAGAAGCTGAGACAATTCCTCATTATTTGGTTTGATGACTGTTGGTTTATGTGGTGATTCAAGAACCGCCTGAAGTGCTGCACCAGAGCAGTCCAAAACAACAGGCTTGCCAGCTTGATTAGCAAGTTCTACCAAGCTCGCATAGTAATCAACTGGAAGACCAGCTGGCAGACTACCTGAGATAGCTACTACTTCAACTGACTCCAAGAGTTTTTTGAAATGTTCCAAAAAGTCTTGACCTTCTTGTTCAAGAACTTCAGGACCTTTTTCAAGGACTTCTGTTTGGTTGTCACCGTGGAGAATAGCGATACAGTTACGAGTTTCTCCCTGAATTGAGAAGAAATCTTTCTTTACTTGATCATCGATATTTTCAACCAAAAACTCACCAAGTTTGCCACCAACTAAACCAGTAGCAAGAACAGAATCCCCAAATTCTGAAAGTACTCGGGTAACATTGAGTCCCTTACCACCAGCCGTTTTGGTTACATCCACCACACGATTGACAGTATCAATCTTCAACTCATCCAAGGGATAGGAAATATCAATGGATGGGTTCATTGTGACTGTTAAAATCATAGGTCACCTCTTAGTCGTGGTATTCTCCGCGATCCCATTTTTCAAGGAATTCAGTGAAGAAGTTTGCATCTGTTTGTTGAGCATTGTGACTTTCAACGTGTTCAATTTTTGCAATCAATTTTTTGTTTTCTTCAGATGGTTTGTATTCAGCATGAATGAAAGCTTCGATGATATCACACATAAGCAATTCACCAGTAATCTTACCACCAAAACCGATAACGTTGGCGTTCAATTGCTCTTTAGCATAAAGAGCTGTTGTCATATCACGAACCAAGGCAGAACGGACACCTGGAACTTTATTTACAGCGTTGTTGATACCAACACCAGTACCACAGATACATACCCCAAGATCAGCTTGACCGCTAGTTACAGCTTCCCCTACTTTTTTACCAAAGATTGGGTAGTGAGTACGTGTATGGTCATATGTACCAAAGTCAATAACTTCATATCCTTTTGATTTCAAAAATTCTGAAACCGCCATTTTTTCATCTGTTACGATGTGGTCACATCCAATTGCAATTCTCATTAGTTATTCCCTCCGATTAATTATATAAATCTCATATCATTTATCCTTACTCAAGAAAAATCAAGATTAGCTTAGGAAGCGAGCTGCAAGCATAACTGAGGTTAGCTAAAGTGAGCTGACGACAGATTATCTTGATTTTTGAAGAGTATTAGCACATTTTGTTCAACATATCGACCCTAATTTGGTGACGTCCACCATCGTATTTACCGTTAACAAATCCTTTAGCAATGTTTTTAGCCAATTCATCACCTACAAGTTGTGCACCCATAGTGATCATACGTGAGTTGTTGTGGCCACGAGTCATATAAGCTGAACGTTCGTCAGATACCTCTGCAGCAACCATTCCTTTGATTTTTGTTGCGACCATAAATGGACCAGCGCCATAGGCATCAATCACGATACCAAGGTTTTGTTCTTCTTTGTTTACTTCTGCAGCAACAGCGAGAGTCACATCAACAAAGTCTTGACCTTCAGCTGTAACATCCACAACGTGGAAATTTTCTTTTTCTAAGAAGTCTTTCACAACTTCTTTCAATCTCAAACCTGCAGCATCTGCACCGATAACAATAGACATATTGTATACTCCTTTTTATTTTTCTAGGCTAATAAAACCTTTTATAGTTAGCAGTTTATACTCTTCGAAAATCAAATTCAAACCTCGTCAACGTCGCCTTGCCGTACTCAAGTACAGCCTGCGGCTAGTTTCCTAGTTTGCTCTTTAATTTTCATTGAGTATTACCTACAAAAAGCTTTCTAGCAGTTTATTGACAAATTGGATTGAATGAGATGAATAACACCTTATTCAAGTTTAGGAAATCAATTTCCTAGAATAATCTCTCTTTCGAAGAGAATATAACAAGTGATTATTTGTTTGTTACAAACATCATTTGTTGCTTACAAACATAATATACTCCTATTTGCCGAAAAAGTCAACAGTTAATGTTTGTTTTTGTGGTTTTTTATCTAAAAGATTTCGATATCAAAACCAATTTGATCCACTTGTCCTGGCTCTAAGAGGCGAACATTCTTCTTATCTTCTAGATGATCTCCTTCTTCAAGAGATGTTGACAGGCCAGACCATGGTTCAAAAGCAATGAAAGGTCCCTTATTCAAAGTTGACCAGATAATGAGATTTGAGAACTCTGCAAAGTGCACTTTCAATCCCTTATCATATTTACGAGAACGAAGGGCAATTGTTCTAGATTGCAATTCATCTAAGGTGACTGCATCCGTGCTGAAAAGATCATAACTAAGATCTAATTCTTTTTGATCCTCTAGCCATGGACTTCTATCTTGAAAATCCAGCATACCTGTTTCTGGGAAAGGGCGTGGAACAGAGCAAGTCTCTTCTTTCTCAAACTCTAAATAGTAGTCCTCATAGACTTCATCATCCAGTAGAGGACAATTAAAGCCTGGATGTCCACCAATAAAGTAAGGCATGACCTTGCTAGTTTCTTTATTGAAAATCTTGTATTGGGTTCGTACTGTCTTTCCAGTAAGGATATAAGTGATTTCTAGGCGGAAATGATAAGGGTAGTTTTGATAGCTATTCTCATCGTCTTCAATTGCAAAAGTTACACTGTTTTCCGTTTGTTCAACTAATTCAAATTCTTTCTTACGAACCAAACCATGACGAGGAATCTTTCCTTTACTTTCTCGCCCTTCCTCATCTATATAGAAAGCTGTATCCTCTCTCAATGAACCACAAATGGGGAAGAGAACAGGAGCTTGTCCACTCCAATAAGTAGCATCTCCTTGCCACAAATACTCCAGACCTTCAGCATCTTTTATAGAAGACAAAGCCCCACCAAAACTGTTAAATTGAACACTTAATTGTTCTGATTTTAATTCAATTACCATTATTTTCTCCGATTTCTTGATAGTTTATAAAAAACTAGGCTGTCACTCCTAAAGGATGTCGACAACCTAGTTTTAACAATTTACATTTTATAGGAGCGCATTATTTTGCTTTTGCTGCGTACTCTTCGTTACGTTTGATCATTTGTTTTCTGTACCAAGCAAAGATTCCGATATAGAATACAACGAAGACTACAGCACCAAGAATTGCTTTGATATCACCTGTTGTAGTGTTACCAATTGTCCAACCAAGAAGTTTTTCGATTGGTCCTTCAAGAGTTGAGTGAGTAATCAATTGAGTTTCGCTCACACCTGCTGGGAAGGCACCTACACCTTTAGCAAGTTCTGTTGCAAATGGTGCAATAAGTGTACCTGAAAGAAGGAAGAGTGGCAACAAGAGTGTTCCGAAGATAATCATACGGAGCAATTTACCACGTGTTACAACCAAGAGAGCTGGAGTGACACCCATAGCGATGATACCTGCAAGTGGCAAGATACCATTTCCGACTTTTGAAAGAAGCACTGCTTCAATCAACATGATTGGTGCAAGTACGTTGGCACAAGCCCAGATTTCAGCACGACCAGCGATGAATGGCCAGTCAAGACCGATATTGAATTTACGTCCTTGAAGACGTTTAGTAGCAACGTTTGTAATACCTTGTGAAAGAGGTTCTACGGCAGCGATGAACCATGAACCAATAAGTGAGAAGAGTTCCAAAGATACACCGGCAGTCAAACCAAGAGACAACCAACCTTTGATAACGAGACGCCATTTATCTGCATCGACAACACCTTCAATTGGATGTGGAGTTCCCATAATACCGATAACGATACCAAGAATGAAACCGATGAAGAATTTAGATCCCCAGAAACCGATTTTCTTGTTCAATTTAGCAGCATCAAAGTCATATTTATCAAGACCTGGGAAGAATTTTTCAAAAATCTTATCCAAAACCATGATAACTGGGTTCATCATGTAGTTCATGTGAGTTGAAGTCATTGGAGATGAACTTGGAGCGTTAAGAAGGTCATCAAATGTAGGTTTCATCAAGTCAGAGTTGATGATTTTAAGAACCCCAACAAGTACGATAGCTGCTGTAGCAATCAGTAGTGAAACCCCTTGGCTCACACCGTTGTTGTCTGCATACCATTTAATCAAAAGACCTGTGATAGACAAGTGCCAGATATCAAAGATATCAACGTCAAGTGTATCTGTTTTCTTCATAACAAGCATCACTATGTTGACAATCAACATGATGAGCAAGAAGTAAAGTGTCCAAGCAGAACCCCAAGTGATTGTAGCAAGTGGTGCCCAACCAACGTCGGTAATACTCAATTGAATACCAGTATTTTCAACGAATTTTGCAAGCGACGCTGAGAAAGCAGTGTTTAGCATACCGATGATAGCACCGATACCAGTAAGAGCGATGGCAAGTTTGATACCACCTTCAAGCGCTTTGGAGAATTTCACTCCAAAAAGTAGTGCCAATACTGTCAAAATGATTAACATGATGACAGGTCCACCCATATCTAAGATGGGTTTGAAAAAGTCTTTGATTAGGTCAAAGATTGCATCCATAACAGTTCCTCCCTTTTTTATTTATGAATGTTAACAAATTAAAATTAGCTTAATCCGTGTTCTTTGATAGCTGCTTCAATATTGTCAAATACTGGAGCGCTCATAGCTGGGATACGGAATAAGATTGGTCCAGCTTCGATAACTGGAATACCTGGCTCAAAACCAAGGTCTGTCGCAGCAATTGGTGTGAAGATGTCATAACCTTTGATAAGGTCTTCGTTAACGTCTTTTACCATAACTGCATCACAGTGAACATCAAAACCGCGGTTTGAAAGTTCTTCTTCAAGAGCACTTTTAATTTGGTGGCTTGAGTTAACACCTGCACCGCAGGCGGCAAGAATTTTAATCATATGGATTTCCTCCGATTTAATATTTTTAATAGACAAGATTAAGCGATTGCTTCAGCAATATAAGCATAAAGGGCTTCTGGTTCAGAAATTTTTGATAGGTCTTCAAGATGACCATTTCCAGTAAAGAAGTCCATCAACTGAGCAAGAATGTTTGTTTGACTTGAACTTGAGTTATTAATGATAAAGAAGAGTAAGGATACTTCTACTTCCTTATCTGGTGCAATCATATTGTGGAAAGTCACTGGTTTTCCTAATCGAACGACCACAACTTTTTCAGCTAGATTATGAACAATATCTGTATGAGGAATAGCCACATTCGGCAAATCCTTACCCAAAAATTCCATATCTAAGCCAGTTGGAAATGACTTTTCACGCGTGATCAAGGCTTCACGATAGGTTGGAGTCACGATTTCTCGTTCTTCCAATAAAGTTGCAACCTGATCAAAGAGATGTTCTTGATTATCCGCTTCTAAGCAAAACACAAGGTTTTTGTCAAAGAAATGATCTAATCCCATAAGGTTTTCCCTTCTTTCCATTAACTTTATGCTATAAGTATAACACTATATGAAATCGTTGTCAATATTTTTCTGTTGTTTTTTGTCTCTTTTTTTATATTTTTGTTGTTTTTATAGTTTGCGTCATAAAAATAAACACATAAACAAACAATTAAAACATTTTTTTGTTCTAGAAACTAAAAAAGCAGACCATTTAAGCCTGCTTTACTATTGATTCTTATATAAATTTCCTATTAACAAGAAAAACAATTCTGATAACTTATTCTTCATCCATGCTCAAGACGCTGAGGAAGGCTTCTTGCGGAACTTCTACTGATCCGATAGCTTTCATGCGTTTCTTACCAGCTTTTTGTTTTTCAAGCAGTTTACGTTTACGAGAAACGTCACCACCGTAACATTTAGCAAGTACATTCTTCCGAAGGGCCTTGATATCAGTACGAGCCACAATCTTGTGCCCAATAGCTGCTTGAATCGGAACTTCAAATTGTTGTCGAGGAATAATTTTCTTGAGTTTATCAACGATGAGTTTCCCACGTTCGTAGGCAAAGTCCTTGTGAACGATAAAGCTGAGGGCATCTACCTTATCTCCATTGAGGAGGATATCCATTTTCACCAGCTTAGATGGGCGGTACTCTGACAATTCATAGTCAAAGCTTGCATAACCACGAGTCGAAGACTTGAGCTTATCAAAGAAGTCAAAGACAATTTCAGCAAGAGGAATTTGATAGATGACATTAACACGATTGTCATCAATATAGTCCATAGTCACAAAGTCCCCACGCTTGCGCTGAGCCAATTCCATTACTGCCCCGACAAACTCCTGCGGTACCATGATTTGAGCTTTAACATAAGGCTCTTCAATGGTCGCAATCTTGGTTGGGTCTGGAAACTCTGATGGGTTTGAAACATCCATAGACTCCCCGTCTGTCAAATTAACCTTGTAAATAACGGATGGAGCTGTCATGATGAGGTCGATATTGAACTCGCGCTCCAAACGTTCTTGGATAACATCCATATGAAGAAGTCCAAGGAAACCACAACGGAAACCAAATCCAAGTGCCTGAGATGTTTCTGGTTCAAACTGCAAGCTGGCATCATTCAGTTGCAATTTTTCAAGGGCTTCACGAAGGTCATTGTACTTGTTTGACTCAATTGGGTAGAGGCCCGCAAAGACCATAGGATTCATCTGCTTGTAGCCATGCAATGGCTCTGCCGCAGGATTGGTTGCCAAGGTAACGGTATCACCCACACGAGTGTCCTGAACCGTCTTAATAGAGGCCGCAATATAACCAACGTCACCAGTCGCAAGGAAATCACGACCAACTGCTTTAGGTGTGAAGATACCAACTTCCGTAACATCAAAGGTCTTGCCATTGCTCAT
Organism: bacterium; assembly: GCA_905221095.1. GTDB lineage: Bacteria > Bacillota > Bacilli > Lactobacillales > Streptococcaceae > Streptococcus. The sequence goes on from CAJNBV010000003.1 coordinate 138,995, forward strand.
GAGCTGAATCTTATCGCCAGGTTTAACAACTCCGTCCATAACACGAACTTGGAGGATAACCCCACGGTAAGCATCGTAAACAGAGTCAAAAATTAAAGCCTTCAGTGGTGCTGTAACATCACCTGTTGGTGCTGGCACTTTTTCTACGATTTGCTCGAGGATTTCTTCGATACCGATACCAGCTTTTGCTGATGCTAAGACTGCTTCGCTGGCATCCAAACCAATGACATCTTCAATTTCTGTACGCACGCGCTCAGGATCTGCTGCTGGTAGGTCAATTTTGTTAATGACTGGCATGATTTCCAAATCATTGTCCAAGGCTAGATACACGTTGGCAAGAGTTTGAGCCTCAATTCCTTGGGCAGCATCGACCACCAAAATAGCACCCTCACAGGCAGCGAGTGAACGTGAAACTTCATAGGTAAAGTCAACGTGCCCTGGCGTGTCAATCAAATGGAAAATATAAGTTTCCCCATCTTTTGCAGTATAATTGAGCTCGATGGCATTGAGTTTAATGGTAATCCCACGTTCTCGCTCTAGATCCATGCTGTCCAAAAGTTGAGCTTGCATTTCACGACTGGAAACTGTCTCTGTCTTTTCCAAAATGCGGTCTGCTAGAGTCGACTTTCCATGGTCAATATGGGCGATAATAGAGAAGTTACGGATCTTCTCCTGTCGTTTTTTCAATTCTTCTAAGTTCATGATTCTCTTCCTTTCAGGGTATCTATTTATTATAAATTGTTTTTGATATTTTGACAAGACCATACCCTGCTAGGAGTACTAATCTTCAGCGACAAAGCCGTCATTTTCGATAAAGTGGTGTTCTGTCATTCCTTGGTCTTTAAAAACAATCCCATGAAGGACACCACCATAAACAGCTCCTCCGTCCATGCCAATCTTGCCATCTTCTGTAGTCCAAAGTTCAGCTGTACCTCGGTCTTGCTTCAACAAACCATAAACTGGTGTATGACCAAAGACAATGATTTTTCCAGTATGATTTTCAGCTTCGTGGAATGGTTTTCTGAGCCAAACTTTCTTGTAGTCTGTCGTTTCATGCCAGTCCTCTAATGTCAAATCAACGCCAGCATGAACAAAGATATACTTGTCTGTCTCTACCACAAATGGCATTTGACGAATAAATTCGACCAAATCTGCTGCTTCAGTAGCAACACGCTTGGCATCTTCTACTCCGTCAACAGGAGCATCCAAGGGACGACCTAAAATAGAGTTAATAGTTGTATCTCCACCATTGCGACGATAGTGGTCATAGCTTTCTTCTGGGTCATCGAGCCAAGTCAGAAACATATACTCATGATTTCCTGACAAACAGATAGCCCCTTGATTGTCCACTAAATCCTTAACCATTTCAAGAACACGGCGACTATCCTCACCGCGGTCAATCAAATCACCCAAAAAGAGCAACTGGGTCTGACCATCCCATGTTTTGAGAAGGTCTTCTAGCATCCCAGCTTTTCCGTGAACATCTCCAATTACATAATAGTCTGTCATCTTATTTCTCCCTGTTTCTCAACAATTCTCTGGCTTGCGTCAGGGCTGCTTCTGTCACATCATCACCTGCCAACATCTTGGCAACTTCCTCCACTCGCTCTTCAACCGTCAAAAGACGAACAGTCGAAACCGTTGAATGCTCATTACTAATCTTCTCAATAAAGAATTGATAATCTGCAATCGCAATCACTTGTGGCAAATGGGAAATAGCCAGAACCTGACCATGCTGGCCAATCTTGTGAATCTTCTGCGCAATAGCCTGAGCTACACGACCTGACACTCCCGTATCCACCTCATCAAAGACAATGCTAGTCTTACCTTCTTTGCGAGAAAAGGCAGATTTAATGGCTAGCATGAGACGGGATAATTCCCCACCAGATGCAACCTTGACCAAGGGTTTAAAATCTTCGCCAGGGTTGGTTGATATGTAAAACTCAACCATTTCATTTCCCTCACGACTGAATTTTCCCTTGCTAAAACGAACCTGAAACTGGGCTTTTTCCATATAAAGATCCTGCAGTTCTTGTTTAATCTCAGCTTCCAGCTGCTGGGCCAAATCATGACGAGCAGATGCAAGCTGACCTGCCAAATCGACAAGGTTGACTTCCAACTTCTTAAGTTCTGCCTCCATGTCCTCAGACGAAAGGTTATTACCTGTCAAGAGATTGTATTCTTCTGTAATCTTGGCAAAATACAGCAAAACATCATCCACAGTCCCACCGTACTTACGGGTAATAGTATGAAGGAGATCCAAACGATTCTCAACCTGCATGAGACGATTGCCGTCAAAATCAAGGTCCTCAATGATAACTTCCAGACGTTTGCTAATGTCTTCTAAGACATAGTAGGTCTCAGACAGAGAGCTTGAAATTTCACGGTATTCAGGGTCATACTCTTCAACACTTTCCATGTCATTCATGGCCATACGAACATTAGCTAGACTTGAAAACTCTTCATTATCCAACATGCTGTAGGCATTGGTCAATGTATCCGCAATATTTTTATGGTTGAGGAGTTTATCACGCTCTTGGTTGAGAGCCAGATCTTCACCAGCCTGCAAGTTTGCAGCCTCAATCTCTGCCATTTGAAATTCCAACATTTCAATACGAGCCTTGTGTTCCTGTTGGTTTTTCTTGACTTCCAGAACCTGCTTGCGCATTTTTCGATAAGCATCAAAACTCGTCTGATAGGTTTCTTTTAAGTCCCAAAAAGCTACATCGCCAAATTCATCCAACATCTGGATATGCAGTTGGGGACGCATTAACTCCTCTTGGTCATGCTGACCATGAATATCTACTAGATGTTGTCCAATAGCACGCAAAACCGACAGATTGACCATCTGGCCATTTACACGGCTAATACTACGACCATTTTGCAGAATTTCCCGACGGATGATAATCTCATCACCCAATTCCAAACCTTGCTCATCAAAAATTTCCTGCAAAAGGCGACTATTCTCAACTGAGAAAAGTCCCTCAATCTCTGCCTTTGGTGCACCATGACGAATAACATCTGTCGTCGCACGAGCTCCCAACATCATATTCATGGCATCAATGATAATCGACTTCCCTGCACCTGTTTCACCAGTCAGGACAGTCATTCCCTTTTCAAAATTGAGGGAAATAGCCTCAATAATGGCAAAGTTTTTTATCGAAATTTCAAGTAACATATAGACCTACCAATTTTTTACTTGTTCAAAGATTTCCTCGGCTAGACTTTCACTTCTGGCAATGACTAAAATTGAGCTATCATCAGCCAAACAGCTGAAAATCTTGTTCGCAAAAGTCTCGATTAACTGAGCTTTTACAAAGGCTGTATTTCCTGGGATAACCTGGAGATTGATCATCTTGTCCATCAAGTCAGCCGATTCGATATTGTCTTCAGCCAATTGCAAACTTTTTACGATTGATTTTGGCAATTCATAGACATAGGTGTTGTCTCTCAAAGGAATTTTGACAATACCTAGTTCTTTGATATCTCGTGATACCGTTGCCTGAGTAGCAGTGATGCCTGCTTCTTTCAAATGTTCTACGATTTCTTCCTGCGTACCGATTTGATAATCTGTCACAAATCGTCTAATTTTTTCAAGTCTCTCTTTTTTATTCATTTTTAAATTGACTATGCGCCCTCTCTACTACTTCTTCAATCTCAGCAAGAACCTGATTGCTTGCTGACTCTTCTTTTTTCAAATACGCTAAAAATTCAATATTTCCATGCCCACCTTGGATGGGAGAAAAATCCAAACCAAGGACTGAAAAGCCTTCCTCTACTGCCATAGCTGTGACAGATTCAAGGACATTTTGGTGAACCTTGGCATCTCGAATAATTCCATTTTTCCCAATCTGCTCACGTCCTGCCTCAAACTGAGGCTTAACTAGAGCCACAACCTGACCTTGATCGGCTAACACTCGGTGCAAGGCTGGCAGAATCAGACTGAGAGAAATGAAACTCACATCAATACTGGCAAAGCACGGTTCCTTTTCAAAGTCAGTCTTTTCAGCATAACGGAAATTGAACTGCTCCATACTGACAACCCGCGGGTCTTGGCGTAATTTCCAAGCCAACTGATTAGTGCCGACATCGACTGCAAAGACTAACTCAGCACCATTTTGCAACATGACGTCGGTAAAGCCCCCGGTAGAAGCACCGATATCAATCGTTGTTGCCCCTTCTACTGACAAGTCAAAGACCTGCAAGGCCTTTTCCAATTTCAAGCCACCACGGCTGACATACTTGAGTTTCTCGCCCTTGAGTTTTAGCTCGGTGTCGTCAGGGATTTTCTCTCCTGGTTTGTCAAAACGTTCTCCATTCAGTACTGCTACGACTAGTCCAGCCATGACACCGCGCTTGGCCTGTTCTCGCGTTTCAAACAAGCCCTGTTTATAAGCTAGTACATCCACTCTTTCCTTAGCCATTGATTCTCAAACTTTCTACTACTCTTACAATCGATTCTGTTTCAAAGGGAACTTGCTGGGCGATTTCTTTTAATTTAGCCTCGGCTTGATCAAGAGTTTGGTTACAAAAGGCAATGGCCTCTTCCAAGCCCAACAAGGCAGGATAGGTTGACTTTTCTGCCTGCAAGTCCTTTTGCGGTGTCTTGCCGATTTCTTCAAAACTAGCTGTCACGTCCAGCACATCATCTCGAACTTGAAAAGCAAGTCCAATCAATTCACCAACAGTTTTCAGTTTTGCTTGTATTTCAGGAGTCAATTCAGCAATAATAGCAGCTGCTTGGAAGGGATAAGCTAGTAACTTCCCAGTTTTATTAGCATGAATAGTCTGGAGTTCTTTCAAGGACAGATGCTGGTGTTCGCCTTCCATGTCCAAAACCTGCCCTGCCACCATGCCTAGACTCCCTGAAGCAAGAGATAAGTTGGCAATCAGGTCCACCTTGATCTGACTTGGCAAATCTGCCTGCGCGATCAAGGCATAGGGATCTAGGAACAAGGCATCTCCTGCCAAAATGGCCATCGCTTCGCCAAATTTCTTGTGATTGGTCAATCGTCCCCGACGGTAATCATCATCATCCATAGCAGGAAGGTCATCGTGAATCAAGCTCCCTGTATGAATCATTTCCAAGGCAGCAGCCACCTGCGCGTGAGCAGGTTTGAGAGCAACTTGCAAGGCTTCCAAAACTTCCAACAAGAGAAAAGGACGAATACGCTTGCCACCAGCATGAATGGAATAGAGCACAGACTCTCGCAAACTAGAAGCAAACTGCTGGTCTCCATAAAAGTCTTCCAAGGCCGACTCGACAAGAGCTAATTTTTCTTGCTTCTTCATTCAAAATCACTTTCTGTTCCGTCTTCTTGCATGACCTTGACCAAGGTCTTTTCAGCCTTGTCCAGCGTCGCTTGGAGCTCTTTTGACAAAACCATGCCCTTTTGAAAGGCCGCAATCGCATCTTCCAAAGCAATTTCACCATTTTCCAAACTTTGGACAATGGTCTCCAGTACTGCTAGATTTTCCTCAAATTTCTTTTGTTTTGACATCTTTAACCTCTAATTCTACTTGACCATCTCGCATCAAAAGCGTCACTTGGTCTTTTTTCTTCAAATTTTTAACCGAATCGATGACTGACTCTTCTTTTTTGACAATAGCATAGCCACGCGCCACGATTCGACTGGTATCCAGCATCAACAACGCTTCTGATAATCTCTTGACTTCAGCAACCTTGGCATCATAAACAAGCGCCATTTGGCTACGGAGGAGCTTGTCCAACTGAGCAAACCGGTCCTGATAGCGTTGGATTTTGGTAATAGGTGATAATTGTACCAGTTGATGCGTCCTTGCTTGTACTAGCTGTTTGTTATCAGAAATCCGTGTTCGTAGACTTTGTTTTAATCGCAGTTGCAATTGGTCCAAGCGTTGCATATAGCCATCATACAAACGCTCTGGCTGTCTAAAGATAACTGACTGACTGCATTTTTTTAAAGCTTCTTGTTTCTTAGCTAGAACATTTCGGACTGCTGTTGCCATCCGTTTTTCCTGATTTTGCAAATGAGCCAATACATCCAACTTGGTCACAGGTGTTGCCAGTTCAGCAGCAGCTGTTGGCGTCGCAGCCCGTCTATCTGCCACAAAATCCGCCAAGGTCACATCTGTCTCATGTCCAACACTAGAGATAACTGGCAAACGAGATTCAAAAATAGCTCGTACCACAATTTCTTCGTTAAAGGCCCAGAGATCCTCGATGGAACCACCACCACGACCAATAATGAGCAAGTCCAAATCGTCACGTTGATTGGCACGCGCAATATTTCGAGCAATTTCCTCCGCAGAACCCTCACCTTGTACCTTGGTCGGATAGAGAAGAATGTCGACACCCGGAAAGCGTCTGCTGACGGTCGTGATAATATCTCGAATAACGGCTCCACTACGGCTGGTCACCACACCAATCCTCTTAGAAAATTGGGGAAGAGGTTGCTTGAACCGTTCTTGAAACAGGCCTTCTTCTGTCAATTTTTTCTTGAGTTGTTCAAACTGAATCGCAAGCACCCCAACCCCATCAGGCTCAGCCTTTTCAATGATGATGGAGTAGCTACCGCTCGGTTCATAGACCTGTACACGCCCAATCACATTGATCTTCATTCCTTCTTCTAGGTCGAAACCTAATTTCTGATAAACCCCAGACCAAATAGTCGCTTGAATAACTGCATGGTCATCCTTTAGGGAGAAATATTGGTGAGTAGGTCGTTTACGAAAATTGGAAACTTGACCAGTTAAATAGACCCGTTCCAAGTAAGGGTCTTTATCGAATTTCATTTTCAGATACTTGGTCAAAGTTGTTACCGATAAATACTTTTCCATCTCCACCTACTATTCATTTCCTTGCTCTTTCATGGGTATTATTATACCAAAAATATGCCTAAAAATCTCCATTTATGTACCATTATGAGGGAAAAATAGAAAAAGGAGGCAAGACCTCCTCATCTGATTATTTGCTGTTTCGAGCTTCTTCCAAAATCTTTTCGATCTTGGTGGTCAACAGATCAATAGCAACTGTATTGCTTACTCCCTCAGGAATGACGATATCCGCATAACGCTTGGTTGGCTCTATAAACTGGTGATACATAGGTTTAACCACACCTAAATACTGGTCAATAACGCTATCAAGGCTACGGCCACGTTCTTCCATATCACGCTTGATACGACGAATAATGCGCACATCATCATCCGTATCCACAAAAATCTTGATATCCATCAAATCGCGCAGGCGCTTGTCCTCCAAGACTAAAATCCCCTCAACAATAAAGACATCTTGAGGCTCTTGACGATAGGTCTTACTACTCCGTGTATGCTCTGTATAGTCATAAGTCGGAATGTCCACAGGACGCCCTGCCAACAATTCCTTAATCTGCTCGATCATCAAGTCTGTGTCAAAGGCAAAAGGATGGTCGTAATTGGTTTTGACACGCTCTTCAAATGTCAAATGAGACTGATCCTTGTAGTATGAATCATGCTCAATCATGGAAATCTTTTCATCAGGGAAATGCGATAAAATGGCTCTTGAAACACTGGTTTTCCCTCCACCAGAACCACCTGTCACTCCGATAATGATTGGTCTATTTTGCATGCTATCCTCCGTTTTTTTATCCGTCGTCTATTCTATCACATTTTTTGCAAAATTTATAGTCTGATTTGGATAGTCTAGGGGAAACAACACTCCCTACACCTCAGTTAGACTAGCTAAAAACCTTCCTTGGCTTATAGAGATTGTCCCGTTTTTCTAGAATAGCTAGTAATTTATCTCCTTCAAAAGCAGCCAATTCTTGATTTGTTTGGCCGAGCTCAATAAAGCGACCAAAGCGCACTTCTGTAGCCTCTTCTGGACTTAGGAAAACTTTGACAAGGTCACCTGTTCCAATCTCTAGAGGATGGAGAAAGTCTAATTGCCCAGCCTCCACTTTTGCAGCAATTTCTTCCAAGGTAAGAGCATCCTCCAGTTTTAAACCTGCCGCACTGGTCCGTGTCAGATGTGACATATGGGCAGCATAACCAAGCTTCTCTCCCAAGTCAACTGACAAGGTACGGATGTAAGTCCCCTTACTACATTTAACACGAAAAGTAAAACGTGCAAGATGGCCATCATAAGAAATCGGACTTGTCTTCTCAAACTGATAAATGGTCACCTGACGTTCTGGACGTTCCACTTCCTGACCAGCACGCGCATACTCATAGAGCTTACGACCATTGACCTTGACTGCCGAATACATAGGCGGAATCTGAATAATAGGTCCTGTTAGACTGGCGATTGCTTCATCAACAAGCTTTTCATCCAAGTGCGATAAAACAGGTGTCTCTGCGACCACTTCCCCACTGGCATCCTCAGTCGTCGTGGAATAGCCCAGAGTGATTTCCCCCTCATAGACCTTACCCTCGTCCTGCATAAACTCGACCATGCGTGTCGCCTTGCCAACCGCAATAGGCAGAACTCCCACTACATCCGGATCCAAGGTCCCACCATGTCCAATTTTCTTAGTTCTTAAAATCTTACGCAGTTTAAAAACCGCATCATGCGAGGTCATCCCCGCTTCTTTTTTTAAGTTGATAATACCGTTCATTTTTGCTTCCTCACTCCCCCTTCAGTGCTTCAAATTTCGCTTTCATGGTTGGATTTTTCCGAGTTAATTTTTTTACTGAAACGTCTTCCAACTTGTTATTTGCAAGACGAAGTTGGTTTTCAGATGTGGTTAGGAATTTCTTAACCTCTTCCATTCGTTTGATGGCCTTGTCGATTTCATCAATAGCTTTACCAAAATTGGTTGAAGCAGAGTTGTAGTTCTTGGCAAAGGCTAGTTTAAAGGCATCCAAATCTTCTTCAAAATGAGTGATATCAATGTTTTGTTCACGGACAAGTGCCAACTCCTGCTTGTATTTAAGAGAATTAAGCGCAGCATTTCTCAAAAGCCCAATCAACTGGATAAAGAACTGAGGGCGAACCACATACATCTTTTCATACTCATGGCTGACGTCAACAATCCCTGTGTTAAAGTAGTCGTTATCAGCCTCAAGCATGGTCACCAAAACAGCATATTCGCAATTCTTTTCACGACGATCCTTGTCCAATTCCTTGTAAAAATCCGCGTTCTTATGCTTCTTTTCTGTCCCGTCCGCTTCATTTTTCATCTCAAACATGATAGAAATGATTTCGACCCCATTTTCATCACACTCACGGAAGATAAAGTCCCCCTTAGACCCACGCGCAGAGACCTTGTTATCCTTCTCAAAGTAAGCATTTGGAAAGGCAAAACTGCGAACCTTGTTAAACTCACTCTCCGCATACTGTTCCAGACTTTCACCGATAGCCTTGGTAGATTGTTGAGCCTTGAAATTCTTGTAAAATTCGACTTGTTCACTGGCTGCTTTAAGCTGGGCTTCATAGTTTTGTTTAACAGAAGCCAAAGACAACTCATTTTCCTTTTCTTGCAAGAGGAGTTGATTTTTGACCTGATCCCGTTCTTTTTCAAGGTCAGAAAGGGTCTTTTGCAGTTGATTTTCATGCTCTAAACGCAAGGTAGCCAATTGGTTTTCCAAGGCCTGCACTTCCTTGTCCTTAGCCAAGAGAGCCTGATGGCTTGTCTGTTCAACTTCTTTCTTAGCCAGCTCTTTCTCTGTAGCAAAGTTTTGGATTTGACTCTGCAATTGCGCGATTTCTTGGTCTTTTTGAGCTAGTTTAGTCTGTTGCTCATTCATAGCTTTTTGCTCAGCCAAGGCCAGTTCCTGCTTCATGCGGTCGTGTAGTTCCTTATCAAACTCTGCTGTTCTCACTTGGGACAAGAGTTCAGCATACTGGCTCTCATTTACTGTAAATACTTCCCCACAGTTGGGGCATTTGATTTCGTTCATATCGTTCCTCTTTCTAGACTTCTTTAACCATTATATCATGCCTGAGGGAAAATCAAAAACAGTGAGTCGAAACCCACTGTTTATCTTCTTTTACTTTAAATTTTTTCCAAGGCCAAGCGCAAGTCTTCAATCAAATCATCTACATTTTCAAGTCCGATTGACAAACGGATTTGGTTTGGTGTGACTCCTGCTGCTTCTAGGTCTTTTTCTGACAATTGACCGTGAGTGGTTGTGGCTGGATGAACAACCAGAGACTTGGCATCCGCTACGTTCGCAAGGTCAGAGAAGATTTCCAAATTATCAATTACCTTACGGGCTTCTGCCTCCCCACCTTTGACATGGAAGGTAAAGATTGATCCTACACCTTTTGGCAAGTATTTCTCAGCCAAGGCATGGTAAGGACTGTCAGCAAGTTTTGGATAATTTACCTTTTCTACCTTAGGATGGTTGACAAGGAAATCAACAATTTTCTCAGCATTTTCCACATGGCGTTCCACACGAAGTGAAAGAGTTTCAAGTCCTTGGAGCAAGAGAAAGGCATTAAATGGCGACAAGGCAGCACCAGTATCACGAAGCAATTGGACACGAACAGCGATAATAAAGGCTGCTGCACCCACATCACGAGTATAGCTCAAATTGTGGTAACTTGGGTCTTCCTCAACAAATTGAGGGAATTTCCCTGACGCCGCCCAGTCAAAACGACCACTATCGACAATCACTCCTCCAATAGTCGTACCATGCCCACCGATAAACTTAGTCGCAGAGTGAATGACAATATCTACACCGTGAGAGAAGACGTTAATCAAATATGGTGTGGCAAAGGTGTTGTCCGAAACAAGAGGAATCTGGTGTTTATGCGCAATCTCAGCCAATTTTTCCAAGTCAGGAATGTTAATCAAAGGGTTACCCAAGGTTTCAATCAAGACAAGCTTGGTATTGTCATTGATAGCTGCTTCTACTTCCTCCAAATTATCCACATCGACAAAGGTTGTTGTGATCCCATAACGAGGAAGGGTTTCTTTCAAGAGATTGAAAGTCCCACCGTAAATAGTTGAGGCTGCTACCACGTGGTCACCAGCATGGGCAAGCGCCAAAATCGTATAAGTCACTGCGGCCATACCTGATGCTGTTGCAAGTGCTCCGACACCACCTTCAAGGGCAGCGATTCTTTCTTCAAAAGCAGCTGTTGTAGGGTTGGTAATACGGGTATAGATATTCCCTGGTTTTCTCAAAGCAAACAAATCGGCACCTTCCTGCGTATCATCAAAAACGAAGGATGTTGTTTGATAAATCGGCACTGCACGAGACTTGGTAGCTGGATCCACAACTTGACCAGCATGTAGTTGTAGAGTTTCAAATTTAAAATCACGAGTCATAAGGCGACCTCCAAATAGTTTGATTAAGGATATTGTAGCACTATCGACCTATCTTGACTAATACCTCTTTTCTATATTTTGATATAAGGAGCGACTATTACTTCTTTCAAAACGAAAAAAAGCACGACTCAATCGTGCTCATTTCTTAATCTACATAAGTATCTTCGTTTTTATTGAGGAAGGCATATGGAAGACCCATCAAGAGGCCTCCTCCGATAAAGTTTCCGATGAAGGTTACACCCCAATGACGGAGTATATTTCCAACACCAAAGTTAGCAATTGAATCAGCAGCAACACTGAATTTCACAATAGCGAAAGAAGCAAAGTTCGCCGCAATGTGCTCGTTTGTTAAGAATACAAACATGTAAATCGCTGACAACACAAGCCAAAGTTTGGCACCACCATCTTTAACCAAAACAAATGAAAGAATCGCAATATTTACAAAAATATTTGCCAAAATTGCCTCAAGTAAGACTAATTCATTTGAACGGCCTAACTTCATCTCAACAACACCTGAAATAAAGCTATCATGAGTCAGATTTGCATAGGCTGCTGAGTGAGCAAATCCCCAACCTGCTATCAAGGCACCGATAAGGTTGAACAAGGTACAGTATAGTAAAATCTCTGCTGTTTTTCTCCAAGAGATTTTTTTCAAGAAACTACCAGCAGTCAAAAACATCATGTTTGATGTTACCAATTCGGCATTCAAGAAAACAATGTAGGCCAAGCCCCAAGCAAAGACAAATGGGAAGAGGAAACGTCCACTACCTGGCGCAATTTTATTAATCAAGTCAGCCCCAACTGCACCAGCAGCTGTACTGAAGGTTAAAAAAGCACCTGCGAACATAGAACGAATCGCATACTTAAATTTGCTTTGACTATAAAGACTTTCTTTCTTCTTGCAAGCAAATTCAATCTTTGAGATAAATTCTGAAGAAACCATAATAAACTCCTAAAAATTTTTTACCTGATAATTATATCACAAACTTTAGTTTTTAGGAAGCGTTTTCTGTATTTCATAAAAGTTTATTTTTATGAAAATCTAAAAAAATCAGTGAAATCCAGGATTTCACTGATTTGTATTAATAAAATTGTTTATATGGCTGATTGAAAGCTGTTAGGATTTCATCAGATGTTTGTGAATAATCTTTTGTTTCTTTCAAATCGCCTTTTACAATAATACGTTCTGTAGCGGCAAGGTCTTCACAGGTTACTAATGTAATCTCATTGACCCCATCTCTATCATCAACTTCATCAACACGATCCGGTGTAACCCGTTTGACTTCACGTATTTCATAAGTATAAACTTTATTTTTATCGGTTAGATAAATCTTCATACCATTTTTAGCGTTATCTAAAGGAGAAAATAACATTTTATTAGCATTATTGACACCAAAAATATGATGACTAGCTAGACTATAATTTCCTTTCCCCATCACTTGATCACGTTTCATCGTACCAGCACCATAGAAGAGATTGACATTATCAAGCCCTTTAAAAATTGGCAGATTCATTTCTAATTCAGGAACTGCAATTCCGCCGATAACTGGTAATTTTTGAGCATCCCATTGAGAAGCTAGAACAGCTTCCGAAGAGATAGCATTGACAGAATCAAAATCAAAATTTCCTTCTGTATCCTGATTTTCTTCTATTTTTTCTTTTGATACCTGACTAACTTGGTACTTATTGGTATTCCAAACTATGAAAATATCACGAATTTTAGCATTAAAAATCAAAGCAATTGATAGTAGTATCAGAAATCCTGCTAGGATATTTGTCAGCAGATTTTTTCGTTTGTTTTTCTTCTTATTATTTTTTTGAGACATTATGCTTCACCCTCTGTTTCGTTTTCTGTCCCAACTTCTTCTTTTTCTGCCGCTGCAACCGTTGTAAAGGTCACAATTTTAGCATCTTGATCCAGACGCATCACTTTAACTCCCATAGTTGAGCGTCCTGTTTGTGAAATATTGTCAACGTTGGTTCGAATCATGACACCTGTATCAGTGATAATCATCAAATCTTCATCGCCTTTAACGGTCATAAGACCAGCAAGAGAACCATTCTTATCTGTAATTTTAGCGGTTTGCATCCCTTTACCACCACGACCTTTTGTTGGATATTCAGTCGCGACTGTACGCTTACCATATCCTTTTTCTGTGATGATAAGAACCTCATCCTGGTCTGTTATCACACTAGCACCAACAACTGTATCTCCGTCACGAAGATTCACACCTTTCACACCAGTGGCGATACGACTCATGCCACGAACAGCTGATTGATTAAAACGAACTGCATAACCAAACTTGGTACCAATGATAATATCCGTATCTTCTTCCGTCAACAAGACATTAATCAACTCATCTTCATCCTTGAGGTTCAAAGCCTTGAGACCATTCTGGCGAATGTTAGCAAATTCCTTGACGCTGGTTCGCTTCACAATACCATGACGGGTTGTGAAGAAGAGATAAGCATCATCACTACGTTCAGACTCAACATTGATGATGGTCTGGATACTTTCACCTTCATCTAATTTCAAAAGATTGACAATCGGTAATCCCTTGGCTGTACGACCATACTCAGGAATTTCATATCCTTTAAGGCGATAGACTCGACCTTTATTTGTGAAGAAGAGTAGGTGATCATGGGTGCTAGTCGACACTAACTCACGGACAAAATCATCATCTTTGACACCTGTCCCTTGAACACCGCGACCACCACGTTTTTGAGCAGTAAACTCAGCTTGGTCCAGACGTTTGATGTAGCCTTTGTTAGACAGTGTAATCAAGACATCCGATTCTTCAATCAAGTCCTCATCTTCGAGACTTAAGACTTCACCGACCATCAATTCCGTACGACGTTGGTCGCCAAACTTACGCTTGACTTCATCCAATTCGTCTTTGATGATTTGAGAAACACGTTCCGGCTTAGCAAGAATATCTGCTAAATCGGCAATCAGAGCCAAGAGATCATCATACTCAGACTGAATCTTATCACGTTCCAAACCTGTCAAACGACGAAGGCGCATATCTAGGATAGCTTGACTTTGACGTTCAGAAAGTTTAAACTTACTCATCAACTCGGCTTGCGCTTCCGCATCCGTTTCACTAGCACGGATAATACGAATCACTTCGTCGATATGGTCTAGCGCAATCAAGAGACCTTCTAAGATGTGAGCGCGTGCTTCCGCTTTTTCCTTATCAAAACGTGTCCGACGAACAACCACTTCTTTTTGGTGTTCAATATAAGCGTCCAAAATCTGGCGAAGAGACAAAATCTTCGGTACCCCATTTTGAATCGCCAACATATTAAAACCAAAGTTGGTTTGCATCTGGGTCATCTTGAAGAGGTTGTTAAGGATAACATTGGCTGAAGCATCTCGCTTGACCTCAATCACGAAACGAACCCCTTCACGGTTTGACTCATCACGAACCGCTGTGATCCCCTCAATGCGTTTTTCCTGAACCAAACGAACAATATGCTCATGCACCTTGGTTTTATTGACCATGTAAGGAAATTCTGTTACAACGATGCGCTCACGCCCAGTCTTAGTTTCTTCGATTTCAGTACGAGAACGAAGGACAATAGAACCTTTACCTGTTTCGTAAGCCTTATGAATACCTGATTTCCCCATGACAAGGGCACCTGTTGGAAAATCTGGACCAGGCAAGACTTCCATCAAGTCCTTGGTAGTCACTTCAGGATTGTCCATAACCAACTTCACTGCATCAATGGTTTCTCCCAAGTTGTGAGGGGGAATGTTGGTAGCCATCCCAACGGCAATACCAGTTGCTCCATTGACCAAAAGGTTTGGAAAACGAGCTGGCAAGACCAAGGGTTCACGCTCATTGGCATCATAGTTATCAACGAAATCAACCGTATTCTTATTGATATCACGAAGCATTTCCAGAGCAATCTTGCTCATACGTGCCTCAGTATAACGCTGGGCGGCAGCACCATCGCCATCCATGGAACCAAAGTTTCCATGTCCATCAACAAGCATGTAACGGTAACTCCACCATTGAGCCATGCGGACCATTGCTTCATAGATAGAGGAATCCCCGTGTGGGTGGTATTTACCCATGACGTCCCCTGTAATACGAGCAGATTTTTTATGAGGTTTGTCTGGAGTAACACCCAATTCATTCATTCCATAGAGAATCCGACGGTGAACAGGTTTCAAGCCATCTCGAACATCAGGAAGAGCCCGCGCTACGATAACACTCATGGCGTAATCGATAAAGCTCGTCTTCATCTCCTTTGTCAGATTGACATTCACTAAATTTCTATCCTGCATTAATAAATGCCTCATTTCACTATTAGTAATTAATAATATTATACCATAATGTCCGCCATATTTCAGGTATCCAAATTAGCTAAAACGTTTACATCAAGAACTCCAAGGCATATTCGTGACAAAGCTTTTTAAAAGTGATAGAATTAAAATAACTGGGGAAATCCCTGAATAAAATTAAGGAGATGTTTAGAACAATGACTTCAACTAAACAACACAAAAAAGTTATCCTTGTCGGAGATGGTGCTGTAGGTTCATCTTACGCTTTTGCACTTGTTAACCAAGGAATTGCACAAGAGCTTGGAATTATCGAAATTCCACAATTGCATGAAAAAGCTGTTGGTGACGCGCTTGACCTTAGTCACGCCCTTGCCTTCACTTCACCTAAAAAAATCTATGCAGCTCAATACTCTGACTGTGCAGATGCTGACCTTGTTGTAATCACTGCAGGTGCACCTCAAAAACCAGGTGAAACTCGTCTTGACCTTGTAGGTAAAAACCTTGCTATCAACAAATCAATCGTAACTCAAGTTGTTGAATCAGGTTTCAAAGGTATCTTCCTTGTTGCTGCTAACCCAGTTGACGTTTTGACTTACTCAACTTGGAAATTCTCTGGTTTCCCTAAAGAACGTGTTATCGGTTCAGGTACTTCACTTGACTCAGCTCGTTTCCGTCAAGCACTTGCTGAAAAACTTGACGTTGATGCTCGTTCAGTTCACGCCTACATCATGGGTGAACACGGTGACTCTGAGTTCGCTGTTTGGTCACACGCAAACATCGCTGGTGTAAACCTTGAAGAATTCCTTAAAGATACTCAAAACGTTCAAGAAGCTGAATTGATTGAATTGTTCGAAGGTGTTCGTGATGCAGCCTACACAATCATCAACAAAAAAGGTGCCACATACTACGGTATCGCAGTAGCCCTTGCTCGTATTACAAAAGCAATCCTTGACGATGAAAATGCAGTACTTCCACTTTCTGTATTCCAAGAAGGTCAATATGGTGTTAAAGACGTATTTATCGGCCAACCAGCTGTTGTTGGTGCACACGGAATCGTTCGTCCAGTAAACATTCCATTGAACGATGCAGAAACTCAAAAAATGCAAGCATCTGCTAAAGAATTGCAAGCTATTATTGATGAAGCATGGAAAAATCCAGAATTCCAAGCAGCTTCTAAAAACTAATTAAAGTTGAAATAACTCCTTGAATCCTCAAGGGGTTATTTTTTGTGTTTAAATTCAATATCTTATTAGTTTGCTTGTAAAAAGCAATATTCCTCTTCACACCATCATGTCGCGTGTAGGTCATAGAGACGCTAAGATGACCAATCAAATTTATACTCACATCACAAAAAGTATGAAACAAGCAACGATTTACTCTTTGACTACTGTTGCATTAAATCAAAAGTAGTAAACTTTTTCCATATACAAAAAAGCCCATCATACAGTCTAGAAAGCTTGATATGATAGGCTATTTTTCTATTAATTAACGTACTGTACGGATACGCATTGTATTTGTACGAACAGCTTCTCCAAGTGGTACACCAGCTACGATAACGATATCGTCACCAGATTGTACAAGACCTGCTTCAACTGCTTTACGTTCAGCAATTTCAAACATATCATCAGTTGAAGATGGAGCATCTGTCAACATTGGGATAACACCCCAGTTCAACATCAATCCACGTTCTGTCAATTCGTCAAATGTCAACGCCAAGATGTCAGCATTTGGACGGTATTTAGAAATCAAACGTGCAGTGTGACCTGTCTTAGTAAGAGTTACAACCAATTTAATGTCCATTGAGTTAGTAGCATCTTTAACAGCTGAAGCCATTACTTCTGTCTTAGAGTTACGTTCGAATGAATCTGAGTTCAAACGTCCATATTCGTTAAGAAGAGTTTGAGCGTTCTTATCGATTGTAGCCATTGTAGTTACTGACTCAAGTGGATATTTACCGTTTGCAGACTCACCTGAAAGCATTGTTGCGTCAGTTCCGTCGATAACAGCGTTAAATACGTCTGATACTTCTGAACGAGTTGCACGTGGTTTTTCAGTCATTGTTTCAAGCATGTTTGTTGCAGTGATAACAACTTTACCTGCAGCATTGACTTTAGTGATAATCATTTTTTGGTAAACTGGAACCATTTCGAATGGTACTTCGATACCCATATCACCACGAGCGATCATGATACCATCAGCAGCTTCGATGATTTCATCCAAGTTGTCGATACCTTGTTGGTTTTCGATTTTAGCGAACAATTGAACGTGTCCGTTTCCAGTTTCTTCACAGATTGCACGAACTTCGTTCACGTCTTTTGCAGTACGTACGAATGAAATTGCGATGAAGTTGATACCTTGTTCAAGACCGAAACGGATATCGTCGTTATCGCGTTCAGCAAGAGCTGGGAAAGGAATTTTAGTGTTAGGGATGTTCACACCTTTTTGTTTAGCGATGATACCATCGTTTTCAACTTCAACTTCAAATTCACGAGTTGCGTCATCTTTAGCAACCACACGAAGACCAAGTTTACCATCGTCAACCAACACTTGACGACCAACTTCAACATCATCATAGATATCAAGAGCACCAGCAACGTTCAATGCAATCACTTCACGAGTTGATTTGATTCCTTGTTTAGTTGCAACACGGATTTTCTCACCAGTTTTGTATGAATACTCTTTAGCTTCACCTTCGAACAATTCTGTACGGATTTCTGGTCCCTTTGTATCAAGAAGGAAACCAACTTTTTTACCTGCAAGTTTTTCTGCAAGTTTAACAGTTGCCATACGCTCACCTTGTTCTTGGTGGTCACCGTGTGAGAAGTTGAAACGGAATGTGTTAGCACCAGCTTCAATCAATTTAGCAATGTTTTTAGCTGAAGCTTCAACATCAAGTTTTTCACCCCAGTATCCGTCATCACCAAATTTTTTACCACCACGGATTTCTACCGCAGGACCCAAAGTTGCAACGATTTTTACACGTTTGTTCATGATTTTTGTGACTCCTTTATATATATGACCTTTTTGGTCTTATTAACTAAATTGTAAATTATGACAAGCTCTTATTCAAGCTAGATAGCTCAAGGTCAGCCTTGTGTGGGTTGTTAACCACAATCTTGCCATCTGCAGTAAGGCTAAACAATGCTCCTTCTTCTGCAGTACCGAGAATTGGGTTTTCAACCATTTTCTCGTTACGGATACCAACTGCAACACCACCGATACCTTCTTTAAGAAGTTTAACAGCATGCGCACCCATGCGTGACGCCAATACACGGTCACGCGCAGTTGGAGAACCACCACGTTGGATATGTCCAAGTTCTGTTACACGAAGGTCGCTTGTATCCCCAGCTTCTTTTAGTTTTTTACCAAATTCAGCTGCTGACATCACACCTTCTGCCAAGACGATGATGTTGTGTTTTTTACCACACTCATAACCACATTTAATGCTTTCTACGATATCTTCAATCTTGAATCCTTCTTCAGGAATGATGATTTCATCAGCACCAGTTGCGATACCTGCCCAAAGAGCGATATCACCAGCGTTACGTCCCATAACTTCAATAACAAAAGTACGACGGTGACTTGATGATGTATCACGAATCTTATCGATAGCATCCATAGCAGTTGTAACCGCTGTGTCAAAACCGATTGTGAAGTCAGTACCAACGATATCATTATCGATTGTACCTGGAAGACCGATAGCTGGGAAGCCATGTTCAGTCAAACGCATAGCACCGTGGTAAGATCCATCACCACCGATAACAACTACACCTTCAATTCCGTGTTTTTTCAATTGCTCAATCCCTTTAAGTTGCCCTTCAAGTTGAGCGAACTCTGGGTAACGAGCTGAGTGAAGGAAAGTACCACCACGAGAAATGATGTCTCCTACTGAAGCTGCATCTAGGGGATGAATTTCACCGGCAACCATACCAGCATATCCGTCATAGATACCAAACACTTCCATTCCTTCTGAAATTGCTTGACGAACAACTGCACGGATAGCAGCGTTCATACCAGGGGCGTCTCCGCCACTAGTCAAAACAGCAATACGTTTCATATTGGTTTATGCTCCTTTTTCTTTTAACATTCTTATTGATTATACCACATTTGATTTTAAAATTCTTCTATTTTCCGTATTTTTAGCGATAAATCGTTTTCATAACAATTTCATTCAATTTCGCTTCTAATTCATTGGATTTAGCTACAAAATGATGATGGGAAACGATTGTTTTCTGTTCCTCTTCATACCTGATGATGACTGGGATTGGGCCTTTATACTGGTCTAAAATTCTCGAAATTTCTTGATCCGAGTCATGATTTTTCACCTGAATCCAGAAGCGTTCAGCCACTGCTTCTCTTATTTCTTGTGCAATCATTTGCAGACGGCCATCACGTGATTGGGTTTTCCCTTTGATATAGTAGAATGCTCCTTCTCTTATTTCCTGTCCAACCTGACGATATAAGTCTGAAAAGAGAGTGACATCCAATTTTTTCTTACTGTCATCCACCTGTAAGAAAGCCATGTTTTCACCCTTTTTGGTACGAATTACTTTTATCTTCTGAACTTCAACCAAGATAATAGCATAGCTATTTTCTGACAAATTCCCAATTGGAGTAATCGGATAAATAGCCTTACTTGCAATAGCTTGTAGTGGATGTTTGCTGACACCTATCCCTAAAAGTTCTTGTTCCATATAGAATTTTTCTTGTTCCGTCCAATCTTCCGATTCCTGCCAGCTATAAATTGTTTCACCAAACAAGCTTCCTAACTCTTTCACAAATTCAAATAGATTAGCTAAGTTATTAAATACTTTTTGACGATTTGTCTCAAATGAATCGAAAAGACCAACTTTTACCAAAGGTTCTAGCAGAGGAAGTTTCAGATAATTCTCAGGTAATTTAGCTATAAAATCTTCAATGTTAGAATAAGGTCTATTTTCAAGAATCCAAAGTGCCAAATCCTTGCTGACTCCCTTAATCGATTTCAATCCTAGATAGATGGCCTTGTTCGCAATTTTATCGTGATAGGGAATGGTGTTGATGGACAGAGGCTCCACTTCAAAGCCTGCTTCAAGTGCATCTATTAAGTAATCACTGTTGGCAGAATTCAACATGACCTGATAAAAAATAGCTGGATAATGTGTTTTGAAATAAGCCAACTGGAAGGCCAAGGCTGAGTAGGCATAGGCATGTGACCTGTTAAAACCATAACCTGCAAACTTCTCCATGACATCAAAGACCTGCTCTGCCTTTTCCGCAGTATGTCCAGCTTCTAAGGAGCCTTGAATAAAGGAAGCCCTCATCTCATGCATGGCAGAGGCATCCTTTTTCCCCATAGCTCGGCGCAAAATATCGGCTTTCCCAAGACTAAATCCAGCAAAACGCTGAGCAACTTGCATAACCTGCTCCTGATAGAGCATAATGCCGTAGGTTGGAGCCAAAATATCCTCCAGTACTGAATCCAGAACAGTCACTTCTTCCTGCCCATGCTTTCTTGCCACAAAATTGTTGATATAGTCACTAGCACCTGGTCGATTTAGAGAAGTAGTCGCTACGACATCTTCAAAACAGGCTGGTTGCACACGTTTGAGCAAGCGAATGGCACCAGGTTGTTCAAATTGAAAGATACCTTTTGTATTTCCAGATGCAAACAAAGCTAACGTTTCTTTGTCTTCCAAATCGATTTCTTCGATTTTAAGGTGAATACCCTCTGTTTCAGCAAGTAATTCTTGCATCTTCTGGACAAAGGTCAGATTTCGTAGTCCCAGAAAGTCCATCTTCAAAAGCCCACTTTCTTCAACACCATGAGCATCATATTGAGTCAGTGGAATTTCATCACCATGCTTTAGAGGGATGTAATTGGTCAAATCTTGGTCACTGATTACAACACCAGCCGCATGGACAGAGGTTTGTCTTGGATAGCCCTCAATCTTGCAGGCAATTTCAAAGGCTTTTTGGTATTCTAACTTACTATTGATTTGCTGACGAAACTGGAGATTGCCTTCATAGGCCGACTTGAGATTGTCACGAAAACTGATTTTCTTAGTAATTGCAGATAATTCATACTCTGGCACACCAAAACGTTTTAAAACATCTCGTAAGGCCTGCTTTGCTCCAAATGTAGAAAATGTAACAATTTGAGCCGCATGTTTACTACCATATTTATTACCAACATATCTGATAAAATCTGGACGATAAATATCTGGGATATCAATATCAATATCAGGCATGGTATAGCGTTCACGATTGAGAAAGCGTTCAAAAATGAGATTTTTCTCTACAGGGTCAATCCCTGTGATGTCCAAGGCATAGGAAACCAAGCTACCAACTGCAGAACCCCGTCCCATCCCCATATAGTAGCCATTCGAACGTCCGAAACGCAGCAAATCCCAAACGACCAAGAAATAATCATCAAAGCCCATATCATGAATAACAGCCAATTCTTGGTCTAGTCGATCTTGATATTCTTTACTAGACAACCCCTTCTGAGAAAGTCCCAGTTCAGCACGTTCTCTCAACTCTTCTACTGCTGGTCTAGCTGGGTTAAAACGAGGCAATTTCAGACTAGTATCCAAATCATAAGAAATACCTGAAATAAGCTTTTCTAAGTTTTCCAAGGCTTGAGGAAAACGTTCTTGGAATAGTTTCTCTAAAGAACTTGCTGATATAAAAACATCTTGTCTAGAACGCAAAGGAACTTCTCTAAGCGGTAGATTTTCTTTAATCGCTGTTAATACTTGCAGGACTTCTCTATCCCTGCTTTCAAAAGCATTGACCCGATAAAGTGGCAAAATAGGATGATGAAATTCGCTTGCCAGTGTTTCTGAATAAACCCCAATATAATAATCACGGCCTAGTTCTAATGACTCCAATCCATCAAAATAAGGCACAATGACCGCAATATCCTCCAGATACTGAGATAAAACTGACCAATTTTTCTCCCCCTGCATCTTGGCTGTTGAAAGCTTCATCAACTGCTGATAGCCTACACTAGATAGAGCTAAAAAGCGCAGATTCACTTCCTGATTATTTACAAACACAGTCATCTCAAGCCCTAGCAAAGGATGAATGCCATATTTTTTTGTAACTTCTAGAAAGTCAAAAGCACCATAAAGATTATCAATATCCATCATAGCCAAATGTGTGTAGCCGAATTCTTTAGCTGCTCTCACATACTTGTCGATCGAAATGACGCTCTCCATAAAACTATAGACTGTTTTTGTATCTAGTTGTGCGATCAATTTACACTTCTCCTCTATCGTTCTCACTATATTATACCATTTTCAAAAAGAGAAAGACAAAAGCAATAACTCCTATCTCTGTTTTATATTTTAAATAAGGCATTTTGGATGAAAAATAACAAATATAGTTTCAATAGAAATGTTTCTGTAAACTATTTTGAACTTTTTATCCCAATAAATGGATATCTCTTTTAAAGAAGTGAGATAAATTCACTCAAAATTCTTGTTAGATATAGTTTCATTTATGAACACTATAGAATATCACATATTATTTAATATAAATTGTATTCATTATTCTTTAATTAATTTCTTTCTCACTTAATAATTCCCTTTCTCCTATTTTTTTGATATAATAACCTTAATTATTATTTTACAAGGAGGTTTTATGCGCTTTAATCAATTCAGCTATTTATCACTTCCAAGAGATACTATTTTATATGAATTAAAAAAGTATGGATTTGATTTTCCATCTGAGTCAACAAATAAAAAGATGTTGGAGTCTTTTCTAAGTCGTTTCTTTTTCACTTATCAAGACACCAACTATCCACTTTCCATCCTAGCAGCTGATAAAAAAACAGACCTGCTGACATTTTTTCAATCAGAAGATGAACTGACAGCAGATATTTTTTATACTGTAGCCTTTCAACTTTTAGGCTTTTCTTATTTTGTTGACTTCGAAGACAGTGAAGTTTTTCGTAAAGAAACTGGATTTCCCATTATATATGGTGACTTGATTGAAAATCTCTATCAGTTACTCAATACTCGCACCAAAAAGGGAAATACTCTTATCGACCAACTTGTTAGCGATGGTCTTATCCCTGAGGATAATGACTACCACTACTTTAACGGCAAGAGTTTGGCTACTTTTTCTAGCCATGATGTGATTCGAGAAGTGGTCTATGTTGAGTCTCGTGTCGATACTGACCAAAAAGGTCTACCAGACTTAGTCAAGGTTAGCATTATTCGTCCACGTTATAAGGGGCAAATTCCTGCTATTATGACAGCCAGTCCTTATCACCAAGGAACAAATGACAAAGCAAGCGATAAGGCTCTCTACAAGATGGAGGGCGAGCTTAAGGTCAAAACTGCTCACAAGATTGAGCTAGAAGAACCTCAACTAAATCTCGTCCAACCTCAAGGCCAAGCTGAGCTTGTGTCAGAAACTGAGGAAAAGCTAAGTCACATCAACTCCAGCTATACACTCAACGACTACTTCCTTCCACGAGGTTTTGCTAATCTATATGTTTCAGGTGTTGGTACTAAAGACTCTACTGGTTTTATGACTAACGGAGACTACCAGCAAATTGAGGCTTATAAAAACGTGATTGATTGGCTCAATGGCCGTTGCCGTGCCTTTACCGACCATACGCGCCAGCGTCAAGTCAAGGCTGACTGGTCAAATGGAAAAGTTGCCACAACTGGACTTTCCTATCTAGGTACCATGTCAAATGGTCTTGCTACTACAGGCGTCGATGGTTTAGAAGTCATCATTGCCGAGGCAGGAATTTCATCATGGTACAACTACTATCGTGAAAACGGTCTGGTGACCAGCCCAGGTGGTTATCCAGGTGAGGACTTTGACTCCCTTGCTGAGTTAACCTATTCTCGTAATCTCGTGGCTGGCGACTATATCCGTAGCAATGAAGCTCACCAAGCTGACTTAGAAAAAGTAAAGGAACAACTGGATCGCAAGACCGGCGACTATAACCAGTTTTGGCATGACCGCAACTATCTGCTCAATGCTGACAAGGTAAAGGCAGAGGTTGTCTTTACCCACGGTTCTCAGGATTGGAATGTCAAACCACTTCATGTTTACCAGATGTTCCATGCCCTTCCTGCTCACATAAACAAGCATCTCTTTTTCCATAATGGCGCACATGTTTACATGAACAACTGGCAGTCCATCGACTTCCGTGAGTCCATGAATGCCTTATTGACTAAGAAATTACTGGTACAGGAAACAGATTTCCAACTTCCTACTGTTATCTGGCAGGACAATACAGCTCCTCAGACTTGGTTATCACTTGATAACTTCGGCCGGCAAGAAAACTTTGAAACCTTCTCACTTGGTCAAGAAGAGCAAGTCATTCAAAACCAGTACCCAGATAAGGATTTTGAACGCTATGGCAAAACCTACCAGACCTTCAATACGGAACTTTATCAAGGAAAAGCCAATCAGATTACAATTGACCTTCCTGTGACTAAGAATCTTCACTTGAACGGTCGCGCTCAACTCAATCTTCGTATCAAATCCAGCACAAACAAGGGGCTTTTATCTGCTCAACTACTGGAACTTGGTCAAAAGAAATACCTACAACCTTATCCAGCTGTTTTAAGTGCTAGAACCATTGACAACGGTCGCTACCACATGTTGGAAAATCTCTGTGAATTACCATTTCGTGAAAATCAACAACGAGTCGTGACAAAAGGCTACCTCAATTTACAGAATAGAAATGATTTACTGTTAGTCGAGGATATTACTGCAGATGAATGGATGGATGTGCAATTTGAACTGCAACCAACTATTTACAAGCTAAAAGAAGGAGATACTCTTCGTTTAGTTCTTTATACTACTGACTTTGAAATCACCATACGTGACAATACCGCTTACCACCTGACTGTGGATCTTGAACAGTCTACACTTATCTTACCTTGTCAAAAGGTATAATGTAACAGACAATCAGTATGGAAAAATTTCCACTTGAAGAGTCTAACAAAATATAAACTTGGTATCAAATCCACTCTCAAAGAAGGGCTTATGATAAGCCCATAACTGGAGTTTGAACAAAAGATACTAACACCCCTGACCAACATGTGTAACCCTCTATCATACACGCTACCACATCACATGTTGGACAATCTCTGTGAATTACAATTATAATCAATTCACAACAAGCCGTGACAAAATGCTACCATAATTAAATGATTCACTGTCAGTAAAGAACAGCAATGTAGATGAACGGATAGATATCCAATTCAACTGCACCCAACTAGTGACAAGTTAAAAGAGAGATGCTCTCCATCTAGTTCTTTAGGCTACTGACATTGAAATCATCATACGTGACAATACCGCTTACCACTCGACTGACAATTTCGATCAGTCCACGCTTTCTGTACTTTGTACAAGGAGTTAAATTATTATGAACAAATCTGAACACCGACACCAACTCATACGCGCTCTTGTTGCAAAAAACAAGATTCATACACAGGCTGAGTTGCAAGCCCTTCTTGCTGATAACGATATTCAAGTTACCCAGGCAACTCTCTCACGCGACATAAAAAATATGAACCTCTCAAAAGTACGTGAAGAAGACAACTCTTACTACGTACTCAATACAGGTTCTATCTCAAAATGGGAAAAACGTCTCGAAATCTACATGGAAGACGCCCTTGTCTTGATGCGCCCAGTTCAACACCAAGTCCTACTAAAAACTCTTCCTGGACTTGCTCAATCTTTTGGTTCTATCATTGATGCTTTGAGCTTCCCTGACGCTATCGCTACCCTCTGTGGCGATGATGTCTGTCTCGTCATCTGCGAAGATGCAGAAGCTGCTCAAAAATGCTTTGAAGATCTGAAACAGTTCGCCCCACCATTTTTCTTTGGTGAATAGCAAAATTCCGTGTCTGATGAGACACGGAATTTTTTTTTATCTTCTTTACTGATACTCTTCGAAAACCTCTTCGAACCACATCAGCTTCACCTTATCTGCCACCTCAAAGCAGTGCTTTGAGCAACCTGCGGCTAGCTTTCTAATTTGCTTTTTGATTTTCATTGAGCATGAGATGGATTTTCTTTTTTAGTTCGTGCCAACCTCAGGGCACGATTTGGATTGAGACGATTAAATAATTCTTCCAATTTCTTTTCATTCCAAACGTCTGCGGCGGAAACAAAATTGCCATCCGCATCTCGGAAAGATATCGGTTTATCTCCCATACCAGTCTCCTAGTCTACAAATTCAAACTCAAATTTACCAATGCGGACCAAATCACCATCTTTAGCTCCACGCGCACGAAGGGCTTCATCAACCCCCATACCACGTAATTGGCGGGCAAATTTCATAACTGATTCGTCACGATCAAAGTTGGTCATATTGAAGAGTTTCATGAGTTTTTCACCAGAAAGTACCCATGTCGCATCGTCATCACGACTAATTTCAAAGGCTTTTTCTTCCTCGTCAAATCCATAGTAAGCTTCTTCTTCCATATCTGACTCGTCGTAGAGCAAGAATTCTGGTGTCTTGTCTAACAATTCAGCTGTGGCATCCAAGAGCGTTGCCAGACCTTGCTTGGTCAAACCAGAAATCGGGAAGATAGCTGGTAACTCTTCAAATTCATCGTAGTTTTCAGCCAATTTTTTCTTAAATTCTTCAAGATTTTCCTGACTTTCAGGCATGTCCATCTTATTGGCTACGATAATCTGTGGACGCTCCATGAGGCGAAGATTGTATGACTCCAGCTCTTTATTAATAGCTAGGTAGTCCTCATAAGGATCACGGCCTTCACTAGCTGACATATCAATGATATGGAGGATGACACGTGTACGCTCAATGTGGCGGAGGAACTGGGTTCCCAGACCAACACCTTGACTAGCCCCTTCAATCAAACCAGGTAGATCCGCTACTGCAAAGGATTCACCTGATTGGGTACGAACCATACCTAGATTTGGCACAATGGTCGTAAAGTGGTAGGCACCGATTTTAGGTTTAGCTGAGGTGATAACACTTAGAAGTGTTGATTTCCCTACAGATGGGAATCCTACTAAACCAACATCCGCAAGGATTTTAAGTTCTAACTGTAACTCTCGTTCCTGTCCTGGCTCACCATTTTCAGAGATTTCAGGTGCAGGATTTTTTGGTGTCGCAAAGCGGATATTTCCACGTCCACCACGACCACCGTGGGCAACGATAAATTCTTGACCGTGTTCAATCAAATCTGTCAAGACCTTGCCAGTCTCTGCATCACGAACAGTCGTACCTTGTGGCACTCGAACTCTAAGGTCCTCGGCACCACGACCATGCATCCCTTTGGTCATTCCTTTCTCACCAGAATCAGCCTTGAAATGGCGATTGTAGCGGAAATCCATGAGGGTACGTAGTCCTTCGTCTACAACGAAGACCACATTGCCTCCACGTCCACCGTCACCACCCCAAGGACCGCCATTAGGGACATATTTTTCACGGCGAAAGGCAACCATGCCATCACCACCATTACCAGCCTTGACCTTGATCTTAGCTGTATCTAAAAACATACTCATTTTTTCTTCTCACTTTAAAAAAGGGCTGGGAAATCCCAGTCACTAAATTTTCTTGAATCTATTTTATAGATTACTGAGGGCACCAATTGCAGTTGCAAAAATTCCCAATAAACTTGCTACTAGCATGATAATCACGATAAACAAGGTTATTTTCTCAAACAAGGTTTTCTTACGATTTCCATTATCTCCAAATGCCATTTTTCTCTCCTTCGTTACATTCTATTTTCTATTATCTTAGCATGAATTGAGCTAGTTTTCAATAGTCAGTTGCTACAGGGGCGATAATCCATAAAATGATATAAGCTACAATTCCTGCTCCGTAACAGCAAGCAAGGACACCCCAAATGACTCGAACGATAGT
This sequence comes from bacterium, assembly GCA_905221095.1. Lineage (GTDB taxonomy): Bacteria > Bacillota > Bacilli > Lactobacillales > Streptococcaceae > Streptococcus. Next base: position 167,376 of record CAJNBV010000003.1, read on the forward strand.
TGGATCCATATCCAGATAATGGGCCACTCCAGCACAAACACCCGCAATCTTTTTATCACGACCGCTTCTCATCAATTGTTTTTTCATAACTGTTCCTCTTTCTATTCTTCATGGTCTTTCCAATAATCTCTTATGCTGATTAACTGTGTTTTTGAAGCCTTCAGCATGCGTCTAGAGCCTTTTACGGGTACAGCAACCACCTGTTGTGGTAAATACAAAACTGTCTTAAAAATACGCTGACTGACCGTATCATCTTTTGCTAAATCTTTCTGGAAGTTATTTGAAATAATGGCATCCAGATAAAACTCATGCACTCGTTTCCCAAAGTTTTCAGCTGAAATCTCGTACAACTTCTCTGATAAAGTATGCTCATTCATATCCGGTGTAGCAATCAGGGCTTCCAGAATAGCGCCAGCCAAGTCATATTCTCCATAGTACAAGGTTCCAAACATTTTATCACTGATAAGATTGTCCAGATAAGGATTTCCATGAGCAATGACAGGCGTTCCACTAGCCAAGCTTTCCAAGTAGGTCAAGCCTTGGGTTTCACTTGTCGATGCCGAGACGAAGAAATCTGCTGCCTTATAATAAAGAGCCGTCTCACTAGGAGCAATCATACCTGTAAAGATGACGGAGTCTTGAATCTCTAGTTTTTTGGCTTGCTCTTTGAGGTCATCCAGATAAGGACCGTCCCCAGCTACCACCAGTTTTACCTTGTCTTCTTCTTTCAGAACTTCTGCAAAGGCTGCTAGTACTGCTTGAATATTTTTTTCATAGGAAATTCTGGAAAGACTAAGCAACATCTTTTCATCATCTTGAATCCCTAGTTTACTACGCAGTTCTTTCAAATTTTCCTGCTTGATTTCCGGACGCTCAAACTTAGCTAATTCAATCCCAGTTGGAATGACCCGTTTTTCCACCTTAACCTTATAGTCAGATAGCAAGTCACGGACAATCTCACTCGGGCAAATAACCCCATCCACATCATGCAAGAAACCTCTAACTAGGTACTTGACCATACTCGGACGAATCAACATCCCCTTAGCAATATAATGCACGTAGTCTTCATACTGGGTGTGATAGGTATGGATAACTGGAATCTTCAATTCACGCGCAATCCAAATCCCCAACAAGCCAAGAGAAAATTCTGTCTGAGTATGGATAATATCTAACTGATACTGTTTAGCAATTTCAAGTGCCTTGCTGAAACCTCGGTAGGCAAAGCGGCGATCTTTAAATGCAAAGAAGGGAACACTTGGAATGCGGATAATTTGCCAATCTTCATAACGATTGACATCCTTATCTGTCGTCGTAAAGATAAAAACAGCGTGCCCTTGCTTTTCAAGTTCTGTTTTCAAGGTTCGAATACTGGTCGCAACACCTGAAACCTGAGGAAAATAGGTATCTGTAAATAAACCAATTCGCATAGATTACCTCACTTTTTACTTTCTCCCTATAGCGGCTTGTTTCTCATAAAAGTCCAACCAGATTTGTAACAGATGCTCTTCGGAATACTCTCTAGAAATATTCTTAGCCTTTTCTTTGAGATCTTTTAAGGCAGCAGGATTTGCTTGATATTCCAAAATAGCTTCTTTCATCTCTTCTCTATCTGCTGTCGCCCGATAATTTCCATCCAAAATCACCTTATAAAGATCCAAATCACGCAACATAATAGGAGCTTCACAACTAGCAGCCTCTAAAATAGTCATAGGGAAAAGCTCATTGTAACTAGGCAACAAGAAAAGGTCCGCTAGGGCATACAACTCGCGCATCCGCTCTGGCGACACGATACCTGGAAAAATCAAGTTTTTAGGGGGATTTTCCATTATTTTCTTGTAGCGTTCATAGCCATCTGTCATGCCACCAAAAGAGAAACCACCCGCCCAGATAAAGCTAATCTGAGGTAATTCCTCAGCCAGACGGATAAAGTCATCAATCCCTTTGCGTTTCTGAACTTGCCCAGCACCTACTACGATAAACTGATTGTCACTAAGACCTAGCTCTGTTCGTAGTCTCGCTACCTCTTCTTGTGGAAGGGGATGCCATTTTTCCTTATTGACAAAGTTAGGAATATAGGTCACTTTTTCACGTGGGATACCAGCTGCCACCAAATCCTCAATAAACATAGGATTGACCACAACCAAGTGCTCCATCCGGTTGTAAAAAGAAAATACATAGCGTTTGACAATTTCCTTTAAGAAAAATGGAATTTTCAAACTCCCCTCAAGTGTATCAGGCAAGAAATGCACATAGCCAATTTTTCTCCCTGAGCGTTTCTTTTGGAAGGTTGATAAATAATAGGGGAAATCAATCGTATGAAAGTGAGTCACATCTGCCTCAATTGGTAGATTCTCTGTAACAATCAATTGGTCTTTGGCATCACGATGAAGAAGACGAACTAATTCACGGTAGGCACCTGAAACTCCTTGTCCTGCTACTTTCTCACTTGAACTCAACATATTGATGCGTAATTTCTTTTTTTCCATAACTACTATTATATCATTTTCTTTGAATAAAATCAGCAAAAGAAAGGAGAGACTAGAGGAAAAGAGGGGAAATTTCCTCTCTTTCCAATGGTCTCTCACATGCTTTTATATGTTTATACTCAATGAAAATCAAAGAGCAAACTAGGAAGCTAGCCGCAGGCTGTACTTGAGTACGGCAAGGTGAAGCTGACGTGGTTTGAATTTGATTTTCGAAGAGTATTACTTAATGCCTAGGGCAATGCGTGCATAGCGACTCATTTTTTCAACTGTCCAAGCCGGATACCAAACCAATTTAACCTCAGTATCAGTCACTTCTGGGACCTCTGTCATGGCATCATAAATCTGGTCTGTCAAAAGGTCTGCTAGGGGACACCCCATAGTTGTCAAAGTCATATCAATCTCTGTTTGCCCTGTATCACCGTCAAAACGAATCTCATAAATCAAACCAAGATTGACAATATCGATTCCCAACTCAGGGTCGATGACTTCTTCCAAGGCTGTTAAAATGCGTGTTTTAATGTTTTCGATTTGCTCTTCTGTATAAGCCATATTTTCCTCACTCTTAGTCTTCAATAAAATCACGAAGCGGTTTGCTGCGACTTGGTTGACGTAGTTTTCTCAAAGCTTTAGCCTCAATCTGACGGATACGCTCACGAGTCACGTTAAAGACTTTACCAACATCTTCAAGGGTGCGCATTTTACCATCATCTAGTCCGAAGCGCAAGCGTAGAACATTTTCTTCACGGTCTGTAAGAGTATCCAAGACTTCATCCAATTGCTCACGCAAGACGATACGAGTCGTATAATCCACTGGATTTTCAATCACTTCATCTTCGATAAAGTCCCCAAGATGGCTATCGTCCTCTTCACCGATAGGAGTTTCAAGAGATACTGGTTCTTGAGCAATCTTCAAGATTTCACGCACCTTGTCAGGAGTCATATCCATACGTTCAGCGATTTGTTCTGGCGTTGGATCTTGTCCCAATTCTTGAAGGAGATTACGCTGTTCACGAACCAATTTATTGATGGTTTCAACCATGTGAACAGGGATACGGATGGTACGAGCTTGGTCCGCAATAGCACGAGTGATGGCCTGACGAATCCACCAAGTTGCGTAAGTTGAGAACTTAAATCCTTTAGAATAGTCAAACTTGTCAACCGCCTTCATCAAGCCCATGTTCCCTTCTTGAATCAAGTCAAGGAACTGCATACCACGGCCGACATAACGCTTGGCAATAGAAACAACCAAACGAAGGTTGGCTTCCGCAAGACGTTGTTTTGCTTCGATATCGCCAGCTTCAACAGCTAGTGCCAATTCTTTTTCCTCTTCATTGGTCAAGAGAGGAACGACCCCGATTTCTTTCAAGTACATACGGACAGGGTCATTGACCTTAGCAGAAGTTGAACCAATCAAATCCTCATCACTGAGTTCTGGTTCTTCTTCATTGCTAAGAACACGTGCACTTGGGTTTCCTTCGTTATCTGTAATTGAAATTCCTGCATCCTGAATTCGTTGCAAAAGGTCTTCAATCCCATCAGCATCCAAGGTAAAAGGAACAACTAGACTGGCATTGATTTCATCGTCTGTTGCTGTCCCTTTTTGTTTATGATTACGGATAAATTCTGCTACTTGTACGTCAAATGTTGTTACTTCTTTTTGTTTTGTTGCCATTATTACTCCATTCTTCTCTTTTGGGAAATTAATCGTTCCAATTCTTCTAGGGCTGTGTCGGTATCTCCTACATGGCTAGCTTCCTGCACCTTCTTTTTGATTCTCATATTGTCCTGATTCAAGAGAGCCTTGTTTCGAGTCATCTCTACTTCACTTAATTCCTGCGGTGACATCTCAGCAGGTAAATCCTGAGCTAAGACTTGGTACCAAGCTCTTTCAACTTCCTCTGTCTGTTCTGCTAAGACTTCTGAAGGAAGATTGCCATACTGGCCAAGTAAGTCATATAAAACCTGAAATTCAGGTGTGTCAAATGCAAAATCTTCTCGCAAACGGTAATCGTTCAAAATAAGGGGAGATTCCATCATTCGATAAAGTAGATGAGCTTCTGCCCTCATAATAGCTGATAACTGTTTGGTGACAGGCATAGTGATTGGCGTCGGTCTGGAAATTCCTTCCATGCGATTCTGCCTTTGTGCCTGACGGCTCTCATTAACAATCTGCTCAATCTGGGCATAATCAAAGGACGCCAAACTGTCAGCTAAAATATGAATATAGCTGTTTTGAGCAGTGATAGACTTTTCTTGAACAATCAAGGGAGCTATTTTTTCAATAAACTCAATCTGAGCTTGCAGATTTTCACTATTTTCAGGCTTGTACTGGTGAATGTAAAACTCAATCGGACTAATACGAGTTTTCGTTAATAGATAGGCCAAGTCTTCTGGTCCATTTTTTTGTAGATACTCATCTGGATCTAAGTTATCAGGCATACTAACGATTTGCACAGGCATATCGCCAATTTCATCCAAGGCTTTCAATGTCGCTGTTTGCCCAGCCTTATCGCCATCATAAACCAGAACCAACTTCTTGGTTAACCTTTTCAGATGCTCAACATGCTCACGACTCAAGGCCGTTCCCATAGACGCCACAGCATTTTCGATTCCAGCCCGATAGGCTGCAATGACATCCATGAACCCTTCCATGAGGTAAATCTCACTGGCTTTACCAGAAGATTTTTTTGCCCTATCCATATGATATAATTCGTAACTTTTGTTAAAAATTGCAGTCGATCGGCTATTTTTATACTTAGAAGTTTGTGAATCCGTTTTCTGCCAGATACGACCTGAGAAGGCAATGACCTTTCCCTGGTCATTTGTCAAGGGAAACATGATGCGATTGTGAAAGGTGTCTACAAATTGATTGGCATCCGAGAGATAAAACAGTCCTGAATCTAGGAAATCCTCATCACGATACTGACCAGACAAACGTTGATAGAGATAGTTTCGTTCCGGTGGTGCCAAACCAATCCGAAAATGCTTGAGCACTTCATCTGTCAAACCACGCTGATAGAGGTAGTTTCTGGCCTCTTCCCCCATAGTCGTTGTCATGAGAATAGCATGATAAAATTTGGCAGCATCTTCGTGCATATCATAAAGAGCTTGGTGGGGCGAAGCTGGCTTCTGCTCACTATAAAGCGGTTTTTCCACCTCTATCCCAACACGCTGACCTAAGATTTGGACAGCCTCCATAAAGGGAACCCCTTGGTACTCCTCGATGAACTTAAAGACATCACCTGAGCGACCACAACCAAAACAGTGATAAAACTGCTTGTCCTCGACAACATTGAAAGAAGGTGTTTTTTCACCATGAAAAGGACAGAGCCCTAGATAGTTCCGTCCTGCCTTTTGTAAAGAAATCACATCTCCTATGACTTCCACAATGTTGGCATTGTTTTTGATTTCTTCAATGACTTGTTTGTCAACCATACACAATACCTCCATGTTATCATAGTTTACTTTATATAGTATACTTTATTTCAGAAAAAAAGTAAACCATTTCACTCATTTTCCCTACTTTATTCAAAGAGTTGATAATAATCAGAGATTTTCATTTTTGCTTTTTCTTCTTGGTTCAAATCTTGGATAATGCGTCCTTCTTTCATGACAATCAAACGATTGCCATATTTGAGAGCATCTTCCATATGGTGGGTAATCATAAGTGCTGTCAACTGATCTTTCTTGACAAATTCATCTGTCAATTCCATCAAGGCCACACTGGTCTTTGGATCCAGGGCTGCAGTATGCTCATCTAGCAAGAGTAATTCAGGACGCTTCAAGGTTGCCATCAAGAGGCTCAAGGCTTGTCTTTGTCCACCTGATAAGAACTCAATCGGTGTATTCAAGTGTTTCTCAAGACCATTTCCTACTTTTTCAATAGTCGTCTGAAACTCATCCTTATAGCTAGCCAAACGTCTTGGTAACAATCCACGCTTTTCACCACGGAACTTGGCAATCAAAAGATTTTCAGCCACTGTCATACGAGGAGCTGTTCCCATCTTGGGATCTTGGAAAACACGAGAAAGATACTTAGCACGCTTCTCGGGTGAAAATTTGGTAACATCTTCACCTAAAATACGGATGGTTCCACTGGTTAGTGATAAGGTTCCCGCAATAGTGTTAAAGAGAGTTGATTTACCAGCACCATTTCCACCCAAAATCGTGATAAAGTCCTGTTCAAAAATTTCTAAGGAAACATCATTTAAAATAATCTTTTCTTCATCAAAGCCATTTTTAACGACTTTGGTTGCATTTTTTAATTCTACAATTGCTGTCATTTACTTAACTTGGCTCCTTTCAAGATGGTTTGCTTAAATGTTGGAATCATGAGGCAGACTGCTAAAATCACGGCACTGTATAGACGAAGGTAACTTGTGTTAAATCCAAGCGCAATAACTGCCCATACTAAGAATTGATAGGCGATAGAACCTACAACGATTGTAACCAAACGCTCTGCCAAGCTCAAACTCTTGAAGATAACTTCTCCAATAATCAAACTTGCAAGCCCCACAACGATGACACCAATTCCTCGAGAAACATCAGCATAGCCTTCTTGCTGGGCAATGAGGGCACCTGCAAGGGCAATCACCCCATTTGATAAGACCAAGCCCATGAGCTCCATGCGTCCAGTATGAATCCCGAAACTTCTAGCCATATCAGGATTGTCACCTGTAGCAATATAGGCTTGTCCAAGTTTAGTGTCCAAGAAAAAGAGCATGAGAGCAATGACAAGACTGACAAAGATAAGACCTGTCAAGAGTTGGTTCAAGTCTGAATCAAAAGGTAAGACATCCTGAATTTGCTTAGTTCCAAGCAAGCCTAAATTGGCACGTCCCATAATCAAGAGCATGATAGAGTGACAAGATGTCATCACCAAAATTCCTGAGAGCAAGGTTGGAATCTTCCCTTTTGTATAAAGAAGGCCTGCTGCCATTCCAGCCAAACAACCTGCTCCTACGGCAACAAGTGTCGCTAAAAAGGGATTTACACCTTTGGTTATCAGAGTGACAGCAACAGCTCCCCCAAGAGGGAAGGAACCTTCTGTCGTCATATCTGGAAAGTTTAAAATCCTAAATGTCATAAAGATTCCCAGACCTAGAATGGCCCAGACAAATCCTTGAGAAATAATAGATAATATCATCTGTTTATTAACCTTTTCTATATGATTTTTATTGTAAAAAATTGGAGGAGATGTCCCCAACTCCTCCATTACAGATTATTCAATCACTTGTCCTGCTTCTTTGAGAACAGACTCAGGAATAGTAATACCTAGTTCTTGTGCCAATTTTTTATTGATCACTGATTTACCAGTTGAAAAGACATTGACTGGAGTATCAGCTGGTTTTGCTCCTTTCAGAACTTGAGCAATCATTTTACCAGTTGCCACACCAAGATCATGTTGGTCAACTACAACGGATGCCAAACCACCTGCTTCTACCATGGCAGTTGCACTTGGGTAGATTGGTTTTTTAGCTGATTGGTTGCTTGATACAACAGTTGAGAAGGCTGAAGCAATAGTGTTATCAATTGGAACCCAGATAGCATCAACCTTGCTAGTCATAACGTTAACTGTTGAAGCAATTTCATTTGTTGAAGGAACTGCAAACGTTTCTACTGTCAAACCTGCTTTTTCAGCATAAGCTTTAAATTCTTCTACCTGTGTTTTTGAATTGTCTTCACTACTTGAGTAAAGAGCACCGATTGTTTTCACATTTGGTGTCAGAGCCTTGATGAGTTCAACTTGTTGTTGAGCTGGGTTGTGGTCAGATACCCCTGTAATGTTGCCACCTGGTTTTTTCAAATCTTTAACCAAGTTGGCACCGATTGGGTCTGTAATAGCGGCCATGATAACAGGTAGATCTTTTGTTGCACTAGCCAAACCTTGAGCAGCTGGTGTTGCGATACCAACCACAAGATCATTACCATTCGCAACCAATTGTTTACTCATTGTCGCAACCTTACTTTGGTCGCCTTCTGAGTTCATAAAGTCAATCTTCAACTGATCATCTTTATAACCTTCTTCTGCAAGTCCATCTTGGATCCCTTTATAAATCAAGTCAAGAGATGGATGGCTCACAAACTGAAGGACACCAACTTTGGCAACTTTCTTTTCGTTCTTAGCTTCTGGTTTATTCATTGAAGAGTAAATCAAGCTTCCTGCTACTAAGACCGCTAATGCAGCAATAATTCCAATTAAACGTTTATTTTTCATTCTATTTCTCCTTTTTAATTCCTTTAAACTACTTCACTTATCTGAACAAGCGACGCCATCGTTTTCTTTCCATACTAACCTCCATCAAAAAAGTCCTCACACAAAAAGCTTGTGTGAGGACGTCGATGCGCGGTACCACCTCAATTATAGGGATTTTCCCTATCGCTCTGTCTCGCAATAACGAGATGCACTGTAAGGTGTGCTCACCGAATTTTTATGATTTCAAATTCTAAATAACATTCAGCCCAATTTTCATCATCATCACTTATCTGTTTTCAGCTACCACAGACTCTCTAAAAAGTTTGAATGATTACTTTTCTGAATGGTTAAATTATATCATTTTTCAACTACTTGTCAAGACTCTTTGAGAATTTTTTTGAAATATTCAAAAACTTCCCCTATAGATAAGAGGAAGCTTGATAGGTATCAGCCAGAATTACGCAATCCTGTTGCAATTCCGTTGATGGTTGTATGGATTAATTTCTCTTGATCGCTTGATAATTCTCCTCGACGTTGACGTTTAATCAACTCCAACTGGATATAGTTGAGGATATTAAAGTATGGCATACGGTAATCCAAACTTGCTTTTAGATATGGATTTTCCGCCAAGAGTTCATCGTAACCTTCGATAGCCAAGATGACTTCCTTGGTAACTTGCCATTCATTTAGAATAGTCTCATAAATCGCTTTTACTTGATCATCTTCACAAAGTTTGGCATATTCAAAAGCAATATTCATATTTGATTTCGACAAGACCATATCAACATTTGAAAGAAGTGACTGGAAGAAAGGCCAATTTTGGTACATATCTCGTAGAATAGCGATATTTTCTGGATTCTTATCGATAAATTCTTTGAAGCTTGAACCAACTCCATACCAGCCAGGGAACATAACACGACTTTGCGACCATGAGAATACCCAAGGGATAGCGCGTAAACCACCGATTTCAGTAATGGTCTTACGAGCGGCTGGGCGAGAACCGATATTAAAGCTTGAAATAGCCTTGATTGGACTTGACTCAAAGAAATAATCATAGAAATGGTCATTACCAAAGACCAAATCACGGTAGATATCATAACTACGGTCCACTACCTGATCCATAATAGCTTCATAACGATTGGATGTATTGGTATCGCTCTTCTTCTGCGTAATCATACGGTTAATGGCTGCAGATACTAGCATTTCAAGGTTGTAGTAGGCAGCATCTTTATTCCCGTACTTATTGCCAATTACTTCACCCTGCTCCGTCAAACGAATACGATCCTTGATAGACTTGAGCGGTTGAGATGTGATAGCTTCATAAGTTGGTCCACCACCACGACCGACAGTTCCACCACGGCCATGGAAGAAGGTAACCTTAACACCAAATTCATCTCCAATGGCAGTCAATTGTTGTTGAGCCTTGTAGAGGGTCCAACATGATGAAAGGTAACCACCATCTTTATTACTATCAGAGTAGCCAAGCATGATTTCTTGGTAGTTATTACGCGAAGCAATCCATTTCTTAGCAAGAGGAAGAGAGAGGTACTCTCTCATAGTTTCTTCTGAGTGGTCCAAGTCCTCAATTGTTTCAAAGAGAGGAACAATTTGGACACGGGATCTTTCTTTATCAACTAGCCCTACTTCTTTTAGCAAGATAGCCAATTCCAGCATGTCTGATACGCTGGTTGCATGTGAAATGATAGTCTGACGAATGACATCATCACCCAACTTATCTTTCAAATTACGAGCAGCCTTAAAGATAGCCAATTCTTTTTCAAGTAACTCTGATTTTTCAACATGAGTAGCAGAAAGAATACGTGGATCTTCTTCTAATTCTTTCAAGAGAAGCTGGCATTTTTCTTCTTCACTGAGTTCACTATAACGAGAATGAATTCCTGCTGATTTCAAAAGTTCTGCTACACAGGCCTCATGAACACTTGAATCTTGACGCATATCAATAGATGCCAAATAGAAACCAAAAATTTCAACTGCCTGAATCAATTCAACAAAATCACCAGAAATTAGTGCTTCACCCTTGTTTTCCAAAAGGGAATCACGGATGGTAATTAAATCCTTATAAAAATCATTGGCTGTTTCATATCGAGCCCCAACTTCCTTATCCTCAATCAGATAGGCTTTTGTTGCTTGGATTTTTGATTGAATATCAAACAAGGCACGACGATACAGCTCTTTTTCACGATAAATCGAGTTATCCTTGGATTGACGAGCCATTTCTCTGACTTGCTTGCTGACATTAACAATACTGGTTGAGAGGGAGAATTCACGATAAAGTTGGTAAATCTTTTCATCATAGTAGTTCATGATGACTTCACACTGGGTCATGGCAGATTGTTTCAAGGTATCTGCTGTAACAAAGGGATTCCCATCACGGTCTCCACCAATCCACATTCCCATGGTAATTGGTTTAGGATGTTTCAACTCTAAGCCATGTTTTTTAGCCAGGCGCTTGTACTCAGCAGTCAAATGAGGAACAGCTTTCAGGAATGAACTATTGTAGTATTCCATAACATTCGTGATTTCATTGGTTACTTTCAATTTCTTTTCACGAATCATATCTGTTTGCATGATAATCTCAATGTAACGGCGGAGATCATTATGCCATTTTTCCTTATTAATCAAGCCTAATTTCACATCACGGTACTTACGCAAGAGGGTATGGATATGGTTAGTCAAATCCAACATACTCTTACGTTGCACTTGTGTTGGATGGGCAGTCAAAACAGGGACAACATTCAAATGTTCTAGAATTTCAACTGCATTCTCTTTTTCTGCAACCATTTTGATAGTTGCTGATAATTTTCCAAGATAATCTTGATCGATATTATTTTGGTGGTTGATTTCATAAGCCAAATCCACGTCTTCTGAGATATTAATCAAAAGGGGCAAGATAGAAAAATAGCGTGAAATATAAGCCATTTCATCATTTGTCAGACTAGTAACCAATTGGTTCAAGCCTTGATAATCTTCTTGAGTTGATAATTCTTTCAACTCCATAATTTTTTCAAAAGTCTCTGGGGCAAGCATATTTTTAGTGATATCTTCTAACAATTCTGTTAAAATCAATACTTCTTCTTGCACGACAGCTTTATTACTATAGTTTTCTAATTTTTGAAGAGACATAGGTAATCCTTTCCACTCTCAGCTCTACATATAGTTTGATGAGTGAGCTTCTAACTCCTCATACAATTGGGCACGTTTTTCACTTGCATCAATATTTAAGACAAAGGCGATGGCTACAGACAAGACCAGAAGACTATTTCCTCCTTGCGATAAGAAGGGGAAGGTTACTCCTGTAGAAGGAATAATACCAGAAATTCCACCGATATTGACAAACACCTGGATCAACATCATACCCCCAACCCCAATCGCCATCATGGAATTAAAGGGATTCTTAGCACGAATTCCTACTAGGATGATTCGTAAAATAAGGAAAAAGACAAGGGCTAAAATCAAGCTAGCTCCTACAAATCCAAATTCTTCGATGACAATTGAAAATACAAAATCTGTATGGGCCTCTGGTAAATAGCCACGTTTTTCAATTGAATTTCCTAAACCTAGACCAAACCAACCACCATTCACCATAGCAAAGTAGGAATTTGCGAGTTGGTGGCCTGCTCCTGCCAAATCGGCAAAGGGATTAAAGTAGGCACTGAAACGCTTGGCCACATAACCAAATACTGGAATTTTTGAAAATTTATCAACCCCTATAAAAGAAATCAGTGATAAGGATAGGGCAGAAACTCCCACCAAAATTCCCAAAAAGGAAATAAACCATCTATAAGCGATACCACTAATCGTATACATAATCAAGGCAACCAAAGCTAAAATAGAAGCATTCCCCAAATCTGGGAAAATAGCAAGGCTCCCAATCAGTACAAATAGAACAAAGCGCCAGTCATTAAACGCACGAGGAAGCCACTGATTCTGTGTCAACACTTGAAAATCATAAATAGCTATATCCTCTTGTTGTTTGGAAAATTTATTTGCTAGATACCAAATAATAATAATTTTCAAATATTCAGCTGGCTGAATGGTCAAAGGTCCTACAGAAATCCAGCCATAGGCTCCATTGACAGGAATACCAATCAAACGAGCCAAAGCTAAGAGAATCAGCTCAACAAACATAACAATAAATAAAAGACGTTCATTTCTTAAAAAATTCAGTCTCAACTTATATATCAAGGCAATCAGTATCAAACTAAATATCCAAAATAGTCCCTGACTTCGGACCAATTGCAGTGCACTTTGGCCTTCTTGAATTAAAATAGCACTGGTTGTCGAATAAACCACAATCAAGCCCAAAATAGATAAAAGTAAGTAAGGAACTAGAATAGAATAATTTAATAGGTGCCTTTTACTAATCTTCATAGTATCACCAATCTAATGAGAACAACACAATTGTTTCCCAAATTCCGTTTGTTTTCTAGTTTTGATTGCTATTATACCATTTTTTCCGAAAGAAAAAAACTCTTATCCATCAGATAGACCATTTTTGTCATAAGAAAAAGAGCACTTGGCCCTTTTCTGTTTTATTCTTTTGAAGAACTGCTTGAGCTTGAATCTCCGCCACCAATATATTGGGTAAAGATATTTTGGAAAGCTTGGTCTTTAACCTTAATATTGGCTGCTTGCAATTCTTTTCCGATGATACTTTGAACAAATGTTGAATCATTTTGTTTTTGAGTCAAGATAACAGTTTTTAATTTTTCTTTGTAGTCATCAATATTAGATGATTTTTCTGTTTTCTTAGTAAGTTTTACAATGTAATATTGGCTGCTGTAGGCTTGTGTACCAGCGGCTGTAATCACATCAGAAACGCCGTTTACATCTAGAGCAAATGCCGCTTTCTTAACTTGTTCTGGCACTTCTGTTGAAGCTGAATCAAAGGTGATTTCTCCACCGTTCGCTTTGGTTTTCTCATCAGTTGAGTTATCTTTAGCTAATTGAGCAAAGTCTGCATCACTAGCTTTTGCTTTTTCAAGAATTTCTTTGGCTTTGTCTTCATTGTCCAAACGAATGATTTGAGCCGTCACATCTGGAGTGTATTCATCAAAGGCTTTCTTATAGGCATCATCTGTCAATTCAGCTTCTGCTGCTTTCTTAACTGCCAACTCAACTAATTTACTTGTACGAATTTGAGCTTTACGTGTTTCAAGCGTCATTCCTGCTTGTGACAAGACACGTTGGTAGTTTTCACCATATTGTTTTTCTTCTTCAGCAATAGTGTCGTTGACTTCTTTGTCATCTACTTCTGAACCGTATTGTTTCTCAAATACTTTTTGGATGGTCAAGTTCAACAACACTTGTTGGGCTGAAGGGTTGCTTTTCACTTGCTCATAAAATTGATGTTCTGTGATGACATCCCCCTTCATGCTGATAAGATCTGCTCCTTCTGAACCTTTCGAACAAGCTGCTAATGTTGCTACTGATAATAGTGTAATGGCACCTGCCAATAGTTTTTTCTTCATGTCTACTCCTTTGAGATAAGTGTTACCCTATCTATTTTACTATATTTTCTTAAATTTTTCTGAAAATCATTTGCTGTCAGGCAATTGAACATCTGCTACATTTTTACGAAGCATGAGAATTCCATCCCCCAGAGGTACTAATGTTGCGGTGAGTCCTGGATTGTCTAAGGTTGCGTCAAATAGTCTTTGAAGGCCTCGATAAATGGTTCGCTGACCTCGACGAACTTCCATAATGTCCTTGGCAACATCACCACCTTGGAAGATATCATCCAAGATAACCACACCACCAACTTCCAAATGTTTGAGAATTTCTGGCAGAAAGACGATGTATTTAGACTTAGCAGAATCCATAAAGACGAAATCATAGGACTCTGTCAGGGTTGATAAGACATCTACCGCATCTCCCTCTAGGAGTGTTATTTGCTTGCGACTGTCAAACTGAGCAAAATTTTCCTTGGCAAATCCAATCATTTCTGGATTGCGGTCAATAGTTGTAATCTTAGCATCTGGCGCATGTTCCGCCATTAAAAGAGCTGAAAAACCGATAGCCGTCCCAATTTCCAGAATGTTTTTAGGTTGTATGGTTTCCATGAGAAAGCGGAAGAAAGAAACCGTTTCATGAGGAATGATGGGAATATTTTCCTTACGGGCAAAGTCTTCCAATTCTTTCAAAGAACCTGTGACTTGCTTTTGACGCTGACGCATCAAGTCTACAATTTCTTCTTTGACGACAGGACGACGCATGTTATGGTTGGCATTTTTACTATACGATTCAACCATCTTATGCCAATCCCAATTTTTCAACAAGGGCTTCAAACTCATTTAAACGGCGTTCAAAGACTGCAAAGGCATCGTTGAGGTAGTCTTCCTTCTCCATATCAACACCAGCTTTTCTCATGACATTGAGTGGATAGTCAGACTTACCTGCCTTGAGGTAGTCGATATAGCGGTCACGGTCTTCTTGACTACCATGGACAATTTTTTCAGCCAAGGCTGAGGCTGCTGCAAAACCTGTTGAATATTGGTATACATAGTAGTTATAGTAGAAGTGTGGAATGCGTGCCCATTCGTATTGGATTTCAGGATTGTCTTCCTTGCTCAATCCATAATACTCTTGGTTCAAGTCTGCGTAGAGTTTATTTAAGAAATCGCTGGTCAAGACTTCCCCATTTTGATCCGCTTGGTGGATAGCGTGTTCAAACTCAGCAAATTGAGTTTGGCGGAAGACTGTTCCACGGAAACCGTCTAGGAAGTTATTGAGAATAGCAAAGCGTGTTGCATCGTCTTCCACTTCTTCCAACAATTTCTCCGTCAAGATATTCTCATTGGTAGTTGAGGCAATCTCAGCCAAGAAGATAGAATAATCTCCGTAAACATAAGGCTGCGTTTCACGAGTATAGCTAGAATGCATACTGTGGCCTGTCTCATGGACAAGGGTAAAGAGATTGTCTAGATTGTCCTGCCAGTTAAGGAGCATAAAGGCATTGGTATCGTAAGAACCGCCAGAGTAGGCACCTGAACGCTTGCCTTGATTTTCGTAAACATCAATCCAACGCTCGCTGAAGGCACGTTTAACACGGCTCAAGTAATCTTCACCCAAGACTGCCAAGGCCTCTTCTGCCTTTTTCAAGGCTTCTTGGTAGGTAAAACTGTATTCAACAGACGAAAGCGGTGTGTAGACATCGTACATCTTGAGGTCTGAAATTCCCAAGATTTTTGAACGAAGCTCAAGGTAACGATGTAAGAGTGGCAAGTGCTTGCGAACTGCTTCTACCAAATTATCATAAACACTCTCTGGAACAAAATTCGCTGCTAGGGCTGCATGACGAGCACTCTTGTAGTTGCGAACTTTGGCACGGTAGTTTTGCACCTTAACATTGGTTTGCAAGGTTTTAGCATAGGTATGTTGGAATTGTTCGTAAGTCGCATAAAGGGCTTGATATGCACCACGGCGAACCTCACGATTTTTAGACTCCATCAAACGTGTATATGTCCCATGAGAGAGCTGAACTTCCTTACCATCATCGTCAAGAACATAAGGGAAAACAATATCCGCATTATCCAAGATAGCGAAGGTTTCACTTGCCGAACCAAAGATTTCTCCAGCGCCAGCCAATAATTCTTCTTCACGTTGTGAAAGAACGTGATCCTTGCCTTGCAAAAGCTTGTCAAAATAGTGTTGATAAACCTGCAATTTTGGTTGAGCCTCTAAAAAGTCAGCATACTGCTTTTCACTAATTTCCATAAATTCAGGTTCATAGAATGAAAAAGCTTGGTCTAGCTGGCTGTAGAGTGTCATGGCCTTAGCATAGTACTCTTGGTACTTGGCTTCACGTGTGTCCTGGTCATTCTTCATATGTGCATAAACGTAAAGCTTCTCCATTTGGCGTTCCATCTCAAGAGAAAATTCAGTGATTTCTAATAGGCTATCCGCACTATCCAAGAGATGACCTTCATACTGGGCTACTGTCTCCAATTGTTCTGTTAAATCTTTTAAGACTTCTTCCCAAGCCTGGTCAGTTGGGTAAATCGTTGATAGATCCCATGTATCTTTTTCATTTATTTCATGTCTTTGTAATACCATTAGATTCCTCCATCCTTTCTATTCTACCATATTTTTCAAGAAATATTGCTGATAAAAGGCTGGTGGATAAAGCTTTTGCCAATCATTTTGAGGATTTTCTTGGTAATAGGTGTAAAAGTGCTGATAATAGCTGGTCAAATCTTGCTCAATCTGGAAAAATTTGCCTACTATTGGCCGAATTTGTGGATACCATTCTTTTAGTCCATAAGTCAGGAGATTTTCTCCCTTTTGATAGGCTTCTGCTTGTTCTTTCATCCAAAAGGGATTTTGATAATAAAGCTGTTGCCGAATATAGCGACAAATGTCCTTGTCCTGAGAAACTGTAAAATGAGAGATTTTTTGTTTCTTATAGGGAAGACGCAATATTTCCAGTAAACCAGCTTGACCATAGGGAAATTCCTTAATCTGATAATGGAGTTTACCTCGAAGATCTTGGTGAATCAGGTATTTGAGTCTCAAAACTTGTTTTTCCTTGTCTAATTCCCAAATATAAAACCCCATGTTGTGACTGAAATAGAGAAAACCTTGTTGCAGACGGGTTAAGCGGTCTTTGATCCACAGTTTTCTACCCAGCAACCACAGTACTTGGTAACCCTGACTACGATAGCCCTCACTACGATCTTTAAGAACTTCTTGAGGTAAGGGACTACACTGAACTTCTAGAGCTAGATTGCCATTTACAAACACATCCGCAATCTGTTTAAGCTCTGGAAGAGGGTATTCTAATTGTACATCTGCCTCTGTTTTCAACCAGTGATAGAGGACTTCCTTATTTGCCAAGTGTTCTGGACTTTCATTTTCAAATGAAAAATCACAGTCTTTTAAAGATTTATGGGCAAAATGCGTCCGTACACTTGGTCCTTGACGCAAACGGAGCTGACCTCCACAAGCTGGGCAGGTGTAGTTTTGCTTCTCAAGCTTATCCTCTAGCACATTTACCAATTCTCCCCTAGCATCTTTCGCAACAAACATGATTTCCCTCCTTTTCTATATTATTCGTAAAAAAGAAAAAAGATCAGGAAAATTCCTAATCTTCATCACTCTATAATTTTAGAGTTGCAAGCGACTTTCAAGAGCTTGTGTCAACACTTCAGAATAGTTCACTTTCTCACGATCTGCAAGTCTGACTAGCCACTCTGGAACCGTAACATTTTTTCGAATCGCCTTATTATTCTTTACGAAAGGCAAGGGATTAACCTGAATTAAAGTCACAAATCCATCAGGAGCTTTCAACTTAGAAATGTCACTAGGAGTAGGCAGAGCCAGTCCTTCATCAATATAAGAAGCTAAAACACTCTCAAGCATTTCCCGAGCATTTTTCATTGCAAGTTCAATCGTTGCTCCCTCTGTCCCACCTCCAAATTCAGGAAATTCAACCCAGTATCCAGTGCCTTCTCTATGAAAAATAGCAGGATAAGATTTTAGCATAATACACCTCCACAATTTCTAAATCAACTACAATCCCAAATCTCTTACTATTTTTCTCTCTAAACCTTTTCCTAATTCCTCATTACCGTGAACTGGAATAGTGACAAGATAGGGAACTCCTTCTTTCTTAAAATGATGATGACTTCCTCTCTTACGAACTTCAATCCATCCATTTGCAAGAGCTAATTTTACCATTTCCTTACCTGTGATTGGCATTTATGGTCACCTTTCTAGCTAAAATTATACTTATAATGCGTATTTTTGTCAATTCTTCTATCTTATCTATTCGTAAAAAAAGAAAAAAGATCAGGAAAATTCCTAATCTTCATGTGTGTTTATTTGATTTTCTTAGCTAGCATGGTCGCAAAGCGTAGTTGAATACGATTTCCATTCTCATCGCGACGGTGCAGATGTCCTGGATTTTCATTGTACTTGACCAATTCCCAGTCCTTGTAATAGTCTGCCAGTTCCCCTTCTTTAAATGTGAATGGGAAGTTCACTGAGCAAGGATAATCCTCCGTGTCCATGGCACAGACGATAAGATTGTAACCACCAACACTGGTGTGCTCCTGCATATTTTTGATAATTGCAGGAATGCGGTCTGCTTGCAAAAACATCAAAACAACGGTCGATACGATGAAATCATAGTCTTGCCCAATGCTGGCTGAATTGATATCGTAAAGACCAAGAGGCATGTCTAGATCCTCTTGCTCCACAATGCTTTGCAAGATTTCAAGAGCCAGTTCATTTTGATCTACAGCTGTCACATCAAATCCTTGCTGGGCCAAAAAGAGGGAATTACGGCCCTGACCACAACCCAAATCCAAGGTTTTACCCGGTTTCACTGTTTGCATAGCTTCCAGAACTTCTGAATGAACAGGATTGGTATTGTATTTCTTAGGGAAATAATCCTCAGGTTTACAATAAAATTCCAAGTACCATTCCACATCGTCTGTTGCAGCCTCCACTCGGTGCCAGGCTTGCGGTTGCGCCATGGGATTGTCGGCCCCTGCTTCAAAGAGGTGTTCGGCTAGAACTTCTCCTTCTTCACTCAATTCAATAAACTTGAGGGCTCCTTTTACAACAGTAATCTTGCCCCAAGTCCCGACCTTGGTATTGTGTTTCTGCTGGACAGCTTCAGGCATTGTTTGTTTATTCCACAGTGGCATGCGTTTGTAGGCAACTAGTTTTTCCATTTTCATTCCTCTTTTTATCGCTGGTTGACAGCTTTCATGACACGCGCGATATCGCGGTTTTGTTCACGACGTTTGATAGACTCCCGTTTGTCGTAGTCATGCTTCCCTTTAGCTAGGCCTAAAAGGAGCTTGGCATAGCCATCTTTGATATAGACTTTAAGGGGAACAAGGGTCATTCCAGTCCCTTTGGTCTCTTGTTCCAATTTTTGAATTTGTTTCTTATGGAGCAGGAGTTTACGACGGCGTTCAGGTTCCTGGTTCCAGATATTTCCCTCTTCGTAAGGAGCGATATGAACATTGCTCAACCAAACTTCTCCATTTTTCACTTGGGCAAAGCCATCCTTGAGATTGATTCGAGCAGCTCGCACACTCTTGATTTCAGTTCCAGTCAGGACCATTCCTGCCTCTAGCGTATCTACGATTGTATAGTCGTGGCGTGCCTTTTTATTTTGTGCGACGACCTTTCCCTCGCCCTTTGCCATGCTTGGCTCCTTTCTTAGCTACTTCCTTGTAAAAAGGTTTCTTCCCTTTTTTCTTCTTGTCTTTTTGTGAATGCTTGCGCTTATCATTTGAGCGTCCTGATTTTCTCTTATCTTCCTTCTTATCTGAACGACGACTTGAACCACGCCCTCTGTCACTGCGACTAGACTGTTTCAAGCCTTTTTCAATCACATCAAATTCACTTGGAATGTAAGAGAAATCAATTTCGCCCGTCATCTTGTCAGCTCTTTCAACCCGAATGCGAATCTGCTGACCTACACGGAAGGTTGTTCCTGATTTTTCCCCACGAAGGGTCAAATCACGCTCATGGAAATGATAAAATTCAGGCAAATTGGTGATGTGAATTAAGCCCTCAACCGTATTTGGCAATTCAACAAAGAGACCAAATTTGACGATGCTGGACACAACCGCATCATACTCTTCACCAACGTATTCTTCCATGTACTCAGCCTTTTTCATAGCTTCGACTTCGCGCTCCGCCTCGATTGCACGACGCTCACGATTAGAAGACTGGGTCGCAATCTCTGGAATCACTTGCTCAAAATGCTCGGCTATTTCTTTAGAACGGCCATAATCACGAATCATTCGATGAACAAGAAGGTCTGGATAACGACGAATCGGACTGGTAAAGTGAGTGTAATAGTCAGCCGCTAGTCCATAGTGGCCGTGATTATGCTCCGAATAGCGAGCCTGCTGCATGGAGCGAAGAAGCATCATGGACAATACATCCGCATAAGGTTCTCCCTCAACAGTACGCATGATGTCTTGAAGCGCCTCCTGGCTAATCTCACTGGCAGTCCCATAAATGCGCAAGCCAAAGCTCGAAGCATAATCAATAAACTTCTGAACCTTTTCAGCCTTGGGCTCCTCGTGGATTCGATAAATAAAAGGCAAATCCAGCTTACTAAAATGCTCAGCAACTGTTTCATTGGCCATCAGCATAAAGGACTCAATCATGCGCTCGGCAACACCACGCTGACGAAGAACGATATCAACAGGCTTACCTTGTTTATCCACTAAAATCTTGGCTTCATTGGTATCGAAATTGAGGGCTCCACGTTTCACACGCATGTTTTCTAAAATTTCATGGAGCTTGGCCATAAGTTCGATACTTGGAACAATTTTCTTATATTCTTGCCTCTTCTCCTCGTCACCTGCTAGGATATCATTGACAGCGCTATAGGTCATACGGAAGCTTGTCTTGATAACCGTTTGGGTAATGGTGTAGTTGACCACACGACCATATTTATCAATCTCCATAATAGCAGACTGGGTCAAGCGATCTACTTGAGGATTGAGGGAGCAGATGCCATTCGACAGTCTTTCTGGAAGCATTGGCACCACACGGTCTGTCACATAGACAGAAGTCGCGCGGTTAAGGGCTTCCTTGTCGAGGGCAGAACCCTCGGTAACATAGTAGGAAACATCTGCGATGTGAACTCCAAGTTCTAGATTGCCATTTTTCAAGGCCTTAATATGCACCGCATCGTCCAAGTCCTTGGCATCAGCACCGTCAATGGTAAAGGTAATCTCATCTCTTAGATCCAGACGACCTTCCATATCCTTTTGAGACGGAGCATCAGGCACACTTTCTGCTTCCTTGACAACAACTTCTGGAAATTCTGAGACAATGTCCATAGACTCCAAAACCTCAAGGACATCAATTCCGACATCCGTCGAGTGCCCCACCACATCGAGGACACTAGCGACAAAGAAATCATGTTTCTTGCTTGGATATTTGTCGATAAATACCTTGAGAACCTCTGTCCCTTCTAGTTTAAGAGCTGGTTTCTTAACATAAATCGGCTGGCTAATTTTCTGGTTTTTAGAACGGATGTAGCCGGCATACTTAGGCTTTTCCTGATCTAGAACAATTTGTCCAACAACGGTTGTCAAACTGTGCTCTAGAATATCAATAATTTTGGCTTCCGCTGCTGTTCCCTTGTTACGGTCAGCGACTTTCTTGATGACGACCTCAACGGTATCACCATCAATAGCATAGTTGACATCGTTTTTTCCTACAAATAGGTCGTCCTCTTCCCCTTCCAGACTGACAAAACCAAAGCCATTTTTATGGGCATGAAAAATCCCCTTCAGAGTAATCTCATGTTTTTTCTTGACTTCCAAAGTCAGACTACCATCTTCCTCAAAGCGTATCTGGTGCTTTCTTTCCATTAGGGACAAGGTTTTAATCAACTCACGAAAATCCTTGGACCTGTCTTTTCCTAAAGCCTGAGCCAAGTCATTGACAGTCACCTTTCCCTTGTCTTGTAAATATTCTTTTATTCTATCTTTCATATTTTCTTTCTAGATTTTTTTATTTTCTTTTACTGTAAAACCTTCTAAAATATCTTTTAAAAATAAAAAGAGGCAAAGACCTAGTCCTGCCCATTATTTTCTTATCTACTTGATAATACCGTCAATGCTAAGGCAATGGCTAGCCAGAAAAAGACTAAAATCCCTGTCAAACGCTGCATTACAGCTTCAAAACCGCGTGCTTTACTGCGTTCAAACAAATCACCTGAGCTGGCATCAAATACATTGCTGGATTGATTTTTAGTTGGTTGCATGAAAATCGCAATCACAATTACAACAGATAATACTAATAAAATGGTTAATAATAGGTTATACATATCAAACTCCTTAAAATCCTTATTATTTTACCATAAAATCTACTTAGATTCAAGATGTAGGGTTACTTTTCTTTCCTTGGGACAATACTTTAAAACCTCAATCTTGTCTGGATGGGTTTTTGAATTTTTACTAGTTAGGTAATTGATACTGCCACAAGAGGAGCATTTGAGATTAATTTTTACTCGCACTAGATTTCCTTTACTTTTAATAATGTTCGAAATTGAAGCAGGTTAAAGAGACAACTAAAGGCAACACAAAAGCTTGTCGCATAAAAGACAGCATGGTAGCCAAATTGGCCTGCTACTGCAGAACCTGCCATGGGACCAACGACACCTCCCAGATAAAAGAATACCTGATTGAAGGCAAAGACCCTCGAAATACCGGCTTTGGGAGTCATTTTACTGAGAAGGGCATTGACCCCGGGAATCAAGGCACCGGTTCCCAATCCAAAGAGGAAACGATAAAGTCCTAATTGAAGGGGGCTAGAGGCATTGGCACAGAGGAGATAGATGATAACTGAATAAAACTGGGCTACAACCAAGAGACGATGATTGCCCACCTTGTCACCTAACTTGCCCATGACTCCTGCACTCATCATACTGGAAAAGCCCATACTGGATACAATCAAACCAGAGACAAAAAGAAGATTCTCTGTCTGCCCTAAGTCGCGTACATAAAGAGCCAAAATAGGGCCAATCGATTGAGCTGAAAATTGTATGACAAAACTCGTTAGAAAGAGATTAACCAAGAGATAGGGATATTTAACCGAGGTAAATAATTCCTTTGTTGGAATAGCCTTTTCCTTGGCTACTGGTTGAAAATCTTCCTTGATAAAGCAAATAGTCAAAATAGCAGCTAAAAACAGAAAACTACCAACCAGTAAGAAAACCGTACGAATGCCAAATAATTCTGCGATAAAGCCACCAATAAAGGGACCAGTTAGAGTACCTGCAACTACGCCTGTAGACAGAGTACCTAAGGCAGAGCCTGATTTCTCCTTAGGAACCTGACTGGCTATCAAGGCCGTTGCATTGGGAACAAATCCTGCAAATACACCGTTTAATAAACGAAGAAAGATCAACCAATAGATATTTGGGACAAAGGCCAAGCCTCCCATAGTAATGGTCATGGCAAGACCTGCTCGAATCATCATGGGTTTTCGGCCGTATTTGTCAGCCAGAATGCCCCAGACAGGAGAAAAGAGCGCCGCGGAAATTGCAGATACAGAAATAGCTAAGCCTGCATAAAAAGCAGCTTGCTCACTCCCTACACCTAGATTTTCCACAAAGATAGGCATAAAAGGCACAACCAAAGAAATACTGGCTCCTGTCAGAAAATTACCAAACCAGGCAATGCGCAGATTATCCTTCCAGTTAATCTCTGTCATCTTGCCTACCTCCCTCAAGAAGGATACGCACTTGAGTAAGAAGTTGATCCTGATTTCCATTGTTATCTAAAACATGACTAGCCAAATCTTTCTTTTTCTCTAAAGGCCACTGGGCTGCCAGACGAGATTCAGCTTCATTTTTGGACAAGTGGTCTCTTTTCATTAAACGTTCTACTTGTACATCTCGGTCCACATAGACCAACCAAGTCTCATCAAACCAAGCGCTGTAGTCCTGCTCAAAAAGCAAGGGAATATCCATGAAGAAAATAACCTCTGTCTGATTCAACTGGTCTCTCAAAGTAGCCAACTCTTCACGAATAATCTCCCCTTGAGCTATCCTAGACCATTCTCGTTCTTCAGGATTTGAAAAGATGTGACTAGCTAGGAGAGGGCGATCGAGTTCTCCATTTTCAAGGATGATTTTTTGACCAAAATGCTGGACTAGAGCCTCAAACAGACGACCACCAGGTTTCTGTAGTTGGTGGACGACTGCATCGGCATCCACCACTTGAAAACCTTGCTGTCTTAGAAAATTTGTCACAGTTGACTTACCAGAGGCAATTCCCCCAGTAATTCCAATGATTTTTCCCATCAGTCCCTCCTTTGACAGTTTGGACAAAAGTGGGTTCCACGTCCGCCTAGTTGGATTTTCTCAATGATAGTGGCACAACGTGAACATTCTTGACCAGCCTTGTCATAGACCTGATGAAAGGCCTGCATGGTTCCGTCTTCCCCAAAGGCATTGGTATAGGTCCGAATGGTCGAGCCACCTTTTGCAACAGCCTGACCCAAAACAGCGATAGTTTGGTCATGAATGGCTGACGCTTCTGCTGCTGTCAAAGTTTGCGAAGGTCTTGCTGGATGAATCTGAGCTCGCCAAAGAACCTCATCCACATAGATATTGCCAAGGCCAGCTACCAAGGTCTGGTCTAAAAGGTGGGATTTGATAGGCTTTTTAGACTTGGCTAGGGCAGCTTGAAAGACCTGCAAATCAAAGTCTTCTTCGCTTGGTTCAGGCCCTAGTTTCTTAGAAATAAAGTAGGCTTCCAAAAGGTCAGGAGCCAAGAGTTCCATAGTACCAAACTTGCGTACATCCTCATAAACAAGCGTTCCACCGTCCTCAAACTGAAAGAAAACATGGGCATGCTTGCGTTCAGGTACTTGGTCTGGATAGTAAAAATACTTACCCTCCATCCGCAAATGGGAAATCAAGACCTTGTCTGTCAGGTAGAAAATCAAATATTTACCACGACGTCCCATTGATTCAACAATCTGACCAGGCACTTCCTTTTGAAACTCGTCCAAATCTGTCTTAATCATCTTGGAATAACGAATTTCTATACTTGAAATCTTCTTTCCCAAAATCAATTTTTCTAAGCCACGGCGAACAGTTTCAACCTCTGGTAATTCAGGCATAAGTCCTCCTTCTGTAAAAACAAGAAGCAGGCATGAGCCCACCTCTACTTAGTATTCTTTTTCATTATAGCCAAAGTCAGCCAAATCTAGTTTTTTATCACGCCAGTTTTTCTTAACCTTGACCCAAGTTTCTAGAAAGACCTTGTCTCCTAGCATGAGTTCAATATCACGACGGGCCATACTACCAATTTTCTTAAGCATAGCACCACCTTTACCGATGATGATCCCTTTCTGACTATCACGCTCAACCATAATAGTTGCACGAATGTGCACCTTGTCTGTCTCTTCGTCACGTTTCATAGAGTCAACCACAACGGCAACTGAGTGAGGAATTTCTTCACGAGTTAGGTGCAAGACTTTCTCGCGAACCATTTCTGAAACCAAGAATCGTTCTGGATGGTCTGTGATTTGATCAGACGGGAAATACTGGAAACCTTCGTCCAGATTTTCACTCAAAATATCCACTAGACGAGACACGTTATTGCCCTGAAGGGCTGAGATAGGAACAATTTCCTTGAAGTCCATCTGATTACGGAAATCATCAATCTGAGACAAAAGCTGGTCTGGGTGAACCTTATCAATCTTGTTCACCACTAGAATCACAGGGACCTTGGCAGCCTTGAGACGCTCGATAATCATATCGTCCCCTTTACCACGCGCTTCATCAGCAGGAACCATGAAAAGAACGGTGTCCACTTCACGAAGGGTGCTATAGGCAGATTCGACCATGAAATCTCCAAGAGCCGTTTTAGGCTTGTGAATCCCTGGCGTGTCGATAAAGACGATTTGCTCCCTATCGGTCGTGTAAATTCCCATGATTTTGTTGCGCGTTGTCTGCGCCTTGTCACTCATGATGGCAATCTTTTGCCCCATGACGTGATTTAAAAAAGTTGACTTCCCAACATTGGGACGTCCTAAAATGGCTACAAAGCCTGATTTAAATGTCATAATTTCCTCTTACTGTTTAAAATATTAAATCCCAGATTCGTGGGAGAAAAATCAATGCGCCTGTTAAGGCTGCGAAAAGAGAGACCACTAATACCGCGCCAGCCGCCATATCCTTGGCATTTTTAGCCAGCATGGAAAAGTGATAGTGACTGGCCAAATCCACTACATTTTCAATAGCAGAGTTGATAATTTCAAAGGCTACTACCAAGAAAATGCTCAATAGAAGAAAGAGCCATTCGATTCGTGACACCTGAAAAATAAAACCTGCAAGGATGACCACGAGAGCCGTCACTGCGTGTTTTCGCATATTGCGTTCTTCCTTGATAGCAGTAAAAATTCCTGTGAGGGCAAATTCTAAACTGGATATCAGGTCACGATTTTTCCATTTTCGTTTATTGTCTTGTGAGTCCATAGGCTGTCAAAATTTCTTCTTGTAAACCGAACATCTCCGCTTCTTCTTCTGGAGTGTAGTGATCATAGCCGTTGATATGTAAAAAGCCGTGTACTGCCAAGAAACCCATCTCACGCTCAAAGCTGTGGCCATATTCCTCGGCCTGCTCATGAGCCTTATCAATAGAGATGAACAATTCCCCAATATAGGCATCAAACTCAGACATCATCTCTGCTAATTCTGGATTTTCAAGCAAGTCTTCTTCGTCAAAGGCAATTTCCAACTCTGGCTTATACTCAAGGCTGATGACATCTGTCGGACGGTCGGTGTCACGGTACTCCAGATTGAGTTCATGACTACGCTCATTGGTCACAAAGGTAACTGCCATCTCCTTGTCTTCTTTTCCTAATTTTTGGGCTGCAAATTCCAAAATTTCTTGGGTTTGTTGCAACATTTCTTTTGAAACTTGACCAGTTTCATCTACCATTTCAATATACATGTGCTTCTCGTTTCTCTTTACTTGGCTTTATTATACCACATTTCCATGATTTTATTCTACCTTTTTGATATAATACTATGGAATACAATCACAAGGAGAGAACGATGTCATTTGACGGATTTTTTTTACACCACATGGTTGAAGAATTGCAAAGAGAGTTGCTTAACGGTCGCATTCAGAAAATCAATCAGCCTTTTGAACAAGAGTTGGTCTTGCAAATCCGCAGCAATCGCCAAAGTCATCGCCTGCTCCTTTCTGCTCATCCAGTTTTTGGACGCATTCAGCTGACCCAAACGACTTTTGAAAATCCAGCTCAACCTTCCACCTTTATCATGGTTTTGAGAAAGTATTTGCAGGGTGCCCTAATTGAATCGATTGAGCAAGTGGAAAATGACCGCATTGTGGAAATCACGGTTTCCAATAAAAACGAGATTGGAGACCATATTCAGGCTACCTTAATTATCGAAATCATGGGTAAACACAGTAATATTCTACTGGTCGATAAAAGTAGCCATAAAATCCTCGAAGTTATTAAACACGTCGGCTTTTCACAAAATAGCTACCGCACCTTGTTGCCTGGATCGACCTATATCGCTCCGCCAAGCACGGAATCGTTCAATCCTTTCACGATCAAGGACGAGAAACTCTTTGAAATCCTGCAAACACAGGAAACGACAGCTAAAAATCTTCAAAACCTCTTTCAAGGTCTGGGACGCGATACGGCAAATGAATTGGAAAACATTCTGGTTAGTGATAAACTGTCTACTTTCCGTAACTTTTTCAGTCAAGAAACCAAGCCTTGCTTGACAGAGACTTCCTTCAGTCCAGTTCCTTTCACAAATCAGGTGGGAGAGCCTTTTACCAGTCTTTCTGATTTGCTGGATACCTACTATAAGGACAAGGCAGAACGCGACCGCGTCAAACAGCAAGCCAGTGAACTCATTCGTCGTGTTGAAAATGAACTTCATAAAAACCGACACAAACTCAAAAAACAAGAAAAAGAGTTACTGGCGACAGACAATGCGGAGGAATTTCGCCAAAAAGGGGAATTGCTGACAACTTTCCTCCATCAAGTTCCTAATGACCAAGATCAGGTTATCCTAGACAACTACTATACTAACCAACCTATCACCATTGCGCTTGATAAGGCCTTTACTCCCAACCAAAATGCCCAACGCTATTTCAAACGTTACCAGAAACTAAAAGAAGCTGTCAAATACTTGACTAATCTGATTGAAGAAACCAAGGCAACCATTCTCTATCTGGAAAGTGTCGAGACCGTCCTCAACCAAGCTGGACTGGAAGAAATTGCTGAAATCCGTGAAGAATTGATTCAAACTGGCTTTATCCGCAGAAGACAACGCGAGAAAATCCAGAAACGTAAAAAACCAGAACAATATCTGGCCAGCGATGGCAAAACCATCATCTATGTCGGACGCAATAACCTGCAAAATGAGGAGCTAACTTTTAAAATGGCCCGTAAGGAAGAACTTTGGTTCCATGCCAAGGACATCCCTGGAAGCCATGTTGTCATATCAGGCAATCTTGACCCATCTGATGAAGTCAAAACAGACGCAGCTGAGTTGGCCGCCTACTTCTCTCAAGGGCGTCTGTCAAATCTGGTGCAGGTAGATATGATTGAAGTCAAAAAACTCAACAAACCAAGTGGTGGCAAACCCGGCTTTGTCACCTACACAGGACAAAAGACCCTCCGTGTCACACCAGACCCCGAAAAAATCGCATCCATGAAAAAATCCTGATTCGAATTGAAATCAGGATTTTTCGCTTATACTCTTCGAAAATCTCTTCAAACCACGTCAACGTCGCCTTGCCGTATATATGTGACGGTCTTCGTCAGTCTTATCTACAACCTCAAAACACTGTTTTGAGCAACCTACGGCTAGTTTCCTAGTTTGCTCTTTGATTTTCATTGAGTATTATACTCAAATCATATCCAATTATAGGACTAGTCTTTGCCACCTAGATTCTCATTGATTTTCATCATCACACTAGCAATTTTTTCGCCCCAATAAGGGTCTGAGGCATATTCAACATTCATACCAGACGCCTTGTTTCCAAGGAAAGTTCTGCCCCTATCGATATAATTTTCCTTAATCCACTTAGTTGCACCTAAAATTCCCTTATCCACATCATCAAATGTCTTGGCTGAAAGGTAAGGTGTCGTATCATAGGCTGTAATTCCAAAGAAATTATTCTTATCTTTGGCAATCTTACTTCGTCCCCAATCACTTTCTAAGGCACTATGGGCAAGGAGATAGAGGGCATTGATATGGTAATGTTCTTCGGCTTCCTTAAAGGTAGCTCCCTTGTTCTCCAAGAGGCTATTATTAATATTTAGCAGACTAAATACCTTATCCAAGTCTTCAGCACTATAGTTTGTAGCCTCTGTCAAATCTTTGAAAAGAAAGGGATTTTCAAGCTTAAAACCATCAAAATGCAGGCCATCTGCCGAATAATATTTCTTGCCTACTTCCATATCAGAAAGATGAGAAGCTACTGGGATACTAGCATTCTGAGCCACATAGTGATAAAAACGATGTCCATCACTCTCATAATAAGGGATAAAATCCTTACTAGCATCTAGTGCTTGTAAATCTTCTGTTTTCATATAGCCTGACAAACCAGAAACAGTAATAGCCAGGCGCTTGTCATCACTCTTTCTGTCCTTATCAAGCCAGACGACACTTCCTTGTGATATATAGGAGAGTTTTTCACCATCTGCATTATAAACATTGGCTGTGACAGGCACCACTTGATAGTATGCAGCATTTTGACTTGTAGTTTTTTCTCCAAGCCATTTACCATCACTTCCAAGCTGATGACCATCAATAATCTCGTTTTTTGCCATGTAACCGCCGGATTTGAAGTAGTACCAGGCTTGACTATGAGAATCATCTATCCACTCTTCTTCAGCCATTTTACCATCATATTTGAGGTAAAACCATGACTCTTTATCCAAAATCCATTCATTGGCTGCCATATATCCTCCAGATTTTAGATAATAATAGTGACCATTCTCGAAAATCCATTCTTTATCAGCATGATTTCCATTTTCTTTGATGTAAAACCAAGATTGGTATTGTTTGTCAAAAAGCCAACCTTGCTGTACTTTGGCACCACTAGAATTCACATAAGCCTGGTCAATCCACTGACTAGTCAGTAGATAACCACCGGATTTGAAATAATAGTCCTTCCCTTTAATTTGGAGCCATTCTTTCTCTGCGTGCTGTCCATCTGCTTTGATATAAAACCAAGCATCATATTGAGAATCATAGACCCAGTCTTCTATTACCTTAGCACCTGTAGCACCAACATAGGAAGTTCCTACCCAAGCATTTCTTTTCATCTTTCCATTTTGGTCAAGATAATAGAAGGCTCCCTTGTCTTCTATCCATTCTGACTTGGCCATATAGCCACCAGATTTGAGGTAAAAATAGTCGTCACCTTTCTTCAGCCATTCATTTTCAGCATAGTTGGCATCTTCTTTTATATAAAACCAAGATTGATAACGAGCATCAAAAACCCACTCATTAGCTGCTTGACTACCATCTGCTTTCAGATACTGTTTACCTTGCCAAGTGCCATCACTAGCCATTGCACTCTCTGGTCTGGATAAGAAAAATAGCAGGGCTAAAAAAACAAATCTCAATTTCTTCATAAACTTTCTTCCTCTGTTCTTACTCATTTCATTGTATCAAAATTCTCTATAATCAACATTACAAACTGATAAAAAAACAAGAACAGATTGATTGCAGTTTACCTCAAGGACTCTTTGACTTCTTTGCGTAGATTTTCTAGACTACTAACGCCGTATTTGTCCATGACTTTTGGCAGATTTTCAATAATATCAGGACAGGCATATGGATTGGTAAAGTTGGCTGTTCCAACTCCGATGGCAGATGCCCCAGCCAGATACATTTCTAGGGCAGCTTCTGCCGAATCTACTCCCCCCATTCCAATGATGGGCAGGTCTGTAGTTTGGGCTACTTGGCGGATGAGTTTGAGGGCTACTGGAAAAACTGCTGGACCAGACATTCCACCTGTTCCATTGGCCAAGATTGGTTTTCTAGTTTTGAGGTCAAAGCGCATTCCAACTAGAGTATTAATCATGGTCAAGCCACTTGCTCCCGCATCCTCTGCTGCTTTTGCGACGGTGACGATATCCGTCACACTAGGGGTCAGTTTGACATAAACTGGCACATCTGAGGCTTCGACAGCTGCTTTCACCACATCATAAGCTAAATCTGGATCTTGACCAATCAAGAGCCCATGATTACAGTGATCTACATTGGGGCAAGAAATATTAAGCTCAATAGCCTTCACATTAGCTGCCTTGGAAATACCACGAGAAACGGCTGCATACTCTTGTTTTGAAAAACCAGCTACATTGGCAATAATGGGAAGTGTTGGATATTCTCTTTCCAGCCAAGGAAGTTTTTCAGCCAAAACAACCTCTAAACCAGGATTTTGCAGGCCGATTGCATTGAGCATACCAGCAGGCGTTTCTGCCACCCTTGGAGTTGGATTGCCAAAGCGTGGTTCAAGTGTTGTTGCCTTGATCATAATGGAGCCCAAAAGGTCTAAATCATAATACTTGGCATACTCTTGACCAAAACCAAAACAGCCTGATGCTGGTATAATGGGATTTTTCAAATCCAAACCAGGTAGAGAAACTTGTAAACGATTTTTAGTCATGATTTTCTCCTTATAATACAACTGTTCCTGTGCGGAAAACAGGGCCATCTTCACAGACACGTTGGCTGACGGTTTCACTATCTGGAACTTTTAGGACGCAGGCATAGCATGCCCCCATCCCACAAGCCATACGAGATTCCAGAGATAAATAGGCTCTTGGATGGTCATAAAAGGTTTGATTGATATACTTCATCATTCCAGGTGCCCCACATGAGTAAACAGCATCAAATTGACTATCTAAATCATTGATGACAACAGAAACATTCCCCTTGATGCCATAAGAACCATCATCTGTCGTTACAAAAACCTGCCCATATTGAGCCAATTCCGTCTCTAAAATAACAGCATCCTTAGTCGCAAAACCGAGGACTGTCACTACTTTCACACCACGTCCATGCAATTCCTTGGCAACCTCAAGCAAAGGCGGAACACCAATCCCCCCACCAACAAGGAGAACCTGGCTCTGCTCATCAAGGTCAGACAAGTCAAAACCATTCCCCTGAGGCCCCATCACATCAAGAGTATCTCCCTGACCTAAGGTTGAAAAAATGGCAGTCCCAGCTCCCTCAATCCGATAAATGAGGTGACACTGCTTGTTTGCCTTGTCAATAGACGAAATTGAAATAGGGCGACGCAAGAGATGGGCATCATCAGGCACACGCAGATGAAGAAATTGGCCTGCTCGCATGGCTTCAACCATTTCCCCCTCTAGGACTAATTCAAAGATTGCTGGCGCAATTTCCTCCTGTGCAACCACCTTCATGGTTTCCAAACGAATGGCACCCAAACGTTTCTTACATGTGGGATTCATGACTTTTCCTCCTTAAATTTTAAGGGGACCAGACAAAGAAAAGACCTTGCTAGTGCAAGGCCTCAGTTAAAATCGTACAAGACAAGAGAGCACACTCAAAAAGTCTCCTCTAGAAAATTGTACTATTCTTTTATCTGACACCTTGTGAGTCTCTCTGGACTCCCCTTAAAGGTTAAATTTTTACTAGTATACTCTTTCAGCTAAAAAAAGTCAAGTAGAAAACGAACATTCTACTTGACCTCACGAGATTATTTTTCACGAATGACTTCAACCTTGTAGCCATCAGGGTCTTTGACAAAGTAATAGTTAGGTGCAGTTCCTGGTAGACCATTTGGCTGAGTCACTTCATAGCCTTTTGCACTGTGCTCTTGATGAAGAGCTTCAAGATCAGGTGTACTTAGGGCGATGTGGGCAAACCCATCTCCAACCACATAAGGACCGTGATCGTAGTTATAAGTCAACTCCAACTCATAGTCGTCACCCTCAAGACCTAGATAAACAATCGTAAAGGCATGATCTGGAAAATCTCTGCGACGCAATTCTTTAAATCCAAAAGCATCTTGATAAAATGCGATTGATTTTTCAAGGTTTTCTACTCGCAAGCAAGTGTGTAGCATTTTTGAAGACATATTCTTCTCCTTTATTTTCAAAAAGACTGGGACAATCCTGTTCCAGTCTTATCAGTTATTATTTACCAAGTTTTGCTTTAGCTGCATCTGCAAGAGCTGTGAAAGCTGCTGCATCGTTAACAGCCAAGTCAGCAAGCATTTTACGGTTAACTTCGATCTCAGCCAATTTCAAACCATGCATCAATTGTGAGTATGAAAGTCCGTTCATACGAGCTGCCGCGTTGATACGAGTGATCCACAATTTGCGGAAGTCACGTTTTTTCTGACGACGGTCACGGTATGCATAGTAGTAAGAGTTCATTACTTGTTCTTTTGCAGTACGGAACAAGATGTGTTTAGCTCCATAGTAACCTTTTGCTAATTTAAGAATACGTTTACGACGTTTGCGTGATACAACGCCACCTTTAACACGTGCCATGTTTTATTTCCTCCAAATATTTCCTAGAATTGTTTACTTACGGTTAAGCTATTATTTCAAGCGAGTAAGCATTGCTTTGATACGTTTGTAATCTCCTGAATGCACCATAGATGCTTTACGAAGATGACGACGTTGTTTCTTAGTTTTTCCGTGGAAACGGTGAGAAGTGTAAGCACGGAAACGTTTAAGTCCACCAGAACCTGTACGTTTGAAACGTTTAGCTGATGCGCGGTGTGTTTTTTGTTTTGGCATGATTTTTTCTCCTTTATTTAACTTTCTGACAATTATTTTTTGTCAGTCGCTGGCGCCAATTGCATGAACATTTGACGTCCATCCATTTTAGCACGTTGTTCGATGATTGCAATATCTTGAGTTGCTTCAGCAAACTCGGCTAAAACTTTTGCACCAATCTCTTTATGGGTAATCATACGACCCTTAAAGCGAATAGATACCTTAACTTTATTTCCTTTTTCAAGGAATTTGCGTGCATTGCGAAGTTTTGTATCAAAGTCACCCTTGTCAATAGTTGGACTTAGACGAACTTCTTTCACAGTAACAACACTTTGTTTTTTACGTTGTTCTTTTTGTTTCTTCTGGTACTCAAATTTGAACTTACCGTAGTCCATAATTTTTGCAACAGGTGGTTTGGCTTGGGGTTGAATCAATACTAGGTCAACATTAGCATTATCAGCCAAAGCTTGCGCTTCACTGAGTGGCTTGATACCTAGCTGTTCTCCTTCAAGACCAATCAAGCGAACTTCACGTACACGAATCTCATCATTGATGAATAAGTCTTGCTTTGCTATGGTTTTCACCTCTTTTGTTTTATTAGAGAAAAACAATAACGGACTCGTAAATATACAAGCCCGCACGTTATGATAGCGTTTCTTAGAAACTTTTCATCCGTAGGGCCAGGCAACTTAATGTCACAAGGCGAGAAGCTCTCACTTCTGCTTTTCTCAACTTTTATATGATACCAAGTTTTCTAGCCCTTGTCAAGATAAAAAGTTATTTTTTTTGAAAAGTTTCTGCTCATTAACCAACCGTTTCAATCTTCCAACTATTCCACCCTTTAAAGCGTATAGCTCCTTGCTGGTCAGTTCGGTAAACTTTACTATTGATACCATCCAGTCGTGTCAAGGTTTCCTGATGGGGGAGTTTCGTTCGATTGTTCTTTCCAACTGAGATAAGAGTAATCTCAGGTTTGAACTGTTCTAGAAAAGCTGGACTTGATGATTTTTTAGATCCATGTTGGCCAGCTTTCAATACATCCACCTCTAAGTCAGGATATTGCTTCAGCAAGTCCTTCTCTCCTTTCTCCTCCAAATTTCCTGTGAAGAGAAAATGCTTATTCAATAGTTTCCCATACAGAACCAGGGAATCTTCATGACCTCCGTCTCCAATTTTCCTTGGAGATAGGACTTCTAACTGACTTCCAAAAATTTGCAAGCCCTCTCCTACTGTCACACTACGCACCTTGGTTTGAGTCGCCTGTAGTTCTGCCACAAATTCCTTCTGTTTCAAACTGCCTTTTGATACTAAAATCTCTCCGACATGAAAAGTCTTGGTCACCTCCAACAAATCTCCAACATGCTCCTTGTCCATATTTGTCAAAACTAGCTGGTCAATCTTAGCTACTCCACGACTTTTTAGATAGGGGACCAAGGTTCGCTGGGCATTGCTGGTCGTCGCCTTTTCTTGCCAATCCTCAATTTTCTTGCTAGAATCTGCCTTGCCACCTACATCTATGAGAATGGTCTTACCAGTTACATCCCGTAGGAAAAGACTCTCGGCTTGCCCCACATCCAGCATGGTGATTTCATTTTCCAACGGATGCTTGGTCGAGAAAAAGAGACTAACAATAAGTAAGCTGAATCCAGCTGCTCTTTTGATATTTTTTCTCAAATCATAGACCAAAGCCAAAGAAATTAGCAGTAGCATCAACAGCCATGCATTGGGTTGTCCAAAGACCAGAGGCCTACTTGCCACCTGCGACACCAAGCGAATAATCCCCTCCAACCATTCAAAGATAAAGTTCAGCTGAATGACTGGATATAGAAAGGAAAGGACAAATAAGATAGACAAGAGCGGTAAGAAGACCAAGTCAAAAAGAAAGGAAAAGACAAAGGTCAAAAGGATAGACCAAGGCTGAAATTCTGCAAAATAGAAGGATAGTATGGGTAATATGCCTAAGGAGATGACTAGACTTTCTCTGGCAATAGCCTTAAGTCCCTCTCCTTCTTTGCTGGTCATAGTCAAGATAAAAGCATAAGCACAGGACAAAACTCCTCCTGCAGTCAGGAAAAAGTTAGGCATGATAATAAATAGTACAAGCACTGTCAAGGCAAAATTATCCAAGCCCTTAACACCATGTTGAGCCAGTGACTTTTGCAAGAGACTGCGAATGACCGAAGCTGAAAATCCTGTCAGACCTGCATAAATAAGGGAAAAGGGATAAGTCAGCCATTTCAACTTTTCTTGGGTCAAACCCAATCGCAAGAGAAGTTTCTTAAATCCGTCCATGAAAAAGCCTACCTGCATGCCCGACAAGGCAAAAAGATGGATAATTCCTAGACTAGAATAAAGCTCATTCATCTCCTCAAAGTCGGTGTCCAGATATCCTAGCAAGAGACCTGTCATGTAATTGCGCATAGGGTCTGGAAAGTGCGTCTTAATCCAAACTACAGCCTTTCGACGTAAGCTGGACAGGTTTTCACCTATATCCCAACTGCCAACCTTTTGAAGTGACTGGATTTTTTTGATAGTAAGCGTCTGGTAAATTCCCTGAGTCTTCAGATAGGCTTGGTAGTCAAAACCACCAAAATTTCTCTGACCTTCTGGCTCCGAAAGTTTTCCTTCAAGTTCTATCTCATGAAGGTCTGTTAAGACTTGAAATTGCTCTTTTTCATTCTCGGATTGAAGTTTATAATAGACTTGGAAAGTACGACCGCTAGACTTGCCACGAAAAGATAGGCTATCACCATTGACCTTAATCGTATCTGGCAAAATCCTTACCCTTTCAACAGAATCCGCTAGGTTTTGACTAGCTTGACTCTGTTGCCAATTTTGAAACAGAAACCAAAATCCAAAGATTCCACAAATTGCTAGAACTTTTCCAGCAGATTTCCAAGGAAATTGGATAAAGAGACAGACTAGCAGAAAAACAAAGCCTAACAAAGCAAGAGGGGATGCTGAAAAAATAGCGTAGTAAAGCCAGAGCAACAGAAAACTCAGATAGATTAGGGGAATAGGGAAATTCTTAATCCACTGTAACATAGTCTTTTAGCTTTTCTATCGTTTTAGCACCAATGCCAGAGACCTTCTTGAGTTCATCAACCGACTTGAACTTCCCATTTGCCTCACGATGGTCGATAATATCCTGAGCACGTTTACCACCCAATCCCTTGACCTGCTTGAGCTCTTCCAGACTGGCCTTATTGAGATTGATTTTCTTTTCCTTGTTCGTTGAAGAAGCCGTCCCAGAACCAGTCTGTTGACTAGCTGCTTCTTCACCCTTAGTTGGAACGTAAACCAGAGCCTCATCACTAACTTTCTGAGCTAGATTGAGCAACTTGCTATCTGCTTGTTCTGTCAAGCCACCAGCCTTCTGAACGGCATCATTGACCCGACTACCTACAGGCAAATCATAAATTCCTGGCGATTTGACAGCACCCTTCACATCTACTGTGATTAGATCTTGTTCAACCGGTTCGTCCTTCTCTTCATTCTTCACTTCCTTTTCAGTCGATGAATCCTTGGAAACAGCTGCAACTTCAGCCTGTAAATTCGTTTCTTTTACAGGTGTTTGTGGAGCTGGTTTTAGCAGGAAAAATCCTCCGACAAGTAATCCCAGACCAGTACAGATGACGATGATTTTATACTCTTTTATTTTTTCGATAATTGCTTCCATATTTTCTCCTCTCTTAGATTATTCGTAAGAGGAAGAAAAAACAGTCGAAAAATTTCTTTTCAACTGCTTATTTATTTGCAAAATAGTCTTCCTTGGTCAAGACATAATGAACTCTTGTAACAATTCGGCCTTCTTCATGCTGGTCCATACAAGCATAAGGTTCTTCGTGAGAAAAATGCATTCCTGATTTCTCCATGACCTTGCCAGATGCGGGATTATACTTATCGTGAAGGGCGGTCAACTTGTTCATTCCAATCTTCTCAAAAGCCAGCTCAATCACGGCACGATTGGCTTCTGTCGTCAGACCTTGATTCCAATACTTTTTATTGATAATGTAACCAATAGCTGCCTTCATAAGAACAGGATCAATCTTGTGTAAGTCAATAGTTCCTATAAACTTGCCATTATCTTTTAATTCGATCCCCCAACGCCCCAAGGGATTAGCCAAGTAGAACTGAGCAATGTTATTCTTGGTTTCTTCCAAACTTTGATTTGTTTGAAAAGTGTAGCGCGTATTTTCTCTGTCCGAGGCATACTCAAACATAGCTTCCGCATCATCCAAGGTTACAGGTCGGAGCAATAAACGCTCTGTTTCTATAGACGGATACTGGGCAAATTTTACAAAAATTGATTCCATAGGATTCCACCACTTGAAAAGTTTCTAACTAAGATAAGGATATTGAATGAAATATCTAAAAAGCAAATTTATACTTGATATTGAGATAACTTTAAGTACAAAAGAACTATCCTTCAGATAGAGGTTGAGGATCTAATTCTTCACTCTCTTCTTTTTTAACTGGAGCTGGTTCATAAGCGCGGATAATCTGAGCGACAACTGGATGACGAACCACATCCTTGGCTGAAAAATGAACAAAGTCAATTTGATGGATATTCTTGAGTTTCTCTTGAGCATCAATCAAACCGGACTTGACATTACGTGGCAGGTCAATCTGACTGGTATCTCCATTGACAATCATCTTAGAATTAAAGCCTAAACGAGTCAGGAACATCTTCATCTGCATGATGGTCGTATTTTGCGCCTCATCGAGAATGACAAAGGCATCATCCAAGGTTCGTCCACGCATGTAAGCAAGGGGTGCAATCTCGATAATTTCACGCTCCATGAGACGAGTCGTCTGGTCTTTCCCAAGAATCTGATACAAGGCATCGTAAACAGGTCGAAGGTAAGGATCCACCTTCTCTTTTAGATCCCCCGGAAGAAATCCAAGACTCTCTCCTGCTTCCACCGCTGGACGTGTCAGGATAATCCGCTTGACCTGACCACGTTTAAGAGCTGTCACAGCCAAGGTCACTGCAAGGAAGGTCTTCCCTGTACCTGCTGGCCCAATTCCAAAGGTCACATCATGCTGTTTAACACTGTCCACATAAAGTTTTTGACCCAGTGTTTTGACACGGATAGGCTTCCCTGTATTGTCCTTGATAATTTCTTCTTCGTAAAGGGCGACAAACTTATCAATTTCATCGTTTTTGACCATACTAATCGCAGTCACCACATCTGGCGTACCAACGGTCATCCCCCGATTTACCAAGACCATGAGAGCTTGAATAACCTGACGGGCTTCCTCACAGGCAGTTTCTTCTCCCAAAACCTGGACAATCTCCGTACGAGCATGAATCACAACATCAAGCTCTTCTTCCATCAAACGAAGATGGCGTTCATTGGAACCAAAAAGATGAAACAGGTCATCTGGATGACTCAGTTGAATGTCTATTGAATGTTCCTTCAAATAAAGAACCTCTCTAATCCTTTTATTTCTTTTTATTATAGCAAAGGGGTGGAGAAATTACTAGCCCAAACCCAATGAATAAAGTCTAGTGTTCTAAGTATTCTTGCCAGATAGAATCAAAATCCCCCAGATTAAAAGAGAAACTGGCATGTTCCTCCAAAAATCGACTGACCTCATCAAAATCATCTGTGTGTTTTGGAAAAGCTGACTCTTCAAAAGCTAGGTCTGCTAAGATGGCTTTGGGACTGTTACTTTTCGGATTGCGCTCAGTCATGAGCCAAGTGTAAAATGATTTTCTCATAAACCACCCTAAATCAACTCTGTACCAAACTGGTCTTGCTTGATTTTACCAGCCTTCATCAAGCCACCGAGTGCTTTCTTGAACTGACCTTTAGAAATACCAAAGGTTGCCTTGATGTCGTCTGGGGATGACTTATCATTCAAGGTCATAAAACCGCCATTGCTTTCCAAATAGGTCAAAATCATCTGAGCATCATTTTCCAACATCTCAAAAGAACGTGGTTTGAGGGAAAGGTTCAAGGTACGGTCCACTTCACGGAAACCAATGACACGCGCATCTAAGACCTGCCCCAAACGTGGTTCTGCATAACGCTCACTTGGGTGAATAAAACCAAGCATATTATTTTCTGGTAGGTAAACAAAAGTTCCTGACAGCTTGAGGCGGTATACAATAGCTGGCCAGTTTTGATTCTGCATGTTGTTGTAAGCATGACGAGCCAGACGTTGGAAGTCTTCTTGATAGGCCAATAGTCCCCAGATACGGTCTTTCTTGTCCACTTCTAGACGGATGTAGAGTTGGTCGCCCTTCTTAGGCCAGAGTTCCTTGAGCTCAGGGAGAATATCAAGTGACACTACGATTTCTTTATCAGGTAGGCCTGTATCCACAAAGACACCCAAGTCCTTACGAACTTCTGTGACACGACCCCAACCAAATTGTTCTTGAGTGGCAGTGACTTCTAGAGTTGTCAAGCGGAGTTTTTGCTTCATATCCGTGTAGGCAAAACCTTTAACCGTATCCCCTACTGTATGTTGACCTTCTTCCTTGGCAAGCGCATAGGTTTGGCCATCCTTTTGCACAAAGTAAAAACGGTCATTTTCATCGATGATGAGTCCAACGATAAAACTTGCAAGATTTGTATTCATATTTCCTTCTTTCGAATAAAACTCAGCCAGCAATGCCAACTGAGTTTTTCTGTTTATTTTTAGACTTCCAAAAGTTCTTTTTCTTTATTGGCAGTCATGTCGTCGATGTGTTTGACAGCATCGTCTGTTACTTTTTGGATATCTTTTTCAAGAGTCTTCAATTCGTCTTCAGTGATTTCTTTTGCTTTTTCTTGTTTCTTAGCTTCGTCCATAGCATCACGACGGATATTGCGGACAGCCACCTTAGCATTCTCACCAACCTTCTTCACTTCTTTAGCAAGGTCACGACGAGTTTCTTCTGTAAGAGCTGGGATAACCAAACGAATCACAGAACCGTCGTTAGCTGGTGTGATACCAAGATCAGAAGCGTTCAAGGCACGTTCGATGTCTTTCAATGAAGACTTATCAAATGGTGTTACCAACAAAACACGCGCTTCTGGAATGGTAATTGAAGCGATTTGGTTAAGAGGAGTTTCTACTCCATAGTATTCTACATGTACACGGTCAAGCAAGCTTGCATTGGCACGACCGGCACGGATACCACCAAATTCACGAGCAAGTGATTGGTGAGACTGGGTCATTCTCTCTTTAGCTTTTTCAATAATTGCGTTAGCCATAATCTTTCTTATTCCTTTTCTTCGATATTATTTGAAACTGTTGTTCCGATATTTTCACCAAATACGACACGTTTGATGTTACCTGGTTGGTTCATGTTGAAGACAACCAAGTCAATGTCATTATCCATTGAGAGGGTTGAAGCTGTTGAGTCCATGATACGAAGACCTTTATTGATAACGTCACGGTGAGTCAATTCTTCAAACTTAACGGCTGTCTTGTCTTTCTTAGGATCGGCATTATAAACACCATCTACGCCATTTTTAGCCATGAGGATGGCGTCTGCTTCGATCTCAGCTGCACGAAGGGCCGCTGTTGTATCTGTTGAGAAGTATGGTGAACCAATTCCAGCACCAAAGATAACGATACGGCCTTTTTCAAGGTGACGAAGGGCACGTCCACGTACATAAGGCTCTGCCACTTGTTGCATGGCAATCGCTGTTTGTACACGAGTATCGACACCAACTTGCTGCAATGAATCTGCCATCACAAGAGCATTCATAACAGTCCCAAGCATTCCTGTGTAATCTGCCTGAACACGGTCCATTCCTGCTTCTGCAGCAGGTTCTCCACGCCAGAGATTTCCTCCACCGATAACAAGGGCAATTTCGATACCTAAGCTATGAACTTCTTGAATCTCTTTTGCGATTGTTTGAACTGTTTGGATATCAATCCCTACGCCACGTTCACCGGCAAGGGCTTCACCTGATAACTTGATTAAAATACGTTTATACTTGGGATTCGCCATTTTCACTCTCCTTTTTTTATCCTACCTATTTTATCACAATTTCTAAGATTTTTATAGTATCATGAGCAATTCTTTCAAAAAAATTAGACCGTTAAAAATTCCTCTAAGTCGGCAAGGGCACGCTCTGCAATTTTTTCATAACGAGCCTTCTTATCACGGATACGCTCGCCTTCCAACTCTTTGATAATTCCAAAATTGACATTCATTGGTTGGAAATGTTTGCTGTCTGCATGGGTGATGTAATGAGCTAGACTTCCAATCGCTGTGGTCTCTGGGAAGATTGCTTCACTTTCACCCTTGAAGAGACGAGCCGCGTTAATACCCGCAACCAAGCCTGATGCTGCTGATTCAACATAGCCTTCCACACCCGTCATTTGACCAGCAAAGAAGAGGTTTGGCTGTTTCTTAGAACGATAGGTCTGCTCCAGAAGATTTGGTGAATCCATGTAAGAATTGCGGTGCATGACACCATAGCGAACAAACTCCGCATTTTCAAGACCTGGAATCATTTGGAAAACACGCTTTTGTTCTCCCCATTTGAGGTGGGTCTGGAAACCAACGATATTATAGAGGCTACCAGCCGCATTGTCCTGACGAAGTTGAACAACTGCGTAAGGTGTTTTGAACTCTCCATCACGAGGTCCTGTATAGTCGTCTGGATACTCCAAACCAACTGGTTTCATAGGGCCATAAAGCATAGTTTTAATACCACGTTTAGCCATGACTTCGATAGGCATACATCCTTCAAAGTACTTTTCTTTTTCAAAGGAATTCAGCGGTGCTTCCTCCGCATTGACCAAGGCTTCATGGAAATCCATAAACTCTTGCTTAGTCATAGGCGCGTTGAGGTAGGCTGCCTCTCCCTTATCATAACGAGACTTGAGATAGACCTTGCTCATATCAATGGTGTTGACATCGATAATAGGTGCTGCCGCATCGTAAAAATAGAAACCATCGCCGTCATTAAGGGCATGAATCTTCTCAGCCAGGGCATCGCTAGTCAAAGGACCAGTAGCGACAACCGTAATAACATCAGTCGGTAATTCTGTAACTTCATCACGAACCACCTCAATCAAGGGATGATTAGCCACTTTTTCGGTCACCATTTGAGAGAAACCATCACGGTCTACCGCAAGAGCCCCACCCGCAGGAACACGTGTAGCCTCAGCAGATTCCAAGATAACAGAACCCAAGCGACGCATTTCTTCCTTGAGAAGACCAACAGCATTGGTCAAAGCATCCCCACGCAAGGAATTGGAACAAACTAACTCAGCAAAATTGTCTGTTTTGTGCTGGGGTGTTGACTTGACCCCACGCATTTCATATAGTTTAACTGGAATACCACGTTCTGCAATTTGGTAAGCTGCTTCAGAACCTGCCAAACCAGCACCGATAACATTGATATAAGATTGAGACACGACACTAATACCTCTTTGGGAGTGTGAAGACAAGATTCACATTGAAAAAGCCAACCGAACTTACTCGCTTTCGAATTTCTTGGCTCAGGCTGAAAAAGTCCACAGGACTTACCTCGCTTTCGAATTTCTTAGCTCAGGCTGAAAAAGTCCCCCGGACTTTTTCACTCCCACAAATCTTTCTATTTTTTTCTTCTACTAGTATAACAAAAAAAGGGAAGAAGGCAAACTTCCCTGTTTAGTCATTCTCTTCCCAATCGTGGTAGGCAGCGTAAAGCTGGCTTTTATTCCACTGGTAAATTTTAGCGACTTCCTTGATAGCTTGATTTTTCTTCATACCTTGCTGTATACGGGTTTGAATTTCTAAGAACAAATCTTCCTCGTCTTTTTCCTCCACTTCCTGACTAGCACCTTCAACGATGAGAAGGCATTCTCCCTTGAGTGGCGTTTCAGCTATGTTTTCTAACAATTCAGAGATCTTTCCTCGTTGGTACTCTTCATAGATTTTGGTCAATTCTCTGACCAAGACTACCGAGCGGTCATCGTAGACTTCTAGCATATTTTCCAATGTATCTGCCACACGATGAGGTGATTCATAGAAAATTTGTGTTTCAGGATAGTCTTTTTTCGAGTCGAAAAATTGCTTTTGCTGGCCTGATTTTCTTGGTAAAAAACCATAGAAGATATGTGGCTGTGGAGCCAAACCACTGGCAATCAAGGCAGAAATCCCTGCAGAGGCACCTGGAACAGTGACAACCGCAATTTCTTCCTCAATAGCTGCCTTAACCAAATCATGGCCAGGGTCCGAGATACTAGGCAGACCTGCATCAGAAACCTGAGCAATACTTTGTCCTGCTTTCAAGCAACCAATCAAATCAGGAATTTTTTCCTTAGCATTGTGCTCATGAAAACTGATCTGCTTGGTCGAAATGTCAAAATGCTTGAGCAAAAGACCTGTATTACGCGTGTCCTCAGCAGCAATCCAGTCTACTTCTTTCAAGGTCTGGATGGCACGAAAGGTCATATCATCTAGATTGCCAATCGGCGTTGCCACTAGATACAGCTTGCCATAGGGAGACTGCCCCTTAAAACTTTTTTGAATCTGCATATTTACTCCCTGTATAACAACTCGTCACAGAACATACATTCCTCGTCCTGCTCTCGACGTTGTCCATAAAAATCATTACATACGTGAAAACCATCTTTATAAATTCGACGGACACTTTCACGAACATGCTTGGCCTTGACAGGAGCGTCTGCTTCCACCTCACCCAAGCGTTCGCGCAACTTACTATTTTCCAAACGAAGAGCTGTATTTTCCTCTACCAGGCTCTTGAGATTTTTCTTGATGGCTTCCACATCGGCCAAGGTTACCAATAACTGTTGAGAAAAATCATCCAGCGCGTCAAATAATTCTTTTTTGTCCATAAAACAGCCCTTTCCTTTCTTTATCATTCATTTTTTAGTTTATATTTCTTTCAAGACCAGATATTCCATGGCATTTTGAAAGCTGACATTAGCTTGCCACATTTTTCTAGCTTCTAGCAAATCTTGTAGAATCACCCTTACTCTTGCTTGCAGAAGGTCCTGCCCACAGAGGACTTCAAGGAGTCGCAAGACCTGATCCTG
This sequence comes from bacterium, assembly GCA_905221095.1. Lineage (GTDB taxonomy): Bacteria > Bacillota > Bacilli > Lactobacillales > Streptococcaceae > Streptococcus. The sequence goes on from CAJNBV010000003.1 coordinate 212,337, forward strand.
TTTTTCCTTATCATCTGCCAAGTTGGCTAATTTAGCAACTTGCAGATAACTTTCTTTTTTCTTAGCTAATAACCAGGTCAGCAGGCGTTCACTTTCATCGACCAAGGTCCAAAAACTTGCCTGATTGGCCAACTTTTCTGCTTCAGCTCGCGATTGACTAAACTGGGCTAAAAGAATTGCTTTTTTCTTAACCAGTCCCATTTGTTCTAAGAGCAAGATGAGTTTTTCTTCCTGCTTTTTAAAATGGAAAATCTGGGTCCGACTACGGATTGTCGGTAAGATCTTTTCCTCATCGCTGGTCAAGAAGAAAATATAAACCTCACTCTGGGGTTCTTCGATGACCTTGAGCAGAGAATTAGCCGCGTTAGGATGCATTTTCTCAGCTTGCTCGATAATAAAGACCTGTTGCTGACTTTCAATCCCTGCTTGAGAAAATTGTCCCACCAATTCACGAATACGTTCTGTCTTAATGACCTGATTGACTGGCTTAATCAAGGTGACATCTGGAAACTCTTCCTGTTCAATCAGCTTGCAATTTCGGCATTTCTCACATGGTAAAACACCTACTTTATCTGTACAAAAGAGGCTCTTAGCTAAAAACTGCGCCATTTCCATGCTTCCAAAGAAACCTGAAAAGAGGTAGGCATGATTGAGCTGATCTTGTTCTAGGATACGGACAAAGCGGTCAAACTGGTCTGGCTGCCAAGCCTTTAATTCTTCTTGTTTCATTTAGCCAAGCCCATTCTGTCAAATAAGACATCCTTGGTCGTTTCCACAACCTCCTCCAATGGGAGACTCGCATCAATCTTGACAATGCGATTTCCTTCTTTGTCCAGAAGAGAAAGGTAGCCTTGACGAACTTTTTTATGCAAGTCCAACCCTTCCAAGTCCAAACGATTGACCTCCCGGTCACTATTAGCAGCAATGCGAGCCAGTCCTTCTTCCACCTCAATGTCAAAATAGAATGTCAAATCAGGTTTGAGGCCATCTGTCGCAAACTGATTGAGCCAATTAATGGCATCAATGTCCAAACCACGGCCAAATCCCTGATAGGCAACAGAACTATCGATGAAGCGGTCCATAATGACCAACTTGCCAGCTTCAAGGGCTGGAAGAACTTTTTCCACCAAGTGCTGTCTGCGACTGGCGATATAGAGCAAAAGCTCTGTTTTAGCATCCATCTGAGTATGACTTGGATCCAAAATCACTTCCCGAATCTTCTCCCCAATCAAGACTCCGCCTGGCTCACGGGTCGTCAGCACCTCTACTCCTTTTTCCTCTAAAATTGGGAGTAGAGCCTCTAAAACACTGGTCTTGCCTGCTCCCTCTGGTCCCTCAAGAGAGACTAAAAATCCTTTTGACATGTCTAACTCATTTCTTTTTTACTACTTCTATTCTATCAAAAAAATAGGGGTTTGTGACAATCTTTTTGTCTTCTCATTTCATACTCAATGAAAATCAAAGAGCAAACTAGGAAGCTAGCCGCAGTCTGTACTTGAGTACGGCAAGGTGAAGCTGACGCAGTTTGAATTTGATTTTCGAAGAGTATCAACCACCATAAAAGAGGCAGACAAATCCACCTCTTATTTACCTAATTCTTGTGTTCGTTTATAGGCTTGACCAACTGCATCCATGACTGTGCCTCGAAAAGCATGCGCTTCTAAGCTCGCTACTCCAGCGATAGTCGAACCTCCTGGGCTACAAACTTGGTCTTTCAAGACCCCAGGATGCTCTTGGCTTTCTAAGACCAATTGTCCAGCTCCTACCACAGTTTGAGCCGCCATTTTCAATGCTGTTTCTCGTGGTAATCCAGTCTGAACACCTGCATCTGCCAAGGCCTCGATAAAAAGATAGACAAAGGCTGGTCCACAACCTGCAAGACCTGTCGCTGCGTCGATTAAGCCTTCTCCTAGTTCAACCAAGAGACCTGCCTTAGCTAACAGCTGACAAAAGAGCTCACTGTCCTCAGCACTGCAATTAGGAGACAAGGCATAACTAATCACTCCTTGCCCGATGGAAGCAGGGGTATTTGGCATCATACGAATAATTCGGTGTTGACTTGGAATAAGACTCGCTAGTTTTTCTAAAGTCAATCCAGCTGCCATCGAAATCAAAAGAAGACTCTCTCTTTTTTCAAGAATGGTCTGATATTGAGAAAGCAAGTCTGGGAACTGGGCTGGCTTAACACCTAGAAAAATCACATCTGCTTCTGCGAAGATTTCGTCATTGCTAGAAGCCTGACCACCGAAGTTGGCAATGAAAGCATCCACCTTAGCTTGACTGCGATTGGCAAGGAGAATGTCATCACCCGTCTTGGACTGCCAAACAGCCTTAGCCAGACTAGCACCCATATTCCCCAAACCGATAAATCCAATCTTCATCTCTTACTCCCTTATCTGTCCGTCACCCGTAACCACATACTTGTAGCTGGTCAACTCTTTTAAGCCCATTGGACCACGCGCATGCAGTTTCTGAGTAGAAATCCCCATTTCACAGCCAAGACCAAATTGACCTCCATCTGTAAAACGCGTTGAGGCATTAACATAAACCGCTGCTGAATCCACTTGATCTGTAAAGTAAGCTGCAGCTTCAGCATTTTCCGTTACAATGGCGTCCGAATGATGCGTACTGTGAGCTTCAATATGCGCAACCGCTTCTTCTAAACTGCTCACAACCTTAATAGCTAGGACATAGTCTAAAAACTCAGTGTCAAAGTCTTGAGCCTCAGCTGCTTGGCCAGATACAAACTGACTAGCTTTCTCATCCAAACGGAATTGAATTGGTTCCAGTCCAGCTTCTTTTCGATCTGCAACCAGTACTTGCTCCAAACGAGGAAGGAAACTTGCTGCCTTGTCTTCATGAACTAGCAATACCTCCATGGCATTACATACAGAAGGACGACTGGTTTTGGCATTGTTGATGATAGACAGAGCCTTGTCCTCATCTGCATCCTTGTCCACGTAAACATGGACAATGCCTGTTCCTGTCTCGATAACAGGTACAATAGCATTCTCAACCACGGCATTGATCAAGCCAGCCCCTCCACGAGGAATGAGAAGGTCTAGATATCCCTTGGCCTTCATCATAGCATAGCTACTTTCACGGCTAGTATCTTCTACCAGTTGAATCACATCTGGGTGAATGGTCGTTGTCTCCAAGCCTTTTTTCAAGGCTTTAACAATAGCATGGGCAGTTTGATAAGCGTCCTTCCCACTACGAAGAACGACTGCATTTCCACTCTTGAGAGCCAAAGCAGCCGCGTCAGACGTCACGTTTGGACGGCTTTCATAGATAATACCGATGACCCCCATAGCCACCCGTTTCTTGGTAATAAGCAAGCCATTTTCAAGCTGACTCGTTTCTAAAACTTCACCGATTGGATCTGGTAAAGCAACCACTTCACGAATCCCTCTTGCCATTGCTTCAATACGTCCTGCATCCAAATAAAGACGATCCAACATAACATCTGAGATTTTCCCCTTGGCCGCTTCCATATCTAGGGCATTGGCCGCTAAAATTTCCTCAGTAGCAGCCACTAAGTGATTAGCCATGGCTAGCAAGGCTTGGTTTTTCACTTCTTCACTAGCTGTGTTGATCGATTTTTTAACAGCCTGTACCTGTTCAAATTGTTCTTGTGTACTTACCATAGTTTACCTCTAAAATTCTGTAAAGAGTAGTTGGATTTCAGGAGTAATGGAAATCCAGTCATCACGGTGAATCAAGACACCCTTAGCTTTTTGAGAACGCAACATATCCTCCAAAGCAGATGCCCCAAATTGCACGCGTCCTTTTCCAAGCGAATTTCCACTTTCCTTGTCAAATACTGTCACGATATCACCGTAAGAAAAGGCACCTTCTGCATCAACAACACCAGATAAAAGGAGACTCTTTCCATGTTGAGAGAGAGCTTCTGCAGCCCCTTTATCAACCCAAATAGAACCTTGGCTCTGAGCATAGAAGGCCAGCCATTGTTTCTGGGTACGAAGTCCCTTCTCTTGCGCAACAAAGTAAGAACCATCCTTGGTCTCCTCAGCCGCCTCAATCATAGCATCTGCCTTCAATGATGAACAGATATAAACAGGAACTCCTGATTCTGTCGCAATAGTCGCTGCTTTGATTTTTGTCAGCATTCCTCCAGTTCCGTTTGAAGAACCAGCTCCACCAGCCATATCGATAATCTCACGATTGATGGTCTCAATTTTCTCCAAGCGTTTAGCTGTTGGATCTGAATTAGGATTTCCAGTATAGAGACCGTCCACATCTGTTAAGAGAACCAAAAGGTCTGCTTGGACCATGGCAGCTACCTGGGCACTTAAAGTGTCATTGTCCCCAACCTTGAGCTCATCAATGACGACACTGTCATTCTCATTGATGATAGGAATCGCACCACGGCTAAGTAGAACTGACAAAGCCTGATGAGCATTTTTATAACGGCGCTTATCCACAAAGTCATCCTGGGTCAGCAAGATTTGTGCAGAAACGATTTGGCGCAAGAGAAGATTAGTGGTATATTCTTCCAACAAAAGCCCTTGCCCTACCGCTGCTGAAGCCTGTTTATCAGCAATCTTAGTCGGACGCTTTTTAAATCCTAAGGCTCCAAAACCAGCCGCAATGGCACCTGACGATACCAAAATCAATTCATGACCAGCCTGGTGCAACATCGCCAACTGCTGGGTAATAGCCTTTACCTTACTACGTGATAAACTTCCATCTTCATTCGTCAGAGAAGAAGTCCCCACCTTAAAGACAATCCGTTTGTATTTCATAGTCTCACTCCGATTCTTCATATTTATCCATTATAACATGAATAACAGGAAATAGAAAAGAGTTGATAGGAAAAAGAAGGCCCTAAAACCTTCTTTTTTACTACTGTTCTGATTCCGATTTGTTTTCAGTCGTTTCAGAGCTTTGTGAAATTGAGGAAGTCGAATCTTGACCAGTCGAAGAACTTGTAATACTTTCATGTTGACTCGTCTCTTTATTTTCAAGATCTTTTTTCACTACTTCACTGGATTCTTTTGTTTCTGAATTACTTGTAACTTTAGTTGTAGCGGATTTCTCTACAGGAACATCCACTAACCAGGCACCATTTGAATCAACAGTATAACCTTCTGGTGTCTTACCGTTCACAAGTAATTGACCATTTTCTTTCAAGAAGTACCATTTATCCTTGTCTTTGATCCAACCCACAGCTCGTGAACCGTCTGTCTTGTAGAAATACCAATCGTTTGCCTTTTTAAGCCATCCTTGCTTCATAGCTCCTGAATCTTCTAGATAATAATGGTTACCAGCAACTTCTATCTCACCTGTCTTCATGATACCAGCAGAATCCATATAGTACCAGGTTTCTTTATCTTCTACCCAGCCCGTTTTCATTTCCCCTGATTGAGCAAAGTAATACCATTGACCCTTATATTGAAGCCAACCTGTTTTCATAGAGCCATCCTTGGATAAATAATAATTCTGACCTCCAGTATTTATCCAACCAATTTCCATCTGGTTTTCTTTGTTGAAATAATACCAGCTTCCATTGATTTTCTTCCAATTTTTAGCAGAAACACCAGAGTCTGTCAAATAAAACCAACGATTGTTCCATTTTTTCCACTGATTCTGTAACAAGATACCCGTTTGGTTGAAGTAATACCATTCACCTTCGATTTCATTCCAACCAACAGCATATTCTCCTGTAGAGTCAGGCGCTTGATACCACCAATTTCCATATGCACTCTTATGCCAACCAGCTTGAAAACTTGGAATCGGCTTGTAGGAAGTTGAAATGTTGACAAATCCATCTTGTCGAATCTCAAAAACTGTCGCATCATAGTCTTTGCTGGCTGCATTAATTCTCTCAATTCCACGTTTTTTGAGCCAATTGACATACTCACTATCAACACCATTTTTCCAAGGTAGACTATCTGAAGTTTGAACAATCAAACTCGGACTCAAATTTTTAATAAAATTCTTTGTGTTTGATTTGTTGGTATCATGGTGATGGTTAAACTTCATCAAATCAACTTTTCCAATAAGAGGACCATACTTGTCTTCCGCTCCATGCACATTATCTAAGTCGCCCCCAAGGTAAATTTTCTTGCCATTGACTTTCACTACACTAATCAGGGAATTGGAATTGTCATCCCAAATTTTCTTTAATTCACCTGAGGAATCAGTTTCATTTTCATAGTTATAGAGTTGAATATCCATGTCTCCAAACTGAAAATGAGCATCTCCCTGTGTGATGTTTTGAATAACTGAAACACCTTTTTCGGCGGCAGTCTGTAAAACCTTATCATAACCGTACAGATTATCCCATAAACGTTCAGAATTAGTAATACGATTATCACTATATTTTTTAAGATAGACTCGGTCAACTGGATAGGTAGACAGTAATTCATCAACATTTCCAATATGGTCACTGTGAGTATGGGTTACCAAAATAAAATCAAGTTTTTGAACACCCAATTCCTTCAAACGACGAAAGACACGATCTGTTAGAACATGCTTATAAGACGTTTCAATTCCTTCTCTCCATGGATAGCGAGAATCACTTCCATCTGGGAAATCATAATCTTCTCCTGTATCCACCATGGCAAAATGTCCATTGCTTTCAAGAATAATCGCATCACTGCCACCTTCATGAACATTAATAAAGTGAATTTTATTTCCTGAACTTTCTTGAGCTTGAACATTTCCATACCATGACAAGCCTAAAAAAGCGCCTGCAAGTACTAAACTAGTTAATTTCTTTTTCATTCTTACTTTCTCAATCTCTCCAATGTTTCCTTAAATATCTCTGGTATATCTGCTGTAAATTCCATGGTCTCACCTGTTCTCGGATGAGTAAACCCTAGAGTCTTAGCATGAAGAAATTGTCCATGCCCCTTAAGTGTCTTGCGAGGACCATAGACTTCATCACCAGCGACTGGATGGCCAATATAAGCCATATGGACACGAATTTGGTGAGTACGTCCTGTTTCCAGCTGCAACTCCACTAAGCTATAATCACCAAATCGTTCCAAGACGTGGAAACGGGTCACTGCAGGCTTTCCTTTAGCAGTCACAGCCTGTTTCTTACGGTCTTTTTCACTACGACCAATGGGTGCTTCAATCACACCACGATCATTTGGAAGATTTCCATGAACAATCGCCCAATATTTGCGGAGAGACTTTTTATCCTTGAGTTCTTGGGCAAGTGCTAGATGCGCCTCATCATTTTTAGCTATCATAAGAAGACCTGACGTGTCCTTGTCAATACGGTGAACAATTCCTGGACGCAGAACCCCATTGATACCCGACAAGTCCTTAATATGATACATGAGGGCATTGACCAAAGTTCCACTAGTATGACCGGCACTCGGATGCACCACCATCCCCTGAGGTTTGTTAACAACGGCCACATCCTCATCTTGGTAGATGATTTCTAACGGAAGATTCTCAGCCACATACTCTAAGATCTCTGGTTCTGGCACATGATAAGTGACCACATCGCCCTCTTGGACAGTATATTTAGCTTTCTTGACTTGGCCATTGACCAAGACCTGGCCTGATTTAATTTGTTCATTCGCGAGACTGCGTGATAATTCTGTCAAATCCGACAAAGCCTTATCCAAACGCAGGCCACCAGTTTCAATTTTAATTTCCATTTATTTCCTCTTTTAGCATTGCAATCAATAAAATAATCACTCCAACAGTCAGATAGCTATCTGCCACATTAAAAATTGCAAAATTGATAAAGTCAAGGTGGAACATATCCACAACAAATCCCTGACTGATCCTGTCAATAAAGTTTCCAAGACCACCCGCAATAATCAAAGTCAAACCTAAGACCATCCAGAGTGAGTCCTCCATGTGTTTATGTAGATACCAAATGGCACCTACCATAACTACCAATGTAATAATAGCAAATAACCACTGCTGGTCTTGTAAGATAGAAAAGGCTGCCCCTCGATTTTGCAGGTAGGTCAAGCTAACGAGATTGGGAATCCAAGAGCGAACTTCACCCAGTGGAATCTGCCATACGATATAGGATTTGACTAACTGATCCAGCGCAATCAAAAGCAGTACAATGACTGCCACTATTCCTCTTTTTTTCATGATTTCCTCTTCTGATCAAAATATTCTTGCATGACTTCTACGAAAAGAGTTCCAGCCTGACTAAGTTCCACTTCCTCACGTTTAACATAGACCATGCGATTATCCAAATTATCCTTGAGACGAATCACTGTGATGCCATTAACACTATCACTATCTAAAAATCCAGAACCAGTCGCATAGGCATCCGTCCGCTCCAAAATACCATTCAAAGTAGCACGGTCTGTCACATTAAACATCTGTGAACTAGCACTGGTATCGACAAAGTTCTCTGAATAATAAAGATACTCGTCTTTCTCTTGAGTGAAACGAACCGTTGGTAGATCCGCTAAATCCTCCATGACCAATTCCTCTTTCTGGGCTAAAGGATGCCCCTCTCGGAGATAAATGTGGGTATGGAAGGGAATCAATTCAATGACTTCAAGACCTAGCTTTTCAACCCGTTGCATAATCCCCTTTTTATTTTGATTGTTGAGGTAGATAATGCCAATCTCACTATGCCCTTGCGCTACTTCATCTAAGATTTGAACAGTAGTCGATTCAAAAATACGGAAGTTCTTGTAGTCAGGATAGCGCTCTGAAAAAGCCGTAATGGTTGGTGGCAAGAAGTCATAGTGCTGGCTAGCAATGGAAAATTCATCTTTTTCTTCCTCAGGATTGGCATACTGATTTTGAAAAATATCAAAGCCCTTGACCAATTCTTGCGCTTTTTCATAAAATTCCATACCACGACGGGTCAAGAAAGTCCCTGAGCTGGTCCGACGGAAAATCTTAAAGCCCAATTCTTTTTCCAAATCACGAACAGAAATAGACAGACTCGGCTGGCTTACATACATCTTTTCAGCAGCTTCACGGAAAGTACCACTATTGGCAATGGCAACAACATAGCGTAATTGTTGAATGTTCATCTTCTACCCCCAACTTCTTTATCTTTTCATTATACCATATTTTAGAAGTTTTCCAAAAAGGAAAAAAGTCTGGAAATTTTCAAGTTTCAATGGCTAACTTCTCAAAGTAACTTCCACTTGCCTGACCAAAGTGGAAATTAGTCTAAAACGGATTTTTATGGTGGAATTA
>CAJNBV010000004.1 GCA_905221095.1 bacterium
CGAACACAGAAGTTAAGCCCTAGAACGCCGGAAGTAGTTGGGGGTTGCCCCCTGTGAGATATGGAAGTCGCTTAGCTCTAGGGAGTTTAGCTCAGCTGGGAGAGCATCTGCCTTACAAGCAGAGGGTCAGCGGTTCGATCCCGTTAACTCCCAAAGGTCCCGTAGTGTAGCGGTTATCACGTCGCCCTGTCACGGCGAAGATCGCGGGTTCGATTCCCGTCGGGACCGTTTAAGATAACGCAAGTTATTTTAGACTCGTTAGCTCAGTTGGTAGAGCAATTGACTTTTAATCAATGGGTCACTGGTTCGAGCCCAGTACGGGTCATATATGCGGGTTTGGCGGAATTGGCAGACGCACCAGATTTAGGATCTGGCGCTTAACGGCGTGGGGGTTCAAGTCCCTTAACCCGCATTAAGATATAATAAATGAGCCGGCTTAGCTCAGTTGGTAGAGCATCTGATTTGTAATCAGAGGGTCGCGTGTTCAAGTCATGTAGCCGGCATTTTTAGATAGAAGAAAACAGTGCGAACGTAGTTCAGTGGTAGAACACCACCTTGCCAAGGTGGGGGTCGCGGGTTCGAATCCCGTCGTTCGCTTAGAGAGGCCGGGGTGGCGGAACTGGCAGACGCACAGGACTTAAAATCCTGCGATTGGTAACGATCGTACCGGTTCGATTCCGGTCCTCGGCATAATATAGAGCACCCTTAGCTCAACTGGATAGAGTACCTGACTACGAATCAGGCGGTTAGAGGTTCGACTCCTCTAGGGTGCATTTTTCTATTTAACTCGGGAAGTAGCTCAGCTTGGTAGAGTACTTGGTTTGGGACCAAGGTGTCGCAGGTTCGAATCCTGTCTTCCCGATTCATTACAGAGATACGTAAACGTATCTTTTTTTATTTTAACTAGATATTATATACATTAAGAGAGAATCAGTTTGCTTCTCTCTTTTTTGGGCTCTATAATATTTGTAGTGGGGATATTATGGAGCCTATTTTTGTGTAGAAAAAAGTCCCATATGACCTATAATGAAAAGTGAGAAAACAACTCATTAGAAAGATTCATATGGAACAATTACGTTTTATCACAAAACTGCTCGATATCAAAGACTCAAACATCAAAATTCTAGATATCATCAATATGGATACACATAAGGAAATTATCGCTAGACTGGACTACAACGCCTCATCTTGCCCTGATTGCGGAAGTCAAATGAAGAAATATGACTTTCAAAAATCGTCTAAAATTCCTTTAAAATCAGCGTATACTTTTTGTTTCCTACCTTGTTTAATAATACTGTAGTTAATTATACGAATTGAAATTTAACAGATTTTATAACTCTTATTAATTTTTAATAAAGCAATAGAAGAATTTCTGTTGAGGCAATAGTATATGTTTTTATGTTATAAAAATTGCTGCTATTACAATTTTAAATAAATATTAATTTACATTATAGTGTGAATTGGGTTTGATATCTTTTTTGAGGAAGCTACCTTAGATTTTTCTACTTGTATTTTATTGTATAGTGTATCTTGCTTATTTTGAATAGGAACTTTTATGACATTTGTCATATTTCCTAGTGACAGAAGCATCTAGCTCCGCTAACTTCAAAGGGTTATAATTGAAGTATGAAATGGAGGAAGAAGAAATGAGAAATAAAATGATTATCGCAGTGAGTTTAGTAACAGCAGGAGTTATGACCTATCTCATGTTCTCAGGATTGGACGAGGGCTTCTACCATTTTCCTTGGGAGCTTTTTGCTGGCTTTGGAATGATGTCTTGGCTTATCAGAGAAGGTTTGAAATTGGTCAGAGATGTGAAAAAGGAGTTTGAAAAATGAAAAAAGCGTTTCTCTATCTTTTTATTGGACTATCACTAGTGGTATGGTTGGTAGAAATGTTTACAGGTTGGTTTGATCAAGCCTTCCTTCACCAATTCATCCGTGGTGCCTGGGGACTAGGATTTATGATTTTCGTCGTTTTCCCTATGGGTATGGAGTGGTTGAAAGGAGAATCTCATGACTGTGATTAAAGTTGAGAAATTGTGTAAGAAAATAAAAGACAAGGAGATCTTGAGGAACATCTCTTTTGAAATCAACGATGGTGAATGTGTTGCCTTGATTGGTCCCAATGGTGCTGGGAAGACAACACTCTTAGATTGTTTGCTTGGAGATAAACTGGTCACAAGCGGTCAAGTATCTATTCAAGATTTACCAGTGACGAGTTCTAAGTTAGACTATACTAGGGCTTACCTCCCTCAAGAAAATGTGATTGTACAGAAATTGAAGGTTAAAGAGTTGATTGCTTTCTTTCAAAGTATTTATCCAAATCCTTTGAGTGAGCAGGAAATTGATCAACTATTGCAGTTTGACAAGCAACAAAAAGAACAGTTGGCAGAAAAATTATCAGGCGGTCAAAAGCGTCTTTTCTCTTGTGTCTTAACCTTAATTGGGCGACCAAAGTTAGTCTTTTTAGATGAGCCTACTTCGGCCATGGATACCTCAACTCGTCAACGTTTTTGGGAAATTATCCAGGAGTTAAAAGCGCAAGGAGTCACCATTCTTTATTCGTCCCATTATATTGAGGAAGTGGAACACACTGCAGACCGCATTTTGCTCTTAAATAAGGGAGAGTTGATTCGAGATACGACACCTCTAGCTATGCGTAGCGAGGAAATAGAAAAGCACTTTACCCTTCCTGTAGCTTACAAGGAAGTCGTAGAGCAGTCAAACGTGGTTGAAAATTGGATCCTAAAGCAAGATGCTCTACAAGTAGTCACTCGAGAAGCGGATGCTTTCTGGGAACTGTTAGTCAGAGCAGGATGTAGGATTCAAGAAATTGAAGTCAATAATCGCAGTTTGCTGGATACAATCTTTGAAGAAACACAAAAGGGAGATGACTAAGATGAAACGATTGATCGCACTAAACAAGATAGAATTTCTATTGACCAAACGACAATTAGTAACTTATCTATTGTCAGTAGGGATGCCGACGGCCTTCTATTTATTCTTTTCAGGCATGTATCAGGACACACCAGGTGGGCCAGCTAATTTTATGCGTGATTACCTCATCTCCATGACGGCTTTTTCCATGATGTCGACTGCTATGTTTTCATTTCCAGCTGTCTTACATACTGACAAGATTAACAACTGGCAGAAAACATTACGTCATAGCCCTGTAAATATGGTAGAATATTATCTATCAAAGATAACAAGTATGATGGTTGATTATTTGGTTTCAATCCTAGTTGTATTCTCAGTCGGGCACTTGGTCAGAGGTGTGGATATGCCTTTAGGAAGCTGGGTTGGAGCTGCGATTTTGCTGATTGCGGGAAGTATTGCTTTTGTAGCGCTTGGCTTGACCTTGACTCTCTTGCCGACTAGTCAGCTGATGTCTGTCGTGGGCAATCTTCTTTACTTTGGCTTGGCTGTTTTAGGCGGACTCTGGATGCCCATCTCTTTATTTCCAGACTGGATGCAAGCAATCGGAAAGCGTCTACCAAGCTATCAGTTGATGGAATTAATCAAGACCTTCTTAAATGAGGGTGGCATTAATCTATCAGCGACAGTTTATTTACTTGTTTTTTCAGCAGTTTTATTTGGTTTGACTATTTACCTTCAAGGTCATAAGGAGAATGCTTAATGCTTGAAAGACTGAAAAGCATAGACTATATGTATTGGGCCAGTTTGATTTTTATGGTTTTTCCCGTCGTTCCTGTAGTGACTGGGGAGCTTCCTAGCTGGCATTTATTGATTGATATTCTATTTGTAGTGGCCTACTTAGGCGTTTTAACCACCAAGAGCCAGCGCTTATCCTGGCTCTTTTGGATTATCATGCTAGCCTATGTAGCTGGCTATACTGCCTTTGTTGGTGTAAATTATATCTGGTTCTTCTTTTTTCTTGCTAATCTCTTAATTTATCATTTTGGCGTACGTAGTTTTAATTCTTTACATGTCCGGACTTTTCTCCTTGCTCAATTCCTTGTTGTGGGGCAACTTTTGATTTTTCAGGAAGTTGAAGTTGAGTTTCTAGTTTATCTGCTTGGAATTCTTACTTTTGTCGATCTTATGACATTTGGATTGGTTCGGATTCGCATTGTCGAGGATTTGAAAAAAGCACAGGCCAAGCAAAATGCCCAGATAAATCTATTGCTTGCTGAAAATGAACGTAGTCGTATCGGTCAGGATTTGCATGATAGTCTGGGGCATACCTTTGCTATGCTTAGTGTTAAAACTGATCTAGCCTTGCAGTTATTTCAAATACAGGCTTATCCACAGGTGGAAAAGGAATTAAGAGAAATACAGCAAATTAGCAAAGAATCAATGCGTGAAGTGCGAACCATTGTGGAAAATCTTAAGTCTAGAACTTTGACATCCGAACTAGAGACTGTGAAAAAGATGTTAGAAATTGCTGGAATTGAGGTGGAAACGGATAACCAACTAGATACTGCTAGCCTTACTCAGGCATTAGAATCAACGGCCTCCATGATTTTGCTTGAGCTAGTGACCAACATCATCAAACATGCCAAAGCATCGAAAGCCTACTTGAAATTAGAACGAACTGAGAAAGAACTCATTCTAACAGTGAGAGATGATGGCTGTGGCTTTGCTTCTCTAAAAGGAGATGAACTCCATACCGTTCGAGACCGTGTCCTTCCTTTTTCAGGAGAAGTAAAGGTGATCAGTCAGAAACATCCGACTGAAGTGCAGGTTCGACTACCTTATAAGGAGAGAAAGTAGATGAAAGTATTAGTCGCAGAAGATCAAAGTATGTTGCGAGATGCCATGTGCCAGTTGCTCACGCTTCAACCGGATGTAGAGTCTGTCTTTCAAGCCAAGAATGGGCAAGAAGCAATCCAATTCTTAGAAAAGGAGTCTGTGGATATCGCCATTCTTGATGTAGAGATGCCTGTTAAGACAGGTCTCGAAGTGCTGGAATGGGTACGAGCAGAAAAGCTAGAAACAAAGGTGGTTGTGGTAACGACCTTCAAGCGCCCTGGTTACTTTGAACGTGCGGTCAAGGCTGGAGTGGATGCTTATGTCTTGAAAGAGAGAAGTATTGCCGACCTCATGCAAACCTTGCATACTGTCCTTGAAGGACGCAAGGAGTATTCGCCTGAATTGATGGAAGTGGTGATGACGCATCCCAATCCATTGACAGAACAAGAGATTGCTGTCTTAAAGGGAATCGCTCAGGGTTTGTCTAATCAAGAAATCGCGGATCAGCTTTATTTATCAAATGGAACCGTCCGAAACTATGTCACCAATATTCTTTCGAAACTAGATGCTGCTAATCGAACAGAGGCAGCTAATATCGCGAAAGAATCTGGTTGGTTGTGATGATATAATATTTTTCTGAACATTATGTGTTAAAAATGATGGGATTGAATGGAACAATACCTAACTTTAGGAGGGACTTATTCCTCCTTTTCTTTCTTTTGGGAGCAATACAAAAGAGCTAAAATTGACAATAAAAAAGAAAAATATCTTGACAAGTAAGGGAAAAATTTGTTACAATAATAGACGGTACTTTTTACTTTTGGTCTCTCAAGAGTGTACAGGGACGTGCTGACAAATGTTGCAAAAGTACACACAGATGATAGCTGTCACCAAGTGTATCATCACCAAAAATAAAAAAACACAGGAGAATGTAGATGCCTACAATTAACCAATTGGTTCGCAAACCGCGTAAATCAAAAGTAGAAAAATCTAAATCACCAGCTTTGAACGTTGGTTACAACAGTCATAAAAAAGTTCAAACAAACGTTTCTTCACCACAAAAACGTGGTGTTGCAACTCGTGTTGGAACAATGACACCTAAAAAACCTAACTCAGCCCTTCGTAAATTCGCTCGTGTACGTTTGAGCAACCTTATCGAAGTTACTGCCTACATCCCAGGTATCGGACACAACTTGCAAGAACACAGCGTGGTTCTTCTTCGCGGTGGACGTGTAAAAGACCTTCCAGGGGTACGTTACCATATCGTCCGTGGTGCACTTGATACTGCAGGTGTTAACGATCGTAAACAAGGCCGTTCTAAATACGGTACTAAACGTCCAAAAGCATAAGGAAAGGGGATAAAGAGAAATGAGTCGTAAAAATAGAGCTCCAAAACGTGACGTATTGCCAGATCCGCTTTACAATTCACAATTAGTTACTCGTCTTATCAACCGCGTTATGCTTGACGGTAAACGTGGTACAGCTGCTTCAATCGTTTACGGTGCTTTTGAACAAATCAAAGAAGCTACTGGCAACGATGCACTTGAAGTATTTGAAACAGCTATGGAAAACATCATGCCTGTACTTGAAGTACGTGCACGTCGTGTTGGTGGATCTAACTACCAAGTCCCAGTTGAAGTTCGTCCAGAACGTCGTACAACACTTGGACTTCGTTGGTTGGTAACAATTGCTCGTCTTCGTGGTGAACACACAATGCAAGACCGTCTTGCAAAAGAAATCTTGGATGCTGCTAACAACACTGGTGCAGCAGTTAAGAAACGTGAAGACACTCACCGTATGGCTGAAGCTAACCGTGCATTTGCACACTTCCGTTGGTAAAATCATGATGCTAGGAACGGTAAGGATGCAATGTGAAAATAGGAAACTGACGCAGTATTCGACGAATACAAGGAAGTTTATCTTTTTCACACAGCATCCCGTTCCGGCTCAAATCGGCTAGCTAACTTTAGCCCGAGTTCAATTGAGCTCGATCAGCTCTTAGCTACAACTCAACTTACCATCTAGTAAGTTGAAACCAACAATAGCATGAAAAGATTGAGAACGGGTAGGTCCTGCCTATCCGTTTTTATTAAAATCGTGTTATAATAGAATAGAAATCAAAAATAAATAGGAGAAACAAACCTCATGGCACGCGAATTTTCACTTGAAAAAACTCGTAATATCGGTATCATGGCTCACGTCGATGCTGGTAAAACAACAACTACTGAGCGTATTCTTTACTACACTGGTAAAATCCACAAAATCGGTGAAACTCACGAAGGTGCGTCACAAATGGACTGGATGGAGCAAGAGCAAGAACGTGGTATCACTATCACATCTGCTGCGACAACAGCTCAATGGAACAACCACCGAGTAAACATCATCGACACACCAGGACACGTGGACTTCACAATCGAAGTACAACGTTCTCTTCGTGTATTGGATGGTGCGGTTACCGTTCTTGACTCACAATCAGGTGTTGAACCTCAAACTGAAACAGTTTGGCGTCAAGCAACTGAGTACGGAGTTCCACGTATCGTATTTGCCAACAAAATGGACAAAATCGGTGCTGACTTCCTTTACTCTGTAAGCACACTTCACGATCGTCTTCAAGCAAATGCACACCCAATCCAATTGCCAATCGGTTCTGAAGATGACTTCCGTGGTATCATCGACTTGATCAAGATGAAAGCTGAAATCTATACTAACGACCTTGGTACAGATATCCTTGAAGAAGATATTCCAGCTGAATACCTTGACCAAGCTCAAGAATACCGTGAAAAATTGATCGAAGCAGTTGCTGAAACTGACGAAGAATTGATGATGAAATACCTCGAAGGTGAAGAAATCACTAACGAAGAATTGAAAGCTGGTATCCGTAAAGCGACTATCAACGTTGAATTCTTCCCAGTATTGTGTGGTTCTGCCTTCAAGAACAAAGGTGTTCAATTGATGCTTGATGCGGTTATCGACTACCTTCCAAGCCCACTTGACATCCCAGCAATCAAAGGTATCAACCCAGATACAGATGAAGAAGAAACTCGTCCAGCATCTGATGAAGAGCCATTTGCAGCTCTTGCCTTCAAGATCATGACTGACCCATTCGTAGGTCGTTTGACATTCTTCCGTGTTTACTCAGGTGTGCTTCAATCAGGTTCATACGTATTGAACACTTCTAAAGGTAAACGTGAACGTATCGGACGTATCCTTCAAATGCACGCTAACAGCCGTCAAGAAATCGACACTGTTTATTCAGGTGATATCGCTGCTGCCGTTGGTTTGAAAGATACTACAACTGGTGACTCATTGACAGATGAAAAAGCTAAAATCATCCTTGAGTCAATCAACGTTCCAGAACCAGTTATCCAATTGATGGTTGAGCCAAAATCTAAAGCAGACCAAGATAAGATGGGTATCGCCCTTCAAAAATTGGCTGAAGAAGATCCAACATTCCGCGTTGAAACAAACGTTGAAACTGGTGAAACAGTTATCTCTGGTATGGGTGAGCTTCACCTTGATGTCCTTGTTGACCGTATGCGTCGTGAGTTCAAAGTTGAAGCAAACGTAGGTGCTCCTCAAGTATCTTACCGTGAAACATTCCGCGCTTCTACTCAAGCACGTGGATTCTTCAAACGTCAGTCTGGTGGTAAAGGTCAATTCGGTGATGTATGGATTGAATTTACTCCAAACGAAGAAGGTAAAGGATTCGAATTCGAAAACGCAATCGTCGGTGGTGTGGTTCCTCGTGAATTTATCCCAGCGGTTGAAAAAGGTTTGGTAGAATCTATGGCTAACGGTGTTCTTGCAGGTTACCCAATGGTTGACGTTAAAGCTAAGCTTTACGATGGTTCATACCACGATGTCGACTCATCTGAAACTGCCTTCAAGATCGCGGCTTCACTTGCCCTTAAAGAAGCTGCTAAATCAGCACAACCAGCTATCCTTGAGCCAATGATGCTTGTAACAATCACTGTTCCAGAAGAAAACCTTGGTGATGTTATGGGTCACGTAACTGCTCGTCGTGGACGTGTTGATGGTATGGAAGCACACGGTAACAGCCAAATCGTTCGTGCTTACGTTCCACTTGCTGAAATGTTCGGTTACGCAACAGTTCTTCGTTCTGCTTCTCAAGGACGTGGTACATTCATGATGGTATTTGACCACTACGAAGATGTACCTAAGTCAGTACAAGAAGAAATCATTAAGAAAAACAAAGGTGAAGACTAATCTGTCCTCACTCTAGAAGGAAGTCACTTAGTGGCTTCCTTTTGTCTTTAGAAAATACCTCTAAATATGGTAAAATAGTAGGAGAATAATGTGAGGAAAATGAATGTCAAACAGTTTTGAAATTTTGATGAATCAACTGGGGATGCCTGCTGAAATGAGACAGGCATCTGCTTTATCACATGCTGATATTGAACGAGTTGTGGTTCATAAAATTAGTAAGGTATGGGAGTTTCATTTCGTATTTTCTAATATTTTACCGATTGAAATCTTTTTAGAATTAAAGAAGGGTTTGAGTGAGGAATTTTCTAAGACAGGTAATAAAGCTATTTTTGAAATCAAGGCTCTGTCTCAAGAATTTTCAAATCAACTCTTACAAGCATATTATAGAGAGGCTTTTTCTGAAGGGCCGTGTGCTAGTCAAGGCTTTAAATCTCTTTATCAGAATTTGCAAGTTCGTGCTGAGGGCAATCAACTCTTTATTGAAGGCTCAGAGGCGATTGATAAGGAACACTTTAAGAAAAATCATCTTCCTAATTTAGCTAAACAACTTGAAAAATTTGGTTTTCCTACTTTTAACTGTCAAGTAGAGAAGAATGATGTGCTGACTCAAGAGCAGGAAGAAGCCTTTCATGCTGAAAATGAGCAGATTGTTCAAGCTGCCAATGAGGAAGCGCTCCGTGCTATGGAGCAACTGGAACAGATGGCACCACCTCCAGCGGAAGAGAAACCAGCCTTTGATTTTCAGGCCAAAAAGGCTGCGGCTAAGCCAAAGCTAGATAAGGCGGAGATTACTCCTATGATCGAAGTGACGACTGAGGAAAATCGTCTGGTCTTTGAAGGGGTTGTTTTTGATGTAGAGCAAAAAGTGACTAGAACAGGTCGTGTTTTAATCAACTTTAAAATGACGGACTACACTTCAAGTTTTTCTATGCAAAAGTGGGTTAAAAATGAGGAAGAGGCTCAGAAATTTGACCTCATCAAGAAGAATTCTTGGCTCCGAGTGCGTGGGAATGTGGAGATGAATAACTTCACACGCGATTTGACTATGAATGTGCAGGATGTGCAGGAAGTTGTTCACTATGAGCGGAAAGATTTGATGCCAGAAGGTGAGCGTCGGGTTGAGTTTCATGCTCATACCAACATGTCGACTATGGATGCTCTACCAGAGGTTGAAGAAATCGTTACGACAGCTGCTAAGTGGGGACACAAGGCGGTTGCCATCACCGACCATGGAAATGTTCAATCCTTCCCACACGGCTACAAGGCGGCCAAGAAAGCTGGAATTCAGCTAATCTATGGAATGGAAGCCAATATCGTGGAGGACCGGGTTCCTATCGTCTACAACGAAGTGGAGATGGACTTGTCGGAAGCGACCTATGTGGTTTTTGACGTGGAAACGACGGGGCTTTCAGCCATCTATAATGATTTGATTCAGGTTGCGGCTTCTAAGATGTACAAGGGGAATGTTATTGCCGAATTTGATGAATTTATCAATCCTGGGCATCCCTTGTCAGCTTTTACTACTGAGTTGACTGGAATTACAGATGATCATGTCAAAAATGCCAAACCACTAGAAAAAGTTCTGCAAGAATTCCAAAAATTTTGCAAGGATACAGTCTTAGTCGCCCACAATGCGACCTTTGACGTTGGCTTTATGAATGCCAATTATGAGCGTCATGGTCTTCCAAGGATTAGCCAACCAGTTATTGATACGCTGGAGTTTGCTAGAAATCTCTATCCTGAGTATAAACGTCATGGTTTGGGACCTTTGACTAAGCGTTTTGGTGTGGCCTTGGAACATCACCACATGGCCAACTACGATGCGGAAGCGACTGGTCGTCTACTTTTCATTTTTATAAAAGAGGTGGCAGAAAAACATGGTGTGACTGATCTAGCTAGACTCAACATTGATCTAATCAGTCCAGATTCTTATAAAAAAGCTCGGATTAAGCATGCGACCATTTATGTCAAGAATCAGGTAGGTCTAAAAAATATCTTTAAACTGGTTTCTTTGTCCAATACCAAGTACTTTGAAGGTGTTCCGAGGATACCGAGAACGGTTCTAGATGCCCATCGGGAGGGCCTGATTTTAGGGTCGGCTTGCTCCGAGGGTGAAGTTTTTGACGCGGTTGTTTCCCAAGGTGTGGATGCGGCGGTTGAGGTGGCCAAGTATTATGACTTTATCGAGGTCATGCCACCAGCTATCTATGCTCCCTTGATTGCTAAAGAGCAGATCAAGGATATGGAGGAGCTCCAGACTATTATCAAGAGTTTGATAGAGGTTGGAGACCGCCTTGGCAAGCCCGTTTTGGCTACGGGAAATGTCCACTATATCGAACCGGAAGAAGAAATTTATCGTGAAATTATTGTTCGTAGTTTGGGTCAGGGGGCGATGATTAACCGAACTATTGGTCATGGTGAACATGCCCAACCAGCTCCTCTGCCAAAAGCCCATTTTAGAACAACCAATGAGATGTTGGATGAATTTGCCTTCTTGGGAGAGGAACTGGCACGTAAACTGGTTATTGAAAACACCAATGCCTTGGCAGATAGCTTTGAACCTGTTGAGGTCGTTAAGGGTGACTTGTACACGCCGTTTATCGATAAGGCTGAAGAAACAGTCGCTGAACTGACTTACAAGAAAGCTTTTGAGATTTATGGAAATCCGCTGCCAGATATCGTTGATTTGCGAATTGAAAAGGAATTAACTTCTATTTTGGGTAATGGATTTGCCGTGATTTATCTAGCCTCGCAGATGCTGGTGCAACGCTCTAATGAACGGGGCTACTTGGTTGGTTCTCGTGGATCTGTCGGATCTAGTTTCGTTGCGACCATGATTGGGATTACCGAGGTTAATCCTCTCTCTCCTCACTATGTTTGTGGACAGTGTCAGTATAGCGAGTTTATCACCGATGGTTCTTACGGTTCCGGTTTTGATATGCCTAATAAGGACTGTCCAAACTGTGGTCATAAACTCAGCAAAAATGGGCAGGATATTCCGTTTGAGACCTTCCTCGGTTTTGATGGGGACAAGGTCCCTGATATTGACTTGAACTTCTCGGGAGAAGACCAGCCTAGCGCCCACTTGGATGTGCGTGATATCTTTGGTGAGGAATATGCCTTCCGTGCAGGGACAGTTGGTACGGTGGCTGCTAAGACTGCCTATGGATTTGTCAAGGGCTATGAGAGAGATTATGGAAAGTTTTATCGTGATGCAGAGGTGGAACGCCTCGCTCAAGGTGCTGCTGGTGTCAAGCGAACAACGGGACAACACCCGGGGGGAATCGTTGTTATTCCTAACTACATGGATGTCTATGATTTTACGCCTGTCCAGTACCCAGCGGATGACGTGACGGCTGAATGGCAAACGACTCACTTTAACTTCCACGATATCGATGAGAACGTCCTCAAACTCGATGTGCTGGGGCATGATGATCCGACCATGATTAGGAAACTGCAGGACTTGTCTGGGATTGACCCTAATGAAATTCCTATGGATGATGAAGGCGTGATGGCCCTCTTTTCTGGGACTGATGTGCTAGGAGTAACTCCTGAGCAAATCGGAACACCGACGGGTATGCTGGGAATTCCAGAGTTTGGAACCAACTTTGTACGTGGAATGGTAGACGAGACGCATCCGACAACTTTTGCGGAGTTGCTTCAGCTCTCAGGCCTGTCCCACGGTACCGATGTGTGGTTGGGAAATGCCCAGGATTTGATTAAGCAAGGAATTGCGGACCTATCAACAGTTATCGGTTGTCGGGACGACATCATGGTTTACCTCATGCATGCTGGTCTCGAGCCTAAGATGGCCTTTACCATCATGGAACGGGTACGTAAGGGATTGTGGTTGAAGATTTCCGAGGAAGAGCGAAATGGCTATATCGAAGCCATGAAGGCCAATAAGGTGCCAGAGTGGTATATTGAGTCCTGTGGGAAAATCAAGTACATGTTTCCTAAAGCCCATGCGGCAGCCTACGTTATGATGGCCTTGCGTGTAGCCTACTTCAAGGTTCACCATCCCATTTATTATTACTGTGCTTACTTCTCCATCCGTGCTAAGGCTTTTGATATCAAGACTATGGGAGCGGGATTGGATGCCATCAAACGCAGAATGGAAGAAATCGCTGAAAAACGGAAGAATAATGAAGCCTCTAATGTAGAAATTGATCTTTATACAACTCTTGAGATTGTCAATGAAATGTGGGAACGTGGTTTCAAGTTTGGAAAACTCGATCTCTATCGTAGTCAGGCAACAGAGTTCCTCATTGATGGTGATACCCTCATTCCGCCATTTGTAGCAATGGATGGTCTGGGAGAGAACGTTGCTAAGCAATTGGTACGAGCGCGTGAAGAGGGAGAATTCCTCTCCAAAACAGAACTACGCAAACGCGGTGGCCTCTCATCTACCTTGGTTGAAAAGATGGATGAAATGGGGATTCTCGGCAACATGCCAGAGGATAACCAGCTCAGTTTGTTTGATGAGTTGTTTTAAAAAATTGCTTATTTTGATCAAGTGGACAAAATATGTCCACTTGATTTGTTATAATTCTCTTAAAAATAATAGAAAAGAGAGTATAATATGGTGGATCAAGGAATTTTAAATTCTAACGTGTCAATTGAAGAGCAAATTTACAATTTTGAAAAAGGCTTGAAAGATGATGGGAATGATTGGACCGGATTCCCACAAATAGACTTAAAAGAAGATTCTCAATGTATTTACATTTGCGGTATTTCAGAGACTGACAGATGGCATTTGTTTTATACGTTAACTAAAATAAAACCTGCTACTCCAATAGCATCACTTGGATATTATCGAGTGAGAGATAATTTGATTTTTTCTAAACATAGTCAATGGATAAAACTTCAAATGGAGCATACAGAGTATGACTTGATTTTTCTGGAGGGAGTTCAACTTTTGGGAGAGGCTGATCAAAGGGTACAGGAATACTGGATGCAGCAATTCAAAGAGAATAAGAAAAGAAACAAACTCTTCATTGTATATTCAGACTGCTTACCCGAAGACTTAAAAAATATGGCTGAATCCGTAGTTGAGTTCTTCGAATCTGGCATAGTGGTACAGTTGAAATCACCTAGGGGCTAGTTTATTTTGCTTTAATCGTTTTGAATATAAAGTGCAAAGTTAGAGGTTAAAATGATGAACAATACAGGATTAGATAACAAATATCAATTAAAAAATTTTCTAGAAAAAGATGGTAATGATTTAGCAAAGAAAGGGGCCGTAGCTGTAGTAGAAAACTTAGGGTTACAATATAATCCCCTTTATATTTATGGGGAATCGGGTTCAGGTAAAACACATCTCCTTCAAGCTATTGGGAACAAGGTGCTTGAGAACAATCCAGAAAAACGAGTAAAATACATTTCTGCCGAAAACTTATTGGAAAATGAGCTAGAAATACAAAAAGTTAGAAGTGAGGAGTTTGATCTCCTAATTGTAGATGATATTCAGGTATTGGGAGAAAAAGATGATATGATTCAAGAAAAATTTTTTAATCTATTTAATTCTCAACATATTAAGAATAAGCAAATTGTTTTATCTGGTGATTCTGAACCAGATCAGTTGAAAAATGTTCAATCTCGTTTAATTGTGCGTTTTAAGTGGGGGATGACAGCGTGTTTAACATCGCTTGAAAAATAATAAGAAGGACTGAAAATGAATGATCAAGAGAGACTACTAACAATTTTTTTACGTTTACAGTTAGGTACTTCACTAGGAAAAAAGCAACTGGCTCAGGAATTTGAGGTTAGCGAAAAGACGATACAGAGAGATTTTTCGCTACTCCGTGATATTTTATCTAGTAACACCAGTTATAGTGGAGATTTGCTTTATAATCGTAAGACGAATAAGTATTGTTTAGTAAGTAAGTCAGTTTTTAATAAAAAGGATATTCTCGTTATTTCAAAGATTTTATTGGAAAATCGAGCACTGAACAGACCAGAAATTGCTAGCTTACTAAATAATTTACTGGTCTTGGTTCCCCGTGCTGATCAGAAAGAAATTGAGCAGATCATTGGCAGCGAAAAGCTTAACTATGCTCCCTTAACGGATCAACAAAATAGAATAGAGAAAATTTGGAATTTATCAGAAGCTATTTTACATGAACAGGTTCTAGATATTATCTATCAAAAACCTTATTCTGAATCTTCTAAGAAGCAGACTGTTTTGCCAGTCTCTCTTTACTATGATAATCATTATTTCTATCTGGTTGTTTACCAGTTGAAACATGCTACTTATATTACTTTAAGAGTAGACCGTATTCAGTCCTGGTCTCTTAGTGATATAGAGAAACCTTCTATTTCTTATCGAGATAAATTTAGAGATGGTGATATTCGTAACGAGAGAGTGGATGCTTTTATCGGGAAGAAAATCAGTATTGAAATCGAGTATTTGTACGATCCGACGATTGTGATGGATCAATTTCCAAATGCAAAAATAGTTGGGAAAAATGGCGGCTGGACTCATTTTCAGTTTGAAAGTCAGCATACACCGGGCCTTAAACGCTGGTTACTGGGACAAGGGGAAGCAGTTACTGTTTTGTCTCCTCGGATTTTAGTAGAGGATATGAAGCGAACAGTTCAAGAAATGATAGATAAATATAAATGAGGATAAAATGAGTATTCAATTTACTTCTAAAAAGGTTGGAGAACTATTGAAAAAAGGGGACTTGCGGATTCCTTCTTATCAAAGACCTTATAAATGGAACAGAAAACATATCCGTAATCTTTTTTATGATTTACGAGATGCTATGGGGAAAAAGGAATATCAGATTGGTTCCGTTATCTTACATGAAAATGATAGATACTTAGATATTGTCGATGGACAGCAACGGCTAATTTCAATTTCCTTGTTTCTTCATTTATTAGATGATTTAGAGAATTATAAGGGTGCTAAGCAACTGCTGAGTGCTACTGTATTTGGAGAGCTATCTTGCTATCATGCGAGTGAAAATTATAATGAGTGGGAAAATTTGACTCAATTGGTTGGCGAAAATCAAGCAAAAGATATTTGCAATTTTTTATTGGAAAATTGTTCTGTCTCCGTGATTACTATGCCCCAAAAACGATTATCTGAAGCCTTTCAGTTATTTGATTCTCAGAATAATCGTGGTAAATCTTTAGAACCTCATGATTTGCTCAAAGCCTATCATCTTCGCAAGCAAGATTCCGAAGATGAAAGAATTGTGGAAAAGTGGGAGCAATTTGTAGAAGATAAAGATTTAAGTCTCAAAGAGTTGTTTGATAAACATCTTTTTCGTATGAGACGTTGGTCGCGAGGAGAGACAGGATTAACAAACAAGCGTTATGGCTCTTATCTCCGTTTTACAGAGGATTTTATTGATGATTTTAAAGGTGTTGATTTGAATCAGAACTTCCCATATCTAGAATTGTATCGTCATATTGAAAATCTCCCTATGTCAATTACTATGCCAATCATTGATGGAAGTAAATTTTTTGAGTATATTGAATCTGCTCATGGAACTATTAAAGAACATAAAGATTTTTTAAATGCAGAGTTAGGATTTTCTGATGAACCTGAAGGAGAAGAAAAAAATGTAGCTTACCCAGAAGGTATGTTGAACATTTACAATAGCTCAAAAGGGCGCTACCTCAAGTGTCACAATATATTCCTAAATATTTGCTCACTTTTCGCAGATAGATTTGGAAAAGATGAACTATCAAAGGAGATAGTAGAAACCTTGTTTATTTGGTCTTACTACCCTCGAGTTAAATCTAAAGCCATATATGATGCGACGGTTGGGAACTATGCTGCTGGTGGAAGGTTTAGACAAAAAGAGGTTCAAAAGCTATTTCAACTTTTATCTCATGCTGTCACTCCGAATGATTTCATGATCAAGATAGATAGAGAATTATTTGAAAATTATACTGTGGACAAGATTATAGAAGAGGAAAAAGATAAATGGTAGAAACACATATAAGCTTATCAGTTAATCGTTTGTTAAATGAAGATACCTATGCTATTCCTCTTTATCAGAGAAATTTTGCTTGGACTTATGATGAAATTGAGCAGTTATTGAACGACGTAGCAGATGCTGTTCAAGAAAATAGAGATAATTACTATATTGGAACATTAGTCGTTAATAAAGAGAATAACATTTTCAGAATCATAGATGGGCAACAGCGGACAACCGCTCTTAATTTGATTGCCTTAGCTTTGAAGCATGAGTTTGGTTTTGATAGATTGAAAGCTGTCAATCTTACCTTCCCAGCTAGGAAGAAATCAAATAAGAATATTCAAGATTTATTTGCCAAGAAAAAAATTTTAGAGGGCGATGAAAATGAGCTGACTAGAGGTTACGGACATGCTAGAGACGCATTGAAAAAAGTGCTAGAGGAGCGCCAGCTTAATCCTCAGTTTTTCGTTGATTATCTTTTTGAGAATGTCATCATTTTTCGGAGCATACTTCCTGAAGATTTAGATTTGAATCTTTATTTCGAACGTTTCAATTCTCGAGGAGAACAACTAGAGGCTCATGAGATTCTTAAGGCACAAATGATGTCTAAATTTGGTGAAGATCAAGAAATGGCACAAAAATTTGCGAGAATTTGGGACGCCTGTGCAGAATTTGATAAGCCGGTAATCAATGCATTTACAAAAAAAGCAAAGAAAAAGCATCATGATGGAGAAAGAGAAAAAATCTTTCCTTTGAATTGGATTAAAGGAAATAATTATCAGAATAGCTTTCTTTTAAATATTGATAAGTCCTTAAGTCAAATAGAAGTTCAGTCAACTAATAAGAAATCTCTATTGTCTAGTATAGAAAATAAAGAATCTACAAGAGTTAAAGTAATATCAGATACGAATGAAGTGGAAAAATACAGAACGATTATAAACTTTGAAACATTTTTATATTTCGTTTATTATATAACATTTGGTAATGTATCTCCTTCTGATATACAGCTAGATGACAAGAAATTATTAGAAACATTTGAAAATGTAACTAGTGTTAATACAAATTTAGAGGATGTTACATTATTTATTAGAAATTTATTGAAATTAAAATTTATATTTGATAATTTGATCGTACGAATGTCACAAGAGACTAATAATAGAAGACAAGAAAATGATTGGTTTCTACAGAAAGTTTATCGGAATGATTATAATAATAAAACTGGAGGAGATTTATTTGTTCAATATTATCATGATAAAAATTCTTTTGAAAAGTTCAATGATGATATTTTAATGCTCCAATCTATGTTTGCTGTGACCTTTACTGCTAATCGTGATAGTCGTTGGTTATATGAAATCTTGCAATTCCTCTTTAACCATATTGAAGAGTTAAATCAAACAGAATTTGCTAGTCAGTTTAAGGATTTTCTTGAGAAAATGGCAGTGAGATATGCTGAGGAAAGTTTGTTTGACAAGGATGGAAATATCAAAAGATATGGTGCCATTCGTGTTTATGATTTCAATTTTATAGATTATATTTTATGGAAAAATTGTTCGGATTTAAAAGGAAAGTATTCGAGCGTTGAATTTGAAGATTTTAAGTTTACATATCGTCGTTCCATAGAGCACTGGTTTCCACAACATCCAAATAGTGATGAAATATTTGAAGAGATTGATGATAAATTTTTGCACTCCTTCGGGAATCTTTGTATCATTACAGATAGTCAGAATTCGAAGTTTGGAAATTTAGTTCCAATTGCAAAGTATAATCAATGGCAAGATATATTTTATCGTCAAAGTTTAAAATTACAGATGATGGCAGAGATAACTTCTAAAAAAGATTCTGGTTGGGGTCCGAAACAAATAACAGAACTGGAAAAAGAGATCTTGACTAGGGTAAATGATTTTATAGAAAGTAAGTCATCAGAGCAACGATAATCATCTATTTAAAGAGGCTAATGTATATCCAATAGATTTACATTAGCCTTCTTTTTTGTTAAAATAATAAATAGAAAGAGGGTGAGAGTATGTCAAAGACGAGCATGAGCATCCGTTTGGATAGTGAGGTTAAGGAGCAGGCCCAACAGGTGTTTAGTAATCTGGGAATGGATATGACAACGGCTATTAATATTTTCCTTCGTCAGGCCATTCAATATCAGGGTTTACCTTTCGATGTCAGACTAGACGAGAATCGGAAATTGCTAGAGGTATTAACGGATTTAGATCAAAATCGTAATATGAGCCAGTCTTTTGAATCAGTCTCAGACTTGATGGAGGATTTGCGTGCTTAAGATTCGTTATCATAAACAGTTTAAAAAAGATTTTAAGTTGGCTATGAAGCGTGGTTTGAAGGCAGAATTATTAGAAGAAGTTTTGAATTTTCTGGTTCAAGAAAAAGACCTTCCTGCTAGATATCGTGATTATCAATTGACGGCATCCAAGCATTTTCAAGGAGTTCGTGAATGCCATATCCAGCCAGATTGGCTCCTGGTCTATAAAGTTGACAAGGAAGAATTGATTTTAAACTTGTTAAGGACAGGCAGTCATAGTGATTTATTTTAATCTATTTTAAGGAGTTCAAGATGAAGCTTAGAATATTCGCAGAAGATAAGCCGGCTGAGAAGGTATTTGAATATCAATTAGAACTTGCTGATCAGACAATTATCCTATCAACAGCGCTCTTGTCGAGTGCCATTGCTTTAGCAGGATTATTTTCTGCTTTGAAAGAAAAATAGAAAAGGAAGAATAGAATGGTTTTACCAAATTTTAAAGAAAATCTAGAAAAATATGCGAAATTGTTGGTTGCAAATGGAATTAACGTGCAGCCTGGTCACACTTTGGCTCTTTCTATCGATGTGGAGCAACGCGAGTTGGCTCATTTAATCGTGAAAGAAGCTTATGCTTTGGGTGCACATGAGGTTATCGTTCAGTGGACAGATGATGTCATCAACCGTGAGAAATTCCTCCACGCACCGATGGAGCGTTTGGACAATGTACCAGAATACAAGATTGCTGAGATGAACTATCTCTTGGAGAACAAGGCTAGCCGTCTTGGTGTCCGTTCTTCTGATCCAGGTGCCTTGAACGGAGTGGATGCTGACAAGCTTTCAGCTTCTGCTAAAGCTATGGGACTTGCCATGAAACCAATGCGTATCGCAACGCAATCCAACAAGGTCAGCTGGACGGTAGCAGCCGCTGCTGGACTTGAGTGGGCTAAAAAAGTCTTTCCAAATGCTGCGAGCGATGAAGAAGCAGTCGATCTCCTTTGGGACCAAATCTTCAAAACTTGCCGAGTCTACGAAGCAGATCCTGTTAAGGCTTGGGAAGAACACGCTGCCATCCTCAAGAGTAAGGCTGATATGCTTAATAAAGAACAATTCTCAGCCCTTCACTACACAGCGCCAGGAACTGATTTGACCCTTGGTTTGCCAAAGAATCACGTTTGGGAATCAGCTGGTGCTATCAATGCACAGGGAGAAGGATTCTTGCCAAATATGCCGACAGAGGAAGTCTTCACAGCACCTGACTTCCGTCGTGCAGATGGTTATGTTACTTCTACAAAACCACTTAGCTACAACGGAAATATCATTGAAGGAATTAAAGTAACCTTTAAGGATGGACAAATCGTAGACATTACTGCTGAAAAGGGTGATCAGGTCATGAAAGACCTTGTCTTTGAAAATGCAGGCGCGCGTGCCTTGGGTGAATGTGCCTTGGTACCAGATCCAAGTCCAATTTCTCAGTCAGGCATTACCTTCTTCAACACCCTTTTTGATGAGAATGCTTCAAACCACTTGGCTATCGGTGCAGCCTATGCGACTAGCGTCGTTGGTGGAGCAGAGATGAGCGAAGAAGAGCTTGAAGCTGCGGGACTTAACCGTTCAGATGTTCACGTGGACTTTATGATTGGATCTAATCAAATGGATATCGATGGTATCCGTGAGGATGGAACTCGTGTACCGCTTTTCCGTAACGGTGATTGGGCAAATTAAGGAGCCAAGATGATAGGAAGTATGTTCGTTGGTCTCCTAGTGGGACTCTTAGCAGGTGCTTTGACCAATCGTGGAGAACGTATGGGTTGCTTTGGGAAAATGTTCCTCGGTTGGATTGGAGCCTTTCTGGGTCACTTGCTTTTTGGAACTTGGGGACCAGTTTTATCAGGAACAGCTATTATTCCGGCAGTACTAGGTTCCATGATTGTCTTAGCAATTTTTTGGAGACGAGGAAGTTAATTTCTTAAATCTGATACTCAATGAAAATCAAAGAGTAAACTAGGAAACTAGCCGCAGGCTGCTCAAATCACTGCTTTGCGGTTGTAGATAGAACTGACGAAGTCAGCTCAAAACACTGTTTTGAGGTTGCAGATAGAACTGACGAAGTCAGTAACATCTATACGGCAAGGCGACGTTGACGTGGTTTGAAGAGATTTTTGAAGGAAAAGGAGGTTGGTCATTGTACCAGCCTCCTTTTGAGTATGATATAATAGTTCTATGAGATTAGATAAATTTTTAGTTGCCTGCGCTGTGGGAAGTCGGACTGAGGTCAAAAACTTGCTCAAGGCTGGGCGCGTGATGGTAAATGGTAAAAAAGAAAAATTAGCTAAATTGCAGATTGATGAAGAAAGAGATGAGATTCGCTTTGACGGGCAAGTGTTGGAGTATGAAGAATTTGTCTACTACATGATGAACAAGCCCCAAGGAGTTATTTCAGCGACTGAGGATCCCAAGCACAGAACCGTGTTGGACTTGCTGGATGATATTGCTCGGACCAAGGAAGTTTTTCCAGTAGGGCGCTTGGATATTGATACGCATGGACTCCTGCTCCTGACCAATGATGGCCAGCTGGCCCATTCTTTACTTTCGCCTAAACGTCATGTGGACAAGACTTATCAGGCACAAGTCAAAGGAATTATGATCCAAGAAGATGTGGAGACATTTGCTAAGGGTATTCCTCTCAAAGACTTTACCTGTCAGCCTGCTAGACTGGAGATTATTTCCATAGATACAGAAAAGAATCAGAGCCAAATCCGTGTGACCATTGCAGAAGGGAAGTTCCATCAGGTCAAGCGTATGGTGGCATACTGTGGCAAGGAAGTAGTG
Source organism: bacterium (assembly GCA_905221095.1). Taxonomy (GTDB): domain Bacteria; phylum Bacillota; class Bacilli; order Lactobacillales; family Streptococcaceae; genus Streptococcus. The sequence continues at coordinate 21,972 of CAJNBV010000004.1, forward strand.
GACCTACAGCGTTTGACTATGGGAACTTTAGTCTTGGATGAGAATTTACAACGAGGAGAATGGCGTCGCTTGACCAAGGAAGAATTAGAGGTTCTCCTTGCAAGTATTGCTTAATTTGAGTTATGTTAGAAAAAGGTGAGGAAGAATATCCTTGCCTTTTATGTTTTTCAGTTGCTTACTTTGTGAAAAGAGTTATAATAGACTGTAGAATAAAAGGAGGAATCTATGAACGCGATTCAAGAATCATTTACTGATAAATTATTTGCCAACTATGAAGCAAATGTAAAATACCAAGCGATTGAAAATGCTGCTAGCCATAATGGAATTTTTGCAGCCCTAGAACGTCGCCAAAGCCATGTAGACAACACACCTGTTTTCTCATTGGATTTGACAAAGGATAAGGTAACCAACCAGAAAGCGTCTGGTCGTTGCTGGATGTTTGCGGCTCTCAACACCTTCCGTCACAAACTCATCTCTCAATATAAATTGGAAAACTTTGAGTTGTCACAGGCTCATACTTTCTTCTGGGACAAGTATGAGAAATCCAATTGGTTCTTGGAGCAAGTCATTGCGACTGCAGACCAAGACCTAACTAGCCGTAAGGTTAAATTCCTACTTCAAACACCACAACAAGATGGTGGTCAATGGGATATGGTCGTTGCACTCTTTGAGAAATACGGTGTCGTGCCTAAGTCAGTTTACCCTGAATCTGTTTCATCTAGCAGCAGCCGTGAGCTAAATGCAATCCTTAACAAATTGCTTCGCCAAGATGCTCAAATCTTGCGTGACTTGCTTGCTTCTGGTGCAGACCAAGCAACTGTCCAAGCTAAGAAAGAAGACCTCTTGCAAGAAATCTTTAACTTCCTTGCTATGTCTTTAGGACTTCCACCACGTAAATTTGACTTTGCTTATCGCGATAAGGATAACAACTACCAAAGCGAAAAGGGTATCACGCCACAAGAATTTTACAAGAAATATGTCAATCTTCCTCTAGAAGACTATGTTTCTGTTATCAATGCTCCAACTGCTGACAAGCCTTATGGCCAATCTTACACAGTTGAGATGTTGGGAAATGTGGTTGGTAGCCGTGCAGTTCGTTACATCAACGTACCGATGGAGCGCTTGAAAGAATTGGCGATTGCCCAAATGCAAGCAGGTGAGACTGTTTGGTTTGGTTCTGATGTTGGTCAGCTTAGCAACCGCAAAGCTGGAATCCTTGCGACAGATGTTTATGACTTTGAATCAAGCATGGACATTAAACTAACTCAAGACAAGGCTGGACGTTTGGACTACAGCGAAAGCTTGATGACCCACGCTATGGTCTTGACAGGTGTTGATTTGGATGAAAATGGCAAATCAACCAAGTGGAAGGTTGAAAACTCATGGGGAGACAAGGTTGGTACCGATGGTTACTTTGTTGCCTCAGACGCTTGGATGGACGAATACACATATCAAATCGTTGTTCGCAAAGAATTGCTGACAGCAGAAGAACAAGCTGCTTATGAAGCAGAACCAATCGTACTTGCACCATGGGATCCAATGGGAGCCTTGGCAGAATAAAAGCATAGAAAAAAGGAATCAGGTTTAGAACCTGATTCCTTTTAAGTTGTTTGATTACATGATGTGAAGAACATGTGCCACAATACCCACTGCGAAGAGTGCAAGGATAATAGTGATTGGAGATACTTTTTTCTTAAGCAAGTACATGCAAAGGAAAGTAAGGAGTAGTCCTGATAGTCCAGGAATCAACATATCCAAGTTTTGTTGGAAAGTAGTAACTTTTTCAGGTGTTTGAGACAATCCTTGTCCTACTTGTGCGAATGCTTCTTGGATACCTTTAGATCCTTCTGGCAATTTATCCCAATGGATATAAGCCTTTTCATCTAGTTGAACTTTGGCAACATCGAAAGCAAATTTAATATTTACCCAACGTTGAACAAGGACAGCAAGAATGAACATACCAAGGATAGAAGCTCCTTTAGTGATGTCTTGAAGGATACCGCCAGACATATCTTTAGTGATTTCTGATCCAGCCTTGTATCCAATCTCTTGTGTATACCACAAGAATGACATACGAATCAAGTTCCAAAGAACGAAGAAGAGGATTGGACCTAAGATATTACCAGTAAGGGCAAGTGAAGCACCGAGTGATCCAAGGATTGGGCGTACTGTAAACCAGAATACTGGGTCACCGATACCAGCAAGAGGTCCCATCATACCGATTTTAACCCCTTGGATAGCAGCGTCGTCGATTTCAACACCGTTAGCACGTTCTTCTTCAAGTGCAAGAGTAACCCCCATGATTGGAGCAGCTACGTATGGGTGAGTGTTGAAGAACTCAAGATGGCGTTCAAGAGCAGCGACTTGATCTTCTTTTTTAGTGTAGAGTTTTTTAAGAGCTGGAATTAATGAGTAAGCCCAACCCAAGTTTTGCATACGTTCATAGTTCCAAGAACCTTGTAAGAAAGTTGAACGCCACCAAACTTTTTTACGATCTGATTTAGTTAATTGAAGTTTTTCAGTCATGATGTTTTCAGTCCTTTCTTATCTTAGTAGTCTTCTAGGATATCGCCGATTGGGTCGTTAGAAGTTGCGGCTCCTCCGCCACCATTTCCACCAGTTTTAGAAAGGTGAAGGTAGATAAGAGCGATAGCAACACCGATAGCACCAAATCCGATTAGAGTGATATCTGACACGGCAGCAAGCACGAAACCGATAGCGAAGAATGGCCATACTTCACGAGTTGCCATCATGTTGATAACCATAGCGTAACCAACGGCAACGACCATACCACCACCGATAGCCATACCATCTTTAAGCCAATCAGGCATAGTATTTAGAATGCTTTGTACGGTTTCAGTTGGTACCATTAGAAGGAGTGCTGCAGGGACTGCAATACGAAGACCTTGAAGAAGAAGTGCGACAAAGTGAGCGCGTTCAACTGCTTTAAAGTCACCTTTTTTAGCAGAAGCATCAGCAGTGTGAACCAATCCGACAGAGAGTGTACGGACAATCATAGTCAAGAATAGACCAGCAACTGCAAGAGGGATAGCAACCGCTTGGGCAACACCGATACCTGTCTTAGTAAAGTCGCCACCAAGAACCATGATAATGGCAGCAGCAACAGAAGCAAGAGCAGCGTCAGGAGCTACGGCAGCTCCGATGTTAGCCCAACCAAGGGCGATCATTTGAAGAGAACCACCAAGGATAATCCCTGCTTCAAGGTTACCAGTAACAAGACCAATAAGGGTACAAGCTACGATTGGTTGATGGAATTGGAACTGGTCGAGGATACCTTCAAGACCTGCTAGGAAGGCTACAACGACTACTAAAACCATAGAAATAATAGACATCTTTAAAATCCTTTCATAAAATCGATTATTGCACGTTTGCTTTGTTGATCAAGTCAAACAAATCTTTTTTCGTGTCGTTTGGTACTTTACGTACGTCAAATTCAACACCAAGGTCACGCATTTTTTCAAATGTAGCAACGTCTTCTTTATCCATAGACAAAACGTTGTTAACCATTGTTTTACCAGTTGAGTGAGCCATTGATCCTACGTTAAGGGTCTTGATTGGCACGCCACCTTCGATGGCACGAAGGGCATCTTGAGGTGTTTCAAACAAGATAAGGGCATGTGTTCCTCCAAATCGAGGATCTTTTGCAACGTCGATTAGTTTTTGGATAGGAACAACGTTTGCTTTCACTTTACCTGGAGCTGCTTGTTTAATCAATTCTTTACGTAATTCGTCTTTAGCTACATTATCTGAAGCAACGATGATACGGTCTGCTTTTGAATCTGGAGTCCAAGCAGTTGCAACCTGACCGTGAAGTAGACGAGTGTCTAGGCGAGCAAGGTTGATTTTGAGTTTTCCGTCTCCGATAACAGTTCCTTCTGGAATCGCAGCTTGGGCAACTGGAGCAGCTGCAGCGCTTGCTACTTCCTCAACTGGGTTTAGCTCTTCTGGAAGAGCCTTGATGCCATCTTTGGCTTCTTTAATGATATTCGCAGCGACTTTTTCTACACCTGCAGCAGCGTCCATAAGGCGCTCTGTATAGGCTTGAATTAACATCGGTAAGTTAAGTCCTGTGATGATGGCAAACTTACGCTCAGGATTTTCTCCCATCACGCGGCTAGCTTGGTTAAATGGAGATCCACTCCAAAGGTCAGCCAAAACTAGAACCTCATCTTCTGCGTCAAATGCAGCAACAGCGTTATTAAACTTAGCGTATAGATCATCAGGACCTTCATTTGGCATAAAGGTTACAACTTGAACCTTTTCTTGTTCACCAAAGATCATAGAACCTGACTGATGAATACCCGCAGCAAATTCGCCGTGGCTCGCAATAATGATTCCGATACTCATTATTGTCATTCCTCCTTTTTGTTGTTTCAGTTTTCTTTTAAGAAAACTTTAAGACTTTTTAAGTATAAACCGTTTTCATCTAAAAATCAACTATTTATCATAAAATAATTAAAAAGATTACATCTGAAAATATTGATATATTGAGTTTTAGAGAAGTTTTTTTGAATCCTTATTAAAAAATTTAATATAAAAAAGTTGGAAGCGCATTCCAACTTTTAAAATAGGTTTTTATTAGATTAGTGGGTGAAATCGAGTACCATACGTCCTTGAATTTGACCTTTTTCCATTTCGTCAAAAATGGCTACCGCATCTTCTACTGGACGTTTTTGAACAACTGGAACTACTAAACCTTCTGCACCGAATTGGAAGGCTTCTTCCAAGTCTTTACGAGTTCCGACAAGAGAACCGATGACTTGGATTCCATCTAGAACTGTTTTGACGATGCTGAGTTCCATCATTTCAGAAGGAAGACCAACAGCGACGACGCGACCACCAGCACGAACGGAGTCAACAGCCTGGTTGAAGGCAACTTTAGATACAGCAGTTACGACAGCTGAGTGAGCTCCTCCATTTGTTTTTTCTTTGATGAGTCCTGGTACATCGTCAACTTCGAGGCCGTTAATAACGATATCCGCACCGACTTCTTTAGCAAGGGCAAGTTTGTCGTTGTTGATATCAACTGCGATGACATGAGCATTGAATACTTTTTTAGCGTATTGAACAGCTAGGTTACCAAGTCCACCAGCACCGTAAAGAACAACCCATTGGCCTGGTTCAACTTTGGCTTCTTTAATAGCTTTATAGGTCGTTACCCCAGCACATGTGATAGATGAAGCTTGGGCTGGATCAAGTCCGTCAGGAACTTTGACAGCATAGTCTGCTGTTACTATACATTGTTCAGCCATACCACCATCTACTGAGTAACCAGCATTTTTTACTGTACGGCAAAGAGTTTCACGGCCAGTAGTACAGTATTCGCAAGTACCACATCCTTCAAAGAACCAAGCAACGCTGACACGGTCGCCAACTTTAAGGCTTTTAACATCTGGAGCAATTTCCTTAACGATACCAACACCTTCGTGTCCTAAAACACGTCCTGGTACTTGACCAAAGTCACCATGGGCAACGTGGAGGTCAGTGTGGCAAACACCACAGTATTCAATTTCTACAAGTGCTTCTCCAGTTTCAAGTGGACGGAGTACTTTTTCTTCAACAGCAACACCAGTGCTTTCTGGATTTACAACAACAGCTTTCATAGCTATCCTCCTTGATATTGGCCGAGAACAGGGACAACGGGACTGGATTGATTTTTTCAACAGAGTCGAGTGTGACGAGCTCTCTTGTATTTATATGTGAAGTATATCACAAAAGAAAGCCTTTTCCAAGGTTTTGGAGGTAAAAAATAGAACAATCGATTAACTGGTTGATGAGACTGTGAAAAGAGCACAAAGACCAGCTTGCAAGCTGGTCAGAATGGACTATAAGAATAAGTCTTGTAGGGTTTTGGCAACCCCGTCTTGGTCATTGGTCAGGGAAATTTGCTCATCCGCATAAGGGAGTAGCTCCGGATTGGCATTTTTCATGGCATAGCCCTTCCCAGCAAAAGCGAGCATTTCGGTATCATTGTGTTCATCTCCAAAGGCAATCAAATCTTTTTTGTCGCGGTTCATTACCTTGAGCAAGTAGTCCAAAGCAAAGGCTTTGTTGACTCCTTTTGGGGTACATTCAAGGATATTGAGCGGACCACCCCAGGTATTGATAGACAGTTGATGCTGATAGAAGGCGTTCATTTCTTCTGCCAAAGCATACTTGTCACTGGCTCTGGTCTGCAGCAGAATACAGTTAGGATCCTTGGTCACCAATTCAGGCTGAAATTGATTTTCAGGCTGGAAAGCTTCTACACCAAATAGTTTGGGATTGGCAATTTCTTCATTGGGATTTGTAATGTAGAATTTTTTACGATATTCTCCAGCGATAAAATCGGCTTGAATATCCTCTGAACGTCGAACCATATCTAGCAGATATTTTTTGTCTACGGTCAAACACTTTTCAAAGTCCCAAACCTGGTCTGGTAAATGAGTAAGGGAGCCGTTGAAGTTAATCATAGGAGTGTCTAGGCCTAGCTCACGGTAAAAATCTTTTGACATGCGGTAAGGGCGACCTGTCGTAATAATAACCTGATGGCCTTTTTCAGCAACTTTTTTAATGGTTTCTTTGGTAAAGTCAGAAATTTGACTGTCTGAGTTGAGCAGGGTTCCATCTAGGTCAACTGCAATAATTTTCTTCGTCATAGGGACCTTTCTAGTGTCTTTTCAGATAAGATGTCTACTATTATAGCAGAAAGCAGGCAGAAAAGCAGATTCGAAACAAAAAAAGAAATTTCATCAAATTCTTAAATAAATCAAACAAAGATATTGAAAAAGTGAATGATAAATGATATAATCCTATTATTGTTCGTAAAAAATAAAAGGAGATTGATAATGGACAAATTATTTAAACTAAAAGAGAACGGTACAGACGTTCGTACAGAGGTTCTTGCTGGTTTAACAACTTTCTTTGCAATGAGCTATATTCTCTTTGTAAACCCACAAATTCTTTCGCAAACAGGAATGCCTGCTCAGGGTGTATTCCTTGCAACGATTATCGGTGCAGTAGCAGGAACCTTGATGATGGCCTTCTATGCTAACCTGCCATACGCTCAAGCGCCAGGTATGGGACTCAATGCCTTCTTTACCTTTACAGTCGTATTCGGTCTTGGTTATTCATGGCAAGAAGCCCTAGCTATGGTCTTCATCTGTGGAATTATCTCATTGATTATTACCTTGACAAATGTTCGTAAAATGATCATTGAATCGATTCCAAACGCTCTTCGCTCAGCCATTTCAGCTGGTATCGGTGTCTTTCTTGCCTACGTAGGGATTAAGAATGCTGGGCTTTTGAAATTCTCTATCGATCCAGGAAATTACACGGTTGCAGGAGAAGGGGCTGACAAGGCTCAAGCAGCGATTACAGCAAATGCTTCAGCAGTTCCAGGATTGGTTAGCTTTAATAATCCAGCTGTTTTGGTGGCTCTTGCAGGACTTGCCATTACGATCTTCTTTGTCATTAAAGGGATTAAAGGGGGAATTATCCTCTCTATCTTGACAACAACTGTTCTTGCTATTGCAGTTGGTTTGGTAGATTTGTCTAGTATCGATTTTGCTAATAACCATGTTGGTGCAGCCTTTGAAGACTTGAAGACAGTCTTTGGTGCAGCTCTTGGTTCAGAAGGTTTGGGAGCTTTGATTTCAGATACAGCTCGCTTGCCTGAAACTCTGATGGCCATTCTTGCCTTCTCATTGACAGATATTTTTGACACAATTGGTACCTTGATCGGTACAGGTGAAAAAGTTGGTATCGTAGCGACAAATGGTGAAAATCACCAATCAGCTAAGTTGGATAAGGCTCTTTACTCTGACTTGATTGGTACTTCAATTGGTGCTATCGCAGGTACTTCAAACGTAACGACTTATGTTGAGTCTGCTGCTGGTATCGGTGCAGGTGGACGTACTGGTTTGACAGCCTTGGTCGTGGCAATCTGTTTTGCGATCTCAAGCTTCTTTAGCCCACTTCTAGCGATCGTACCAACAGCCGCTACAGCTCCAATCTTGATTATCGTTGGGATTATGATGTTGGCTAGCTTGAAAAATATCCATTGGGACGATATGTCTGAAGCAGTTCCTGCCTTCTTCACATCTATCTTTATGGGATTCAGCTACTCTATCACTCAAGGGATTGCAGTTGGTTTCTTGACTTACACTTTGACTAAGATTGTCAAAGGTCAAGCTAAAGATGTTCATGTCATGATTTGGATTTTGGATGCCTTGTTTATCCTGAACTACATCAGCATGGCACTATAAATGCTATAATATAAAAAGGGGTTCTCCCCTTTTTATATTATAGTTACTTGAAAATTGCTTCAAACTAGGTAGGTGATTTTGATTGAATGGTAGGAGTATGATTGATGATAAAAAAGAATATTTGGGGTGAAGTATTAAACCGGGGGAAGTGGTTAATAATCTTTCTAGTAGGGCTTTTGTTTTCTCAGTTTCCTTTAGCCCTAGCAACTTTTCTAACTAGCAGAAAATTTCCACTGCTTCAAACGGGACTATTAGTAGGGGCCTTATCTCTTGTGGTTTTAACTGTATTTATAATAGGTGCTAGGAAAACACAGTTGGCTAGTTTTGGTTTATCGTTTTTCAAGGCTAAGGATTTGGCTAGATTGGCCTTAAGCTATCTAGTGATTCTTGCCTTTAATATTCTTGGTGTGGTCTTACTGCGTTTGATGAATGAAACAACAACCAGCAATCAATCAAATATTAATGATTTGATCCAGAATAGTTCCTTAATTTCCAGTTTTTTCTTACTGGTTCTAATAGCTCCTATTTGTGAGGAGATTTTATGTCGAGGTATAATTCCTAAAAAGATTTTTAGAGGAAATGAAAATTTGGGATACATAATAGGTGCAATTGTATTTGCTTTGCTGCATCTACCAACAAATCTGCCTTCTCTTTTAATCTATGGTGGCATGTCATCGGTTTTAACGTGGACTGTCTATAAAACCCAACGTTTGGAAATGTCTATCTTACTTCATATGATTGTTAACGGAGTAGTCTTTTGCTTGTTTGCACTTGTGATTATTGTTAGTAGAACCTTTGGTGTGCCTATTTAAGGTTCTCTACTTTAAAAGTTAAGGGCAATATTTTAAAAATGGGAGAAATGGTTCTGCTAAATGGAAGCAATTTTTCTTGAGGGAGAAATTGCCTCCTTCAACTGTGAAAAAGATGAATGCAATCGTGTCCATCTTTTTCTTTTTATGGTAAAATAGAGAAATAATATGGTGAAAAGCCTTGAGGGAGTGACCGATATGTCAAGTACAGCCAATCATGCAAAGACAGCTATTTGCGGAATTATCAATGTAACCCCAGACTCCTTTTCGGATGGTGGTCAATTTTTTGCGCTTGAGCAGGCGCTCCAGCAGGCTCGTAAATTGATAGCAGAAGGAGCCAGCATGCTAGATATCGGTGGAGAATCGACTCGGCCGGGCAGTAGCTGTAGCTATGTTGAGATAGAAGAGGAAATCCGGCGTGTTGTTCCAGTAATAAAAGCTATTCGCAAGGAAAGTGATGTCCTCATCTCTATTGATACTTGGAAAAGTCAGGTGGCAGAGGCTGCTTTGGCTGCTGGTGCCAATCTAGTCAATGATATCACTGGTCTTATGGGTGATGAGAAAATGGCCCATGTGGTTGCTAAGGCTGGTGCGAAAGTAGTCATTATGTTTAATCCAGTCATGGCGCGACCTCAGCATCCTAGCTCGCTCATATTTCCTCATTTTGGTTTTGGACAAGCTTTTACAGTGGAAGAGTTAGCTGACTTTGAAACATTGCCAATCGAAGAGTTAATGGAGGCTTTCTTTGACAGAGCCTTAGCGAGAGCGGACGAAGCGGGTATTGCACCAGAAAATATCCTGCTGGATCTAGGAATTGGCTTTGGTCTGACCAAGAAAGAAAATTTGCTTCTTTTACGGGACTTGGATAAACTCCATCAGAAAGGCTATTCAATCTTTCTTGGTGTTTCGCGCAAGCGGTTTGTCATCAATATCCTAGAAGAAAATGGTTTTGAAGTCAATCCTGAGACAGAACTTGGTTTCCGCAATCGGGACACGGCCTCTGCTCATGTAACCAGTATCGCTGCGAGACAGGGGGTGGAAGTGGTGCGCGTGCATGACGTAGCAAGTCACAAGATGGCAGTTGAAATTGCCTCCGCCATTCGTCTAGCTGATGATGCGGAAAATCTAGATTTAAAACAATATAAATAAGATGAAAGAAATTGAAAACAATCAGTGGATTGCCAACTACCGGACGGACCAACCGCATTTTGGCTTGGAACGTATGGTGGAACTATTAGCTTTGCGTGGCAATCCCCATCTCAAACTTAAGGTCATCCATATCGGAGGGACCAATGGCAAGGGGTCTACCATTGCTTTTTTGAAGAATATGCTAGAAAAACTAGGGCTGAGAGTTGGAGTTTTCAGCTCGCCCTATCTCATTCATTACAAAGATCAGATTAGCATCAATGGGGAATCTATCCCAGAGGCTAGACTAGAAGCCCTCATGGCAGACTATCAGTCTTTGCTGGAAGGGGAATCGGCTACCAATTTGCAGGGGACAACTGAGTTTGAAATAATTACAGCTATAGCCTATGATTACTTTGCCTCAGAGCAAGTAGATGTGGCTATCATGGAAGTCGGCATGGGTGGGCTTTTAGATAGTACCAATATTTGCCAGCCTATTCTAACAGGCATCACGACCATTGGATTGGATCATGTAGCCCTACTTGGTGATACCTTGGAAGCCATAGCAGAGCAGAAGGCTGGTATTATCAAACAAGGAATTCCCTTGGTGACAGGTAACATTTCTTCAGAAGCGCTAGCTGTGATTGACTCCATTGCAGAAGATAAAAATGCACCGAGACTTGCCTATGGGAAAGATTATCAATTTAGTCACCAAGAGAGTGTGGTGACAGGGGAAATTTTTGACTATGCAAGTGCTGTCAGACAAGGTCGTTTTCAGACTGGTTTGCTTGGTTTGCACCAGATAGAGAATGCTGGGATGGCCATAGCTTTACTTGATACTTTTTGTCAAGAAGATGGTCGAGAACTAGCAAGAAATGACTTGATAGTTCAAGCCTTGGAAGAAACAAGATGGCCAGGGCGTCTGGAGGTCGTGTCGAGAGAACCCTTGATGATCTTGGACGGGGCCCACAATCCTCATGCTATCAAGGCTTTATTAACCACTTTGCAAGAACGATTTGCGGATTATCATAAGGACATCCTCTTTACTTGTATCAAAACCAAGGCCTTAGAGGATATGTTGGATTTGTTGGAGGAAATCCCAGATACCGAGCTTACCCTGACACATTTTGACGATAGTCGGGCAACTGATGAAAGCGTGCTGAAAAAGACAGCCAAATCTAGAAATCTCAGCTACAAAGGTTGGCAGGATTTTCTAGAGCAGAAATTGACAGATAAAAAAGAAGAGAAACAAACAGTTAGGATTGTCACGGGTTCCTTGTATTTCTTGAGCCAAGTGAGGGCCTATCTGATGGAGAGGAAAAACGAGAATGGATACACAAAAGATTGAAGCAGCTGTAAAAATGATTATCGAGGCTGTAGGAGAGGACGCTAACCGCGAGGGTTTGCAGGAAACACCTGCTCGTGTAGCCCGTATGTACCAAGAGATTTTTTCAGGTCTTGGCCAAACAGCGGAGGAACATTTGTCAAAATCCTTTGAGATTATCGATGATAACATGGTAGTAGAAAAGGATATCTTTTTCCATACTATGTGTGAGCACCACTTCTTGCCATTTTATGGTAAAGCGCACATTGCTTATATTCCAGATGGTCGTGTGGCGGGCTTGTCTAAGCTAGCCCGTACGGTTGAAGTTTATTCTAAGAAACCACAAATTCAAGAACGTTTGAATATCGAAGTGGCCGATGCCTTGATGGACTATCTGGGGGCTAAGGGAGCCTTTGTTGTCATCGAGGCGGAACATATGTGTATGAGCATGCGTGGTGTCAGAAAACCAGGAACTGCCACCTTGACGACAGTAGCTCGTGGTCTATTTGAAACAGATAAGGACCTTCGAGATCAGGCTTATCGTTTAATGGGACTATAATACTCTTCGAAAATCAAATTTAAACCACGGCAGCTTCCATCTGCAACCTCAAAACAGTGTTTTGAGCAGACTGCGGCTAGCTTCCTAGTTTGCACTTTGATTTTCATTGAGTATAAAAAGAATCCGCTTCAAGCGGATTTTTCTAGAAAGGACTAGTTATGGATCAACTGCAGATTAAAGATTTGGAAATTTTTGCCTATCATGGTCTGTTTCCTAGTGAGAAAGAATTGGGGCAGAAGTTTGTCGTTTCAGCCATCCTATCCTATGATATGACCAAGGCGGCGACAGATTTGGATTTAACAGCCTCTGTCCATTATGGAGAATTGTGTCAGCAGTGGACGACTTGGTTTCAGGAAACCACTGAGGACTTGATTGAAACGGTAGCTTACAAATTGGTAGAACGTACTTTTGAGACCTATCCTCTTGTCCAAGAAATTAATTTGGAACTGAAAAAGCCTTGGGCGCCGGTTCATTTGCCACTAGACACTTGCTCAGTGACTATTCATCGTCGCAAGCAGCGAGCCTTTATCGCCCTAGGAAGCAATATGGGGGATAAGCAAGCGAACTTGGAGCAAGCCATTGACAAACTGCAAGCTCGTGGCATCCATATTCTCAAAGAGTCCAGTGTCTTAGCGACGGAGCCTTGGGGTGGAGTGGAGCAGGATAGTTTTGTCAATCAAGTGGTTGAGGTGGAAACCTGGCTACCAGCACCAGTCTTGTTAGAAACCTTGTTAGCCATTGAGTCAGAGATGGGACGGGTGAGAGAAATCCATTGGGGACCTCGTTTGATTGATTTGGACTTGCTCTTTGTGGAGGATCAGGTTATTTATACAGACAACCTTATTTTGCCTCATCCTTACATAGCGGAACGCCTGTTTGTTCTTGAGTCTCTACAAGAAATTGCGCCTCATTTTATCCATCCGACATTAAAGCAACCTATCCGCAACTTGTATGATGCTTTGAAAAAATAGAAAAAACTCTAGTTTTCAGTCACTTGCAACTGAAGGCTAGAGTTTTTAAAATAGGTCATTTTCTTCTGGGAGGAGGATAGTCTCTCTACCGTCTATGTCTAAAACCAGAACTCTCGGGGGATAAAGAGGGTCGAAAGGATGGTTAAAGTCAAAATCAATGGCTGTAGGGAGATGTTGACTTGAAAAGTGGAAGGTAATTTTTCCTTGGTTATTCAGCAATTGAAACTCAAGTTCTTCTTCCAATTCAAAGACATTTTTTAAGAAATGGTCGATGATATACCAAAAAGAGTCAATGACATCATCAGGCAAGCTGGTAACAATGCCAAAACTAGCCGATCGCATGTGAGTATTGGTAAAAGCCATATCTCTGCCCCCTTTCTTTTCCCTTATCATACAGCAAATAGGATTAAAAATCAAGAAAAGGTCATTTTTTTCTTTAAAACTTAGGCTTTCTATGAAATTTTTTTCAAACAATCTTCAAAAAATACTTGAAAGTGTTTACAAATAGTGATAGAATGGAATAAGTAGAAACATGAAAACGAAATTTTCATACCGTCTCTTTTTAGAGTCTCGTGAGGTATGATATAGAAAGGAAATGGAATGAATACAGACGATACAGTAACGATTTATGATGTCGCCCGTGAAGCAGGGGTTTCAATGGCGACGGTTAGCCGTGTAGTCAATGGCAATAAGAATGTAAAAGAGAATACCCGTAAAAAAGTGCTTGAGGTGATTGATCGTTTGGATTACCGTCCAAATGCCGTGGCGCGTGGTCTTGCAAGTAAGAAGACAACCACTGTCGGTGTTGTGATTCCAAATATTACTAATGGTTATTTCTCAACGCTTGCTAAAGGGATTGATGATATCGCTGAGATGTACAAGTACAATATCGTCCTTGCTAATAGTGATGAGGATGATGACAAGGAAGTTTCAGTTGTCAATACCCTGTTTTCTAAGCAAGTGGATGGTATCATCTTTATGGGTTACCACTTGACTGAAAAAATTCGTTCAGAGTTTTCTCGTTCTCGAACACCAGTTGTTCTTGCAGGGACAGTGGATGTGGAACACCAACTTCCAAGTGTTAATATTGACTACAAACAAGCTACGATTGATGCAGTGACCTACCTTGCTAAAGAAAATGAGCGCATTGCGTTCGTTAGCGGTCCACTAGTGGATGATATCAATGGTAAGGTTCGTTTGGTTGGCTACAAGGAAGCCTTGAAAAAAGCAGGGATTTCTTATAGCGAAGGCTTGGTATTTGAATCTAAATACACTTATGAAGACGGCTATGCCTTGGCAGAACGCTTGATTTCATCAAACGCAACTGCAGCAGTTGTAACAGGTGATGAGTTGGCAGCAGGTGTCTTGAACGGCCTTGCTGATAAGGGTGTGTCAGTACCAGAAGAGTTTGAAATCATTACTAGTGATGATTCACAAGTCTCTCGCTTTACCCGTCCAAACTTGACCACTATTGCCCAACCTCTTTATGACCTTGGTGCTATTAGTATGCGTATGTTGACTAAGATTATGCACAAGGAAGAGTTGGAAGAACGTGAAGTTCTCTTACCTCATGGTTTGACAGAACGTCGTTCGACACGAAAACGGAAATAGAAAAAATCAGGGAATCGTGAAGATTTCCTGATTTTGCTTTCTAGAGAAGAGGTTAGCCTTCCATATAGTCTTTTAAGGCTTGTCCTTTTAATCCAGCATTGAGGGCGATGAGGAGTTTCAAGCGGGCTTTTTGGGCGTTGAGTTCTTTAACAAAGAAGACACCAGATTTTTGCAACTGCACGCCCCCACCTTGGTAGGCATAAACAGGTTCAGCAATACCGTTAAAGCATCGTGATACTAGAGCGACTGGGATTCCTTTTTGTAGAAGGTTTTCTAATTTTTGAGCCGTTTCTTTGGGAATATTACCAGCTCCGAAGGCTTGGATAATCAAACCGTCCAATTGTTCCAAATCCAGCATATCAATTAGCTCATCTGTCATACCAGCATAAGCGGAGATGATAGGGATTAAACCTTGTATGTGATCAAGGTCAAAGCGGACACGGGGCTCAGCTGTTTTAAAGTAGAGGATTTCGTGTTTCATAATCAGACCAAGTGGGCCGTGAGTAGGAGTCTGGAAGGTGCTGACGTTGGTGGTATGCGTTTTGGTAACATACTTGGCAGCATGGATTTCATCGTTCATAACGACCAAAACTCCTTTGTCAGCAGCCCTGTCATCGCTAGCCACTCGCAAAGCACTTAGGTAATTATAAACTCCGTCACTACCGAGTTCATTGGAGCTGCGCATGGCCCCTGTTAGAACGATGGGAATGTGGGGAACTTCCATGGTATCAAGGAAGTAAGCTGTTTCTTCCAAAGTGTCGGTCCCGTGTGTGATCACCACCCCATCGTAGTTAGCAGCTTCCTCTTTGATTTTTTGGTAGAGAGCTAGCATATGCTTGGGCTTGATATGGGGGCTTGGCAGGTTAAAAAAGTCTAGGGAGTGGACTTGGATTCCTTCGAGAGGATTGGACACATGGTTCATGGGATTATCCGAACTAGTCACAACAGCACCAGAGGCATCGGCTTGCATGGAAATAGTCCCTCCCGTATGTAAAACAAGGATTTTCTTAGGCATGATTTACTCACTCTTTCTGAAATGTGGTATAATCATTGTATCACAAAAGGGGAGATTGGGATAGGATGGAAGTCAAAGCTGTTTTTTTTGATATCGATGGAACCTTGGTTAACGATCGCAAGAGTGTTTTGAAATCCACTAAGGACGCGATTAAGATTGTCAAAGAACAAGGGGTGCTGGTTGGCGTAGCAACGGGGCGAGGACCTTTTTTTGTTAAGGAATTGATGGACGATTTGGATCTGGACTTTGCGGTAACCTACAATGGCCAGTATATCTTTAATAAAGACAGAGTCTTGTTCACGAGTCCTATTTCCAAGTTACACTTGCGTCAGCTAATTACTTATGCTAAAAAAGAGGGCAAGGAGATTGCCCTAGGGACCAAGGATGCTATGTTGGGTTCCAAAATCATGTCTTTTGGTCTTGGAACTTTTTCTCAACGAATCAGTCGCTTCGTTCCCTCAGTTTTAACTCGGACAGTGAGTCATTCCTTTAATCGTATGGTCAGCAAGGTTGTTCCCCAAAAGGAAGAAGACCTGCTTCACCTCATGAATCAGCCTATCTACCAAGTTTTGATGCTAATGACACCAGAAGAATCTGAGAAGGCGGCAGCTGATTTTGAAGACTTGAAATTGACACGTAGTAATCCTTTTGCAGCGGATGTTATCAATCAAGGAAATTCTAAATTGGAAGGTATTCGCCGAGTTGGGAAAGAATATGGCTTTGATCTCAACCAAGTCATGGCCTTTGGTGACTCAGACAACGACCTAGAAATGCTGGCTGGTGTCGGTATGTCGGTCGCTATGGGAAATGGTAGTAGCAGTGTCAAGGAAGTTGCCAAGCACATCACTACCAGCAATCAGCAAGACGGAATACACAAGGCCTTGGAACATTTTGGTGTTCTGGCTTCAGAAAAAGTTTTTGTCAGCCGTGACTATCATTTCAATAAGGTCAAGACCTTCCACCACATGATGGATGAACGGACCCAAGAAGAACCTCGGGCATGGGATATAGAAGGTGCGACCCATAGGGCTGGCTTTAAGATAGAAGAATTGGTGGAGTTTGTTCGGGCTGCCAGTCCTTCGGAAGAGGATTTTGGTCACGCTTTATCGCAACTTCATCAGGCCCTTGATAAGGCAGCAGACAAGGTAGCCAAGAAGACACCTGCTCAGCAAGATTTGGTAGGGCAGGTGGATGCCTTGATTGACACGCTTTACTTCACCTATGGTAGTTTTGTCTTGATGGGGGTGGACCCAGAACGTATTTTTGACATTGTCCATCAGGCCAATATGGGGAAAATTTTCCCAGATGGCAAGGCTCATTTTGATCCAGTGACCCACAAAATCTTAAAACCAGATGATTGGGAAGAAAAATATGCTCCAGAACCTGCCATTAAAAAGGAACTGCAGCGCCAGCTCAAGGCTTATGAACGCCATAAAGAGAGAAATAAACAGTAAACAAAAAGGAGCGTTGAGCTCCTTTTCTTCGTAATTATAAAGTTTTTTCTTGTTCTCTCACAACTAGCAAATCGACCTTAGCATGGCGGAGGATGTATTCAGATGAAGAACCGACCAAGAGGCGTTCAAAGGCGTTGAGACCAGTTGCGCCAACAAGGATGAGATCCACTTCCTCAGCATCTGGAATAGTACGTGCCAGTAGGGTCTTTGGATTTCCCATTTCAATGACGATACGAATATCTGTCACACCAGCATCTTTGGCACGTTTTTCGTACTCTTTCATCAGACTTTCAGCGTCGACTTGGAGTTCTTCGTAAACTTCAGCATCAAAGGTGGATACGCTTTGGAGAGCGCGTGTGTCAATGACATGTGCGATGGTGAGTTTAGCGTCGTTTCGTAGAGCAGAATGAACTCCCTTGACAAAAGCCAAGTCCGCTTCCTTAGAACCATCGATTGCGACCATAATATTTTGGTAACGTTGTGCCATAATGAAACCTCCTGAAATTTTCTTACTATAATTGTAAACCTTTTCACTATAGAAGTAAAGCAAAAAAAGTATTTTTTAAAAGAATGTTAGCGCTTAAAAACTATATAAATATATGATAAAATAAAAGAAAGGATAGCAGGGAAGAAGTGAAGGGAGGGAGAATGATGAAAAACTCTTTTCAGGAAACAAAAAAATCAAATTTCCTTTATTATGGAATCATCCTGGTTTCAGTCTTGCTAGAAGTGATTATGATCTGGCAATTAGAGAAGCTAATTCCGCTTCTCTATCCAGGTTTTATTGGATTTTTAGTCTTTCACCTACTCTACCATCTGCTATTATTCCTAGTTGCAAAGCGAAGTGGTCGCTGGGATTACTTGATGATATGGGGGCTTTTCCTCATGTTTAATCTTCTTTATGACTCCTTTCTAGGCTTGCTTTTTCTAGGTTTATCTTTTGGTATGTGATGTTTCTTTGGCAAAATACCTGCTATCACCACTGTCTCGGCCTCGCTTTTAGCGAGGTTTTTCTTCGATCCGAATCTAGTAACACATTTCAGCAAACTTGTCGCATTCTCTTTCTAGTGGTATAATGTTACTATCCTGATGAATTGAGGAAACAAGATGAAAGAATATAACAAGTCTAGTAAGTTAGAGCATGTTGCTTATGATATCCGTGGTCCTGTTTTGGAAGAAGCCATGCGGATGCGAGCAAACGGAGAAAAGATTTTACGTCTGAATACAGGAAATCCAGCAGAATTTGGCTTTACAGCGCCAGATGAGGTCATTCATGACTTGATTATGAATGCGCGTGATAGTGAAGGGTATTCTGACTCCAAAGGGATTTTCTCAGCCCGTAAGGCCATCATGCAGTATTGCCAGTTGAAGAAATTCCCCAATGTCGATATTGATGATATTTACCTTGGAAATGGTGTCAGTGAGTTGATTGTTATGTCCATGCAGGGGCTTTTGGACAATGGAGATGAGGTTTTGGTGCCTATGCCAGACTATCCTCTTTGGACAGCCGCTGTCAGTCTAGCTGGAGGAAATGCCGTTCACTATATCTGTGATGAAGCTGCAGAATGGTATCCAGATATTGACGATATCAAGTCAAAAATCACTTCCAATACCAAGGCAATTGTCCTTATCAATCCAAACAACCCAACCGGAGCCCTTTATCCTAAAGAACTCTTGCTGGAGATTATTGAGATTGCCCGTCAAAATGATTTGATTATCTTTGCGGATGAAATCTACGACCGCATGGTAATGGATGGGCATGTGCATACGCCTGTGGCGAGCTTGGCACCTGATGTTTTTTGTGTCAGCATGAATGGTCTGTCAAAATCGCACCGTATCGCTGGTTTTCGTGTGGGTTGGATGGTCTTGTCTGGACCTAAGACACATGTTAAAGGCTATATCGAAGGGCTTAATATGCTGTCCAATATGCGCCTTTGCTCTAATGTTTTGGCCCAACAAGTCGTACAAACTTCCTTGGGTGGTCACCAATCAGTTGATGAATTGCTCCTTCCTGGTGGACGAATCTATGAGCAAAGAAATTTCATTTACAATGCTATTCAAGATATTCCAGGTTTGTCTGCGGTTAAACCCAAGGCTGGACTCTATATCTTCCCTAAAATCGACCGCAATATGTACCGTATCGATGATGATGAGCAGTTTGTCCTTAATTTCTTGAAGCAGGAAAAGGTTCTCTTAGTTCATGGTCGAGGCTTTAACTGGCAGGAACCAGACCACTTCCGTATCGTTTACCTTCCTCGTGTTGATGAACTAGCCCAAATCCAAGAAAAGATGACTCGATTCTTGAAACAGTATCGTAGATAGGGCTTACATTCGAAAAAGCTGGAAACATTTGCCTAGAGCTATTGACAAAAGTGAAAGAATCAGATAGAATAGTAAAGTATGTTTAGTAACTGATCACTTTATAGCCGGCTAAACGAATACAAAATCTATGAGGAGGTATTCATCGTGAAACGTACTTATCAACCAAGTAAACTTCGTCGTGCGCGCAAACACGGATTCCGTAACCGTATGTCAACTAAAAACGGTCGTCGCGTATTGGCAGCTCGTCGTCGTAAAGGACGCAAAGTTTTGGCTGCATAATCCAAACGAACTATATCAAAAATCAGTAGGAACTCGAGTCTACTGATTTTTATTTTTGTAAAAAAGTACAAAAGGCTTTATATTTTTGCTCAAATGGTGTATAATATTTCACATACTGTAAAAAATGGAGAATAATCATGAAGAAATCAAAAGTTATGCTTTTTGGAGCTATGGCTTTGACAGCAGGTCTAGCTTTAGCAGCGTGTGGATCATCTCAATCAAGTAATGCTGACAAGACTTACTCCTATATCTTTGTCAACAACCCAGACACCTTGGATTACATTACCTCTACACGAGACTCTACATCTAGTATCACAACCAACTTGATTGATGGCTTGTTGGAAAATGACCAGTATGGCAATCTCATTCCATCTATGGCTGAGTCATGGACAGTGTCAAAAGATGGCTTGACTTATACTTATAAAATCCGTCAGGGAGCTAAATGGTACACTTCTGAAGGAGAAGAGTATGCGGATGTAACGGCTCATGACTTTGTGACTGGTCTTAAGTATGCGGCTGATAAAAAGGCTGAGAACTTGTACTTGGTGCAAGACTCTATCAAGGGGCTAGCAGACTATGTTGAAGGGAAATCATCCGATTTTGGAACTGTTGGTGTTAAGGCAGTGGATGATTACACACTACAATACACCCTCATCCAACCAGAGACTTATTGGAACTCTAAAACAACAGCAAGTATTCTTAGTCCTGTAAATGAAGCTTTCTTGAAGTCTAAGGGAGATGACTTTGGAAGTGTGACACCATCAAGTATCTTGTCAAATGGTCCTTACTTGTTTAAGTCCTTCACCTCAAAATCTTTGATTGAATTTGATAAAAATCCTAATTACTGGGATAAGGATAATGTTAAAATCGAGAAAGTGAAACTCTCATTCTTTGATGGTTCTGACCAAGACAGCATTGCAAGAGGATTCTTGGAAGGCAACTATACAGATGGTCGTATTTTCCCAACCAGCTCAGTCTTTGCTGAACTCAAGAAGGGAAATGAGGACAAGATTACCTATACACCACAAAACTCAGTTACCTTCTACTATCTTTTCAACGTCAATCGCCAAAGCTACAAGCAGACTATGAAACAGTCTGATAAGGAAAAGACAGATGCACGCGCAGCTATGCAGAATAAAGATTTCCGTCAGGCTATCAACTTTGCCTTTGACCGTCATGCTTATGCAGCGCAGACAAATGGTGAAGATGGAGCAGACCGTATCTTGCGTAACACGGTTACACCAAGTAACTTTGTCCAAGTTGGCGATAAGAACTTTGGTGATATTGTCAATGAAAAAATTGTCAACTACGGTAAAGATTGGGCAAATATCAACCTAAACGATGGTAAGCAAGCCTTCTTGAACCCTGACAAGGCCAAAGAGAAATTTGCTAAGGCTAAAGAAAGCCTGCAAGCCCAAGGAGTAACTTTCCCAATTCATTTGGATATGCCAGTTGACCAGACTGCTAAGTTAGATGTGCAACAGGCCGGATCTTTCAAACAAACAGTGGAAGAAACTCTAGGTAAGGAGAATGTGGTCATCGATGTTATCCAACTTTCTCCAGATGAAAAAGACCAGGCAACCTACTTTGCTGATACAGCAGAACAAAAAGACTACGACATCGACATCTCAGGATGGGGTGGAGACTACTCAGATCCTAAGACTTACCTAGCCATCCTAGATCCAGAGACAGGTTCTCAGTTGAAAAATATGGGCTTGTCTGAAGGAAAAGACAAGGAAGTCAAGGACAAGATTGGTCTTTCTGACTACAAGAAACTCTTGGATCAGGCTGACGCTGAAATCACAGATACTCAAGCTCGCTATGAAAAATATGCTGAAGCCCAAGCTTGGTTGACAGATAGCGCCTTGTTCCTACCAGTTCAAAGTGGTGGAGCCAACCCAATCTTCCGCAAGACTGTACCGTTTACAGGCCCATTCTCATTTGTTGGACACAAAGGAGATGCAGACAACTATAAATATGTTGAATTGCAAAAAGAGCCAGTAACTGCTAAACAGTACCAAGAACTCTATGAAAAATGGCTAAAAGAAAAAGCTGAGTCAAATAAAAAAGCTCAGGAAGATTTAGCTAACCATATTCAATGATATTTCTAGTCACGCTTTTCAGTTAATACTCTTCGAAAATCTCTTCAAACCACGTCAGCGTTGCCTTACCGTAGGTATAGTTACTGACTTCGTCAGTTCTATCCACAACCTCAAAACAGTGTTTTGAGCTGACTTCGTCAGTTTCATCTACAACCTCAAAGCAGTGCTTTGAGCAGCCTGCGGCTAGCTTCCTAGTTTGCTCTTTGATTTTCATTGAGTATAAGCATAGTGGATGGATTCAGAAAAAGGCCTTACCAGAGCTTCTTGATTCTGGTAGGGCCTTTTCTTTATTCTTTTAAGTGATAGGAGTAGCTAGCGACAACGACGTCTTGGTGCCAACGGAGGGCGTATTTGAGTTTGAGGCTCATCTGATTGTGTAGGATATTTTGCCAAGGTTTATTAGGAATAAACTGGGGTACTAGGACAGTGACTGTATAGTTCTTTTTCTGGGCATCCTCAGAGATTCGTTTGACATACTTGACGGTAGGGGTGATGATGTCGCGGTAGCTGGTCTTGATATTTTTCAGAGTAATAGTTGGGAAGTAATCGGCAAATTCTTGGAGAATTTCTTGGTCTTTCTCTGCTGTTTCCTTGGTAGAAATGTGCATGGCTAAGACTTCGTCACCGATACTTTGAGCGTAGTTGATGGCTCCGACGCTGACGCGGGTAACATTTCCTACGAGGACGAGGACAAGATTGCCATCGTAGGTACGTTTTTCGATGCCTTCATAGAGTCGCAGTTGTTGGGCCACTTTTTGGTAATGACTGTGAATAGCCAAGAAAAGTAGGGTGAGTACGAGAATAATCGGGAAGAAAGGCCAGATATCGCTGAGACGGAAAAAGAGCAGGATGAGCACGATAGCGTAGCAAATGATAGCCCCAAGGATATTGGCAAGAGCAGGTTTTAAGAAATTTGTCCCTTTTTCTTTTTTCCAATGACGAATCATCCCAGTCTGAGAAAGGGCAAAGGGCACGAAGACACCGATAGTATAGAGAGGAATCAAACGTTCGGTATTGCCATTAAAAATGAGAAGAAGAATCATAGCCCCAAATGCCAGAGTTAAGATTCCGTTGGAGTAGCCTAGGCGGTCTCCTTTTTCCATAAAGAGATGGGGCATGTATTTGTTTTTAGCCATATTGTAGGCCAGCATAGGGAAGGCTGAAAAGCCGGTATTTGCAGCTACGGCCAAAATCAAGGCTGTGGAGAATTGGAAGATATAATAGCCAAGGTGACCTAAGAAGGAATTTCCAAGGATGCCTTGAGCCATCTGTGAGAGGATAGTTTCTCCGTGTTGAGGCATAATCCCCATCCAGTAGTTTAGGAAGGTAATGCCTGCAAAAAGAAAACCTAAAATCAGTGACATGATGGTCAAGGTTTGAGCGGCATTCTTTTCTTTTGGAGACTTGAAAAAGGGAACGGCATTTGAAATAGCTTCAACCCCTGTCAGAGAGGCAGAGCCACTGGTAAAGGCTCTTAGAATGAGAACGATAGACAGGCTCGGGATGGCATGTCCAATAGGAGAAGTCGCCTGATAGCTGAGAGATCCTGTCATTAGTTGAAAGATTCCATAGAGCAAGAGAAAGACAGTACTGATGATAAAGAGATAGACAGGAATCATCAGTGAACTGGCAGATTCTTTCAACCCCCGTAAATTCAAGAGCATGAGTAAGCAAACTAGAAAAATGGAGATGTGGAGGTTGTAAGGGTGGAGGGCAGGGAGGGCTGCTGTAATAGCATCAGCTCCAGATGACACCGATACCGCCACAGTCAGCATGTAGTCAACCAGCAGACTACCTCCAGCAATCAAGCCAAGTTGGGGAGATAGATTTTCTCGAGTAACCATATAGGCCCCTCCACCTTGAGGGTAGGCATGGATGATTTGACGGTAGGAAACGGTCAGGCTAGCTAGGAGCAGGAGGACAAAGAGGCCGATGGGAAGGCTCCACCATATAGCAAGAGGAGAGAGACTAACCAAGACGAGGACTACTTGCTCAGGTCCATAGGCAATGGAGGACAGAGCGTCGCTTGACAACATGGCCAGTGCCTGCATTTTTCCCAGCAGCCCTCCCTCGCCTTCTGTTAAGGACTTAAGAGGACGACCGATAAAGGTCTGTTTTAATTTTGTAAACATAGTCATTTCCTTTTCTGAAAATTTCAATAAGTGCTATTATACTGCTTTGAAGGGGCATCGTCAAGCAGAGATACTGGTTTTGTTCGGAATAAAGTGGAGGTGGGGAGGGTTCGAGATACCTCAAATGGATTATGTTATATTCTTAGATAAAAACCAATTAAAATTCATAAAACGGTATAAGCCATTATAAATAAAAAATAGCAAATAGGGTAAATTTCTATATATTTTAATTAAAGTAAAAATTAGGCTAAAAGTGGACGGGGGGGGGGATTTCATGCTATAATGTACGTAGATTCTTATTACCTAAAGCGGATATATTATAATAAAATAGTATTATAGTTTATTGATTTTTTGAATAAGAGGAAATAAAAATAAAAAATGGAGATCAAAGAATGAAGTACAAGAGAACTCAGAAACGCTCTAAGCAGATGTGGCAGCGTGTGGAAAAATTTTCGATTAGAAAGTTTAGCTTTGGAGCAGCGTCATGTTTGATTGGGGCACAGTTTACGATGTTGAGTGGTATCAACACAGCAGATGCTGCAATGGTAACGACAAGAAATGACAAAGGTGTCGTAACTTTATATGCAAATAGAGGGGAATCTCCTTATGATGCAGATGCGATTGCTGTACATGATAGTATTAATGTAGATAGAGAGATTGTAGTAGATGTTGATTGGTCAAGTTACAGCAAGACAAATCCTTATGTAACAGTAACATATAAATATAATGGTGGATTTGGAGCTTCAAATTATGTTGCTAACTATGGTGGTTCACGTCCAGACTATTGGTTTACTACACCAGTAGGAGCCCAAGAACCTTCAGAAATTCGTTTGCAAACAGGTACAACTGACCGTGTAATGAAAAGCTGGAGTGCAGATTCTCCATGGGTTTCATTTACAAACTCAGTAGGTTCACGTTATCAAACTAAAGACCAAGCAGATTCTATGGGACTTGGAGACGATACAAAATGGGAACGTTATAATGATACAACACAAGAGACAGGGAAAACATTCCTAGGAGATATGGCGGGAATGTTTAATCACAGAATAGGTACACAAATTTCTGATAGTCCATCTGACCAAGGTATCTTTGAGAGCTTCCGAACAAACACTAAAAGTATTTACTCTGACTGGGATTTAGCAAGAAATGACAGAGTTACAATTACTGCTAAATATAAAGTAGCGGATCCAACACTAAAAAATGGTAGAAGAACATTAGATTTTGGTGCAGGGGTTAAAGTAGGTCGTGCATTACAACAATTACGTCATTTTAAAGTTGTGACAACTGAAATTCCTGTGTTATACCAAGATAAAGAATTGTTTGAACCTGTATTACCAGAACGTATTGGAGTAGTAGATACTGCTAATTTAACAACAGAAGAAAAAACACTATTAAAAAATAAAATTTGGGAGAAAAACCAAGATACAAAGAGTGATGCTATCCCTGAACATTCACACAATAAATTTGTAGATAATGTTAAACAAGAAGACGACGGTACTACATCAGCAAATAGTAGTATTAGTATTGCAAATGATGGTACAGCAACAATCACTTATGGAGATGGAACACAAGATGTTATCCCTGGAACATCACTTGTTTATGAAAAACCACAAATTGATAATAATGAAACAACTCAAGATTCTAGAGGAGAATATAAATATTTAAAAAATCCACATGCAGTAGATAATATTAATAGTATTACTGGTAGTGATATTGCAAGTGCAAGAAAGAAATTCTTCGATGTAAATGGGATGACAACAACGAAGAATGAAGATGGCGATGATGTTATTCAAAGTGTAGGTGATACTACAAAAACATCTAGTAATTTTATTGGAACTAAAATTGATTTTGATAATAAAGGTGTAGGATACATTTATAGAGGAGATTCATTTACGGGGGTGACGTTATCGAAAGATGTTTTCTTTAAAGCGAAACCTACGAAAGTATTTAGTGCTGATGAAGCTATTGAAAAAGCTAAACAAGCCATTGATAATCTAACGTATTTATCACCAAAAGAAAAAGAGAACTATAAAAATCAATTAACTGGAAAAACAACTCAAGATGATATAAATAATGTTGTTAATGCAGCAATTGCTAAAAATTCAGAAAATGAAAAAGCGATCGAAGCTAAAAAACGTCAGGTAAAAGATAAAATCAACTCAGCTAAGTATTTAACAGAAGCTGAAAAAGAAGCATTTAGAAAACAAGTAGATAACCAAGGTATTGAAGATCCAGCAAACGGTAATGGAACTGGAAATCAAGCGGCTGATTATACAAAAGAATTACTTGATAAAATCGGTCAACAAGCAGATGCTAAAAACTTAGAAAATGCTAAAAAATCTATAAAAGAAAAAATTGATCAAATTAAAGATTCTCTAAAAAATCCAACAGCTGATGAATACAAAACACAGATTGATGGAAAAACTACTCTAGCAGAGGTAGAGAAAGTTTTAGAAGACGCTGAAAAGCAAAAATCTCAAAATGAAGCTCAAAAAGCTCAAGAAGAAGCTGAAAAATTAAAAGAAGCTTATAAAGAAAAAATTGATCAAATTCCAGGATTATCAGAAGCTGAAAAAGAGGAATATAAGAATCAAATCGATCAAGCTAAATCAAAAGATCAATTAGACACTATCTTAAATGATGCTAAAGCGCAAGCTACCCGTGGAAAAGCAAAACAAACAATTGAAGAGTTACCACATTTAAATAAAGCTCAAAAAGATGAATTGAAGGCAAAAGTAGACAATGCATCTGATGAGAGTGAAGTAGATAATATTGTTTCTATTGCTCAAGGTTTAGATTCTAAGATGGATTCTCTACAAAAATTAGTAATAGAAGCTGAAAAAGTTAAAAATTCAGATAAATATAATACAGCAGATCAAGACAAGAAAACTGCTTTTGATAAAGCAAAAGACGCAGCTTCAAAAGTAGCAGATAAAACAACAGCTGCACCAGAAAATGCAGCAGATGCTACAGAGGTAAATGTATTAATAGATAAGTTGGCAAAAGCTATTGAAGAACTTACAGGGAAAAAAGTTGCCGTACCAGTATCGAAAGATGCTTTAAAAGCAGAGTTAGACTTAAACAAAGACGATGCAGTTAAAAAATCACCAGCTTATGCTAAAGAAACAAGTGCAGATAAGAAAAAAGCTTACGATGATGCCCTAGTAAATGCTCAAACAGTGTATAATAATCCAGATGCAACTCAACCGCAAGTGGATGAAGCTCTTGATAAATTACAACAAGCACGTTTAGCTCTATCAGGTAAAGCAGAAGACTTTACTTTAGCAGTGACAGAAGCAGCGCAGATTTCTAAAGAACCTAAAGCAGGAGAAAGTTTAACAGAACAAGCTGATAAAGATGCAGTAAAAGCTAAAGTAACAGCAAACGGTAAAGCGTTAGATGATACTTATACTGTAGAATACGGAGCTATTACAGAAAAAGATGGTAAGAAAGTTGTACCAGTAATAGTAACACGTGATGGTGTATCAAAAACAATCAATGTAGAAGTAACTAAGAAAGCGGAAGAGTTAACATTAGCTGTAAAAGACGAAACAAAACCAGCTAAAATTTCAAAAGTACCAGTAGCAGGAGAAAGCTTAACAGCAGAAGACCAAGCGAAAGTAAAAGAAAAAGTAACAGCGAACGGAGAAGCACTTAAAGATACTGATACAGTAAAATACGGAACTATTGCTGAAAAAGATGGTAAGAAAGTCGTACCAGTATCAGTAACACGCAACGGTGTAGAAAAAACAGTTGACGTACCAGTAGAAGGAACTGAAGCAGCTAAATCTCCACTAAATGATCCAGAAAAAGTAAAAGTTAATGATGTGGCTAATTTATCAGAAGATGAAAAAGCAGCAGTTAAAGCATCAGTTAAGAAAGCAAACTCAAACTTAACTGATGATCAAATTTCAGTAGACAATACAGGGAAAGTAACTGTAACTTATTCTGATAAATCACAAAATGAACTTCCAGCATCTAAGACTGTAGAAGCGAAAACTGAAACAGAAAAAGCATTAGACAAAGCAAAAGAGAAAGCGAAAGCGGACTTAACAGAAGCAGCTAACAAAGAAAAATCGGAAATCGAAGCAGATAAAAACTTAACAGACCAACAAAAAGCGGATAAGAAAGCAGAAGTTGATAAAGTTAAGAAAGAACAGGAGGCAAATATCGATAAAGCTGGAACAACTGACGAAGTAGCAAAAGCAACAGAAGACGGTAAAAAAGCAATCGATGCAGTGCACAAAACAGAGTTAGACAAAGCAAAAGAGAAAGCAAAAGCGGACTTAACAGAAGCGGCTAACAAAGAAAAAGCAGAAATCGAAGCAGACAAAAACTTAACAGATCAACAAAAAGCAGATAAGAAAGCGGAAGTAGATAAAGTTAAGAAAGCTCAAGAAGAAAAAATCGATAAAGCTGGAACAACTGACGAAGTAGCAAAAGCAACAGAAGACGGTAAAAAAGCAATCGATGCAGTGCACAAAACAGAGTTAGACAAAGCAAAAGAGAAAGCGAAAGCGGACTTAACAGAAGCAGCTAACAAAGAAAAATCGGAAATCGAAGCAGATAAAAACTTAACAGACCAACAAAAAGCGGATAAGAAAGCAGAAGTTGATAAAGTTAAGAAAGAACAGGAAGCAAATATCGATAAAGCTGGAACAACTGACGAAGTAGCAAAAGCAACAGAAGGCGGTAAAAAAGCAATCGATGCAGTGCACCAAACAGATGCGGATAAATCAACTCCAACAGTTACAGCAGGAGAAGTACCAGTAAGTGTCGATCCGGCTACAGATAAAAAAGTAGCGGAAGCAGATAAAAAAGCAATTACAGAAGCTGTAGTAGTACCAGAAGGACAACCACAACCGGCAGACAAACAAGTCAAAAATGACGGAGCAATTGTGGAAGGAACAGGAGCGAATACAGGTAAGAAAGTAGTTGTCGTAGAAGTTACTTATGGTGACGGATCAAAAGATGAAATCGAAGTACCTGTAAGAAAAGCGACTGATAAGGAAAAAGCAAAAGCTGACTTAACAAAAGCAGCAGATGCTGAAAAAGCTGAAATTGATGAAGACAATGCATTGTCTAAAAAAGAAAAAGAAGCATTGAAAGCAAAAGTTGATGAACTGAAAGCAATACACGAAGAAAAGATCAACAATGCAACTTCACCAGAAGCTATAGCGTCAGCAACAGAAAAAGGTAGACAAGAAATTGCTGCTGTTCATACTCCACAAGATATTAAAGAAACAGCTAAGAGAAGACTAAATCCTCCAGTAGAAAAAGTTAAGGTGACAGATATCAATCATTTAACAGATGAAGAAAAAGAAGCTGTTAAAAAAGCGATTGTGGCTACTAACCCTTCATTAGAAGAATCTGAAGTCTATGTGGATGACAAAGGAAATGTAAGTTCTCCAAAAGGAATTTTGGAAGCAGAAAAAGTTGTTACTCAAGCTTTGAATAAACCAGAGACACCAGTCGTAGTAGCTGATCCAAATCATTTAACAAATGATGAAAAGGAAAAAGTGAAAGAAGCTGTAGCTAATGCAAATCCTGGTCTAAACAAAGATGATATTACAGTCGATGACAAAGGTAATGTAACAACTAAGAATGGCGATAAATTACTTGCAAAAGATGTTGTAACTCCAGCCTTGAAGAAACCAACAACACCAGTTGTAGTTGGGAATCCTAATGCTTTAACAGATAAAGAAAAAGAAGACATTAAGGATGCTGTCGTAGCTGCAAATCCAGGCTTAAACAAAGGTGATGTTACAGTAAATCCTGATGGCAGTGTAACAACACCAAAAGGAAATCTACCAAAAGAAGATGTTGTCACAACAGTCTTAAATAAACCAAATAAACTTGTTGAAGTAGAAAATCCAAATAGCTTAACCGTTAAAGAAAAAGAAGCGGTTAAGAAAGCTGTTGTAGAGGCAAATCCAGGTTTAACTGAAGATAAAGTCAAAGTCGATGATCAAGGCAATGTGACAACACCACAAGGCAACTTACCGGCAAAAGATGTTGTAACTTCTACCTTGAAGAAACCAACAAATCCAGTTGAAGTTGTCAACCCATCTAAACTGACAGAACCAGAGAAATCTAAGATTGTAGAAGAGATTATTAAAAATAATCCAGGTTTAACAGATAAAGATATTAAGGTTGATGATCAAGGTAATGTTGAAACACCAAAAGGTAATTTACCAGCAGAGGATGTAGTGACACCAGCCTTGAAGAAACCGACAAATCTTGTCCCTGTTAAAGATGTCAATAACTTATCAGATGCAGAAAAAGACGCTGTTAAGGATGCTGTTGTAGCTGCAAATCCAGGCTTAAACAAGGACGATGTCAAGGTTGATGGTCAAGGCAATGTTGAAACACCAAAAGGTGATTTATCAGCAAAAGATGTAGTCACTCCAGCCTTGAAGAAACCTGTCACACCTGTAGAAGTTAAAGATCCTAAAAACTTAACAGATGCAGAAAAAGACGCTGTTAAGAAAGCTATTGTTGAAGCAAATCCAGGCTTAAACAAGGACGATGTCAAGGTTGATGGTCAAGGTAATGTTGAAACACCAAAAGGTGATTTACCAGCAAAAGATGTAGTCACTCCAGCCTTGAAGAAACCTGTCACACCTGTAGAAGTTAAAGATCCTAAAAACTTAACAGATGCAGAAAAAGACGCTGTTAAGGATGCTGTCGTAGCTGCAAATCCAGGCTTAAACAAGGATGATGTTAAGGTTGATGGTCAAGGTAATGTTGAAACACCAAAAGGAAATCTACCAAAAGAAGATGTAGTAGTACAAACTGCTAAAGGTCAATCAACAAATGTCTTCAAGCCAGAGTTAGACTTACAAACTGCTTTAGTATCCGGAAAAGTAACTGTAGAAAAAGGTAAAGACTTAACTGACGAAGAAATCCTAAAACAATTAGCACTAGCTGATGGAGTAACAGCGAAAGTTATTTCTAAACCAACTACAACTGAAACAGGAACTAAAGAAGCAGAAGTGGAAGTAACGCTAGCGGATGGTAACAAAGTAACTGTAAAAGTACCGGTTGAAGTAGTTGATTCCTTAGACACAGCTGATAAAGATAACGATCTTGCTAAGGCGAAAGAAGATGCTAAAAAACAAGTAGAAGAAGCTGCCAAAGCTAAAATCACTGAAATCAAGAAGGATACAGGTTTAACTGAAGAGCAAAAACAAAAAGCTGAAGAAGCAATCAATAAAGCTAAAGATGAAGCTAACAAAGCTATTGACGAAGCATCATCAGCAGGAACAGCTAAGCAAATTGCAGATCAAGCAAAAGAAAATATTGAAAAATATGATCCAAAAGCTGATACAGAAGTTAAGAAACCAGATGTAACAAACCTTGATGAAGAAAAAGCGAAAGCAAAAGCTGAGATACTAGAAGAAGCTCAAAAACGCATTGACGAAATCAAGAACAATAAAGATTTATCAGACGAAGCGAAACAAAAAGCTATCGAAGAAATCAATAAGGCCAAAGATAAAGCGATTGAAGATATCAACAAAGGTCAATCTAAAGATGAAATCAATGCGGCGAAAGAAGCTGGTATTCATAAGATAAATGAAGTTCAACCAGAGGGCTCTATTGCATCTAAATTCGAACCGAAAGTTCCTGAAAACAAAGTGGAAGTGGAAAATCCAGCAAAACTTTCAGATGAAGAAAGAGAACAAGTTCGTCAAAACATCGAAGGTGCGAACACATTCCCAGATGGAACAACAGTAGAAGTAAAACCAGATGGAACAGCGGTAATCACATACAAAGACGGTTCAAGTGATACTATTTCTAAAGATAACTTAGTGACGCCAAGTAAGAAAGCTGACGGTACAATCGCGTCAAGAACCGAGCCAGTTATCCCAGGAAAAACACAAGTAGGAAATACTACGAAGTTAACACCAGAAGAACAAGCTGCGGTTAAAAAAGCAGTTGAAGGTGCGAATAACTTCCCAGCAGGAACTACAGTAGAAGTAAGACCTGATGGAACAGTAGTCATCACCTATCCAGATAAATCTGTAGATACAATAACAGGGGATAAACTTGTTGAAAAAGGAAGTAAACAAGAAACTCCAAAAGTTCAGACAGATGCAGAGAAGAACCCAGCGCAAGTTCCAGGCAACTTTGTACCTGTTGAAAATACTCACAACTTGACACAGGCGGAGCAAGATACAGTAGCAGCTAAGGTTAAAGAAGCAAATCCAGCGGCGAAAGATGTTAAGGTATCTAAAGATGGAACAGCAACGCTAACATATGGAGATGGTTCAGTAAACACAATCCCAGGAACCAGTCTAGTAGTAGCCAAAGATACTGACAATGAAGCTTCAACACAAGCCGCGCAAAATCCAGCTGTGGTGCCAGCAACTACAGAAGTTGGAAATGCTCACAGCTTAACGCCTGAGGAACAAGCTGCAGTAGCTACGAAAGTGAAACAAGCCAACCCAGCGGCGACAGATGTTAAGGTATCTAAAGATGGCACAGCGACATTGACATACTCAGACGGTTCAGTAAATACAATTCCAGGAACAAGTCTAGTAGTTCAAAAAGAGGAAACTTCAACACAAGAGCAACCAACAATCGCAGAGAAGACAAAAGTAATCATCCCAGCTAACCCTACAAAAGTAGCAGAGGCTACAAGATTAACAACTGCAGAAAAAGAAGCTGTTAAAAAAGCTGTAGTAGAAGCAAATGGATTCGGAAGCGATGTGAATGTAGAAGTAGCCGGGGATGGCACAGCGACAATCGTCTTTAAAGATGGTTCAGCTATTACAATTCCAGGAAATCAATTGGTAGCACAAGATCCAAAAGCACAAGATAGCACTAAACCAGCTGCTGAAAAATCAACTGTTAAAGCGCCTGCTCAAAGAGTAGATGTAAAAGATATAACTCATTTAACAGATGAAGAAAAAGAAAAAGTTAAGGTTGCTATTTTACAAGCAAATGGTTCAGCATTAGACGGAGCGACAATCAATGTAGCCGGAGATGGTACAGCGACAATCACATTCCCAGATGGTTCAGTAGTGACGATTCTAGGAAAAGATACAGTTCAACGATCTGCGAAAGGTGAATCTGTAATTCAAGAACAAAAACCAGAATATACTCCAGAATCAACACCAGGTGGAGATAACGGAGGTAATACTGGAAGCTCAGATGCTAATGCGAATGCAGGCGGTGGTAGCCAGGCAGGCGGACAAGCTCACACAGGTTCACAAACCCCAGCTCAATCACAAGCTTCTAAGCAATTAGCAAATGCAAAAGAATCAGCTAAAAATGTCATTGAAAAAGCTGCCAAGGACAAGCAGGATGAAATCAATGGTGCACCGCTTTCTGATAAAGAAAAAGCAGAACTTTTAGCAAGAGTGGAAGCAGAAAAACAAGCAGCTCTCAAAGAGATTGAAAATGCGAAAACTGTGGAAGATGTGAAGGAAGCAGAAACGATTGGAGTGCAAGCCATTGCCATGGTTACAGTTCCTAAGAAACCAGTGGCTCCTAATGCTGCTCCTCAGGCAACAAGTGCACCGCAAGCAACTGCAGGAACAATGCAAGATGTTACCTACCAGTCACCTGCTGGCAAACAATTGCCTAACACAGGTTCAGCATCAAGTGCAGCACTTGCTAGTCTTGGCCTAGTGGCGGCAACCGGTGGTTTTGCTTTGCTAGGAAGAAAGGCTAGACGTAGAAAATAGGACAGCTAGAAAGTTATATTCTCTACTTAAAGTTAGATTATAAGGGGGATTTGGAGAAATCATCAATCCTAGTGATGGGTGAGAGAAGTGAGAACCCAAGATAATCACATATTTTATGCTCAATGAAAATCAAAGAGCAAACTAGGAAACTAGCCGTAGGCTGTACTTGAGTACGGCAAGGCGACGTTGACACGGTTTGAAGAGATTTTCGAAGAGTATTAGATGAATAGGGATGTTCTATCAATATAGCCAATCTCTTTCGTCTCTAACTTGCGGGACAGGAGATGGGCAATATCGAGCCAGAAAAGATAGCAGAATAGCTCTCTATGGAAGAGAGGAGGGAAACCGAAAAATTGGGTGCCCCTCCTCTTTTTTGGTATAATAGAAGATAGAAAACGAGGTTAGAAGAGATGATTTTTGATACACATACACATTTGAATGTAGAAGAATTTGCAGGTCGTGAGGCAGAAGAAATTGCCTTGGCTGCTGAGATGGGTGTGACACAGATGAATATTGTTGGTTTTGATAAACCGACGATTGAGCGTGCTTTGGAGTTGGTGGATGAGTATGACCAACTTTATGCGACTATTGGTTGGCATCCTACAGAAGCTGGGACTTACACAGAGGAGATTGAAGCCTACTTACTTGATAAGCTCAAGCATCCAAAGGTAGTTGCCTTGGGTGAGATTGGTTTGGATTATCATTGGATGACAGCGCCTAAAGAAGTGCAGGAGCAGGTTTTTCGTCGTCAGATTCAGCTATCTAAGAACTTGGATTTGCCTTTTGTTGTCCATACCCGTGATGCGCTGGAAGATACTTATGAGATTATCAAGAGCGAGGGAGTTGGCCCTCGAGGTGGCATTATGCATTCTTTCTCAGGGACTCTTGAATGGGCAGAGAAGTTTGTCGCGCTTGGCATGACCATTTCCTTCTCAGGAGTGGTGACTTTCAAGAAGGCAACTGATATCCAAGAAGTGGCTAAAAAGTTACCTTTGGACAAGATGTTAGTGGAAACAGATGCTCCCTACTTGGCTCCTGTTCCTAAACGGGGTCGCGAAAACAAAACAGCCTACACTCGCTATGTAGTGGACTTTATCGCAGACTTGCGTGGTATGACGACAGAAGAGCTGGCGGCGGCAACGACTGCCAATGCAGAACGAATTTTTGGATTGGACAGCAAGTAATGAAAGAAAAAATTTCCCAAGTCATCGTGGTCGAAGGTCGCGATGATACGGCCAATCTCAAACGTTATTTCGAGGTAGAGACCTATGAGACTCGAGGTTCTGCCATCAATGATCAGGATATAGAGCGGATTCAGAGACTGCACAAACGCCATGGAGTCATTGTCTTTACAGATCCAGATTTTAATGGGGAGCGGATTCGGCGCATGATTATGACGGCTATTCCAACAGTTCAGCATGCCTTTCTCAAACGAGATGAAGCTGTTCCCAAGTCCAAGACCAAGGGGCGGTCTCTGGGAATTGAGCATGCCAGCTATGAAGACCTGAAAACGGCTCTAGCTCAGGTGACGGAACAATTTGAACATGAGAGTCAGTTTGACATCAGTCGTAGCGACTTGATTCGCCTTGGTTTTCTAGCAGGAGCAGATAGCCGTAAGCGAAGAGAATATTTAGGAGAGGCTCTCCGAATTGGCTATTCCAACGGCAAGCAACTCCTCAAACGCCTAGAGTTGTTTGGGGTCACCTTGGCAGAAGTGGAAGAAGCCATGAAATCTTATGAGAACAGCTAAGCAGACCCCAAAATACAAGGGGAATGTGTTACAATAGTAGTAACAGATAATAGAAAAGAGAATAGATGAGAATTGCAGATTATAGCGTGACCAAGGCAGTGCTGGAGCGTCACGGTTTTACCTTTAAAAAGTCCTTCGGGCAAAATTTCTTGACGGATACCAATATCCTTCAAAAAATCGTGGATACGGCTGAAATTGATGACCAGGTCAATGTTATCGAAATTGGGCCAGGTATTGGTGCCTTGACAGAATTTTTGGCTGAGCGTGCAGCTCAAGTCATGGCCTTTGAGATTGACCACCGTTTGGTACCGATTTTGGCAGATACTCTTCGTGATTTTGATAATGTAACAGTGGTTAATGAAGACATTCTCAAGGTCGATTTGGCACAACATATCCAGAATTTCAAAAATCCTGACCTGCCAATCAAGATAGTAGCCAACTTGCCTTATTACATCACAACGCCTATTCTCATGCACTTGATAGAGAGTGGCATTCCTTTCAGTGAGTTTGTGGTCATGATGCAAAAAGAAGTGGCGGATCGTATCTCAGCTCAGCCTAACACCAAGGCTTACGGTAGCTTGTCGATTGCGGTTCAGTATTACATGACGGCCAAGGTTGCTTTTATCGTGCCTCGTACGGTCTTTGTGCCAGCACCAAACGTGGACTCTGCCATCTTGAAAATGGTTCGCCGTCCCGAACCTGCCGTAGCAGTAGAAGACGAAAACTTCTTCTTTAAGGTTTCCAAGGCAAGTTTCACCCATCGCCGTAAGACCTTGTGGAACAACTTGACAGGTTACTTTGGCAAAACTGAAGAAGTTAAGGATAAATTGACCAAGGCCTTGGATCAAGCGGGCTTGTCACCAAGTGTGCGTGGGGAAGCTCTCAGCTTGGCAGAATTTGCCAGTCTAGCAGATGCACTTAAAGGGCAAGGACTCTAAGATGCAGGGACAAATCATTAAAGCCTTGGCTGGGTTCTACTATGTAGAAAGTGATGGCCAGGTTTATCAGACGCGCGCGCGTGGGAATTTCCGTAAAAAAGGCCATACTCCTTATGTTGGGGACTGGGTAGATTTCTCTGCCGAGGAAAATTCAGAAGGTTATATCCTCAAAATTCACGAACGGAAAAACAGTCTGGTTCGTCCGCCTATTGTCAATATCGACCAAGCCGTGGTTATCATGTCTGTCAAGGAACCGGACTTCAATAGCAATTTGCTGGATCGTTTCTTAGTTCTTTTGGAGCACAAGGGCATCCATCCTATCGTTTATATTTCTAAAATGGACTTGCTGGAAGATAGGTCAGAACTGGATTTTTACCAGCAGACCTATGGTGCTATTGGCTACGACTTTGTGACCAGTAAGGAAGAACTTTTGCCCTTGTTGACAGGTAAGGTTACAGTCTTTATGGGCCAGACGGGTGTTGGAAAATCAACCCTTCTCAATAAAATCGCACCGGATCTCAATCTTGAAACAGGAGAAATCTCAGACAGTCTAGGTCGTGGCCGTCATACCACTCGAGCTGTTAGTTTTTACAATCTCAATGGGGGTAAAATCGCGGACACACCAGGCTTTTCATCCCTGGATTATGAAGTCTCAACGGCTGAAGACCTTAATCAGGCCTTCCCAGAGATTGCTAGTGTCAGCCGAGACTGCAAATTCCGTAGCTGTACCCATACCCATGAGCCATCGTGTGCTGTCAAGCCAGCTGTAGAAGAAGGGACCATTGCCACCTTCCGTTTTGACAACTACCTGCAATTCCTTAGCGAAATTGAAAATCGCAGAGAAACCTATAAAAAAGTCAGCAAAAAAATTCCAAAATAAGGAGAAACCTATGTCTCAATACAAGATTGCTCCGTCAATTCTGGCAGCAGATTATGCCAACTTTGAACGTGAAATCAAACGCTTAGAATCAACTGGGGCAGAGTATGCCCATATCGATATCATGGACGGTCACTTTGTACCACAAATCAGTTTTGGTGCAGGTGTGGTCGAAGCTCTTCGACCACATAGTAAGATGGTCTTTGACTGCCACTTGATGGTGGCGAATCCGGAACACCATCTGGAAGACTTTGCGCGTGCAGGGGCGGATATCATCAGTATTCATGTGGAAGCAACACCTCATATTCATGGCGCCCTCCAAAAGATTCGTTCGCTTGGTGTCAAACCTTCGGTTGTCATCAACCCTGGTACGCCTGTTGAAGCCATTAAGCACGTGCTGCACCTAGTTGACCAAGTCTTAGTCATGACAGTGAACCCTGGCTTCGGTGGGCAAGCTTTTCTACCTGAAACCATGGATAAGGTTCGTGAGTTGGTTGGCCTTCGTGGGGAAAAAGGCTTGAACTTTGAAATCGAAGTCGATGGCGGGATTGATGATCAGACCATTGCTCAGGCTAAAGAAGCTGGTGCGACCGTTTTTGTAGCAGGTTCCTATGTCTTTAAGGGAGATGTCAATGAGCGAGTACAAACTCTCAGAAAACAACTGGACTAAGGTTGCCGTTTTCGCAGGCGGAGACCGAGGTCATTACCGGACGGATTTTGATTGCTTTGTCGGTGTGGATCGAGGCTCGCTCTGGGTCTTGGAAGAAAATCTGCCTCTCGCTCTAGCAGTTGGAGATTTTGATTCTGTAACTGCAGAAGAGCGACAGGTGATTCAAAAACGAGCTCAGCATTTTGTCCAAGCCCAACCGGAAAAAGATGATACAGATTTGGAATTGGCTCTCTTAACCCTCTTTGAGCAAAATCCTCAGGCTCAGGTCACTGTTTTCGGGGCTCTTGGTGGTCGTATTGACCATATGTTGGCCAATGTCTTTTTGCCTAGCAATCCCAAGTTGGCACCCTTTATGCGTCAGATAGCGATTGAGGATGGGCAAAATTTGATTGCCTATTGTCCAGAAGGGACTAGTCAGCTTGAACTGCGTTCAGACTATGACTACCTAGCCTTTATGCCAGTTCGGGATAGCCAGTTGACCATTCTTGGTGCCAAGTATGAGTTGACAGAGGAAAATTTTTTCTTTAAAAAAGTGTACGCTTCTAACGAATATATAGATAGGGAAGTGTCGGTGACTTGCCCAGATGGCTATGTGGTTGTCCTGCATAGTAAGGACAGGAGGTAGGATGGAAAGTTTACTTGTTCTATTATTAATTGCCAACCTAGCTGGACTCTTTCTGATTTGGCAAAGGCAGGATAAGCAGGAAAAACATTTAAGGAAGAGCTTGGAGGATCAGGCAGATCATCTGTCAGACCAGTTGGATTACCGCTTTGAACAAGCCAGACAAGCCAGCCAGTTAGATCAAAAAGATTTGGAAGTGGCTGTCAGTGACCGTTTGCAGGAAGTGCGAATAGAATTGCACCAAGGGCTGACTCAAGTCCGTCAAGAAATGACAGATAACCTCTTGCAAACTAGAGATAAGACCGACCAACGCCTTCAAGCCTTGCAGGAATCAAATGAGCAACGTTTGGAACAAATGCGCCAGACAGTCGAGGAAAAACTAGAAAAGACCTTGCAGACGCGTTTACAAGCCTCCTTTGAGACAGTTTCCAAACAACTGGAGTCTGTCAATCGTGGCCTTGGAGAAATGCAGACTGTTGCCCGCGATGTCGGAGCCCTCAACAAGGTTCTCTCTGGAACCAAGACGCGAGGGATTCTGGGAGAATTACAACTGGGGCAAATCATAGAAGACATCATGACCCCTGCCCAGTATGAACGAGAATATGCAACGGTTGAAAACTCCAGTGAACGAGTGGAGTACGCCATTAAGCTACCTGGGCAAGGTGACCAGGAATATGTCTACCTACCGATTGACTCCAAGTTTCCACTGGCGGATTATTACCGCTTGGAAGAAGCCTATGAAGCAGGTGACAAGGATGAAATCGAACGCTGCCGTAAGTCACTTCTAGCAAGTGTCAAGCGCTTTGCCAAGGATATCAAGAGCAAGTACATAGCACCGCCTCGGACGACCAATTTTGGAGTCTTGTTTGTTCCAACAGAAGGTCTCTACTCAGAAATCGTCCGCAATCCGGTCTTCTTTGATGATTTGAGACGGGAGGAGCAGATTATTGTCGCAGGTCCAAGCACCCTGTCAGCTCTGCTCAATTCCCTATCGGTTGGTTTCAAGACCCTCAATATCCAAAAGAGTGCCGACCATATCAGCAAGACACTTGCCAGTGTCAAGACCGAGTTTGGCAAGTTTGGTGGCATTCTGGTCAAGGCACAAAAACACCTCCAACATGCCTCTGGCAATATTGATGAATTATTAAACCGTCGCACTACAGCTATCGAGCGAACGCTCCGTCACATTGAGTTATCAGAAGGTGAGCCTGCGCTTGATCTACTCCATTTCCAAGAAGATGAGGAAGAATATGAAGATTAGTCACATGAAAAAAGATGAGCTGTTTGAAGGCTTTTACCTAATCAAGTCAGCTGATTTGAGACAGACACGAGCTGGGAAAAACTACCTGGCCTTTACCTTCCAAGATGATAGTGGCGAGATTGAAGGGAAACTCTGGGATGCCCAACCACATAACGTTGAGGCCTTTACCGCAGGTAAGGTTGTCCATATGAAAGGGCGCCGAGAAGTTTATAACAATACCCCTCAGGTCAATCAAATCACCCTACGCTTGCCTCAACCCGGTGAACCCAGTGATCCAGCTGATTTCAAGGTCAAGTCGCCAGTTGATGTCAAGGAAATCCGTGACTATATGTCGCAGATGATTTTCAAAATAGAAAATCCTGTTTGGCAACGAATTGTTCGAAATCTCTACACCAAGTATGATAAGGAATTTTACTCTTATCCAGCTGCCAAGACCAACCACCATGCCTTTGAAACAGGTTTGGCCTATCATACGGCGACCATGGTGCGTTTGGCAGATGCCATTAGCGAGGTCTATCCTCAGCTCAATAAGAGCCTGCTTTATGCGGGGATTATGTTACATGACTTGGCCAAAGTCATTGAGTTGACGGGACCAGATCAGACTGAGTATACAGTGCGAGGCAATCTCCTTGGACATATCGCTCTGATAGATAGTGAAATTACCAAGACAGTTATGGAACTCGGTATCGATGACACCAAGGAAGAAGTCGTTCTGCTTCGCCACGTTATCCTCAGCCACCACGGCTTACTTGAGTATGGAAGTCCGGTTCGTCCACGTATTATGGAGGCAGAGATTATCCATATGATTGATAATCTGGATGCTAGCATGATGATGATGTCAACAGCTCTTGCTCTGGTGGATAAGGGAGAGATGACCAATAAAATCTTCGCTATGGACAATCGTTCCTTCTATAAACCAGATTTAGATTAATAATTTAAGAAAAATGAGCATTTTTTAGGATAAGAATGTTCGTTTTTTTATGTGAATATGGTATAATAAGTAAAAGAAAAAAATTAATACTCTTCGAAAATCTCTTCAAACTAGGGTAGCATCGCCTTGTCGTATGTATATATGTAGGTATATTACGGACTTTGTCAGTTCTATCGACAATCTCAAAACAGTGTTTTGAATCACCAGCGACCAGTTTTCTAGTTTGCTTTTTGATTTTTTGAAGAAAAATAGAATGGGAAATAGAAATGAAATTAAGAAGAAGTGATCGGATGGTTGTCATTTCCAACTATTTGATTAATAATCCTTATAAACTAACTAGTCTTAATACTTTTGCTGAAAAGTATGAATCTGCTAAATCATCCATCTCAGAAGATATCGTCATTATCAAACGAGCCTTTGAGGAAATCGAAATTGGTCACATCCAGACTGTAACTGGGGCTGGCGGAGGTGTTATCTTTACACCGTCTATTTCGAGTCAGGATGCTAAGGAAATGGTTGAAGACTTGCGTGCCAAGTTGTCAGAAAGTGACCGTATCTTGCCAGGTGGCTATATCTACTTATCTGATTTGCTTAGCACACCAGCTATCTTGAAAAATATTGGACGCATTATTGCCAAGAGCTTTATGGACCAAAAAATTGACGCGGTTATGACGGTAGCGACCAAGGGTGTGCCACTTGCAAATGCAGTTGCCAATGTCCTCAATGTTCCTTTTGTCATTGTGCGCCGTGACTTGAAAATTACCGAAGGTTCAACTGTTAGCGTCAACTATGTTTCAGGTTCAAGTGGTGACCGTATCGAGAAAATGTTCCTTTCAAAACGCAGTCTAAAGGCCGGCAGCCGTGTCTTGATTGTGGATGACTTCTTGAAAGGTGGCGGAACGGTCAACGGGATGATCAGTCTCTTGCGTGAGTTCGATTCAGAATTGGCTGGTGTAGCCGTCTTTGCGGACAATGCCCAAGAAGAACGTGAAAAGCAATTTGACTACAAGTCACTCTTGAAAGTAACCAATATTGATGTCAAGAACCAAGCCATCGATGTTGAGGTTGGCAATATCTTTGACGAAGATAAATAAGAGATAGAACTAAAGGTTGGAACGATTGTCCCAGCCTTTCTTTGCAAATAGAATAGAAGGAAGCTTATGAAAACACCATTTATCAATAGAGAAGAGTTAGAAGCGATTGTTGCTGAGTTCCCAACTCCCTTTCACTTGTATGATGAGAAGGGAATTCGTGAGAAGGCAAGAGCCGTCAACCAAGCATTTTCTTGGAACAAAGGTTTTAAGGAATATTTTGCAGTTAAGGCAACTCCAACACCAGCTATCTTGAAAATCCTTCAAGAGGAAGGCTGCGGTGTGGACTGCTCTAGTTATGTAGAGCTCTTGATGAGCCATAAACTGGACTTTCCGGGTTCTGAGATTATGTTCTCTTCAAACAACACGCCAGACAAGGAATATGCCTATGCGCGTGAATTGGGTGCGACCATTAACTTGGATGCCTTTGAAGATATTGAACATCTGGAGCGAGCAGCAGGCATTCCAGAAATCATCTCTTGTCGTTACAATCCTGGCGGTGTTTTTGAACTGGGGACAGACATTATGGACAATCCTGGAGAAGCCAAGTTTGGAATGACTAAGGACCAGCTCTTTGAAGCCTTTGCTATCTTGAAGGAAAAAGGAGCTAAGACCTTTGGGATTCACTCCTTCCTAGCATCCAATACGGTGACCCATCTCTATTATCCAGAGTTGGCTCGTCAGCTTTTTGAATTGGCTGTTGAAATCAAGGAAAATTTGGGAATTTCACTAGACTTTATCAATCTTTCTGGCGGTATTGGTGTCAACTATCGTCCGGATCAGGAGCCAAATGACATCGCCTTGATTGGTGAGGGAGTTCGTAAGGTGTATGAAGAAGTCCTTACACCAGCAGGTCTTGGTGAGGTCAAGATTTTCACAGAATTGGGTCGCTTTATGTTAGCCCCTCATGGAGCTCTCGTCACAAGAGTCACTCATAAGAAGGAAACCTACCGTACCTATCTAGGTGTAGATGCATCAGCAGTCAACCTCATGCGTCCAGCCATGTACGGAGCCTACCACCATATCACCAATCTGACTCACCCAGAAGGACCAGCTGAAGTAGTAGACGTGGTCGGTTCACTCTGCGAAAACAATGATAAATTTGCAGTGAATCGTGAACTGCCTCATACAGAAATCGGTGATTTGCTGGTGATTCATGATACAGGTGCACATGGATTCTCTATGGGTTACCAGTACAATGCCAAACTTCGTTCTGCGGAAATCCTCTATACCGAAGAAGGTAAAGCTCGTCAAATCCGCCGTGCAGAGCGCCCTGAGGACTATTTTGCAACCTTGTATGGCTTTGATTTTGAAGAATAATCTGAGAATAGATTGAAAATGAAATTGAAAAACAGATTGCTTTCTAAAAAATAGGCAAAAATCTTGTTTTTCCTTCAAGTCGTGATATAATAAAACTATAAAACGTTTTCAAGGAAGGTAACGATATGTCTGAAGAAACAATTGATTATGGACAAGTGACAGGAATGGTGCATTCGACAGAAAGCTTTGGGTCAGTAGATGGGCCTGGGATTCGCTTTATTGTCTTTTTGCAGGGCTGTCACATGCGTTGCCAGTATTGCCACAACCCGGACACTTGGGCTATGGAGTCCAATAAATCACGTGAACGGACGGTAGATGATGTCTTGACAGAGGCCTTGCGCTACCGCGGATTCTGGGGAAATAAGGGTGGTATTACAGTCAGTGGAGGAGAAGCCCTCTTGCAGATTGATTTCCTGATTGCCCTTTTTACCAAGGCTAAGGAACAAGGAATCCACTGTACCTTGGACACCTGTGCCCTTCCTTTCCGTAATAAACCACGTTACCTTGAAAAGTTTGACAAACTCATGGCTGTCACTGACTTGGTTCTCTTAGATATCAAGGAAATCAACGAAGAACAGCACAAGATTGTCACTAGCCAAACCAATAAAAATATCTTGGCCTGTGCCCAATATCTATCAGATATTGGAAAACCTGTCTGGATTCGCCACGTGCTGGTTCCAGGTTTGACAGACAGAGACGATGACCTGATTGAACTTGGTAAGTTCGTCAAGACCCT
Source organism: bacterium (assembly GCA_905221095.1). Taxonomy (GTDB): domain Bacteria; phylum Bacillota; class Bacilli; order Lactobacillales; family Streptococcaceae; genus Streptococcus. The sequence goes on from CAJNBV010000004.1 coordinate 65,830, forward strand.
CAAAAATGTTGATAAGTTTGAAATTCTGCCTTATCACACCATGGGTGAGTTCAAGTGGCGTGAACTGGGAATTCCATATTCACTCGAAGGTGTCAAACCACCAACAGCAGATCGCGTGAAAAATGCTAAAAAACTCATGGATACCGAAAGTTATCAAGACTACATGAAACGTGTACATGGATAAAAAAGAAGCCTGATGGAAACATCGGGCTTTTAAGTTTACACAAATATATATAATTAAATAAAACAAAATTTTATACTCTTCGAAAATCTCTTCAAACCACGTCAGCGTCGCTTTGTCGTATATATGTGACTGACTTCGTCAGTCTTATCTACAACCTCAAAACAGTGTTTTGAGCAGCCAGCGACTAGCTTCCTAGTTTGCTCTTTGATTTTCATTGAATTTTAAATCTTTTTTGATTCTTGAAATTCTGAAAAAAATCCGAAAATGAATGTATAAGATATAGTTACTTTTAGAAATATTAAATAGAATAGGAGAACATCATGGAACAAAGTATTACCATTAAAAATTTATGTAAGTCATATGGGCAAACTCAAATTTTAAAAGATATTTCTTTTGAAGCAAAAGCAGGTAGAGTGACTGCTTTCCTGGGTCCTAATGGAGCTGGTAAAAGTTCAACCTTACGTATTTTATTAGGATTAGATAAAGCAACATCTGGTCTTACCAAAATTGGAGATCAAACTTATAAGGAATTAAAATTTCCTCTAAAGATTGTAGGAGCTTCATTTGACAGTGTAGGAGCTCCTGATGATCGGACTGTTTATCAACATTTGAAAATTGTTGCTGCTAGTAATGGGATATCCAGTCAGCGAATTGAGCAAGTCTTGGATATGGTGGATATTAGCCATAAGAAAAAATCTAAAATTGGAAAATTATCATTAGGAGAAGGACAACGCTTGGGGATTGCAACAGCTCTATTAGGAAATCCTCAGTATCTGATATTGGATGAACCGACAAATGGGTTGGATCCAAGAGGAATTCGGTGGTTTAGAGAGTTTATAAAAAAACAAGCTCAAGAAGGGAAGACCGTCTTACTGTCATCTCATATATTATCGGAAGTGGAAGTAGTAACAGATGATGTAGTTATCATAAATAAAGGAAAAGTTCTTATAAAAGGGACTTTACAAGAAGTGATGAAAAATCTTTCTTCACTAGAAGAAGTCTTCTTTAGTTTGACAGAGGGAGGAAAGTGACATGGCACTTATTTACTCTCTTCATTCTGAAATATTGAAATTGCTTTATAGGAGAGCTACTCATGTTGTACTATTCTTGATACTGGTATTTCAAACGTTTTTAGCAAATATTGGTGCTTCTCAAATTGTTTCAGTTGGTATTCATGCTACACCAGAGACAAATCTGGATTTAGCAGAAGCCATACCTCCTATTGAATTTTTAGGTTTTGATGTCACTTTATTTGGTGTTTTTATTATGATTATCCTAGGCTCAATTTACGGAGCCGAGGAGTATAAATGCTCTGCTATTCGTACAAGTCTCCTCTCTATTACAAATCGAAGTACTTTCCTAGTTTCAAAAACATTAGTTTGGCTTATATTTTCTTTCATCATTTCCTTTCTATCAATATTCTTGACGATTAACATGACACATTATGTTTTAGGACAAGATGGCTTATTGCTTTTTTCACTAAATGGGACAGTTTGGTTCTATATATTTTTAGCCAGTATAGCTTGGACCTTGTTGGGACTGTTGGCCTATATTATGGCTTTGACATTTAAAACAGCCATTGTTCCTCTATTGTTTTTGCTTCCTCAAGTCTACAATTTAGGAACATTCTTAGCAAACTATATATCAGCTGCAAAATTCCTTCCAGTTGCATTGGGGCAAGGATTGATTGCTACATCTCCTCAAATTTTAGAACATAATAGTTTACAACATATTTTACTTTTACTTTGTTGGAACTTCTCATTCTTGGCTTTAGCAATCTACCGCTTTCTTAAGTCAGATATCGGAGGAGGTGAATAAGTTGAAAGAGCAACTTAAAAGTGAATATCTCAAGTTTATGATGGATCCTTGGCACTGGTTGATTATAGGTGTTCTATTACTGTGTGTTCCGGCGATGGTTATTTTTTTAAATAGTAAGCCAGACCAGTTGACCCTACAGTTTGTTTTGGAACAGCTACTGCAAAGTCTCTATTTAGGACAGGCAGGTTTCGTTAGTCTAGCGGTTCTATTTATAGGTCAAGAATTCACAGGTTCTAGTCTTCGTACCAGTTTTCTTACCTGTCCAAACCGTTTGAAATTTATAATATCTAAACTAGCTATTGTATTATGTATGGAAATTGTCCTATTGGTCGCTGTAATATCATTATGTGTACTACTCGCCCAAGGATACTACAATATCAATCTTTTGAGCGATATTAAAAATGTTCTAACAATCCTATTTCCAGCATGTATTTCTATTCTAACCTTCGCTCTTTTAAGTGGTATTTTTGTATTTATTTCCCAGTCTTTTATCTTAATTCTCGGAATAAGTTTATCCCTTTTATTGGGGTTGGGACAAATGTTACTACAATTCAGTTCTTTTTTTAGAAATTTACCATTACTAGCTAGTATGAATTGTTTTTATACCCATCCTTTGTCGCTTTATTATCCAGTGTGGCAAGGATTAGGGATACAAATAGTTTGGTTATTAATTGTTTTTGTATTTGCTACACTGATGCTTATAGGAAGAAATGTAGGCTAAAGACGGGGGATATCCTGTCTTTTTCTCAGTTAGTGTTATAATATAGTTAGGAGGGTGAGTTGTGGCTTATAAAATTTTGGTGGTAGATGATGATCTTGCTATTCTTCGCCTAATAAAAAAAGTACTAGAATATGAAAAATATGAAGTAGTCATACGAAGTAAGATAGAAGAGATTGATCTTTGTGATTTTATAGGATTTGACTTGATTTTATTAGATATTATGATGCCTGTTAGTGGTTTAGAAATCTGTCAGATGATTCGCGAGCAGATAACTGTTCCTATCTGTTTTATAACTGCCAAGGATATGGATGAAGATTTAGTAGCTGGAATCAATGCAGGTGCTGATGATTATATTATGAAGCCCTTTAGTATGCAAGAATTGTTAGCACGTGTTAAAATGCACTTGCGTCGTGAAGAACGGACTAAAGGAAATGTTCATCAAATAAAGATTGGGAAGCTTACACTATATACGGATAGTAAGGAACTATTTGTAAACGATGATAAGATTGCCTTGACAAGGAGGGAATTTGACATAGTGAATCTTTTGGCAAGCAACCCAAGTAAAATATATTCTATTGAGGAAATTTATAATTATCTATATCCACAAAGTTCAGAAGCTCTGTTACGTTCGGTTTCAGAGTACATTTATCAAATTCGTCAAAAGCTGAAACCTTATCAATTAAATCCAATTAAAACCTTGTACGGTGGAGGATATCAATGGGTAGAATCAAAAGTTTTAGACAATTAATTCGAGAAACCTGTTGGAGAATTATTTGGCAGTTTAGTCTTGGCTTACTAATGGCCTATCTTATTCCCTTAGCTTCAGTATCTATACAAATAAATGAAGACGGAAAACCTCTAAATAATAGTGGTGTTCTATCAATCTTTTTTAATGTGTCATCATGGATATATATTTGCGTTTTATTGATTATTCTAATAAGTTATCACATTGGAAAATTGTTGAAAAAACTGAGTTATGAAATGACTTTGATTTATGAAAATAGTATGTGGTTGGAGAGGGAATGTACAGAAAGTTTAACGGTTAAAGAATTTCGTGAGACAGGGAATCGGATTATTGTGATGCAAGATAGAATTCGACAATTAATAATTGATGAGAAAGAACAGAAAGAAGATTTGATGTTTCAGGTTTCAGCAGCTTCTCATGATTTAAAGACTCCCTTAACCATTATTAGGGGAAATGTGGAATTTTTGCAGGCGATAACTGAAAGCGACCAATCTCAAGAATGCTTAGCAGATATAGAAAGAGCTAGTCAACAGTTACTAGATTACTTCAATCAATTGATTCACTATTCTAAAACCTATTATGATGATGAGACAGGTTGGACGGAGTATTCCTCTTCAGATTTTATTAATGAATTAGAAAAAGAAGTCTCTTTTTTGATAAAAAATCAGATGAAGTTTTCTTTTGAACAAAATGTGAAAGGAACTGAAAACTATTATATAAATCCATCTCTTCTGATTCGTGCCATACAAAATATTTTAACAAATGCTTTGGAGTATGCAGATAAACAGAATCCTAAAATTAACATTAGGGTAGAGCAAGAGGGGAAGGAATTGAAAATAGGTATATGGAATAATGGTTCGGAATTTCCAGATGAAGTTTTAAATAATTTTGGAAAGCTCTTTTATCGTATGGATAAAGCTAGATCGTATAAAGAGCAACATTATGGTATTGGACTAAGTTTTGTATGTAGAGTTGCAAAACTACACAAAGGCCGAGTTGAGCTTAGAAATAGAGACGCGGGAGCAGAAGTTTTAATAACTTTCAATTGTATTAAATCATAGTGATTTACTTGTTAATTTATGATTGAATAGTTTTTATATGTGAGCTTTTAAACTATTTAACTTTTTCGATTAGTATACGATGTAACGGTAGATAATAAAAACGAATGATGATATCTAGTTGATGAAAACTATTTATCATTTATTCGTTTTTTTAATTATTGGATAATATACGTAGCTTTATCTCGAACGTTGTTTTCCAGCGTTGCGATTTTTGTGTTTTTTCTTGCTTGTGATAGCAGTTAGTTGCTCAGGGGTAACGTCTTTTCGTCCACTTGGTGTAGAGAAAGCACGTGCTTTTGGTGGGTTCTTGGCTAGTTCTTCACGGACTTTTTTGCGAAGTTTTGGACGAACGATATAGTTGACGATAAACTGTTGGAGAATCATCATGAAACCACCGACAACCCAGTAAAGTGTGACACTGGCTGGTGAAATGAGGGAGAAGCCGGCAATCATGACTGGGCTCACGTAAGCCATTTTCTTGATTTGATCTCTTTGCGTTTCATCTTCTACTCCGTGAAGTGAAAGGAGCGATTGAAGATAGTAAAGGACACCAGCGCAGGCAGCTAAAATCATACTTGGAGAGCCTAGAGGAATTCCTAGGTAACTTGCTTGAGCAACACCTTCAGTATGTTGGGCAGCAAAGTAAATTGCAGAGAAGAAAGGCATTTGAAGGAGGATAGGGAAGCATCCTACACCACCAAACATGCTGATGCCGTGTTCTTTTTGAGCGGCAAAGAGAGCTTGTTGGGCTTCGAGTTTTTCTTCTTGAGTAGTCGCTTCCTTGAGACGAGTTTGATGTGGCTCAAGGACGTGCTTAAGGGCGTTCATCTTTTCAGAGTGAAGCGTTGCCTTCCATGATTGGTAGATACCAAGTGGCAAGATAATCAAGCGCACGATAATGGTTACGATAATGATAGCGACACCGAAGCCTAGACCTTTATCAGTAGCGAAGTACTTGATAGCTTCAGCCATAGGCGCTCCGATCGTATTCCAAATAAATCCTATTGGCTTTCCTGTGGCTTTATCGACGCTAACACAGCCAGTCAAGACAAGCAACATAGCCACTCCCATAGCCGAGAGTGCAAAACGTTTAATAGATTTCACTGTTTTTGTTCCTTCTTTAAAAATTATACCTTTCTATTCTACTGTTTTTTTACAAAATATACAATAGTTCTAGAGACCTAATTTGCAATTTTGAAGTCAGGGTAAGGAGGAAAGTTGCTCAGTTGGACATCTAAGTAGCTGACTTTTGAAAAAGGTGTGGGTCCTTTTCGTATTTCTTGGATAAATTTCGCCATGATGGCAGATGAGTCTGCTTGAGCTAAGATTTCGACTGTGCCATCGTCGTTATTCCATACTCGGCCTGTGATGCCACCAATTTCAAGCGCCAGGCTGTAAACACCCCAACGAAAGCCGACTCCCTGAACCCTGCCTTGGGCAATCATTCTAACCTTTTGCATACCAAACCCCTTTGATTGTGTTATAATATTTCTATGACTATTATAACCTCAAAAGCCAATTCTGTGGTAAAAAATGCCAAGAAATTACACCAAAAAAAATACCGCAAGTCTGCCTATTTGATTGAAGGCTGGCACTTGTTTGAAGAAGCTGTCCAAGCTGGAGTGACGATTGAGAAAATCTTTGCCCTAGAAAGTTATCAAGAACAGTTAGCTGCTTTTCCGCAAACTGTCTGGGTGTCAGAGGATATTTTACTAGATTTGGCAGATTCTCAGACTCCGCAGGGAATTGTTGCCGTCGTTCAAAAAGAAGAAGTAGGGCAAGCTGATTTTAGTCAGGGTAAGTTCTTATTTTTGGAAGATGTGCAAGATCCTGGTAATGTGGGAACCATCATTCGGACTGCGGATGCAGCAGGCTTTACAGGAGTGATTGTTTCAGATAAGTCGGCAGATATCTACAGTCTCAAGACTCTACGTTCTATGCAAGGAAGTCATTTCCATCTGCCTATTTATCGGATGTCTAGTCAAGCGATGCTTAAGGAAGCTAAAAAGGCTGGTATCCCTGTGCTGGCAACCACTCTTTCCAAGGATTCTAAAGATTATCGTGACTTGCCTCATTTAGATCAGTTTGTCTTGGTTATGGGAAATGAGGGTCAAGGAATTAGTCCCCTCATGGCTGAAAGTGCAGACCAGTTGGTCCATATTAGCATGAAGGGGCAGGCAGAGAGTCTGAATGTTGCAGTTGCAGCCGGTATTTTGATTTTCCATTTAAGCTAATTTTAACTTTCTTTGTTATAATCAAGGAAAGACATTCATAGAAAAGGAGAAAAGATGAATCATACTATTATACAAGACCGTACTGGTCTCAACCAATTTTACGCTAAGGTCTATGCCTTTGTTGGACTAGGCATCGGATTATCCGCTTTGGTATCAGGCCTCATGTTGACGGTCTTTCAGTCTCAGTTGGTTTACTTTTTGATGCAGGGACGTTTCTGGTTGACCATTGCAACCTTTGCAGAGTTGGCCTTGGTTTTCGTTGCTAGTAACATGGCCTTAAAGAATAGTCCAGCTGCTCTTCCAGTATTTTTACTTTACTCCGTTTTAAACGGCTTTACCCTCAGTTTTGTGGTGGCCTTCTATACTCCGGGTACAGTTTTATCAGCCTTTGTGTCGAGCGCTCTTCTCTTCTTTGTCATGGCGGCAGTCGGTATGTTCACTAAGAAAGATTTGAGTGGTCTTGGTCGAGCGATGATGGCGGCTCTTATCGGTTTGATTATTGCTATGGTAGTCAATATTTTCTTGGCTAGCGGTTTCTTTGATTATATGATTAGCGTAGCCATGGTTTTGGTCTTCTCAGGGCTGATTGCTTGGGACAACCAAAGAATTCGCATTGCCTATGAACAATCACAAGGTCGAGTAGCGACAGGCTGGGTTGTGTCAATGGCTCTCAGTATTTATCTTGATTTTATCAATCTTTTCCTAAGTATTTTACGTATCTTTGGTCGCAATGACTAGAGAGTTCATGACATCAGTGTTCCAAGGAGCACTGATTTTTTTAAATTTTCTCTTTTCTTTTCTTGGAAATAGGTGTATAATGCTTTTAATTAATTTTTGAGGAGTAGCCTATGAAGAAAAGTTTTATCCATCAACAAGAAGAAATTTCCTTTGTCAAAAACACTTTTACCCAGTATTTGAAAGATAAGCTAGAAGTTGTCGAAGTTCAAGGTCCTATCTTGAGCAAGGTCGGTGACGGGATGCAGGATAACCTGTCTGGTGTGGAAAATCCAGTATCTGTCAAGGTTTTGCAGATTCCTGATGAAACCTATGAAGTGGTGCACTCACTTGCTAAATGGAAACGTCATACTTTGGCTCGTTTTGGTTTCGGTGAGGGTGAAGGTCTTTTTGTTCACATGAAGGCCCTTCGTCCGGACGAAGATTCGCTTGATGCGACTCACTCCGTTTATGTTGACCAGTGGGACTGGGAAAAAGTTATTCCAAATGGCCAACGTAACATTGCCTACCTAAAAGAAACAGTTGAGAAAATTTACAAGGCTATTCGTCTGACAGAACTAGCCGTAGAAGCCCGCTATGACATCGAGTCTATCTTGCCAAAACAAATCACCTTTATCCACACAGAAGAGTTGGTAGAACGCTACCCGGACTTGACTCCAAAAGAACGCGAAAATGCGATCTGTAAAGAATTCGGAGCAGTTTTCTTGATTGGTATCGGTGGCGAATTGCCAGACGGCAAACCGCACGATGGACGTGCACCAGACTACGATGACTGGACAAGTGAGTCTGAGAACGGCTACAAGGGTCTTAATGGAGATATTCTTGTTTGGAATGAAGCTCTAGGTGGAGCCTTTGAGTTGTCTTCTATGGGGATCCGTGTAGATGAAGAAACCCTTCGCCGTCAGGTAGAAATCACCGGTGATGAAGACCGTTTAGAATTGGAATGGCACAAGGCTTTGTTAAATGGCTTATTCCCATTGACAATTGGTGGAGGAATTGGACAATCTCGTATGGCCATGTTCTTACTTCGCAAGAAACATATCGGAGAAGTGCAAACAAGTGTTTGGCCTCAAGAAGTCCGCGATACTTACGAAAATATTTTGTAGAGAATCGAACCGCAAGGTTCGGTTTTCTTTCTCTTTTCGCCCATAATTTGGTATAATAAACGGTATGAAAATCGTATCAGGAATCTATGGGGGACGTCCCCTCAAGACGTTAGAAGGCAAGACGACAAGACCCACTTCGGATAAGGTTAGGGGAGCTATTTTTAACATGATTGGTCCCTACTTTGAAGGGGGACGAGTTTTGGACCTTTATGCAGGTAGTGGTGGTTTATCTATTGAGGCAGTATCGCGTGGCATGGCTAGCGCTGTTTTGGTGGAGCGAGATCGTAAGGCTCAGGCTATCGTGGCTGAAAATATCCAGATGACCAAGGAAGTTGGAAAATTTCAACTCCTCAAGATGGAGGCGGAACGGGCCTTGGAGCAGCTATCTGGGCCTTTCGACCTCATTTTCTTAGACCCTCCCTATGCCAAGGAACAAATCGTAGCAGATATTGAAAAAATGGCTGAGAGAGAGCTTTTTTCTGAAGATGTCATGGTCGTGTGTGAGACGGATAAAGCCGTTGAACTTCCAGAAGAAATTGCCTGCCTGGGCATCTGGAAGGAAAAGATTTATGGAATTAGTAAGGTGACAGTCTATGTCAGATAAGATTGGCTTATTCACAGGCTCATTTGATCCGATGACAAATGGGCATCAGGATATGATTGAACGGGCTAGCAAACTCTTTGATAAGCTCTATGTGGGTATTTTTTTTAATCCCCACAAACAAGGATTTCTCCCTATCGAAAATCGTAAACGGGGGCTAGAAAAGGCTGTGAAACATTTGGAAAATGTTGCAGTCGTGTCTTCTCATGATGAATTGGTAGTCGATGTCGCAAAAAGACTGGGGGCTACTTGCCTAGTGCGGGGTTTGAGAAATGCAGCGGATTTACAATATGAAGCTAGTTTTGATTACTACAATCATCAACTGTCTCCTGATATAGAGACCATTTATTTACATAGCCGACCGGAACATCTCTATATCAGTTCATCTGGTGTTAGAGAGCTGTTGAAATTTGGTCAGGATGTTGCCTGCTATGTTCCTGAGAGTATTTTGGAGGAAATAAGAAATGAAAAAAAAGATTAGATGGCCCTTATATGTCATTGCGGCCTTAATTGTGACTTTCTTGGCATTTGTAGTGCCCTTGCCCTACTATATAGAGGTTCCAGGTGGTTCGGAAGATATTCGCCAAGTCCTTAAAGTCAATGACACAGAAGATAAGGAAGCTGGGGCCTATCAATTCGTTACGGTTGGTGTCCAACATGCCACTTTAGCCCATATGATTTATGCTTGGTTGACGCCTTTTACAGATATTCGTAGTGCCCAAGAGACTACAGGTGGCTCTTCCGATGTTGAATTTATGCGGATCAATCAATTCTACATGCAAACATCACAAAATATGGCCAAGTATCAAGGTCTAAAAACAGCTGGTAAAGATATCGAACTCAAATATCTTGGAGTTTATGTCTTGACTGTGACGGATAATTCGACCTTTAAAGGGATTCTCAACATCTCTGATACTGTCACAGCAGTCAATGATCAGACATTTGACAGTTCTAAAGATTTGATTGATTACGTCAATTCTCAAAAACTAGGGGACTCCGTCAAGGTCACCTATGAAGAGGATGGGCAAACCAAGTCTGCAGAAGGTAAGATTATCACCTTGGAAAATGGTAAAAATGGGATTGGAATTGGCTTGATTGACCGTACAGAAGTAACTAGTGATGTTCCAATTCGTTTTTCAACAGCTGGTATCGGTGGACCAAGTGCAGGTCTCATGTTTAGTCTGGCCATCTATACTCAAATAGCTGATCCAGGTCTTCGTAACGGCCGTATCGTTGCCGGTACAGGAACTATTGACCGCGATGGTAATGTGGGGGACATTGGAGGTATTGATAAGAAAGTTGTAGCTTCAGCTAGAGAAGGTGCTGCGATTTTCTTTGCACCTGATAACCCTGTTAGCGAAGAAGAACAAAAAGCGCATCCGGATGCGAAAAACAACTATCAAACAGCTCTGGAAGCGGCTAAAACGATCAAGACAGATATGAAAATCGTGCCTGTTAAAACCCTACAAGATGCAATTGATTACTTGAAAAACAATCCCTAGTTTTAAGGTAAGTTTCCAAACTAGCGCACAAGCAGAGAAGATGGTATAATAGTCAAATGGTTCAATTATTATTCACTCTAAGCAGTCACATGCTCTTTATTTATGTGAGTTTTTACCTTTTAAAGGATCTTGTTAGATGGGAAAAGGTTTTAAAAGTAACAGCTGAGAATACAAGAAAAGTTCGTTTATTAGTAGCCTTTTTTAGCATTGTAATGGGCTATATCTCGAGTTCTTTCTTTATTAGTCTCTATCAGTTGTGGCAAGAAGCGCTTAGAGGATTATTATAAAATCAAATGTAAAGGAAATAAGTATGGAAAAAATTGTGGTTCAAGGTGGCGATAATCGTCTGGTAGGAAGTGTTACGATCGAGGGAGCAAAAAATGCGGTCTTGCCCTTGTTGGCGGCGACTATTCTAGCCAGTGAAGGAAAGACCGTCTTGCAGAATGTTCCTATCTTGTCAGATGTTTTCACTATGAATCAGGTGGTTCGTGGTTTGAATGCCAAGGTGGATTTTGATGAGGAGGCTCATCTTGTCGAGGTGGACGCGACTGGCGATATCACTGAGGAAGCTCCTTACAAGTATGTCAGCAAGATGCGTGCATCCATCGTTGTCTTGGGACCAATTCTTGCCCGTGTAGGTCATGCCAAGGTATCCATGCCAGGTGGTTGTACGATTGGTAGCCGTCCTATTGATCTTCATTTGAAAGGTCTAGAAGCTATGGGGGCTAAGATTAGTCAGACAGCTGGTTACATCGAAGCCAAGGTTGATCACTTACATGGGGCTCATATTTACATGGACTTCCCAAGTGTTGGTGCTACTCAGAACTTGATGATGGCAGCGACTCTAGCTGATGGGGTGACAGTGATTGAAAATGCTGCGCGTGAGCCTGAGATTGTTGACCTAGCTATTCTCCTCAATGAAATGGGAGCCAAGGTCAAAGGGGCTGGTACAGAGACCATTACCATTACTGGTGTGGAGAAACTTCACGGTACGACTCACAATGTGGTCCAAGACCGTATCGAAGCTGGAACCTTTATGGTGGCTGCTGCCATGACTGGTGGTGATGTCTTGATTAAAGACGCTGTTTGGGAGCACAACCGTCCCTTGATTGCCAAATTGCTTGAAATGGGAGTGGAAGTGACGGAGGAGACTGAAGGAATTCGCGTTCGCTCTCAACTAGAAAATCTAAAAGCTGTTCATGTGAAAACCTTGCCCCACCCAGGATTTCCAACAGATATGCAGGCTCAATTTACAGCCTTGATGACCGTCGCAAAAGGCGAATCAACTATGGTGGAGACGGTATTTGAAAATCGTTTTCAACACCTAGAAGAAATGCGTCGCATGGGCTTGCACTCTGAGATTATCCGTGATACAGCTCGTATTGTTGGTGGTCAGCCTTTGCAGGGGGCAGAAGTTCTTTCGACTGACCTTCGTGCCAGCGCAGCCTTGATTTTGACAGGTTTGGTAGCACAAGGAGAAACTGTGGTTGGTAAATTGGTTCACTTGGATAGAGGTTACTACCGTTTTCATGAGAAGTTAGCGCAGCTGGGCGCTAAGATTCAGCGGATTGAGGCAAGTGATGAAGATGAATAAGAAATCAGGCTACGTAGCCAAGCGTTTACTTTTAGTCATTTTGGTACTGATTTTAGGCGTTCTAGCCCTAGGAATTGGTTTAATGGTCGGTTATGGAATCTTGGGCAAGGGTCAAGATCCATGGGCCATCCTGTCTCCAGCAAAATGGCAGGAATTGATTCATAAATTTACAGGAAATTAGGCTGGGAGACCAGCCTTTTTCTAGAGATAAGGAGAAATATGAACAAAAAAACAAGACAAACCCTGATTGGACTGTTAGTGTTATTGCTTTTGTCTGCAGGTAGCTATTATATCAAGCAGATGCAGTCGACAGTTAATAGTCCTAAAACTAAGGTGAGTCAGAAAAAACAAGCGCCTGAAGCTCCTAGTCAAGAATTGGCAGAAAGTGTCTTAACAGATGCAGTCAAGAGTCAAATAAAAGGGAGTCTTGAGTGGAATGGCTCAGGTGCGTTTATCGTTAATGGCAATAAAACAAATCTAGATGCCAAGGTTTCAAGTAAACCCTACGCTGATAATAAAACAAAGACAGTTGGCAAGGAAACCGTGCCAACTGTAGCCAATGCTCTCTTGTCTAAGGCAACCCGCCAGTACAAGAATCGTGAGGAAACGGGGAATGGTTCGACTTCATGGATTCCTCCAGGCTGGCATCAGGTTAAGAATCTTAAGGGGACTTATACCCATGCGGTCGATAGAGGTCACTTGTTAGGCTATGCCTTGATTGGTGGCTTGGATGGTTTTGATGCCTCGACAAGCAATCCTAAAAACATTGCTGTTCAGACAGCCTGGGCAAATCAGGCACAGGCCGAGGATTCGACTGGGCAAAACTACTATGAAAGCCTGGTACGTAAAGCCTTGGATAAAAACAAGCGTGTCCGTTACCGTGTAACCCTTTATTACGCTACAAATGAGGATTTAGTCCCTTCAGCTTCACAGATTGAAGCCAAGTCTTCTGACGGAGAATTGGAATTCAATGTTTTAGTTCCCAATGTTCAAAAGGGACTTCAACTGGATTACCGAACTGGAGAAGTAACGCTAACTCAGTAAAAGATAAGATCAACTCCTATGTCACTTGTGGATGTAGGAGTTTTTTTGGACCATTTAAGTAGGGCTAGAATAGACATTGAGAAAAAATAATATGTACTGGATTCAATTTTGTGATATAATAGAGGGTAAGATACTATTTTAGGAGAAGAACTATGGAAGACCCAAGTAGTCAGAATTTGTTGCTACAATTTGTTTTATTGTTTATCTTGACGGTATTAAATGCTTTTTTCTCAGCCACAGAAATGGCCATGGTGTCACTAAACCGTGCGCGTGTTGAACAAAAGGCAGAAGAAGGAGATAGACGCTATATCCGTCTGCTGAAGGTACTAGAAAATCCTAACCACTTTTTATCTACTATTCAAGTAGGAATAACCTTGATTACAATCTTGTCAGGGGCAAGTTTGGCAGAAACTCTGGGACGAGAAATTGCATCTTGGCTTGGGAATAGTGAAACATCTTATGCTGTTGCAAGTTTTCTATCTTTAGCATTTTTGACTTATATTTCCATCGTTTTTGGGGAATTGTATCCTAAGAGAATCGCTCTTAATCTAAAGGATGCTTTAGCGATTCGTACAGCGCCAGTTATTATTGGCCTGGGGAAACTAGTTAGTCCCTTTGTCTGGCTCTTGTCTGCGTCTACCAATCTTTTGAGTCGTTTGACTCCTATGACCTTTGATGATGCTGATGAAAAAATGACTCGTGATGAAATTGAGTACATGTTGACAAATAGTGAAGAAACACTCGATGCTGACGAAATTGAGATGTTACAGGGGATTTTTTCACTGGACGAATTGATGGCTAGAGAAGTCATGGTTCCTCGGACGGATGCCTTTATGGTCGATATTCAGGATGAAAATCAGGCTATTATTGAAAGTATTTTAAAGCAAAATTATTCTCGTATCCCTGTCTATGATGGGGACAAGGATAATGTAATCGGTTTGATTCATACCAAGCGTCTGCTCAATGCAGCCTTTGTGGACGGCTTTGACAATATTGTTTGGAGACGTATTTTACAAACACCGCTTTTTGTACCAGAGACGATTTTTGTGGATGATCTTTTAAAAGCTCTTCGCAATACGCAAAATCAAATGGCAATCTTGCTAGATGAATACGGTGGGATGGCTGGTTTGGTGACCCTAGAAGACCTCTTAGAGGAAATTGTAGGGGAAATTGACGATGAAACAGATAAGGCTGAAATTGAAGTTCATCAAATCGGAGAAGACACCTATATCGTTCAAGGTACCATGAATCTCAATGATTTCAATGACTACTTTGATGTTGAACTGGAAAGTGATGACGTTGATACCATCGCTGGTTATTATTTGACAGGAGTTGGGACCATTCCAACGACTGAGAAACTCAGCTATGAATTGGTCAGCCAAAATAAACAGCTTATCTTAACCAATGATAAAGTGAAAAATGGACGTGTTACCAAGGTAAAAGTCCAAATTACAGAAGTCGAAATAGAAGAAGAAACAGAGTAAATTAGAGGCTTTTGTCATCATGCGTGACAAAGCTTTTTTCAGTTGAGGTTAAAAGGGAATTGTATCCTAGGAAAGCTCTGCCCCAATTTGCCCCAAAAGTTTTTTAAAGTTAACCTTGTTTATCTCAAGAAAAATAAAAAAGCCCTATTTTACGGGCTTTTTGTCTTGATAAATTCCGATTAATTCGGCATTGAAAGGCGGTAGACGGATTTGAACCGACGATCAAGCTTTTGCAGAGCCGTGCCTTACCACTTGGCTATACCGCCTTAACGTTTATTATTATACCTTGAAAATGATTTTCAGTCAATAGCTTTTTCAGATTTTTTGTGTCAATAAGCCTAAATATTCTGAAAATTCGTTTACTTTTCTTGAAATCTATGGTATAATTGATGATAACCTATACTTTATAAGAGGAGTAAAGAAATGAAAAAAAGTCAAGTGCTTGCTGTAGCAGGAGCTACCTTATTAGCGTCAGGAGTTCTAGCTGCGTGTTCAAACACTAGTTCAAATAATGCTAAACTAGCAAAAGATTACCAATATGTTTATCAAACAGATCCAGAAACCTTGGATTATATCGTTAGCAATATTGATTCAACATCTTTCATCACAACAAATGCTGTAGATGGTTTGTTGGCTAATGATAAATATGGTAATTTAGTTCCTTCTATTGCTGAATCATGGACAGTTTCAAAAGATGGTTTGACTTATACCTATAAAATCCGTAAGGATGCTAAATGGGTAACTGCAGAGGGAGAAGAATATGCTCCTGTCACTGCTAAAGACTTCGTTACTGGTTTGAAACATGCGGTAGATGGAAAATCAAAAGGACTTTCAATCGTTAGCTCTTCTATTAAAGGATTAGAAGCATATATCAAGGGTGAAACAAGTGATTTTTCAACCGTTGGAGTAAAAGCAGTTGATGATCAAACACTAGAATATACCTTGAACCAGCCAGAAACTTTCTGGAATGACAAGACAACTAGTGGTGTTTTGATGCCAGTTAATGAAGAATTCTTAGCTTCAAAAGGGGAAGGTTTTGGTGCCCCAACAGATGCCAACTCTATTCTTTATAACGGTCCATTTGTCTTGAAGGCTGTAACTCCTAAATCATCTATCGAGATGGCTAAAAATGACGCTTACTGGGATAAAGAAAATGTAAAAATTGAGAACGTTAAGTTCACTTTCTGGGATGGTAAGGATCAAGATGTAATTGCCAAAGGTTTTTCTGATGGTCAATATAGCAAAGCTCGTATCTTCCCTACAAGTTCTACATATGAAAAATATGCAGCTGACTTCAAAGATAACATTTACTTTAACGAACCAGGTGCGGGTGTTGCAACTGTCAGCTTGAACTATGGTCGTACAACTTATAACCACACTGCTAAGACAAGTGATGCCCAAAAGACATCTACTAAGAAAGCCTTGTTGAACAAGGAATTCCGTCAAGCCTTGAACTTTGCGGTAGATCGCAGTTCTTATTCAGCTCAAACAAATGGTACTGATGGAGCTGCAGTAGCCATCCGTAATACATTTGCACCATATAATCTTCAAGTTGGTAAGAAAACATTTGGTGAATTGGTACAAGATAGCTTGGCTAAGACAAATTCTTCTACTTGGTCAAACGTATCTCTAGCAGATTCTCAAAATGGCCTTTACAATGAAGAAAAAGCGAAAGAAGTCTTTGCTAAAGCTAAATCAAGCCTACAAGCTGAAGGTGTTGAATTCCCAATCCACTTGGATGCCTTGGTTATCCAAGAATCAACAGCGGTTGTAAACCGTGTGCAATCATTGAAACAATCAATTGAAAAAGTATTGGGTTCAGATAATGTTGTTGTAGACTTGCAACAAATGACTCAAGCAGAAGCTTTACCAATTTCATTTAGTGCTCCAACAGCTAAAGAGCAAGACTGGGATATCCATACCTTGCTAGGATGGAACCCTGACTATCAAGATCCTTCTACTTTCTTGGATCAGTTCGTCCTTAAGGGAGGAAGTACTCGTCTTTACCTTGGTATTGACCAAAACACTGATGCATCAGTATTAAGCAAACTTGGTTTAGCTGACTATGGAAAATTACTTGATGACGCAAACAGCGAAAACCAAGATGTTCAAAAACGTTATGAAAAATATGCAGTAGCACAAGCTTGGTTGACTGACAATGCTTTGACAATTCCAGTAATGGCTTCTCCTAAAGAAACAGCCGTTTCATATGTTTCAAAAGTTCTACCATTTAGCTCTTCATATTCTGTAGCTGGTCTTAAAGGTGAAAATGCAGGATACTTGAAGTATACTGAAGTTGGTGAAAAAGCAATCACCAAAGAAGAGTATGAAAAAGCTCGTGAAAAATGGTTGAAAGAAAAGACTGAGTCAAACGAAAAAGCTCAAAAAGAATTGGCAAGTCATGTGAAGTAAATAATTTTCAATAGAACTTTCTCTCCATGAGGAGAAGGTTCTTTTGGGATTTTTAAAGGAAATGATATGAAAAAATATATTTTTATGCGTGTTTTGCGGTCATTGGTTTCTATCTTTTTAGTAACAACCTTGACTTACACGATTATCTATACAATGGTTCCTCGAAAATTGATTTTCAAACAGGATACCAACTATAACAAGATTGCGACAACTGCTGATAAACGTGATAACTATGAAAATACCGTTTATGAGCGTATGGGCTATATCGAGTACTACGATACCAAAGAGTTGCAAGAAAAAGCTAGCCAAATGGATTCTTCTGTAACAGTTGAAGCTAATGACACCAACAAGGCTATCTATGAAAAATACATCAAACAAATCGGTCATGGTTGGACCTTGGGAGAATTTACTGAAAGTGGCCAATTCTACGCTACTCGTGAAATCCCAATTTTTGAACGTGTTTTCAAATTCTATGCTAACTTGATTGACATTGACCATACTAATAAAATTCAAGACCCTGAAAACCCAGACTTGAAACGTTACCTTCGTTTTGAAAATGATCCAGCTATCGGATGGTCATTGGTCGGTTCAGGAACTAAACACAAATATCTCTTGTACTTCAACAGTCAGTTCCCATTTGTGCATCAAAACTTTGTGAACATCAATTTAGGTGACTCTTATCCAACCTATGCTAATAGCCCTGTTTTACAGGTTATTACTCAGGGACAAGGACAAACAAAAACTGCTCAAGTTCAGTTCCCAACAGGTAAGAAAACTTCTTCTGTAAATATTTACTCAAGAACCTACAAATCACCTAGTCAGGCTGACTCTCGTGAAGTAGCCAACTACGGAAAAGATGATCCTTATACAGCTACTGAAAGTAACTACCAATATCCTTCTATGATTGCCAGCTCTGCAGTCGTTGGATTGATTGGTTTGGTAATTTCTTATGCGATTGCCGTGCCGCTTGGTTCAGCTATGGCTCGCTTCAAGAATACTTGGATTGATAGCTTCTCAACAGGGGCTTTGACTTTCTTGATGGCTCTTCCAACAATTGCCTTGGTTTATATCGTTCGTTTGGCTGGTTCTTCAATCGGCTTGCCAGATTCATTCCCTATCTTGGGTGCTGGTGATTGGCGTTCATATGTTTTACCAGCGGTTATCCTTGGTTTGTTGGGGGCTCCTGGTACAGCTATTTGGATTCGTCGTTATATGATTGACTTGCAATCACAAGATTTTGTACGTTTTGCTCGTGCAAAAGGTTTGTCTGAAAAAGAAATTTCAAACAAACACATCTTTAAAAATGCCATGGTTCCGCTGGTTTCAGGAATTCCTGGTGCCGTTATCGGGGTTATCGGTGGTGCCACTCTTACTGAAACAGTCTTCGCCTTCCCAGGTATGGGTAAAATGTTGATTGACTCTGTAAAAGCATCTAATAACTCTATGGTCGTTGGTCTTGTCTTCATCTTTACATGTATTTCTATCTTCTCACTTCTTTTAGGAGATATTTGGATGACCATTATTGACCCACGTATTAAATTGACTGAGAAAGGAGGCAAATAATGTCTACAATCGATAAAGAAAAATTTCAGTTCGTAAAACGTGACGATTTTGCCTCTGAAGCCATTGATGCGCCAGCATATTCTTACTGGGGATCAGTGTTTAGACAATTTATGAAGAAAAAATCAACTGTAGTCATGTTGGGAATTTTGGTGGCTATCATTTTGATGAGTTTCATCTATCCGATGTTTTCTAAGTTTGATTTTAATGATGTCAGCAAGGTAAACGACTTTAGTGCTCGTTATATCAAGCCAAATGCTGAGCATTGGTTCGGTACAGACAGCAATGGTAAATCGCTCTTTGACGGTGTCTGGTTCGGAGCTCGTAACTCTATCCTCATTTCTGTGATTGCGACAGTGATTAATTTGGTTATCGGTGTCTTTGTCGGCGGTATTTGGGGTATTTCAAAATCAGTTGACCGTGTCATGATGGAAGTTTACAACGTCATCTCAAACATCCCATCTCTTTTGATCGTCATTGTCTTGACTTACTCAATCGGAGCTGGATTCTGGAATCTGATTTTTGCCATGAGTGTGACAACATGGATTGGAATTGCCTTCATGATTCGTGTGCAAATCTTGCGTTATCGTGATTTGGAATACAACTTGGCGTCACGTACTTTGGGAACACCAACCTTGAAGATTGTTGCCAAAAACATCATGCCACAATTGGTATCTGTTATTGTGACAACGATGACCCAAATGCTTCCAAGCTTTATCTCATACGAAGCCTTCTTGTCTTTCTTCGGTCTTGGCTTACCGATTACAGTGCCAAGTTTGGGTCGTTTGATTTCGGATTATTCACAAAACGTAACAACCAATGCTTACTTGTTCTGGATTCCATTGACAACTCTTGTCTTGGTATCCTTGTCCCTTTTCGTAGTTGGTCAAAACTTAGCGGATGCTAGTGATCCACGTACACATAGATAGGAGTAGAAATGACAAAAGAAAAAAATGTAATTTTGACTGCTCGCGATATTGTCGTGGAATTTGACGTTCGTGACAAAGTATTGACAGCCATTCGCGGCGTTTCCCTTGAACTAGTTGAAGGAGAAGTGTTGGCTTTGGTAGGTGAGTCAGGATCAGGTAAATCTGTTTTGACAAAGACCTTCACAGGTATGCTCGAAGAAAATGGTCGTATTGCTCAAGGTAGCATTGACTACCGTGGTCAAGATTTGACAGCCTTGTCTTCACACAAAGATTGGGAACAAATTCGTGGTGCTAAGATTGCGACTATCTTCCAAGACCCAATGACTAGTTTGGACCCAATTAAAACAATTGGTAGTCAGATTACAGAAGTTATTGTAAAACACCAAGGAAAAACAGCCAAGGAAGCAAAAGAATTGGCTATTGACTACATGAATAAGGTTGGGATTCCAGACGCAGATAGACGTTTTGATGAATACCCATTCCAATATTCTGGAGGAATGCGTCAACGTATCGTTATTGCCATTGCTCTTGCCTGCCGACCCGATGTCTTGATCTGTGATGAGCCAACAACTGCCTTGGATGTGACCATCCAAGCTCAGATTATTGATTTGCTCAAATCATTACAAAATGAGTATCATTTCACAACAATTTTTATCACTCACGACCTTGGTGTGGTAGCAAGTATTGCGGATAAGGTAGCGGTTATGTATGCAGGAGAAATCGTTGAATATGGAACTGTTGAGGAAGTCTTCTATGACCCTCGTCATCCATATACATGGAGTCTCTTGTCTAGCTTGCCTCAACTTGCTGATGATAAAGGGGATCTTTACTCAATCCCAGGAACACCTCCGTCACTTTATACTGACCTGAAAGGGGATGCCTTTGCCTTGCGTTCAGACTATGCAATGCAGATTGACTTCGAACAAAAAGCTCCTCAATTCTCA
The DNA here is from genome assembly GCA_905221095.1 of bacterium. GTDB lineage: Bacteria > Bacillota > Bacilli > Lactobacillales > Streptococcaceae > Streptococcus. The sequence continues at coordinate 86,504 of CAJNBV010000004.1, forward strand.
GTATCAGAGACACATTGGGCTAAAACTTGGCTTCTTCATGAGGATGCTCCAAAAGTAGAAAAACCAGCTGTGATTGCAAATCTCCACGATAAGATCCGTGAAAAAATGGGATTTGCCCATCTGGCAGACTAGGAGGAAGGAAATGTCTGAAAAATTAGTAGAAATCAAAGATTTAGAAATTTCCTTCGGTGAAGGAAGTAAGAAGTTTGTCGCGGTTAAAAATGCCAACTTCTTTATCAACAAGGGAGAAACCTTCTCGCTTGTAGGTGAGTCAGGAAGTGGGAAAACAACTATTGGTCGTGCCATCATTGGTCTAAATGACACAAGTAATGGTGATATCATTTTTGATGGTCAAAAGATTAATGGTAAGAAATCGCGCGAACAAGCTGCGGAATTGATTCGTCGTATCCAAATGATTTTCCAAGACCCTGCAGCAAGTTTGAATGAACGTGCTACTGTTGATTATATTATTTCTGAAGGTCTTTACAATCACCGTCTGTTTAAGGATGAAGAAGAACGTAAAGAGAAAGTTAAAAATATTATCCGTGAAGTTGGTCTTCTTGCTGAGCATTTGACTCGTTATCCTCATGAGTTCTCAGGTGGTCAACGTCAACGTATTGGTATTGCTCGTGCCTTGGTCATGCAACCAGACTTTGTTATTGCGGATGAGCCAATTTCAGCCTTGGATGTTTCTGTGCGTGCTCAAGTCTTGAACTTGCTCAAAAAATTCCAAAAAGAACTTGGTTTGACCTATCTCTTCATCGCCCATGACTTATCTGTCGTTCGCTTTATTTCAGATCGTATCGCAGTTATTTACAAGGGTGTTATTGTAGAGGTTGCCGAAACAGAAGAATTGTTTAACAATCCAATTCACCCATATACTCAAGCCTTGCTTTCAGCGGTACCAATTCCAGACCCTATCTTGGAACGCAAGAAGGTCTTGAAGGTTTACGACCCAAGTCAACACGATTATGAGACAGATAAGCCATCCATGGTTGAAATCCGTCCAGGTCACTATGTTTGGGCTAACCAAGCAGAATTGGCACGTTACCAACAAGGATTAAACTAATAATGGTTTTATAATTTCCATGTCAATTTTTATGGGAATTATAAAACTTTTTTGTTGGATTGATTTGAAAAAACTTTGAAAGAATTTTCGAAAAATTTTAAAAAATTCTGAAATATTCTTGACAGCTGATGAAAAAGGTGGTAAGATAGGAAACATCAAAAAAGAAAGCAGAAAAAGAAATGAATAAAAGACAAGCTGTAACAATGAATCAAAACTTTTACTTTAGCTACTTTAGATAGTGTTTGTAGACATGTCACCATGGATGCAAACAGTTCAAGCAATTTGTTTGTATCTATGTGGCTAAGATTTTTGATTGCGGTCCATATAGATGAATATCTAAATGGACTAGCTAAGTTATAACTTGTTAGATTATTTCAAGCATCCGTTTAGATATTATCTAGGCGGTTTTTTGTTTTATCTTTTCTGAGAAGGAGTTTCATTATGAAAGTTGTTCGAAAATTACTAGCCCCCCTCTTGGTAGTGGGGATCCTCTTGACCTCTCTGATCAGTTTGCATCAGTTGAAGGCAGACAAGAAAAAAGATGTTTTTCGTATCGGTATTTCGCAGTTTATTACCCACCAGTCCTTAGACGCTACTAGAGAAGGTTTTGTGGATGAGCTGGCCAAACAAGGCTATGTGGAAGGGAAAAATATCGAGATTGATTTGCAAAATGCACAGGGAGAACAAAGAAATCTAAAAACGATTTCCCAGCAGCTAGCAGAATCTAGTGATGTCGTTCTAGCCATCGCAACGCCTTCTGCTCAGAGCTTGGCTAATACAACACAAACGACACCGGTTATCTTTTCAGCTGTAACAGACCCTGTCAGTGCCAAGCTGGTTGAGTCAAGAGAACACCCTGGGGGCAATGTAACTGGAACAAGCGACCAGTCATCAGATGCCATTTCAACCCAAATCAATTTGATAAAGAAAGTGTTGCCAAAGGCTAAAACAATTGGAATTCTCTATACTCAGAGCGAGCCAAACTCAGTTGTCCAAAAGGATGAAGCTAAGCGACTTCTGGAAGAAAAAGGCTTTACCGTTGTTGAAAAAACAATCTTGGACAGTAACAACGTCAAGGCGGCAGCAGAGAGTTTGATGGCAGAAGTGGATATGGTTTTTGTACCAACGGACAATATCATTTCGTCAACTATGGAAACAGTCAAACAGGTTTCAATTAAACACAAGGTTCCAGTATTCGGTGGTTCAACAGAAATGATTGCGGTTGGTGGTTTGTATAACTACGGAACCAATTATGAAGAATTGGGACGGCAGACAGCCCGTATGTTGATTCGTGTTTTAAAAGGTGAGAAGCCAGAAAATATAGCAGTTGAGTTGCCTGAAAAACTGGAATTGCATACCAATAAAGAAATGGCAGATGCACTAGGAATTGATATTAGTAAGTTAGAAAGCAAGGAATAGGGAGGTTTAAGATGAGTTTTGTATTATCTAGTTTATCAGAAGGTTTGTTGTGGTCGATTATGGCCATTGGGGTCTACTTGACTTTCCGTATTTTGGATATTGCGGATATGACTGCTGAAGGAGCCTTTCCTTTGGGGGCAGCTGTCGTTGTATCGCAGATACAGGCAGGGGCAAATCCTTGGATTGCGACTTTACTTGCTTTGCTGGCAGGTATGATTGCTGGTCTTGTGTCAGGTATGCTTCACACCAAGATGAAAATCCCAGCTCTCTTGACAGGGATTGTAACCTTGACAGGGCTTTATTCAATTAATATTAAAATCATGGGCAGTGTGCCCAATCTTTCCTTGGGAGATTCTTCAACTGTCTTTAAACAATTGACGCGCTTGGGACTGACAAATGAAGAAGCTGTTTTCTCATTCAGTTTGGCCTGTCTCTTACTTGTTTGTTTGGTCTTGACTCTTTTGATGAAAACGGAGATTGGCTTGGTCTTGCGTTCGACTGGGGACAATATTCCGATGAGTGAGGCTAATGGGGTCAATGTAGACACCATGAAGATTGTTGGTTACATGATTTCAAATGGTTTGATTGCTCTATGTGGTTCCTTGTTCGCTCAAAATGATGGATTTTCAGATGTGACTTCTGGGACAGGAACCATCGTTGTCGGTTTGAGCGCAGTCATTATTGCGGAAGTCTTGATACACGATTTGACCATTGGAGGTCGCTTGTTATCCATCGGAATTGGAGCAATTGTTTACCGTTTGATTATTTTAAATATCTATGAAATTCCAAATCTAGATCAGAACCTGGTTCGTCTCTTTAATGCAATCTTGTTAGCCTTGGTTCTATTTGCACCAGAATTACAAAAGAGACTAAAGATTCGTGGTTTGAAACTGAGAAATGAATAGGAGGAGAAAGTTATGGCAAGTTTGTTAACACTTGAAAATATTCACAAAACATTTGAAGCAGGGACGGTCAATGAAAACCATGTCCTAAAAGGATTAGATTTAGAGGTTGAAGAGGGAGATTTTATCTCTGTAATCGGTGGAAATGGAGCAGGGAAATCCACTTTGATGAATATCTTGGCTGGAAATCTATCTGTGGACGAAGGGGACCTTTTGTTGGAAGGGAAATCCATTAAAAATCTGAGTGTACGAAAGAGAGCCAAGGATATTGCACGTGTTTTTCAAGATCCTAAGATGGGGACAGCTTCTCGTTTGACGATTGAGGAGAATATGGCCATTGCCTTGAGACGTGGACAGAAGAGAGGGCTTGGCTGGGGCGTGAAGGAAAAGGACAGAATCCAGTTCCAAGAGGCCTTGAAAGAGTTGAATATCGGTCTTGAAAATCGCTTGAAAGTAGATACTCAATACCTTTCAGGAGGACAAAGACAGGCCTTGACCCTAGTCATGGCAGCCTTGGTGAAACCTAAGCTCTTGTTGTTGGATGAACACACTGCGGCACTTGACCCGAAAACGAGTCAAATGGTGATGGACTTGACGCAAAAGATTGTAGAGCACCATCAGTTGACTACTCTGATGATTACCCACGATATGAACCATGCGATTGAGTACGGGAATCGTCTTATTATGCTCTATCAAGGCAAGATAGTGGTGGATGTCAAAGGAGAAGAGAAAAAGCATCTGACAGTTGAAGATCTTATGCATCTCTTCCAGAAAAATAGTGGCCAAAGTCTGGTCAGTGATGAATTAGTGTTGGGATAAAGAAAAAGGCTGAAATCTAGTGTTTCAGTCTTTTATTTCTTACGTTTTGCGAAATCGACAAATCTGAATTTTTCGAGTTTGTGACGGCTTTCGGTGAATTGAAATTGGCGCCCGTCTTGGAGATAGACTTTTGACTTGATTGAAACGACATAAGGGTCTTTACCTATGTCCATGAGAATCTTATCTCGGTCACTTGTGTGGTCAATGGTGATTTCCTTCTGAGCATAATCAATAAGGAGTTTGAGGTCGTCCTCTATATAAGAATAGATAGACTGCTCAGCAATTTCTCGACTGAGTCCAGGAATCAGTCCCATATCCAGGTAGTCAATATCCAGTACAGAGACTTGATCATCGACTACACGCTGGCGGACCACCTTCCAAACCATACGAAATTCTGGGAAACCGGTTATCAGTGAGGATTTTTTATCGATAATAATTTTGTCTAGACTGACCACGTTGGTTTTAGAGCGCAGTCCAAGTTCCTGGACCAATTCTTGGTAGCTGGTTAGGTTGGAGACAGGGAAATTGACGGTTTCTTCTTTGACGACTTGAGAACCTTGTCCCCTTATCTTTTTGATTAATCCTTCCTCTTGGAGGAGGGACAGAGCTTTTCGGACGGTGTCACGGCTTACTTGATACTGGTTCATGAGTTCGTGCTCACTAGGAAGAAAATCTCCGACAGCGTAAGTCTCATTTTGAATAGTTTCTTGGATTTGCTTAAATAGTTGTTGGTATTTCTTCATGTTACTTCCTTAAATGGGTTTTGAATCTTTTTTTATATAGACTTGTATCTATTTTAACATACAAGTGCTAAAAATTTTATAAAAATATCCTCTTTTCTTAACAAACAAGTTGCAGACAAGATTGATATCGTTTACAATAACCTTATCAAGTCAAACTTGCTTTGACAAGTATAAGGAGAATCAAATGGGAAAATTTGAACAAGAAGCTAAAGATCTGCTTCAGGCAATCGGAGGCAAAGAAAATGTGACGGCTGTCACCCACTGTGCGACACGGATGCGCTTTGTTTTAGGGGATGATAAGAAGGCTAATGTTAAGGCAATCGAGTCAATACCAGCAGTCAAAGGAACCTTTACCAATGCAGGTCAATTTCAGGTGATTATTGGGAATGACGTGCCTATCTTTTATAATGATTTTACAGCTATTTCAGGGATTGAGGGTGTTTCTAAAGAAGCAGCCAAGTCTGCAGCTAAGAGTAATCAAAACGTTGTCCAACGTGTCATGACCACTCTGGCGGAAATCTTTACTCCGATTATTCCAGCCTTAATTGTTGGTGGATTGATCCTTGGTTTCCGTAATGTCTTGGAAGGTGTGCATTGGTCGATCTTGGATGGCAAGACCATCACAGAATCCTCTCAGTTTTGGGCAGGAGTTAATCACTTCCTCTGGTTGCCTGGTGAAGCTATCTTCCAATTCTTGCCAGTAGGGATTACCTGGTCTGTTTCTCGTAAGATGGGAACCAGCCAAATCTTGGGAATTGTTCTCGGAATCTGTTTGGTTTCTCCTCAGTTGCTTAATGCCTATGCGGTTGCTTCGACACCTGCATCAGAAATTGCAGCAAACTGGGTTTGGAATTTTGGTTACTTTACTGTTAATCGTATTGGTTACCAAGCCCAAGTTATTCCAGCCTTGCTTGCAGGTTTGAGCCTGTCTTATCTTGAAATTTTCTGGCGTAAGCATATCCCAGAAGTGATTTCCATGATTTTTGTACCTTTCTTATCATTGATTCCAGCCTTGATTTTGGCTCACACTGTCTTGGGACCAATCGGTTGGACAATCGGTCAGGGACTTTCATCAGTTGTCTTGGCTGGTTTGACGGGGCCTGTTAAATGGCTCTTCGGTGCGATTTTTGGTGCCCTCTACGCTCCATTTGTCATCACTGGTTTACACCATATGACCAATGCCATCGACACGCAATTGATTGCGGATGCTGGTGGAACTGCTCTCTGGCCGATGATTGCTCTCTCTAATATTGCCCAAGGTTCGGCCGTATTTGCCTATTATTTCATGCATCGTCATGATGAGCGTGAGGCTCAGGTTTCACTTCCGGCAACCATTTCAGCCTATCTTGGTGTTACAGAACCAGCCCTCTTTGGGGTCAATGTCAAATACATCTATCCATTTGTAGCTGGGATGATGGGTTCGGCCCTTGCAGGTATGCTATCCGTTACTTTCAATGTAACTGCGGCTTCTATCGGTATTGGTGGTTTGCCAGGCATCCTCTCTATCCAACCTCAATACATGTTGCCGTTTGCAGGAACCATGCTAGTCGCTATTCTTGTTCCTATGATCTTGACGTTCTTCTTCCGTAAGGCAGGCTTCTTTACAAAAACAGAGGATGATACAGCTTTGCAGGCAGAATTTGCCGCCCAAGAAGAGGCAGAATTTGTGAGTCATGAACCAGTACCCCTTGTTCCAGTAGAAATTGTCAGCCCCCTTGCTGGTCAGGTGAAAGAATTGAGTCAAGCGACGGATCCTGTTTTTGCATCAGGCGTCATGGGGCAAGGTCTAGTCATTGAACCAAGCCAAGGTGAGTTGACTTCTCCAGTTAATGGGACAGTGACAGTTCTTTTCCCTACCAAGCATGCCATCGGTATTGTCTCTGATGAGGGGGTAGAATTGCTCATCCACATCGGTATGGATACAGTTAGTCTTGATGGTAAAGGTTTTGAAAGTTTTGTGTCCCAAGGAGACCACGTCACAGTTGGTCAGAAACTGATTCGTTTTGATATGGATGTCATTAAGGCTGCGGGTTTGGTAACAGAAACTCCTGTTATCATCACCAACCAAGATGTTTATACAGCGACTATCACTGGAACTTATCCGACAGCTATTCAAGCTGGGGAAGCTCTCATGGTCGCTACACGAATCTAATGAAAATAGCACATATAGGGAAGGAAGACTGCTTCCTCCCTTTTATTAGAAAAGGAGAAACAGATGGCACTTGATAAAAGGAAAGTAGTCTATCAAATCTATCCAAAATCTTACAAAGACACCACTGGAAATGGTATTGGGGATTTCCGTGGGATTATCGAAAAAATCCCCTATCTAGCCAAACTGGGAGTGGATATGGTCTGGCTCAACCCATTCTATCCAAGCCCCCAACGGGATAATGGTTACGATATTTCAGATTATATGGCAGTAGATCTTCTTTTTGGTGATATGGCTGATTTTGAGGAAATGGTGCGTGTCGGTAAAGAACACAAGATTGACTTTATGCTGGATATGGTGCTCAATCATTGTTCGACAGAGCATGAATGGTTTCAGAAAGCCCTAGCTGGCGACAAGTACTACCAAGACTTTTTCTTCATCCAAGAACAACCGACAGACTGGCAGTCTAAATTTGGTGGTTCTGCCTGGGCACCTTTCGGGGATACGGGGAAATACTACCTCCACCTCTTTGATGAGACCCAGGCTGACCTTAATTGGCGCAATCCTAATGTCCGTAAGGAGCTTTTCAAGGTTGTTAATTTCTGGCGCGACAAGGGGGTCAAAGGTTTCCGATTTGATGTGATTAATTTGATCGGCAAGGACGAGGTCTTAGTGGATTGTCCTGAAAATGAAGGGAAGCCAGCTTACACAGACAAGCCCATCGTTCATGACTATTTACGTATGATGAATGAAGCGACCTTCGGTTCTGACGGTAGCTTTATGACAGTTGGGGAAATGTCCTCTACCACCATGGAAAACTGCGTCCTTTATTCGGCGCCCGACCGTCAGGAATTATCCATGACCTTTAATTTTCATCATCTCAAGGTAGACTACAAGGACGGGCAAAAGTGGACCTTTGCACCCTTTGATTTTGAAGAGTTAAAAAGACTTTACCATAGCTGGGGCAAGGAAATGAGTGACCAAGGTGGCTGGAGCGCCCTCTTCTGGAACAATCACGACCAACCACGCGCCCTGAACCGTTTTGTGGATATCCAAAACTTCCGTAAGGAAGGGGCAACAATGTTAGCAGCCAGCATTCACTTGTCACGTGGGACACCTTATATCTACATGGGTGAGGAAATTGGAATGATTGACCCAGACTATGATTCCATGGATGATTATGTGGATGTTGAATCGCTCAATGCTTATCAGATGCTCTTAAAAGAAGGGAAAGGTGAGCAAGAAGCTTTTCAGATTATTCAGGCCAAGTCGCGTGATAATTCACGCATTCCCATGCAGTGGGATACTTCGGAAAATGCAGGATTTTCAAGAGGAACTCCATGGTTGAAAGCTGGTAAATCCTATAAAGATATCAACGTTGAAAATGAAATCCAAGGTCCAATTTTCACCTTCTATCAAGACTTGATTCGACTTCGTAAGGAAATGCCAATCATCTCAGAAGGAAGTTACCAACCAGCCTTTGAAGATAGCAAGCAAGTCTATGCTTTTGAACGCCAGTATGAGGACCAAAAATTACTGGTGCTCAATAACTTTTATGCCACAGAAGTGGAAATCGAGCTGCCAGAAGCCTACCAAAATGGCCAGATTCTGATTTCAAACTATGAAGATACAGAAGTGTCTGAAAAAATTCTACTCAAACAGAATCAAACACTGGCTATCTATGTAAATTAAACTTAGCAAGGAGCCCTCTTTCTCAGAAAAGCAGGGTTCTTTTTTCTGTCTATTCCATCCCTGAAAGCGTAAAACAAACTAGTCAGGGTGGCTAGTTTATGGTATAATGAAAGAGACTCAAAAAGAAACAGGAGAAATATAATGGATTTACTATTAGCAATTGTATTGATTGTGCTAGCTTTTCTAGGAGGAGCTCTTGGAGGAATGTACTTGGTTCGTAAGCAAATTGAAAAAGAGTTCGCTGACAACCCACGTTTGAATGCTGAAGCGGTTCGTACTCTTTTGAGTGCAAATGGTCAAAAACCAAGCGAAGCTAAGGTACAACAAGTTTACCACCAAATCATCCGCCAACAAAAGGCAGCCCTTGCTAACAATAAAAAGAAAAAATAAATAAGGAAAAGTCTGGGATGAAAGTTCCAGACTTCTCACTATGTTGGCTATGGTTTAGGGATGAGACTTTTTCCTTGCATTCTATTGATATTTGATTATGATTAAGAGAGGTAGTTATTGATTAGGCTGTCATTCAGTTCATAAGGAACGGTAATCATAATGAACTATCAATCAGAAAAAGACTAGAAAGAAGACTGTATGGATAATCGACCAATTGGTTTTTTGGATTCGGGTGTCGGGGGCTTGACCGTTGTGCGTGAGCTCATGCGCCAGCTTCCCCATGAAGAAATCGTCTATATTGGAGATTCGGCGCGGGCGCCCTATGGTCCCCGTCCTGCTGAGCAAATTCGTGAATATACTTGGCAGTTGGTCAACTTTCTCTTGACCAAGGATGTCAAGATGATTGTCATTGCTTGTAACACTGCGACTGCGGTCGTCTGGGAAGAAATCAAGGCTCAACTAGACATCCCTGTCCTAGGTGTGATTTTACCAGGAGCTTCGGCAGCCATCAAATCCAGCCAAGGTGGGAAAATCGGGGTCATTGGAACGCCTATGACGGTCCAATCAGACATTTACCGTCAGAAAATTCATGATCTGGATCCGGACTTACAGGTGGAGAGTTTGGCCTGTCCCAAGTTTGCCCCCTTGGTGGAGTCAGGTGCCCTGTCAACCAGTGTCACCAAGAAAGTGGTTTATGAAACTCTGCGTCCCTTGGTAGGAAAGGTGGATAGCCTGATTTTGGGCTGTACCCATTATCCACTTCTCAGACCCATTATTCAAAATGTCATGGGGCCAAAGGTTCAGCTCATTGATAGTGGGGCAGAGTGCGTACGGGATATCTCAGTCTTACTCAATTATTTTGAAATCAATCGTGGTCGCGATGCTGGACCACTCCAACACCGTTTTTACACAACAGCTAGCAGCCAAAGTTTTGCCCAAATAGGTGAAGAATGGCTGGAAAAAGAAATTCATGTGGAGCATGTAGAATTATGACAAATAAAATTTATGAATACAAGGATGACCAGGACTGGTATGTCGGGTCCTATAGTATTTTTGGTGGCGTCCGGACGTTGACGGATGAAGACTTGGATTTCCCTCTGGTTGGATTGGCCAAAATCTTTCGAGACGAGGAACGAGGTTTCCCGATTTCAGTTACTGTTTTACGCTATGGTTCTCGCTACCGTTTATTGTCTTTTGTGGTAGATATACTAAACCAAGAAGCAGGTCGCAATCTAGAAGTCATCCAACGTCAGGGAGCCTTGCTTTTGGTTGAAAATGGCCAACTCTTGTATGTGGAATTGCCCAAAGAAGGGGTCAATGTTCATGATTTCTTTGAGACAAACAAGGTCAGAGAAACCTTATTGATTGCGACTCGTAACGAGGGCAAGACCAAGGAATTCCGAGCTATCTTTGACAAGCTAGGCTACGATGTGGAAAATCTTAATGACTATCCTGACTTGCCTGAAGTAGCAGAAACAGGCATGACCTTCGAAGAAAATGCCCGTCTCAAGGCAGAAACTATTTCTCAATTAACGGGCAAGATGGTTTTGGCAGATGACTCAGGTCTTAAAGTCGATGTCCTTGGTGGCTTGCCAGGTGTCTGGTCAGCTCGTTTCGCAGGTGTGGGAGCTACTGACCGTGAAAACAATGCCAAGCTCTTGCACGAATTGGCCATGGTCTTTGAACTCAAGGACCGCTCGGCTCAATTCCATACAACCCTAGTCGTAGCCAGTCCAAACAAGGAAAGTTTGGTTGTTGAAGCAGACTGGCAAGGCTACATTAACTTTGAACCTAAGGGTGAAAATGGATTTGGTTACGATCCTCTCTTTCTTGTAGGAGAGACAGGCAAGTCCTCAGCTGAATTAACCCTTGAAGAAAAAAATAGCCAATCTCACCGTGCCTTAGCCGTTAAGAAACTTTTGGAGGTATTTCCATCATGGCAAAGCAAACCATCATTGTAATGAGCGATTCCCATGGCGATAGCTTGATTGTGGAAGAAATCCGTGATCGCTATGTAGGCAAAGTTGATGCCGTTTTTCATAACGGCGATTCTGAACTGCGTCCTGATTCTCCCCTTTGGGAAGGCATCCGTGTTGTTAAAGGGAACATGGACTTCTACGCCGGCTACCCAGAACGTTTGGTGACTGAGCTTGGTTCGACCAAGATTATCCAAACCCATGGTCACTTGTTTGACATCAATTTCAACTTTCAAAAGTTGGACTACTGGGCTCAGGAAGAAGAGGCCGATATCTGTCTTTATGGTCACTTGCATGTGCCAAGCGCTTGGATGGAAGGCAAGACCCTCTTTCTAAATCCAGGTTCCATCAGCCAACCACGTGGGACCATCAGAGAATGTCTCTATGCTCGTGTGGAGATTGATGACAGTTATTTCAAAGTCGACTTTTTGACACGAGACCACGAGGTGTATCCAGGCTTGTCCAAGGAGTTTAGCCGATGATTGCCAAGGAGTTTGAGACTTTCTTGTTGGGCCAAGAGGAAACTTTTTTGACCCCTGCTGAAAATCTAGCTGTGTTGATTGATACCCACAATGCGGATCATGCGACCCTCTTGCTCAGTCAGATGACCTACACCCGTGTTCCCGTTGTAACAGATGAAAAACAGTTTGTTGGGACTATTGGGCTCAGAGATATTATGGCTTATCAGATGGAGCATGACTTGAGCCCAGAAATCATGGCAGATACGGACATTGTCCACATGACGAAAAGGGACGTAGCGGTTGTTTCGCCTGATTTTACCATTACGGAGGTCTTGCACAAGCTGGTAGATGAGTCTTTTTTGCCGGTTGTGGACGCGGAGGGGATTTTCCAAGGGATTATTACGCGCAAGTCTATCCTCAAGGCTGTCAATGCTCTCTTGCATGATTTTAGTAAGGACTATGAGATTCGATGCAGATGAGAGATAGGATTTCAGCCTTTTTAGAGGAAAAGCAGGGCTTGTCTGCCAATTCCAAGCAATCTTATAAGTATGATTTGGAGCAATTTTTAGACATTGTGGGTGAGCGGATTTCGGAGACTAGTCTCAAGATTTACCAAGGCCAGCTAGCCAATTTAAAAATCAGCGCCCAGAAGCGGAAGATTTCGGCCTGTAACCAATTTCTCTACTTTCTCTATCAAAACGGAGAGGTGGATGGCTTTTACCGTTTGGAGTTAGCCAAGCAAGCCGAAAAGAAGACTGAAAAAGCAGAGATACTAGACCTAGACTCTTTTTGGCAGGAAAGTAATTATCCAGAAGGACGCTTGCTGGCGCTTCTTATCTTGGAAATAGGGCTCTTGCCGAGTGAGATTTTAGCTCTCAAGGTTGCGGATATCAATCTGGATTTTCAGGTGTTGAGAATCAGCAAGTCTTCCCAACAGAGGATTGTCACCATTCCCACACCCTTGCTTTCAGAATTGGAACCCTTGATGGGGCAGACCTATCTGTTTGAAAGGGCAGGGAAAGTCTATTCTCGTCAGTGGGCCTTCCGTCAGCTAGAGTCCTTTGTCAAGGAGAAAGGTTTCCCAACCTTATCAGCCCAAGCCCTACGGGAACAGTTCATTTTAAGACAAATTGAAAACAAGGTCGATTTGTACGAAATTGCAAAAAAATTAGGATTAAAAACAGTCCTGACCTTAGAAAAATATAGATAATGGATATTAAATTAAAAGATTTTGAAGGGCCTCTGGACTTGCTTTTACACCTGGTTTCCAAGTACCAGATGGATATCTACGATGTGCCCATTACGGAAGTCATCGAACAGTACTTAGCCTATGTCTCAACCCTGCAGGCCATGCGTCTGGAAGTGACGGGTGAGTACATGGTCATGGCCAGTCAGCTCATGCTGATCAAGAGCCGTAAGCTTCTTCCAAAGGTAGCAGAAGTGACAGACTTGGAGGATGATCTGGAGCAGGATCTTCTCTCCCAAATCGAAGAATACCGCAAGTTCAAACTCTTGGGGGAGCACTTGGAAGCCAAGCACCAAGAACGTGCCCAGTATTATTCCAAAGCACCGACAGAGTTGATTTACGAAGATGCGGAGCTTGTGCATGACAAGACGACCATTGATCTCTTTTTGGCTTTTTCAAATATCCTAGCCAAGAAAAAAGAAGAGTTTGCTCAGAATCATACAACTATCCTGCGGGATGAGTATAAGATTGAGGACATGATGGTCATCGTGAAAGAGTCCTTGGCTGGCCGAGACCAATTGTGCTTGCAGGATTTGTTCAAGGAAGCCCAGAATGTCCAAGAGGTCATTACCCTCTTTTTGGCGACCTTAGAGTTAATCAAAACCCAGGAGCTGATTCTCATTCAAGAGGAGAGTTTCGGAGATATCTATCTCATGGAAAAGAAGGAAGAAAGTCAAGTGGCCCAAAACTAGACTTGATAGAGAGGAAAGATGAGTACTTTAGCAAAAATAGAAGCGCTCTTGTTTGTAGCAGGTGAAGATGGGATTAGAGTCCGCCAGTTAGCTGAACTCCTCTCTCTGCCACCGACAGGCATCCAACAGAGTTTAGAAAAATTAGTCCAGAAGTATGAAAAGGACCCAGATTCCAGTTTGGCTCTGATTGAGACAGGGACGGCCTACAGATTGGTGACCAAGCCTCAGTTTTCAGAGATTTTGAAGGAATACTCCAAGGCACCTATCAACCAGAGCTTGTCTCGGGCTGCCCTTGAGACCTTGTCCATCATTGCCTACAAGCAGCCCATCACGCGGATAGAGATTGATGCCATCCGTGGGGTTAACTCGAGTGGGGCCTTGGCAAAGTTGCAGGCTTTTGACTTGATTAAAGAAGACGGGAAAAAAGAAGTGTTAGGGCGCCCCAATCTCTATGTGACTACAGATTATTTCCTAGATTATATGGGAATTAACCATTTGGAAGAATTACCAGTGATTGATGAGCTTGAGATTCAAGCCCAAGAAAGCCAATTATTTGGTGAAAGGATAGAAGAAGATGAGAATCAATAAGTATATTGCCCACGCAGGTGTGGCCAGTAGGAGAAAAGCAGAAGAGTTGATCAAGCAAGGCTTGGTGACGGTCAACGGCCAAGTAGTACGTGAACTCGCAACGACCATTAAATCAGGTGACAAGGTCGAAGTAGAAGGTCAACCAATCTACAACGAAGAAAAGGTCTACTATCTGCTTAACAAACCACGCGGTGTGATTTCCAGTGTGACAGATGATAAGGGTCGCAAGACGGTTGTCGACCTCTTGCCCAACGTGAAAGAGCGCATCTACCCTGTAGGTCGTTTGGACTGGGATACATCAGGAGTCTTGATTTTGACCAATGATGGTGACTTTACGGATGAGATGATTCACCCCCGTAATGAGATTGACAAGGTCTATGTTGCGCGTGTTAAAGGTGTGGCCAATAAGGACAATCTTCGTCCCTTGACCCGTGGACTTGAAATTGATGGCAAGAAAACCAAGCCAGCTGTTTATGAAATTCTCAAAGTGGACCCAGTTAAAAATCGCTCAGTAGTACAGTTGACCATCCATGAAGGGCGTAACCATCAGGTTAAAAAAATGTTTGAAGCTGTTGGTCTTCAAGTGGACAAGTTGTCGCGTACACGTTTTGGGCACCTAGACTTGACAGGCCTTCGTCCAGGTGAATCGCGTCGTCTTAACAAAAAAGAAATCAGCCAACTTCACACCATGGCTGTAACCAAGAAATAATGAAACGAATCTTAATAGCGCCAGTACGCTTTTACCAACGTTTTATCTCGCCAGCCTTTCCACCTTCTTGTCGCTTTGAGCCGACTTGTTCAAATTACATGATTCAGGCTATTAAAAAACATGGCTTCAAGGGTGTCTTGATGGGTTTGGCTCGGATTTTACGTTGCCATCCCTGGTCGAAAACAGGTAAGGACCCCGTCCCAGACCACTTTTCTCTCAAACGCAATCAAGAAGGGAAATGAGGATGGGTAAACAGATTTCAAAATGATAAAAACGCATCCAATCAGGTCTTAGAAAGCTTGATAGGATGCGTTTTATCATGTAAAGATGTAATTGAGTTTAAAGTAGCTTATTTCAAAGCTTTTTGTGCGTCTTCAATCATGAGTTTTGTTGATTCTAGACCGCCTCCACTTAGATACCAGAGGTCTGGTGTTAGTTGGATGATCTTACCATTTTTGGCGGCAGGAGTTTCAGCGATGAGGGCATTTTCTAGGACACCGTCGTTGCTAGAGTTGTCGCCACCGATGGCAAGAGTACGGTTGATGACAAAAAGGAGGTCAGGATTGATTTCTTTGACACTTTCAAAGCTGACTTCTTGTCCGTGGCGAGAGTCTTCAAATTGAGTATCTGTTGGCTTGAATTTCAAGGTTTGGTACAAGAAAGAGAAACGAGATTGGGCACCAAAGGCTGCCATTTTTCCCTCGTTGAGGAGGATGGCAAGGGCTTTTTTGTCAGAACTTTCATTTTTAGTTGCGACTTCTTGAATGCTCTTGTCTAGCTTGGCCAATTCTTCCTTGACTTTCTGTGTACCAGTTTCACCAAAGGCGCTTGCTAAGGATTCGATATTAGTCTTGGTAGAAGTCCAGTAGTCATCTTTGCCTGCTTGGAAGAGAACAGTCGGAGCGATTTCGTTGAACTTATCTACGAATTTTTGGGTACGTGGTGAAGCGATAATTAGGTCTGGTTCAAGAGCAGCAAGGGCTTCTAGGTCTGGCTCAACCATAGAACCAACATTTTTAACTTTTCCAGCTAGGTCTTTAAGATAAGTCGGAACAGTTTTTGTAGGTATTCCGACGATATTCTTTTCAAAACCTAAAGCGCGAATAGTATCCGCAGCACCGAGATCAAAGGTCACAATCTTTTCAGGGACTTTTGAAAGTGTGACTACACCTAGTGAACTTTTAATGGTTACCTCTGTTGGAGCAGAGCTACTTGTCTCTGTCTGGTTAGTGCTTGAGTTTGTACTACATGCACCAAGTAGGAGCAAGAAGCTGGCCGCTAGGGCAGTGAGATAAAGTTTAAGGGATGTTTTCATGATTTCTCCTTTTTAAAATGTGATAACGATGTAGGGAGTCTCTTAGTGATGTTTATTAAGAGACAGAGTTTTCTCTAATAAGGGCTCAGAATGGCTAGCTATAGATACAGATCTTTTTGCCATTGATATCAGCCAGCGTGATGGGAATTTCATAGAGTTGACTGAGCAGGTCAGCCTGCATGATTTGATCTGTTCTTCCCTTGCAAAAGACTTGACCGTCCTTGAAGGCGACAATTTCATCCGCATACTGGCTGGCCATATTGATATCGTGGAGGACAATGATAATGGTCTTACCGAGTTCTTCCACCAGTCGCCGAAGAATCTGCATCATACTGACACTTTGCTTGATATCGAGATTGTTGAGCGGTTCGTCTAGCAAGATAAAGTCTGTATCCTGGGCCAGTACCATAGCGATAAAAACACGTTGGAGCTGTCCACCAGACAGACTATCGATGTAGCGCTCCTTTAAGTTAGTCAGTTCCAGATAGTCCAGAGTTTCTCGGATTTTTTCCCAATCTTCTGCTCTCAGTCGACCACGGCTGTAGGGAAAACGTCCAAAACTGACTAGTTCTTCAACAGTCAATTTGGCCTGGTAATTGATCTTCTGCTTTAGGATAGTCAGTTCTTTGGCTAGTTCTTGGGAATTCCAGCTTTCGATTTCACGACCTTTGATACTGAGAATTCCCTGATCCTTCTTGGTCAATCTGCTCATAATGGAGAGGAGAGTCGATTTTCCAGCACCATTTGGACCAATGAAGGCTGTCAGTTTCTGAGGACTGACTTCAAGCGTAATATCTTGCAAAATATCCTGTTTTTGAATGGATTTGTCAATGTTTTCTAGTTTCACTGACGCGCCCTCCTGTATAGTAAGATAAAGAATAAGAGACCACCCACGCTTTCGATGATCATGCTGATGCGAATTTCCAGTGCAAAGACTCGTTCAATCAGGGCTTGCCCCAAGGTCAAACTAATAAATCCAATTAGAACGGCTACGATAAAGAGCAACTTGTGCCGATAATCTTTGACAATCAGGTAGGTGAGGTTGGCCAGCATAAAGCCGAAGAAGGCCATAGGCCCTACCAAGGCAGTAGCCGTTGAAGTCAAAAGCACGATGCCCCAGAGGAGCTCTCTCTGTTCTTTTTCAACATCGAGTCCCAGTATCTGAGCCGTTTCTCTTTGTAGGTGCAAGACATCCAGAATGACTGCTTTTCGAAAGAAAAAGATTGTCAAGATGAGTATGATCAGAGAACCGATGGCTAGGATGGAAGTGTTGAGATGCTGAAAGGAGGCAAAGAGACTGTTCTGCAGTTTATCGTATTCATTTGGATCCATCAGGACTTGGAGGAAGGTACTGATATTTCGAAAGAGACTTCCGAGGGCTAGACAGATTAGCAGAATGAAGACCAGGTCTTGCTTCATCAGTGCCTTCAAGTAGCCTTGTAAGGCGAGAAAGAAGAGGGATTGAAGCAAAAGCAAGACTAGAAATTCTAAGATAGGAGACTTCCCAAGTTGAAGAAATTTGCTTTCAAAAACCAGTAGTAGGGTTTGTAGTAGGACGTAGAAAGATTCGATTCCCAAAATACTAGGTGTCAGGAAGCGATTTTCCGTCAGGGTTTGAAAACTAATGGTCGAAATACCTGTCGCGATGGCTACCAAGAGATAAACGATGATTTTTTGGGAACGCAGTTTCCAGGCAAAGGCAGACAGGTGGGTAATGGGCCAAAAGTAGAGAAGACAAGCTCCGATGGCCAGAATAATGAGAAGCCAGAAGAGCTTGGTATGTTTGCTTTTAGACGGCATCTTTTCGTCCCCCTCTCCAGAGAAGTAGAATAAAGACAAGGCTACCGATGAGTCCTAGTAGGAGACTGACAGATAGCTCATAGGGTCGGATCAAGACTCGAGAGAGGATGTCGCAGGCCAGAACCAGATTGGCACCGACCAGTACGACCATGAGTTTGGTTTGACTCAAATTATCTCCATAACGCTTGCGAACAAGATTGGGAACGATGACCCCGAGAAATGGTAAGCCACCTACGGTAATCATGGTGACGCTTGTCGTTAGCGCAACCAGAAAGAGGGTCAGTTTTTCAAGTAGGGAGTAAGAAATCCCCAAACTCTCACTGGTTTCCTTGCCCAGATTCATGATGGTAAAGGTTTGGGACAATTTCCAAACGGCTATCAGGATAATGAGGCCTAAGAAGAGCCACTCATATTGATGGGTCTGAATCATGGAGAAGGAGCCCTGGGTCCAAGCAGTCATACTCTGAACCAGATTGAAACGATAGGCGATAACTTCTGTCACAGAACCGATAATCCCACTATAAATGATCCCAATCAAGGGCAACATCCACCTTTCCTTTACGGTAAAAATAGTCATAAAGGCCAGAAAGAAGAGGGTGAATACAATGGATGATCCAAAAGCAAAGACCATCTTTTGGGTCAGACTAGCCGACGGAAAGACAAAGAGGCTCAGTACCATTCCTAGTTTGGCGGCTTCAGTGGTCCCAACTGTACTCGGAGCAGCAAACTGATTTTGGGTAATAGTCTGCATGAGGAGCCCTGCCATACTCATACTAGAGGCAGTCAGGAGAATGCTAATCGTCCTTGGAAGACGGGACTCTTGAAAGAGAAGCCAAGTTTCATGATCCAGAGCAAAGAGTTTTCCCCATGAAAAATCACTGGTTCCAATGCTAATGGAGAGAAAGACCAGGAGTAGAAGTAAGCCAATTAAATAATGAGAAAGTTTCATGCCCCATCCTTTCATGTAGATTTTGTATCGAAAGATACCTGCGGATATTACTGTAACACGATTTATTTAATCTGTCAATAAATTTTCTGACAATTTAATGAATAAAACAAGGAGAGAGCACTAGGACTTTCTCCTCTGTTTTTCTATTCCAAAATGTTTTTCCCCTCTTTAACTCGCCAACGATAATCAGATAAAATAATATCTTCGAGGGAGTAGCTAGCCTGCCAATCAAGATATTTTTTAGCTTTTGATGCGTCTGCTAGGACGCTAGCTGGGTCACCAGCACGACGAGCAACAATCTCGTGTGGGATTTTTTGATCCAGCAATTCTTCAGCAGTTTTAAAGATTTCTTTGACAGTATAGCCTTTCTCAGTTCCTAAGTTAAAGATTTGAGAAGAACTGTTTTCTTGAAAGAGATAGTTCATCCCTTTAACGTGGGCTTGTGCAAGGTCCAATACATGAATGTAATCCCGAATACATGAACCGTCACGTGTATCGTAGTCATCTCCAAATATTTTTAAGCTATCATTTTGTCCCAATGCGGTCTTGTTGATATTTGGAATGATATGAGTTGGATTTTTCACACGCAGACCGTTTGAAGCATCCATTTCAGCCCCAGCTACATTAAAGTAACGGAAAATGACATATTTCCAATCGTAGCGATTGGCCATCCAGTAAATCATTCGTTCACCCATCAGTTTTGTTTCTGCATAAGGGTTGACAGGGTCGAGCAGGGTATCTTCAGTTGCAGGCTTGTCAATACAGTTATTACCATAGAGAGATGCAGTTGAAGAGAACATGATTTTTTGGATGCCAACTTCAGATAAGACTTTGAGAACTTGGTTCATACCAGCGACATTGGCAGTGAAGTATTTGCTTGGGTTTTCAATACTTTCGCTCACAACAATTTCACCTGCACAATGGAGAACAGCATCAATCTTATTTTCTTCCAAGTAAGCTTTTAGGGAACTAGCATCATAAACATCCAGTTGTTTAAAGCTAGCACGACTATCCACAGCTGAACGATTTCCTGTAGAGAGATTATCGAGGACATGAACCTGATAGCCAGCATTTAAAAGAGCTTTAACGGTATGGGAGCCAATATAGCCAGCTCCACCTGTAACAAGAATTGTTTTGGTCATGATTTTTTCCTTTTCTACTTTTGTACTATTTTAAAGAAAGAGGAAGGGAAAGTCAACTATTTTCTGTAAATTTCATGAAAAACTGAACAAATATAGTATTGAATTGTTTTTTTGTTTGGAAATTAAGAATTTGGTTAATCTTGGAATATTTCTCAGATTTCACCTCAAATACAAGAGACTACAATCTTTTTCTAAGACACAGTAAGACTAAGATACTAATTTAGAAATCCACCTTCCCGCTATCCTTCTCCTATAAAAAGTGGTAAAATGGATGAAAGAAAGAAGGAACTGAAATGACAACATTATTTTCAAAAATCAAAGAAGTAACAGAACTTGCTGCGATCTCAGGTCATGAAGCGCCTGTTCGTGCTTATCTTCGTGAAAAGTTGACACCGCACGTGGATGAAGTGGTGACAGATGGCTTGGGTGGTATTTTCGGGATCAAGCATTCAGAAGTTGCGGATGCGCCGCGCGTCTTGGTCGCTTCTCACATGGATGAAGTTGGTTTTATGGTCAGCGAGATTAAGCCAGATGGTACCTTCCGTGTGGTTGAAATCGGTGGTTGGAATCCGATGGTGGTCAGCAGCCAACGTTTCAAACTCTTGACTCGTGATGGTCGTGAAATTCCAGTGATTTCAGGCTCTGTTCCTCCACATTTGACTCGTGGAAAGGGTGGACCAACCATGCCAGCCATTGCGGATATTGTCTTTGATGGTGGTTTTGCGGACAAGGCTGAGGCAGAAAGCTTTGGCATCCGTCCTGGTGACACCATTGTCCCAGATAGTTCAGCTATCTTGACAGCCAATGAAAAAAATATCATCTCAAAAGCTTGGGACAACCGCTACGGTGTTCTTATGGTGAGTGAGCTAGCAGAAGCCCTTTCAGGTCAAAAACTCGGAAATGAACTCTATCTTGGCTCTAATGTCCAAGAAGAAGTTGGTCTTCGTGGTGCTCATACTTCCACAACTAAGTTTGATCCAGAAGTCTTTCTAGCAGTTGACTGTTCACCAGCAGGTGATGTTTATGGCGGTCAAGGCAAAATTGGAGATGGAACCTTGATTCGTTTCTACGATCCAGGTCACTTGCTTCTCCCAGGGATGAAGGATTTCCTTTTGACAACGGCTGAAGAAGCTGGCATCAAGTATCAATACTACTGTGGAAAAGGCGGAACGGATGCTGGCGCAGCCCATCTGAAAAATGGAGGTGTTCCTTCTACAACTATTGGTGTCTGCGCTCGTTATATCCACTCTCACCAAACCCTCTACGCTATGGATGACTTCCTAGAAGCTCAAGCTTTCTTGCAAGCCTTGGTGAAAAAATTGGATCGTTCAACGGTTGATTTGATTAAAAATTATTAAACATAAGGAGGTGGTAGGGATGGTAGAACCAAACCTAGAAAGCCTTATAAAAGATCTTTACAATCATGCTCGACATGATTTGAGTGAAGATTTAGTTGCTGCTCTCTTAGAGACTGCTAAAAAACTGCCTGCTACAAATGAGCAATTGCTGGCAGTCCGTCTCTCAGGACTGGTCAATCGTGAATTGCTCCTAAATCCCAAACACCCAGTACCCGAGTTGCTCAACTTGGCTCGCTTTATCAAAAGAGAAGAAGTCAAGTACAGAGGAACTGCAGCTTCTGCGCTTATGTACGGAGAGCTCTTTAAAATGCTTTGATTCCATTGTGAATCAAAGCATTTTTTTATATGGCGGAAAGGCTATTCTTGATGAGGAGAAGAAAAAGCCATCCCATTTATACTCTTCGAAAATCTCTTCAAACCACGTCAACGTCGCCTTGCCGTACTCAAGTACAGCCTGTGGCTAGTTTCCTAGTTTGCTCTTTGATTTTCATTGAGTATTAGGATAGCTTCTTGGTGCTTAGATTTGTTCAGCAATGACCTTTTCAGCTAAATTCATAGCATGGTCAGACACACGAGTGTAGTGGGAAACAATGTCGATAAAGTTGACTCCAGCTTGTGTAGAACACTCGCCCTTATTAAGACGTTTGATGTGGGTCTTTCTGAGAACACGTTCCATATTGTTGATTTCTTTATGACGTTCAATCAGACTTTGCGCTTTTTCGATATCATTGTTTTCCACGCTGTCAAGGGCATCCTTGATAAAACCAGTGGTTTTTTGATAGATATCAGCTAATTCCTGTAAAGCAGCTTCAGAGAACTCAACATTTTTACGTTGAAGATAGTCAGTCAGATTGATTAGCGCTTCTGCGTGATCCCCAATTCTTTCCAAATCGCGGGATGAATCCAGGATGTTGGTGAGTACTTCACTTTCTTTCTGGCTAAGAGCTTCACTCGAAAGAGTAATAAGATAACGAGTCAATTTTTCATCAATGGTATTGATTGCTTCTTCGGTCTTGTGTCCTTTTTCAGCAACTTTTTCATTGAGGTCAATGATGTAGTTGTATGAAAGGTCGAAGGCTTTAGAAGCGTAATTTCCTAAGTGAAGGAGTTCTTTTTTCGCATTTCCGAGAGCGATTGATGGAGCTTGTTTGATCAAATGCTCATCAAGGTAAAGCGGCTCGTACTTGACAACTTCGTCTTCACCAGGGATGAGCTTGGTTACAAAGAAAGCCAAGGCTCCGATGAATGGAAATTGTACAATGGTGTTACTTACGTTAAAGGCACCGTGCGAGAAGGCGATGGTCATCTCAGGTGAGAGGTGAAGGAGTGCTTGGAAGTACTCAATCATTGCAGTGAAGGGGCTTAATAAGATTAAGCAAAGAATAGTTCCTAAAACGTTAAAGGTAACGTGGGTCGCAGCAACGCGTTTCGCAGAGACATTGGCTCCAGCTGCCGCGATGATAACTGTTAAGGTTGTCCCGATATTATCCCCGAAGAGAACTGGCAGAGAACCTTTAAGGTCAAGAAATCCGCCTGCATAGAGCCCTTGCAAAATCCCGATTGTCGCAGAAGAGGCCTGGATGAGAACGGTAATCACCGCACCAGCAAAAACTCCCAACACAGGATTTTGTCCCAAGGTTACCATGTATTCCTTGAATTGTGGTAAATCTTTAAGCGGACTCATACCGGCACTGATGAGGTTGAGGGCGTAGAAGATTCCCCCCACACCAAACAGGATGCGTCCGATATTGTTTGCTGTTCTGTTTTTTGTAAAGAAGAGGAACATGGTTCCAAGGAAAATCAGGGGTAAAGCATACTCGCCAAGCTTGAAACCGATGATAAAGGAAGTAACGGTGGTTCCGATGTTGGCTCCCATGATAATTCCGATAGCCTGTCTAAGAGTTAGAAGACTAGCGCTGACCAGTCCAACCGTGATAACTGTAACCCCTGTACTTGACTGAATCAGGGCAGTCACGACAATCCCGACTAGAACACCTAGAAAGGGATTGCTAGTGTACTTGTCAATGTAAAAACGAAGGCGATCTCCAGCAGCTTGTTGCAAACCGTCTCCCATGGTCTTGATACTATATAAGAATAGTCCCAGACCACCTAAAAAGTGAAATAAAATTTCCTGCCAATTAATGGACATTTCTTTTTCCTCCGAAAAATAATAACGGAATTTCTCCTATTCTATTTTAAAGGATAAAAGTAAATCTAACAAGTGTTAAGCTAAGATTTTTGAAAGAAAATTCGTGATAAAAAGTAAAAATAATAAACCCTAACATGACATGAAGATTAAATATCGAAAAATCTTGTGAAATCTTTCCTTATATTTCCAAAGTGTGATATAATAGTTTCGAATAAAATAAATAAAGGGGTTTTTGTAACATGGCAAAACTTACTGTTAAAGACGTTGACTTGAAAGGTAAAAAAGTCCTCGTTCGTGTTGACTTCAACGTACCATTGAAAGATGGCGTAATCACTAACGACAACCGTATCACAGCAGCTCTTCCAACTATTAAGTACATCATCGAACAAGGTGGACGTGCAATTCTTTTCTCTCACCTTGGACGTGTGAAAGAAGAAGCTGATAAAGCTGGTAAATCACTTGCTCCTGTAGCGGCAGACTTGGCAGCAAAACTTGGTCAAGATGTTGTTTTCCCAGGTGTAACTCGTGGGGCTGAATTGGAAGCAGCTATCAACGCTCTTGAAGATGGACAAGTTCTTTTGGTTGAAAACACTCGTTACGAAGATGTTGACGGCAAGAAAGAATCTAAAAACGATCCTGAACTTGGTAAATACTGGGCATCACTTGGAGATGGTATCTTCGTAAATGATGCATTCGGTACAGCTCACCGTGCACACGCATCTAACGTTGGTATCTCAGCAAACGTTGAAAAAGCAGTTGCTGGTTTCCTTCTTGAAAACGAAATTGCCTACATCCAAGAAGCAGTTGAAACTCCAGAACGTCCATTCGTAGCGATCCTTGGTGGTTCAAAAGTTTCAGATAAGATCGGTGTTATCGAAAACTTGCTTGAAAAAGCTGATAAAGTTCTTATCGGTGGTGGTATGACTTACACATTCTACAAAGCACAAGGTATCGAAATCGGTAACTCACTTGTAGAAGAAGACAAATTGGATGTTGCGAAAGCTCTTCTTGAAAAAGCAAACGGTAAATTGATCTTGCCAGTTGACTCAAAAGAAGCTAACGCATTTGCTGGCTACACTGAAGTGCGTGACACTGAAGGTGAAGCGGTTTCTGAAGGTTTCCTTGGTCTTGACATCGGTCCAAAATCTATCGCTAAATTTGATGAAGCTTTGACTGGTGCGAAAACAGTTGTATGGAACGGACCTATGGGTGTATTTGAAAACCCAGACTTCCAAGCTGGTACAATTGGTGTGATGGACGCTATCGTGAAACAACCAGGCGTTAAATCAATCATCGGTGGTGGTGACTCAGCTGCCGCAGCAATCAACCTTGGACGTGCAGACAAGTTCTCATGGATCTCTACTGGTGGTGGAGCATCAATGGAACTTCTTGAAGGTAAAGTTCTTCCAGGACTTGCAGCCTTGACAGAAAAATAAGATTTTATAAATGAATCAAAGAAGAGGGGAATGAAAGTTCCTCTTTTCTTTTACTCGAAATAAAAACGTTTCCTCTCAACTATTGCTCATAAAATCACCCAAATTATGATAAAATGGAAATAGAAAGTTGAGATTATGAGTTATTTTAAAAAATATAAATTCGATAAATCCCAGTTCAAACTTGGTATGCGAACCTTTAAAACAGGTATTGCTGTTTTTCTAGTTCTCTTGATTTTTGGCTTTTTTGGTTGGAAAGGTCTTCAAATCGGTGCTTTGACAGCCGTGTTTAGCCTGAGGGAGAGTTTTGATAAGAGTGTCCATTTTGGGACTTCGCGTATTCTAGGAAATAGTATCGGTGGCCTCTATGCCCTCCTCTTCTTCCTATTAAATACCTTTTTCCACGAAGCTTTTTGGGTGACCTTGGTAGTTGTCCCCATCTGCACCATGTTAACCATTATGACAAATGTAGCCATGAATAACAAAGCAGGTGTTATAGGTGGTGTAGCAGCTATGTTAATTATTACCCTATCAATTCCGAGCGGTGAAACGATTTTGTACGTGTTTGCGCGTGTATCGGAAACTTTCATGGGAGTTTTTGTCGCAATTCTCGTAAATTACGATATTGATCGTATTCGGCTCTTTTTAGAGAAAAAAGAAAAATAATGTTACATTTTATAACATTATCAATTGACGTTTGTCTTTTTTTAGACTATAATAGACAGAAAGAAGGAAATTGTAAATGAAGGAAAAAGAATTTCGCCGAAATATGGCTGTTTTTCCTATCGGCAGTGTTATGAAGTTGACCGATCTATCGGCGCGTCAGATTCGTTATTATGAAGATCAAGAGTTGATTAAACCTGATCGAAACGAAGGAAATCGTCGCATGTATTCCTTGAATGACATGGATCGTCTGCTTGAAATCAAAGATTATATCTCTGAAGGTTATAATATCGCTGCCATTAAGAAAAAATATGCTGAACGTGAAGCGAAATCCAAGAAAGCGGTGAGTCAGACTGAGGTGCGTCGTGCACTTCACAATGAACTCCTCCAACAGGGTCGCTTTGCTTCAGTACGGTCACCTTTTGGTCGCGGTTAGGTAACCGCAAGTAGTCATACATTAAGGAGAAAACTCATGCCAATCACAGCTGCAGATATTCGTCGTGAAGTCAAGGAAAAAAATGTTACCTTTATTCGTCTTATGTTCTCAGATATTTTGGGAACCATGAAAAACGTCGAAATTCCTGCTACAGATGAACAGTTAGATAAAGTCTTGTCAAACAAGGCGATGTTTGATGGATCTTCTATTGAAGGTTTTGTACGTATCAATGAATCAGATATGTACTTGTACCCAGACTTGGATACATGGACAGTCTTCCCTTGGGGAGATGAAAATGGAAGTGTTGCAGGTTTGATCTGTGATGTCTATACAACAGAAGGTGAACCATTTGCAGGTGACCCTCGTGGCAATTTGAAACGCGCTCTTCGTCACATGGAAGAAGTAGGATTCAAATCTTTCAACCTTGGTCCAGAACCAGAATTCTTCCTATTTAAGTTGGATGAAAATGGAGACCCAACACTTGAAGTAAATGATAAGGGTGGCTATTTTGATTTGGCGCCTACTGACCTTGCGGACAATACACGTCGTGAGATTGTCAATGTCTTGACCAAAATGGGATTTGAAGTAGAAGCGAGTCACCACGAGGTTGCGGTTGGACAACACGAGATTGACTTTAAGTACGATGAAGTTCTCCGTGCCTGTGATAAGATTCAAATCTTTAAACTTGTTGTTAAAACCATTGCTCGCAAACATGGGCTTTACGCAACCTTTATGGCTAAACCAAAATTTGGTATTGCTGGATCAGGTATGCACTGTAATATGTCCTTGTTTGATGCAGAAGGAAATAACGCCTTCTTTGATCCAAATGATCCAAAAGGAATGCAGTTGTCAGAAACGGCTTACCATTTCCTTGGTGGTTTGATCAAACATGCTTACAACTATACTGCCATCATGAACCCAACGGTTAACTCATACAAACGTTTGGTTCCAGGTTATGAAGCGCCTGTTTACATTGCTTGGGCTGGTCGTAACCGTTCGCCACTTGTGCGCGTGCCTGCTTCACGCGGTATGGGAACTCGTCTTGAGTTGCGTTCGGTGGATCCAATGGCGAACCCATATATCGCTATGGCGGTTCTTTTGGAAGTTGGTTTGCATGGTATTGAAAATAAAATCGAAGCACCAGCTCCTATCGAAGAAAATATCTACATCATGACAGCAGAAGAGCGTAAGGAAGCTGGTATTACAGACCTTCCATCAACTCTTCACAACGCTTTGAAGGCTTTAACAGAGGATGAGGTTGTCAGAGCAGCTCTTGGAGAACACATCTATACTAGCTTCCTTGAAGCCAAACGAATCGAATGGGCAAGTTATGCAACCTTCGTTTCACAATGGGAAATTGATAATTATTTAGACCTTTACTAATACTAATATAGAGGAAAGATTGCCTGAGGGTGGTCTTTTTTTCTTGCTTTTTATATCGAGGTGTGATATATTTTATATAACGAGATGCGATATATCGAACTGAATAGGAGGTGGCAATAAATGGAATTAACGGATAAAATCCGTCGAGTTTATCTTCCGATGACGGAAACAGGTTTTTATATCTTGTTCTGTCTGCAGAAGGAGAACCATGGATATGGTATCACGCAAAAGGTTAAAGAGATGACAGATTCGCAAGTCTTGATTAGTCCTGGAACTATGTATGGAACCTTGTCAAAGATGGAAAAGGATGGTTTGATTTCCTTTGTTCGCGAAGAGGAAAAACGTAAAATCTATCAGATCACAGACTTGGGGAGAAAAGTCTTAGATATTGAATTGAAGCGTATTGAACGGCTCTATAGAAACAGTCGGGAGGAAGGATGATGGAAAAGAAAATTGTTTATCGAATTTTTACAATTGCGGATTATGAGAGGGAAGCTCTATACTTTAGAGAAATGCATGCTAAGGGATGGAAACTTAGGGAAGTAAGCTACTCTATCTTATTGTTTGCAGTTAAGTATACCTTTGAAAAGTGTCACCCTGAGCAAGTGTCTTATCAGTTGGATTTTTACCCAATGGAAAAATCAGAGAGATCCTCCTATTTACAACTATTTAAAGACTGTGGCTGGGAGCATATTACAGACTTTAATAGTTTTTCCTATTTTAGAAAAGCGCATTCTGAAATTGAATCGGATGCAGAATTTGAAATCTATAATGACGCTGCTGGGAAGTTAGCTATGGTTGATCGCATTTTAAGACTGCGATTAGTACCTGTTTTACTTTTGCTAGCCATACATATACCATTCTTACTTAAATTGCTCAATAGGAGTAATGCGTATGGTCTATGGAGTTTTCTTGCGGTCGGGCTAGATCTTTTCTTGTCTTTAATCCTTTTGTTAATAGTTGCCTATATTAGCTGGAAGTTATGGTATAAAAAGAAGGAATTATCAGATTTATGATAGGGTAGGTATACTCAAAATTGGAGGGGAAGTCATGATAAATAAAAAGCAATTTCGGATCTTCACTATTCTTGATTTGGACAAGAAGGAAGAATATTTGCATGAGATGCATTTGAAAGGTTGGAGGTATAGAACGAGTCGTTTTGGTTTGTTCTATTTTGACCAATGTCAACCTGACGATGTCATCTACCGTATCTATGATCCTAGATTTCTTAAAAAGTATAAGCATGAACGGCAAGATTTTAGAAATAGCGGTTGGGAATTGATAGAAACAGGATTTTGTTCAATTCTTCGTAAACCAGCTTCTGATATACTTTCAGAGGATCGAGTTTATATGGGCAAGGAACTTAGGTGGGAAGTTATGCGGTCTAGACTTCGTTCCTGTACAGCTACTTTCTCGGGTGGTCTTGTTGTTTGTATGAGTTTATTTAAAGAAGAGCTTTCTATGTCTTTCTTTATTATTTTTCTTTTATATGCTTTTATGATTTCTTATCTAATCTATGGTTATTTCAGACTAAAAAGGAAATACAAAATGAATGGAAGGTAAGGTTCTAGGTCTTCAGACTGATTTTTAGCACTCTTAGTAAAAGAGTGCTAATTTTTTGAGTTTTTGTCTTGACATTCTCTTCTAAGGGTGTATAATAGAATCATGAGTTAGCACTTAAGTGTGTTGAGTGCTAATTGATCAGACAGAGAGGAGTGATGAGATGGTTACAGAGCGTCAGCAGGATATTTTAAATCTGATTATTGACATCTTTACCAAAACGCACGAACCTGTCGGATCCAAAGCCTTGCAAGAGTCTATTAACTCTAGCAGTGCTACCATTCGTAATGATATGGCGGCTTTAGAAAAGCAAGGGTTGCTTGAGAAGGCTCATACTTCAAGTGGTCGCATGCCAAGTGTTGCTGGTTTTCAGTACTATGTGAAACACTCACTGGATTTTGACCGACTGGCTGAAAATGAGGTCTATGAGATTGTCAAAGCCTTTGATCAGGAATTCTTCAAACTAGAGGATATTCTGCAAGAGGCTGCTAATCTACTAACAGACTTGAGTGGCTGTACGGTAGTAGCACTGGATGTTGAGCCCAGCAGGCAACGGTTGACAGCCTTTGATATTGTTGTTTTGGGGCAACATACAGCCTTGGCAGTGTTCACCCTAGACGAGTCTCGAACGGTTACCAGTCAGTTTCTGATTCCAAGGAACTTCTTGCAGGAAGATTTGCTGAAACTGAAGGCAATCATTCAGGAACGTTTTCTCGGTCACACCGTTCTAGATATTCACTACAAGATTCGGACAGAGATTCCGCAGATTATCCAGCGTTATTTCACAACAACGGACAATGTCATGGATCTCTTTGAACACATTTTTAAAGAAATGTTCAACGAAAACATTGTGGTATCGGGCAAAGTCAATCTCTTGAATTTTGCCAATCTGGCAGCCTATCAGTTCTTTGACCAACCGCAAAAGGTGGCCTTGGAGATTCGTGAGGGTCTGCATGAAGATCAGATGCAAAATGTCCGTGTTGCGGACAGTCAAGAGTCTTGTCTAGCAGACCTAGCGGTGATTAGTAGCAAGTTCCTCATTCCTTATCGGGGAGTTGGAATTCTAGCGATTATCGGTCCAGTCAATCTGGATTACCAACAGCTAATCAACCAAGTCAATGTGGTCAACCGTGTTTTGACCATGAAGTTGACAGATTTTTACCGCTATCTCAGCAGTAATCATTACGAAGTACATTAATATTGAAATCATTAAAGGAGGCGAAAATGGCCCAAGATATAAAAAATGAAGAAGTAGAAGAAGTCCAAGAAGAGGAAGTTGTGGAAACGGTAGAAGAAACAACTCCTGAGAAGTTTGAGTTGGACTTGGCAAATGAACGTGCAGATGAGTTCGAAAACAAATACCTTCGCGCTCATGCAGAAATGCAAAATATCCAACGCCGTGCCAATGAAGAGCGTCAAAACTTGCAACGTTATCGTAGCCAAGATTTGGCGAAAGCAATCTTGCCATCACTCGACAACCTCGAACGTGCCCTTGCCGTCGAAGGGTTGACAGATGATGTGAAGAAGGGCTTGGAAATGGTGCAAGAAAGCTTGATTCACGCTTTGAAAGAAGAAGGAATCGAAGAAATCGCAGCTGAAGGTGAATTTGACCATAACTACCATATGGCTATCCAAACTCTCCCAGCAGACGATGACCACCTAGCAGACACTATCGCTCAAGTTTTCCAAAAAGGCTATAAACTCCATGACCGCATCCTACGCCCAGCAATGGTAGTGGTCTATAACTAGGCAATAGAACTAAAAAAACTTGTCCGAAACGACAATAAACTATGAAAGAAAGATAAAATATGTTTGACTTTGCAAGAGTGAGCGAAGCGAACCAAAGACGATACTCTTCGCCGTGGCGCTATTTGCGCAAACTTTGAGACCTTAGGCTCAAAGTTTAGTCAAAGAGATTGACGAGTCAAGCTCTGACGGCGCCGCCACTTAAGAAGAGTATCTAAAAGAAAAATAGAATATAAAATTTAAGGAGAAAAACACATGTCTAAAATTATCGGTATTGACTTAGGTACAACAAACTCAGCAGTTGCAGTTCTTGAAGGAACTGAAAGCAAAATTATCGCAAACCCAGAAGGAAACCGCACAACTCCATCTGTAGTATCATTTAAAAACGGCGAAATCATCGTTGGTGATGCTGCGAAACGTCAAGCAGTCACAAACCCAGATACAGTCATCTCTATCAAATCTAAGATGGGAACTTCTGAAAAAGTTTCTGCTAACGGAAAAGAATACACTCCACAAGAAATCTCAGCTATGATTCTTCAATACTTGAAAGGTTACGCTGAAGATTACCTTGGTGAAAAAGTAACTAAAGCAGTTATCACAGTTCCAGCTTACTTCAATGACGCTCAACGTCAAGCAACAAAAGATGCTGGTAAAATCGCTGGTCTTGAAGTAGAACGTATCGTCAACGAACCAACTGCGGCAGCCCTTGCTTACGGTTTGGACAAGACTGACAAAGAAGAAAAAATCTTGGTATTTGACCTTGGTGGTGGTACATTCGACGTTTCTATCCTTGAATTGGGTGACGGTGTCTTCGACGTATTGTCAACTGCAGGGGACAACAAACTTGGTGGTGACGACTTTGACCAAAAAATCATTGACCACTTGGTAGCAGAATTCAAGAAAGAAAACGGTATTGACTTGTCTACTGACAAGATGGCAATGCAACGTTTGAAAGATGCGGCTGAAAAAGCGAAGAAAGATCTTTCTGGTGTAACTTCAACTCAAATCAGCTTGCCATTTATTACTGCTGGTGAGGCTGGACCTCTTCACTTGGAAATGACTTTGACTCGTGCGAAATTTGACGATTTGACTCGTGACCTTGTTGAACGTACAAAAGTTCCAGTTCGTCAAGCCCTTTCAGATGCAGGTTTGAGCTTGTCAGAAATCGACGAAGTTATCCTTGTGGGTGGTTCAACTCGTATCCCAGCCGTTGTAGAAGCTGTTAAGGCTGAAACTGGTAAAGAACCAAACAAATCAGTAAACCCTGATGAAGTTGTTGCTATGGGTGCTGCCATCCAAGGTGGTGTAATTACTGGTGATGTTAAAGACGTTGTCCTTCTTGATGTAACACCATTGTCACTTGGTATCGAAACAATGGGTGGAGTATTTACAAAACTTATCGATCGCAACACTACTATTCCAACATCTAAATCACAAGTCTTCTCAACTGCAGCAGACAACCAACCAGCCGTTGATATCCACGTTCTTCAAGGTGAACGCCCAATGGCAGCAGATAACAAGACTCTTGGACGTTTCCAATTGACTGACATCCCAGCTGCACCTCGTGGAATTCCTCAAATCGAAGTAACATTTGACATCGACAAGAACGGTATCGTATCTGTTAAGGCCAAAGACCTTGGAACTCAAAAAGAACAAACAATTGTCATCCAATCGAACTCTGGTTTGACTGACGAAGAAATCGATCGCATGATGAAAGATGCAGAAGCTAACGCTGAAGCAGATAAGAAACGTAAAGAAGAAGTTGACCTTCGTAACGAAGTAGACCAAGCAATCTTTGCGACTGAAAAGACAATCAAAGAAACTGAAGGCAAAGGATTTGACGCAGAACGTGATGCTGCCCAAGCTGCCCTTGATGACCTTAAGAAAGCTCAAGAAGACAACAACTTGGACGAAATGAAAGCAAAACTTGAGGCATTGAACGAAAAAGCTCAAGGCCTTGCTGTTAAACTCTACGAACAAGCCGCAGCCGCGCAACAAGCTCAAGCAGGAGCAGAAGGCGCACAAGCAACAGGAAATGCAGGCGATGACGTCGTAGACGGAGAGTTTACGGAGAAGTAAAATAGTCCAGTGGACTATTTTATCCCGAGCTTGAAAATCAGGCGAGTATAAGAAGAAATCCAGAGGTTGCAACCCAGCCTCTGTTTTTCGGTAAAATAGAGGATGTTGCGTATGAAAAAAGTACTTTGTATCATTTATCCTAATTTTTCTCTTTATGAGATAACCACTTTAACGAGTACTTTAGCTCTGCCTTTTGATATCACGATTGATTATGTAGCTTCTGAGAATTCGATGGTGGTCTCTGAGGATGGTTTGTCCTGTCAACCGACGAAAACATTGGATCAGATCCGTATAGAAGATTATTCTTGTGTGATTTTGCCGGGAATGGTAAATATAGGTCCTGCTCTACAAGATGAGAAATTGATCTCGTTTTTGAGAAGTCTTAATGAGCAAGATATCCTAATTGCAGCCATTTCTTCAGCGCCCCTTTTATTGGCGAAAGCAGGCTTGCTGAACGACACGAAATTTACAGGTGGAATTTGGCAAAACTTCTTTGACTATTTTGAATTTCTTCCACGTGAGAATTTTCAACCGAAAGTTCTTGTCCAAGATAAACAAATCATTACGGCTATCGGTTTTGCACATCAAGAGTTTGCAAGAAAAGTGATTCTTGGTCTAGGTTTGGTAGAAAATACTGACAACTATTTTAAAGAACAGAACGAATATTCAGAAGAGGATTTGATTTTTACCTTATCGGACAAAGAGTTTGATGAAGTGAAGCAGAGTATAGAAAATACCCTCTAATGATTTGCTTATAATTATAGAAAGGAACAAGGGTGTTCAGGAAATTGAACACGGGTTCCAAAATTTCTTACTCAATATAAAAGAAAGGAATTGAACCCGACCTAGATTGAGGTTTTGTTCCGCAATATTAACAGAAAGGAATAAGGGTGTTCGAGTAACTGAACACGGGCTACGGACTGTGCCAAAAAGATAGTTTTTCTAGGACGCAAGCGTCCGTCGTCAAAACTCCTTTTTTGGCTGTGTCCGGTTGACGCCCTTTGTATCTTGAATTATGAACAATACTGAATTTTATGATCGTCTGGGGGTGTCAAAAAACGCTTCGGCAGACGAGATCAAAAAGGCTTATCGTAAGCTTTCCAAAAAATATCACCCAGATATCAACAAGGAGCCTGGTGCTGAGGAAAAGTACAAGGAAGTTCAAGAAGCCTATGAGACTTTGAGTGACGACCAAAAACGTGCAGCCTACGACCAATATGGTGCTGCGGGTGCCAACGGTGGCTTTGGTGGTGCTGGTGGTTTCGGCGGTTTCAATGGGGCAGGTGGTTTCGGTGGTTTTGAGGACATCTTCTCAAGTTTCTTCGGCGGAGGCGGTGCTTCGCGCAATCCAAATGCCCCTCGTCAAGGGGATGACCTCCAGTATCGTGTGAACTTGACCTTTGAAGAAGCTATTTTTGGAGCTGAAAAAGAAGTTAAATACAACCGTGAAGCAAGCTGTAGTACATGTAACGGTTCTGGTGCTAAGCCAGGAACAAGTCCAGTCACTTGTGGACGCTGTCATGGCGCTGGTGTCATTAACGTCGATACGCAGACTCCGCTTGGTATGATGCGTCGCCAAGTAACCTGTGATGTCTGTCATGGTCGTGGAAAAGAAATCAAAGACCCATGTACAACTTGTCACGGAACTGGTCATGAGAAACAAGCTCATAGTGTACATGTGAAAATCCCTGCGGGTGTGGAAACAGGTCAACAAATTCGCCTAGCAGGTCAAGGTGAAGCTGGCTTTAATGGTGGACCTTATGGGGACTTGTATGTAGTAGTTTCTGTGGAAGCTAGCGACAAGTTTGAACGTGAAGGAACCACTATCTTCTACAATCTCAACCTCAACTTTGTCCAAGCAGCTCTTGGTGATACCGTTGATATTCCAACTGTTCATGGTGATGTTGAATTGGTTATCCCAGAGGGTACTCAGACTGGTAAGAAATTCCGCCTACGTGGTAAGGGAGCACCGAGCCTTCGTGGTGGTGCAGTTGGGGATCAATACGTTACTGTTAATGTCGTGACTCCGACAGGCTTGAACGACCGTCAAAAAGCAGCCTTGAAAGAATTCGCAGCTGCAGGTGATTTGAAAGTCAATCCAAAGAAAAAAGGCTTCTTTGACCATATTAAAGATGCATTTGATGGAGAATAAAGTAAAAAGAGCCGAGTGGCTCTTTTTACTTATCTTCCAGTTCCTGCATTTCTTTTATCACAGCTAGTCTAGTCTGGATATCTTTTTCCAAGGCCTTAAACTTGTAAGTTAGGTCTTCTTGGTATTCCTTGATAAGTTCTTTTTGCTGGTCGATGATTTGCAGGCTGTTTTGGATAATATCCACATCGTCCTTGATAGCTTGAACGCGGTCAGTAGTGTTCAAGACTTCATCTGTGATGACTTGGCGATTTTTTGTGACCAAATAACTTCCTGCTGCAGCTCCTGCAAATAGCAGTAGGTTAGATAATTTCATGGCAACTCCTTAGGCGTTTTTGATAGTTTCAGCGACTTGAGCGAGTTTGTCAAAGTCTGGTTCGTGGGCGATAAAATCAATCTTGAGGTCATCGTCGGCACTGTAGCGAGGCACGAGGTGAACGTGGGTATGAAAAACTGTTTGACCTGCGATTTCTTCACAGTTAGCAATGATATTCATGCCAGCAGCCTTGGTAGCTTTCATGACTTTTTGAGCCACTTTTGGCACTTGGGCAAAGAGTTGGCTGGCGCTCGTAGCGTCCATCTCCAAAAGATTGCGATAGTGCTCTTTTGGTACGACCAAGGTGTGTCCTGGTGTTACTTGAGAGATATCAAGAAAGGCAAGAATCTGCTCATCTTCATATACTTTTGAAGCAGGAATTTCCCCTGCGATGATTTTACAAAAAATGCAATCTGACATAAAATCTACCTCTACTGTATTGAATTTTGATATAATATAGCTACATTATACCAGATTTGGAGAAAATATGTTAGAAATAAAAAACGTGACAGGTGGCTATGTCCATGTCCCTGTCTTGAAAGATGTGTCTTTTACTGTCGAAAGTGGGCAGTTGGTCGGTTTGATTGGTCTTAATGGTGCTGGGAAATCGACGACCATCAATGAGATTATTGGTCTATTGACACCTTATAGCGGGTCTATCAATATCAACGGTTTGACCTTGCAAGAAGACGCGACTAACTACCGCAAGCAAATTGGCTATATTCCTGAGACACCTAGCCTGTATGAGGAATTAACTCTTAGAGAGCATATCGAAACGGTTGCTATGGCTTATGGTATCGAGCAGAAAGTGGCTTTTGAGCGAGTAGAACCCTTGTTAAAAATGTTTCGTCTGGAACAGAAATTGGACTGGTTCCCTGTTCATTTCTCCAAAGGGATGAAACAAAAGGTCATGATTATCTGTGCTTTTGTGGTGGATCCAAGTCTCTTCATCGTGGATGAGCCTTTCCTTGGTCTCGATCCGCTGGCGATTGCGGACTTGATTCAGCTTTTAGAAGTGGAAAAGCAAAAGGGCAAGTCTATTCTCATGAGTACCCACGTGTTGGATTCGGCGGAGAAGATGTGTGATGCCTTTGTCATTCTCCACAAGGGGGAGGTGCGTGCTAAGGGAAATCTCCTGCAACTGCGCGAATCCTTTGACATGCCTGAGGCTAGTTTGAATGACATTTACTTGGCTCTGACTAAAGAGGAGGACCTATGAAAGACTTGTTTTTAAAGAGAAAGCAGGCTTTTCGTAAGGAGTGTCTTGGTTATCTGCGCTATGTTCTCAATGACCACTTTGTCTTGTTCCTGCTTGTTCTGCTGGGCTTTCTAGCTTACCAGTACAGTCAACTCTTGCAACATTTTCCTGAAAATCATTGGCCTATCCTTTTGTTTGTAGGGATTACCTCTATTTTACTTTTGCTTTGGGGTGGAATTGCTACTTATATGGAGGCACCAGATAAGCTCTTTCTCTTGGTTGGAGAAGAGGAAATCAAGCTCCATCTAAAGCGTCAAACTAGCATTTCTCTAGTCTTTTGGCTCTTTGTCCAGACCCTTTTCATGCTTTTATTTGCGCCCCTATTTTTGGCGATGGGTTATGGATTGCTAGTTTTTCTGGTCTATGTGCTTTTATTGGGGGGAGGGAAATATTTCCTCTTTCGTCAAAAGGCCAGCAAATTTTACACTGAAACTGGACTGGACTGGGACTATGTTATTTCCCAAGAAAGCAAGCGCAAGCAAGTCTTGCTTCGTTTCTTCGCCCTCTTTACGCAGGTCAAGGGGATTTCAAACAGCGTCAAACGTCGTGCCTATCTGGACTTTATCCTAAAGGCTGTCCAGAAGGTGCCTGGAAAGATTTGGCAAAATCTCTATCTACGTTCCTATTTGCGAAATGGAGACCTATTTGCCCTTAGTCTTCGTCTTCTCTTACTTTCCTTGCTGGCGCAGGTCTTTATCGAGCAAGCTTGGATTGCAACAGCGGTAGTAGTCCTGTTTAACTACCTCTTGCTCTTTCAGTTGCTGGCACTCTATCACGCCTTTGACTACCAGTATTTGACCCAACTCTTTCCACTGGACAAGGGGCAAAAGGAAAAAGGCTTGCAGGCGGTAGTCCGAGGATTGACCAGTTTGGTCTTAGTGGTGGAATTAGTTGTTGGGTTGATTACCTTCCAAGAAAAACTGGCCCTTCTAGCCCTGCTGGGAGCTGGTTTGGTTTTACTAGTCTTGTACCTACCTTATCAGGTGAAACGTCAGATGCAGGACTAAGATTACCTATATGACACTAAAAAGAAGTTGAGTTCAGTTTGTCTCAACTTCTTTTATTTTTTACAGGATAATGGTTGGTCCGTAGAGGCTCAACTTGGTCTTGACTTGATCAAAGTGGAAACGGTCATAGGCACGCCAAGCGGCGCGAGTAGGAGCGTCTGGATCAAGAGCGCTGAGTACCATGAGAAGACTGGAAGTCTGGTAAAATTTTTCCAGTTCAATCAAGACTCGATTATCCACTGTCTCAGCCTTGGCTAGAAAGCCAAGAATAGAGTCTAATTGCTCCTGAAAGCGGACATCGTCAGCGGTTGCCTGTTTGCATGCTTGGTAGGCTTTGTTTAAGTCCGTAATCAAAGTCTGACCCGTTTTGATGGGGTCTGTATCTGTCATGAGAATTCCTCCTTTAATCTGGGTGCTAGTTTTGATTCTAGCAACTGTGTTTTGATACTGTCAGTCTATCACTTTTATCTCCTTTTTCGCCTTCAAATCTTTAATTGTTCTTGAAATTTCCTGAATGGTCCTGTTAAGATTTTATGATAAAATAGTTGTAAGAATATTATGCTTATTTGAGGAACAAGCTACCTTTCAGGAGCTTTGAAGGCCTGTTTAAGATTTGGTGGGCTTGTGTTAGATTTTTTCTGTTATTCTCTTCTTAGGAGGAGAATCCAATGAAACATATGATTATTCAGACGCAGAAAACAGTCTATAAAGTAAACGTCGACGATATCTACTATATCCAAACACATCCAACTAAAGCCCATACCGTACAGATTGTTACAGAAGAGGCTAGTTTTAATATGGTTCAAAATTTAAGTAATCTTGAGAACCAATATGGGGAAACTTTGATGAGATGTCATCGAAATTGTTTGGTCAATCTTGATAAATTAAAATCGATTGATTTTCAAGAAAGAATCCTTTTTCTTGGAGAAGAAGGTCAATATGCTGTCAAGTATGCAAGGCGTCGCTATAGAGAAATTCGTCAAAAATGGTTGAAACAAGGGGAGTAAGAAGATGAGAATATTTGTTTTAGAAGATGATTTTTCCCAACAGACTAGAATTGAAACGACCATTGAGAAACTCTTGAAAGAACATCAGATCATTCCGAGTTCTTTTGAGGTCTTTGGCAAGCCAGACCAACTGCTGGCAGAGGTGCATGAGAAGGGGGCGCATCAGCTATTCTTTTTGGATATTGAGATTCGAAATGAGGAGATGAAAGGCCTAGAGGTGGCTAGAAAGATTCGGGATCGGGATCCTTATGCCCTCATCGTCTTTGTGACGACTCACTCGGAGTTTATGCCCCTGTCCTTTCGCTACCAAGTGTCTGCTTTAGACTACATTGATAAGGCCCTTTCGGCAGAGGAGTTTGAATCTCGTATCGAGACAACTCTCCTCTATGCCAATAGTCAAGACAGTAAAAGTCTGGCGGAAGATTGTTTTTACTTTAAATCAAAATTTGCTCAATTTCAGTATCCTTTTAAAGAGGTTTACTATCTCGAAACGTCGCCCAGAGCCCATCGTGTTATTCTTTATACCAAGACAGACAGGCTGGAATTTACAGCGAGTTTAGAGGAGGTTTTCAAGCAGGAGCCTCGTCTCTTGCAGTGCCATCGCTCTTTTCTCATCAATCCTGCCAATGTAGTTCGTTTGGATAAGAAAGAAAAACTCCTTTTCTTTCCCAATGGTGGAAGCTGTATGATCGCGCGTTATAAGGTCAGGGAAGTGTCTGAAGCTATCAATAACTTACACTGAGCTAGGAGAGTT
The DNA here is from genome assembly GCA_905221095.1 of bacterium. Taxonomy (GTDB): domain Bacteria; phylum Bacillota; class Bacilli; order Lactobacillales; family Streptococcaceae; genus Streptococcus. The sequence continues at coordinate 125,863 of CAJNBV010000004.1, forward strand.
TATGAACATTATTTGGATATTGTTGTATACACTTGTTACTCATGGGCTAGAAATTGTCATTTTCTTTAAGGTGGATGGAATTGGTATCACTTTTGAGAGGATTTTTAAGGCCTTTCTTCTAAAATTTCTTCTAGCAGCAATTTTTACAACTTTTAAATTTTTAGTCTTGACTGACTATCTATCATACTTTATAGAACCTTTGTTTGGTATAGGGGTATCTTACTTATTGTTAAGAGGACTTCCTAAAAAACTCCTTCTCTTTTATGGCCTCTTTCCGATTGTATTGATAAATATCTTTTACAGAAGTGTCTCTTATTTTGTGCTTCCGTTTTTGGGGCAAGGGATTGTAGATGGGGATAGCAATCCTGTCTTTTTATTGATGATGATATTCGTTTGCTTCATAGTTTTAGTCTTTTTGAAATGGTTGGACTATGATTTTGCTAGCTTAAGAAGGGAGATTCTCGATAAAGGTTTTCAAAAGTCCCTGACTACGATTAACTGGATAATGGGGGCCTATTATCTAGTTATGCAAAGTCTGTCTTACTTTGAATATGAGCAAGGTATTCAATCAACGACTGTTCGCCATCTCATCCTAGTCTTTTACCTACTCTTTTTTATGGGGGTTATCAAGAAATTGGATACCTATTTGAAGGACAAACTCCATGAGAGATTGGACCAAGAGCAGACCTTGCGCTACAGAGATATGGAACGCTATAGTCGGCATATAGAGGAACTTTACAAGGAAGTACGGAGTTTTCGGCATGATTATAGCAACCTCTTGACTAGTTTACGTCTGGGCATTGAAGAGGAGGATATGGAGCAGATCAAAGAGGTCTACGACTCGGTCTTAAAGGATTCTAGTGAAAAATTGCAGGATAATAAATATGACCTTGGACGACTCGTGAATATTCGTGACCGTGCCCTTAAAAGTCTTCTAGCTGGAAAATTTCTAAAAGCTAGAGATAAGAAGATTATCTTTAATGTCGAAGTTCCTGAGGAGATTCAGGTCGAGGGGATGAGCTTGCTTGATTTTCTAACCATTGTGTCTATCCTTTGTGACAATGCTATTGAAGCCAGTGCAGAGGCTAGTCAACCTCATGTTTCAATCGCCTTTATAAAAAATGGAGCACAGGAGACCTTTATCATTGAAAACTCCATCAAAGAAGAGGGAATAGATGTTTCTGAAATCTTCTCTTTTGGAGTTAGTTCTAAAGGGGAGGAGAGAGGAGTTGGTCTCTATACCGTCATGAAGATTGTGGAAAGCCATCCTAATACCAGTCTAAATACTACCTGTCAAAATCAAGTCTTTCGTCAGGTTTTAACGGTTCACTTGTTGCCGGTTGGTCATTAGAAAATTTGTGAAAAAATTGGCAGAAGTTGACAGATAAAGTTTGTCTTTATCGAGCCTGACTTTTACTAGAGTATCTGAGGTATCATAAATGAATAAGAAATCCTTTTTTATCATCTGTTCTACGTTGATTATAGCATCGAATCTTCTCATGATTTCCGTGGTGAACAAGGGAGAAGAAACGGGGAGTAATCTGTTTGTGATTGCTATAGCCTGTGTTTTACTACCAGCCTTTTTATATGCGGTTGAAAATCAACTGACTTCAATGGTAAGAGTAGAATCAATACTCCTGATTCAGTTGACAGTTATATCCCTACTCCGTCTTATCAATAGAATAGGGAGTACGCCTGAAATCCTCAACATTATCATTACCCTTATCGCTTTGGCAAGTGGGACAGCTGCTATCCTTGTTGCGATTATGAGAATATATGAGAACATACGGAAGTGAGGGTGAGTAGTTTTCTATTTTGTATTTTCACATTGTCAAGTTCCCCCAGGGCAAGTATGTTTTTCATGCTTGCTTTTTAAATTTTTACAATTCAAGATGTTTTGATGACCATTTATGATTTGAGTGATCCAAGGATAAAATGAGTGCTATACTAGCAGTGTAGAGGTTCTTGCTCAACAAAGATTCAGGAGGAAATTTTATGAAGAAAAATATACTTGTCATTTTCATCTTGTATCTAATCATGTCCATCTTTCTTTATCCGTTCAGGGAGAGTGCTTGGTATCATCTATTTTATACCATAGCCTATATGATTGCGGTTATGATTTATCTTGCTTTAACTAAAAAGAAAGGAGCAAAGAAATGAAAACTTTTCTTGCTAAAAAACGGAACATCTTTCTTGCAAGATTGTTCCTAGGTCAGTTGCCCTTACTTGTCTCTACTTATCTATTTCTATCTCGTCAGTTTTTAAATTTTTCCTTAGTTTTCCAATTTCTTTTAGTGGTTATTAACTTAGCTTCTATTTTGGTTACTGTTTACCTCACTAGGGAGATGAGGATAAGAGAGTTTGAAGATGATGATTTGGTTAGTCCTAGAACCAATCAACTCATGTATATTGGCTTGACAGGCTTTATGTCTATTATCTGTTTGTATAGAGGGATTACAGCAGGAGAATCCTATCAACAACTAATCGCTTATATTGGTGCTATTCTCTGCTTGCTTATCATGCTTTTGCTCATTTGGGGTTTGAAGTATTATAAAAAGTAGGGAAGAACTTTCTTCTTAATCTGTGACTAGTCTATGGTCTGGCAAGAGGAGGTATTAGGCTAGCTACTGTCTTGTAGATAGTAGGAGGTTTTCTATGAAAAAACACGCTATTCTTTTCAAAACGAGTGCCATTCTTTCTTATTTGTTTTTGTTTTTTGGCTTGTTTTGGACAACCCAATTTTGGAGCAATTATTGGGAGTTCTCGTCTTGGGTAGGAAATCTTATCTGGATCCGAAACATCATCAGCCTTCTCTTTATCGGCTTGATGATTTGGATTTTGGTTAGGTCGGGTCATGCTTTTCTCTTTCGTATTCCTAGGAAAAAGTGGTTGAGCTATTCTGTTCTGACGGTATTAGCAGCCGTTGTGCTTATCTGCTTTAACTATCTGACAGCTAAACACGTTCAGGGGACCAATGAAGGTTGGAATTTGTTTATTGCCTATAGTGAGACAAATTTTGCGGAGTTTGGTGTTTATCTGACCTTAATCGTACTAGGACCTCTGATGGAAGAATTGGTATGTAGGGGATTGCTTCAACATGCTTTCTTTAAGAATTCGAGGTGGGGGCTGGATCTTCTCTTTCCGTCATTCTTATTTGCCTTGCCCCACTTTTCTAGCTTACCAAGTCTCGCAGATATTTTTGTCTATACGGCAGTAGGCTGTCTATTTGCCTGTCTAACACGTTATACGAAGAGTATCTATCCTTCTTATTCGATTCATATTGTTAATAATATCATCGCAAACTTACCATTTTTAGTTACTTTTCTACATAGGGTCTTGGGGTAAAAAACCAAAAGGCTTGCTTTTCAGCCATAGAGGAGGTCATCATGTATAAACACTTATTTTTCCTAGATTCAAAAACCTTAGACTGGTTGACGCCCTATATTCTAGATTTGGCTTCTGACACCATTGCCTTCAATGTTTTTGTGCTAACCTTTGTATCTGTTGTGGTCTTTTATTTCCTAAATCCCATGCTATCTTTAATAGCTATCTTCTTAGGGGGTGGTTATGTGATTGTATTTTGGTTACTAAAATGGTTTGTTTTGGAAAGGCTAGAGTTAAAGGATGAGTTGTAGGGGAGTTTGTTGAGGAGGATAATTTTATGGCCATTTTCAATAAATTTCATGCCTTTTGTTTTGGATTTTTAGTACTACTAATCGTCATTACAGTTCCTTATACGATTAACCATGGGGATTTTTTTCAAAATGAATCTGAATTGATTATTGTAAGTCTCCTAGTAACCTCGCTGAGTGTTGCTTATGCTAGAAAGTTTGAAATGATTTCTTTTGGGATGTTAAGCAAGAAAGAACTTTTACTTTTCATTGCAATCTTTCTTCTAAGTGTGCTTGAAACGCTGGTTTATATTCATTTCTTTGCTGTTTCTTCTGGCGCAGGAGTTCAACACTTGTCGGAAGTTAGCAGAGGAATTTCTCTGTCTTTGATTTTGACTTCCTCAGTTTTTGGCCCCATCCAGGAGGAACTCATTTTCAGAGGACTTCTTCAAGGTGCCGTTTTTGACAATTCTTGGTTAGGGCTTGTGCTAACTTCCTCTCTTTTTTCTTTCATGCATGGACCTTCTAATGTCCCTTCGTTTATTTTTTATCTACTTGGGGGCTTGTTACTGGGCTTTGCTTATAAAAGGAGCCAAAACCTATGGGTTTCTACTCTAGTTCACATGTTTTACAATGCTTGGCCACTCTTATATTATTTATAAAAATTATGAAAAGGTAAGCAGAAGACGGTGCTTGCCTTTTCTTTCTATAATGATACTCAAGCCAATCCAGAGGCTTTTCTTTGAGAATCAGGTGTGGACCGGTTGACGAATAGGCCAAAAACTAGTAGAATAGTAAGGAAACTTTATACGGAGGAAAGAAATGGATTTGGGTGATAATGAGCTAACACTGACTCCCATACCTGGGAAAAGTGGCAAGGCTTATATGGGTAGCTATCCTGATGGGAAGCGCATCTTTGTAAAAATGAACACCTCTCCAATCCTACCTGGTCTAGCTAGAGAACAAATTGCTCCACAATTATTATGGAGTCGCCGTTTGGCAGATGGGCGTGATATGTGTGCTCAAGAATGGTTGACAGGCAAGATATTGACCCCCTATGATATGAATCGTAAGCAAATCGTCAATATTTTAACCCGCCTACATCGCTCACGTCCTTTGATGACACAGTTGAGTCGGTTGGGCTATGCCATGGAAACACCTGTAGACTTACTACAGTCTTGGCAAGAAACGGCTCCAGATGCTTTGCGTAAAAATCATTTTATCAGTGAAGTGATGGCTGATTTACGTCAGACTATTCCAGGATTTAGAGAGGACTATGCGACCATTGTCCATGGAGATGTACGACATAGTAATTGGATTGAGACAGACAGTGGCTTGATTTATTTGGTAGATTGGGATTCGGTTCGCTTGACCGATCGCATGTTTGACGTGGCTCACATGCTCTGCCATTATATTCCAGAACATCAGTGGAAGGAATGGTTGACCTACTACGGTTACAAGTACAATCAAACGGTATTAAATAAATTGTATTGGTACGGTCAATTGTCTTATTTGAGCCAGATTTCCAAGTATTATATGAACCAAGATTTAGAAAATGTCAATCGGGAGATCCATGGCTTGCGTCACTTCCGAGACAAGTATGGAAAGAGAAGATGAGAGTTAGAAATCGTAAAGGGGCGACAGAATTACTAGAGGCAAATCCCCAGTATGTAGTCCTCAATCCCTTGGAAGCCAAGGGAAAATGGCGGGACTTGTTTGGAAATGATAATCCCATTCATGTGGAAGTAGGGAGTGGAAAGGGTGCCTTTGTTTCAGGTATGGCCAAACAAAACCCTGACATCAATTATATCGGGATTGATATTCAAAAGTCTGTTTTGAGCTACGCATTGGACAAGGTGCTTGAAGTTGGAGTTCCTAATATCAAGCTTTTGTGGGTAGATGGTTCTGACTTGACCGACTATTTTGAAGATGGTGAGATCGATCGTTTGTATCTGAACTTTTCAGATCCATGGCCTAAAAAACGCCATGAAAAGCGTCGTTTGACCTACAAGACCTTCTTAGACACCTTCAAGCGTATCTTGCCTGAAAATGGAGAAATTCATTTCAAGACGGATAACCGTGGCTTGTTTGAGTACAGCCTAGTGAGCTTTTCTCAGTATGGCATGAAACTCAATGGTGTCTGGCTAGACTTACATGCCAGTGATTTTGAAGGCAATGTCATGACGGAATATGAGCAAAAATTCTCAAACAAGGGTCAAGTTATCTACCGAGTTGAGGCAGAATTTTAAGAAATAGCCTGAAATCAGGCTGTATAAGTGCTTTTGCTTTACATAAGTTGGCAAACGTGCTATACTAAGAGTAAGAATATGAGAAAGTGAGGCGGGGAAATATCTTCGCCTCTTGCTTATGAGGAGGTGGACGCAATCGCAACAATCGTAGAATTAGTCAGAGAAGTTGTAGAACCTGTCATCCAAGAGCCTTTCGAACTCGTGGATATCGAGTATGGAAAGATTGGCAGTGACATGATTCTCAGTATTTTTGTAGATAAACCTGAAGGAATTACCTTGAACGACACGGCAGACTTGACAGAAATTATCAGTCCTGTCCTAGACACCATCAAGCCAGATCCCTTCCCAGAACAATATTTCCTAGAAATCACCAGTCCAGGCTTGGAACGTCCTTTAAAAACCAAGGATGCCGTTGCTGGAGCGGTTGGGAAATACATCCATGTCGGGCTCTACCAAGCCATCGATAAGCAAAAGGTCTTTGAAGGAACCTTGGTGGCCTTCGAAGAGGACGAGTTGACTATGGAATATATGGACAAGACGCGCAAGAAAACCGTCCAAATTCCATACAGTTTAGTATCAAAAGCACGTTTAGCAGTTAAATTATAGAAAAAGAAAGGATAGCTTTTGAGGATTCAAAAGTGAAGAAAACATGAGTAAAGAAATGCTAGAGGCCTTCCGCATTTTGGAAGAAGACAAGGGAATCAAAAAAGAAGATATCATCGACGCAGTAGTAGAGTCGCTTCGTTCCGCTTATCGCAGACGCTATGGTCAATCAGACAGCGTAGCTATTGACTTCAACGAAAAAACAGGTGACTTTACAGTCTATACTGTCCGTGAAGTTGTTGATGAAGTATTTGATAGCCGTTTGGAAATCAGCTTGAAAGATGCTCTTGCCATTAATTCAGCCTATGAACTTGGTGACAAGATCAAGTTTGAAGAAGCACCTGCTGAGTTTGGTCGTGTAGCAGCCCAATCTGCCAAGCAAACCATCATGGAAAAAATGCGCAAGCAAACACGTGCCATTACATACAATACTTACAAAGAACATGAACAAGAAATCATGTCTGGTACTGTAGAACGCTTTGACAACCGCTTTATTTATGTCAACCTTGGCAGCATCGAAGCTCAATTGTCAAAACAAGACCAAATCCCTGGAGAAGTCTTTGCTTCCCATGATCGTATCGAAGTCTATGTTTACAAGGTTGAAGATAACCCTCGTGGTGTCAACGTCTTTGTAAGCCGTAGCCATCCAGAAATGATCAAACGCTTGATGGAGCAAGAAATTCCAGAAGTTTATGACGGAACAGTTGAAATCATGAGCGTGGCTCGTGAAGCTGGTGACCGTACGAAGGTTGCCGTTCGTAGTCACAATCCAAACGTGGATGCTATCGGTACAATCGTTGGACGTGGTGGTGCTAATATCAAGAAGATTACGAGCAAATTCCACCCAGCTCGCTACGATGCTAAGAATGATCGCATGGTACCAATCGAAGAAAATATCGACGTTATCGAGTGGGTAGCAGATCCAGCTGAATTTATCTACAATGCCATCGCTCCTGCTGAAGTTGACCAAGTTATCTTTGACGAAAACGACAGCAAACGTGCCTTGGTGGTTGTTCCTGATAATAAGCTTTCTCTTGCCATCGGTCGTCGTGGGCAAAACGTTCGTTTGGCAGCTCACTTGACTGGTTACCGTATCGATATCAAGTCTGCTAGTGAATTTGAAGCCATGGAAGACGCTGCTCCAGTAGATTTGGAAGCAGAAAACGATACTGTAGAAGAATAAAAGCTGCTAGAGGAGGGAAAGATGAAAACGAGAAAAATCCCTTTGCGCAAGTCTGTTGTCTCTAATGAAGTGATTGATAAGCGTGATTTGCTCCGCATTGTCAAGAACAAGGAAGGACAAGTCTTTATCGATCCTACAGGCAAGGCCAATGGCCGCGGCGCTTATATCAAGCTAGACAATGCAGAGGCCCTAGAGGCGAAAAAGAAGAAGGTCTTTAACCGCAGCTTTAATATGGAAGTTGAAGAAAGCTTTTATGACGAGTTGATCGCTTATGTGGATCACAAAGTGAAAAGAAGAGAGTTAGGACTTGAATAAGCAAAAGATAAGCAATCTCTTGGGACTTGCTCAGCGAGCAGGGCGGATCATATCGGGTGAAGAATTGGTGGTCAAGGCCATTCAAGACGGCAAGGCCAAGTTGATCTTTCTAGCCCATGATGCTGGACCCAATCTGACCAAGAAGATCCAAGATAAAAGTCACTATTATCAAGTAGAAATTGTAACCGTGTTTTCAACACTGGAATTAAGCATAGCAGTCGGGAAATCGAGAAAGGTTTTGGCTGTAACAGATGCTGGATTTACAAAGAAAATGAGGTCTCTTATGGAATAGAAGAGGAGGACATGATTTGTCTAAGAAAAGATTGTACGAAATCGCAAAAGAACTTGGAAAAGAAAGTAAAGAAGTTGTAGCGCGTGCAAAAGAGTTGGGCTTGGATGTGAAAAGCCACTCATCAAGTGTGGAAGAAGCTGTCGCTGCAAAAATCGCTGCTAGCTTTAAGCCTGCTGCTCCGAAAGCAGAAGCAAAACCTGCAACACCAAAAGCAAGTGCTGAAAAGAAAGCTGAGAAATCTGAATCAGCTAAACCAGCTGTAGCTAAGGAAGAGGCAAAAGCGGCTGAGCCAGTTGCTCCTAAAACAGAAAAAGTAGCAGCTAAACCGCAAAGCCGTAATTTCAAGGCTGAGCGTGAAGCCCGTGCCAAAGAGCAGGCAGAGCGACGTAAGCAAAATAAAGGCAATAACCGTGACCAACAACAAAACGGCAACCGTCAGAAAAACGACGGCCGTAATGGTGGAAAACAAGGTCAAGGCAACAGCGACAATCGTCGCTTTAATGACCAAGCTAAAAAACAGCAAGGTCAGCAAAATCGTGGAAACGATCGCCGTCAGCAAGAGGACAAACGTCCAAATCAAGCGGCTCCACGCATTGACTTTAAAGCCCGTGCAGCAGCATTGAAAGCAGAGCAAAACGCAGAGTACGCTCGTTCAAGCGAGGAACGTTTCAAGCAGACTCAGGCTGCCAAAGAAGCCTTGGCTCAAGCTAACAAACGCAAGGAACCAGAGGAAATCTTTGAAGAAGCTGCTAAGTTAGCTGAACAAGCGCAACAAGCACAGCAAGTTCAAGCAGTGGTTGAAGTCGTCCCTGAGAAAAAAGAACCTGCAGTGGATACACGTCGTAAAAAACAAGCTCGACCAGACAAAAATCGTGATGATTATGATCACGAAGAAGATGGTCCTAGAAAACAACAAAAGAATCGAAGTAGTCAAAATCAAGTGAGAAATCAAAAGAATAGTAACTGGAATAATAACAAGAAGAACAAAAAAGGCAATAACAAGAACAACCGTAATCAGGCTCCAAAACCTGTTACAGAACGTAAATTCCATGAATTGCCAACAGAATTTGAATATACAGATGGTATGACAGTTGCGGAAATCGCAAAACGTATCAAACGTGAACCAGCTGAAATCGTTAAGAAACTTTTCATGATGGGTGTCATGGCCACACAAAACCAATCCTTGGATGGGGAAACAATTGAACTCCTCATGGTGGATTATGGTATCGAAGCCAAACAAAAAGTTGAAGTGGATAATGCCGACATCGAACGTTTCTTTGTCGAAGATGGTTATCTCAATGAAGATGAATTGGTTGAGCGTCCACCAGTTGTAACCATCATGGGACACGTTGACCACGGTAAAACAACCCTCTTGGATACCCTTCGTAATTCTCGTGTTGCGACAGGTGAAGCAGGTGGTATCACTCAACATATCGGTGCCTACCAAATCGTTGAAAATGGCAAGAAGATTACCTTCCTTGATACACCAGGACACGCAGCCTTTACATCTATGCGTGCGCGCGGTGCTTCTGTTACCGATATTACTATCTTGGTCGTAGCGGCAGATGACGGGGTTATGCCTCAGACTATCGAAGCCATTAACCACTCAAAAGCGGCGAACGTTCCAATTATCGTAGCCATCAACAAGATTGATAAACCAGGTGCCAACCCAGAACGAGTTATCGGTGAATTGGCAGAGCATGGGGTTATGTCAACAGCTTGGGGTGGAGATTCTGAATTTGTTGAAATCTCAGCTAAATTCAACCAAAACATCGAAGAATTGTTGGAAACAGTCCTTCTTGTGGCTGAAATCCAAGAACTTAAGGCAGACCCAACAGTTCGTGCGATTGGTACAGTTATCGAAGCTCGCTTGGATAAAGGAAAAGGTGCGGTCGCAACCCTTCTTGTTCAACAAGGTACCTTAAATGTCCAAGACCCAATCGTTGTCGGAAATACCTTCGGTCGTGTCCGTGCTATGACCAATGACCTTGGTCGTCGTGTTAAAGTTGCTGGACCATCAACACCAGTTTCTATTACAGGTTTGAATGAAGCGCCAATGGCGGGTGACCACTTTGCCGTTTACGAAGATGAAAAATCTGCGCGTGCAGCCGGTGAAGAGCGTGCCAAACGTGCCCTCATGAAACAACGTCAAGCTACCCAACGTGTCAGCCTTGAAAACCTCTTTGATACGCTTAAAGCTGGTGAACTCAAATCTGTTAACGTTATCATCAAGGCCGATGTACAAGGTTCTGTTGAAGCCCTTTCTGCCTCACTTCAAAAAATCGATGTGGAAGGTGTGAAAGTTACCATTGTTCACTCAGCAGTCGGTGCCATCAACGAATCTGACGTGACCCTTGCCGAAGCTTCAAATGCCTTTATCGTTGGTTTCAACGTACGCCCTACACCACAAGCTCGTCAACAAGCAGAAGCTGACGATGTGGAAATCCGTCTCCACAGCATTATCTACAAGGTTATCGAAGAGATGGAAGAAGCCATGAAAGGGATGCTTGATCCAGAATTCGAAGAAAAAGTTATTGGTGAAGCAGTTATCCGTGAAACCTTCAAGGTGTCTAAAGTCGGAACTATCGGTGGATTCATGGTTATCAACGGTAAGGTTACCCGTGACTCTAAAGTCCGTGTTATCCGTGACGGTGTCGTTATCTATGACGGTGAACTCGCAAGCTTGAAACACTACAAAGACGACGTCAAAGAAGTTACAAACGGTCGTGAAGGTGGATTGATGATTGACGGCTACAATGATATCAAGACTGATGATGTGATTGAGGCCTACGTCATGGAAGAAATCAAACGATAATAGAGAAACGATAGCCAATTTGACTCGTCGTCAACAGCGCCTTGATGAACCTCAGTTCTATCTAAGGCTTGTTTCCTATATTCAAATGGCTCTAGTTCCTCTATCTAATAAAAATAGCTAGGTCTGCTGGCCTAGCTTTTGGTTCAAAGTAGAGAAAGGAATATCATGGCAAATCATTTCCGTACGGATCGTGTGGGCATGGAAATCAAGCGTGAAGTCAATGAGATTTTGCAAAAGAAAGTCCGTGATCCGCGTGTCCAAGGCGTGACCATCACAGATGTTCAGATGTTAGGTGACTTGTCTGTTGCCAAGGTTTACTACACCATTTTGAGTAACCTTGCTTCAGATAACCAGAAAGCTCAAATCGGGCTTGAAAAAGCAACTGGTACCATCAAACGTGAACTTGGTCGCAATTTGAAATTGTACAAAATCCCAGATTTGACTTTCGTCAAAGATGAATCCATCGAATATGGAAACAAGATTGACGAGATGCTACGCAATCTGGATAAGAACTAAGAAGGAGGGGAAACCCTCTTTTTTGTTGGGGAAAAGGCAATAAAACATGCTGGGGAATCTTTCCAGAGTTAAACATTATTAAAAAGCTTTATAAAATTTAGCTTGTATGATACTATAGGAATTGGGAAAGTGAAATAAAGCGATTTTTCAACAATAGCCAGCAAGACTGCTATCGTCAATATTTTAAAGTGTAGTTAAAAGAGGGAAGAGAATATGGGACCTATCAAAGCTTTTGTTAAAATTTATGGGAATTATTTTTTGACCGTGCAAGGTGTAAAAGTAATGAAAACGATAAAGAAAGATGACAATGTTGTTGTCGGTCTGGGGAAACTATTTATTGCAGACAAGTTAATGGATACGGCTCGGTGGCTCATCAAGCCAGAGGAGAGAGAATGAAATTTTTCTAGGTCTTCTTGCCATTATTTTTATCAAACCGATTATTGGAATTATGAAATTCCTGTGGATGATCATCTCTTTTGCAGTCCAATTGCTGTTTTACAAGCTATTATTTAAGATATTGGATTGGCTCTTTAAACTGATTTAGGCCGTAATTCAAATCTCAGAGAACTAGCAAGTCTTGTACTGCTAGTTTTTTAATCTCTTTCCATATGGTATAATATAAGCAGTAAAATCATTTTATACTCTTCGAAAATCTCTTCAAACCACGTCAGCTTCACCTTGCCGTACTTAAGTACAGCCTGCGGCTAGCTTCCTAGTTTGCTCTTTGATTTTCATTGAGTATTAGAACATACAATGGAGGTCGTCATGGACAATATCATCGATGTGTCAATTCCCGTTGCAGAAGTGGTGGACAAGCATCCAGAAGTCTTGGAAATCCTAGTGGAACTCGGTTTTAAACCCCTTGCTAATCCCTTGATGCGCAATACAGTCGGTCGCAAAGTATCGCTTAAGCAGGGTTCTAAACTCGAAGGAACTCCTATGGATAAGATTGTCCGCACGCTAGAAGCGAACGGATATGAAGTGATTGGATTAGACTAATGGCAGATGAACGGATTCATATCCTACGGGATATTTTGTTAGAATTGCATAATGGCGCCTCTCCTGAGTCGGTTCAGGAGCGCTTTGATGCGACCTTTACAGGTGTATCGGCCATTGAGATTTCCCTTATGGAGCACGAGCTGATGAATTCAGACTCAGGTGTCACCTTTGAAGATGTTATGGAGCTCTGTGATGTCCATGCTAACCTTTTTAAAAATGCTGTTAAGGATGTTGAAGTTGCAGATACCGAGCACCCAGGACACCCAGTTCGCGTCTTCAAGGATGAAAATCTGGCTCTCCGTGCTGCCTTGATTCGCATTCGGAGATTGTTAGATACCTATGAGTCTATGGAAGACGAGGAAATGCTGGCAGAGATGCGCAAGGGTTTGGTTCGTCAAATGGGCCTTGTCGGTCAATTTGACATCCATTATCAGCGCAAGGAAGAGCTATTTTTCCCCATCATGGAGCGTTATGGTCACGATTCACCTCCTAAGGTCATGTGGGGAGTGGATGACCAGATCAGGGAGCTCTTTCAAACAGCTTTAGCGACAGCCAAGTCACTACCAGAAGTGCCGATTAGCACTGTAAAGGAAGTTTTTGAAGCTTTTGCGACAGAGTTTGAAAGTATGATTTTCAAGGAAGAGTCCATCCTTCTCATGATTCTCCTTGAGTCCTTCACCCAAGATGACTGGCTTCAGATTGTGGAGGAGAGTGATGCCTACGGTTATGCCATCATCCGTCCGTCTGAGAAATGGGTACCAGAAAGACAGAGTTTCGTTGAGGAAAAGAGCGAAGAGGAGCCTATTCAGCTAGAAACAGCAGAGGGGCAAGTCCAGCAAGTTATCGATACGCCAGAAGGCCAGTTTACCATTACCTTTACTCCTAAGGAAAAAGAAGCGGTGCTGGACCGCCATAGTCAACAGGTATTTGGCAATGGCTATCTCTCGGTCGAGCAGGCTAATCTCATCCTCAATCACCTCCCTATGGAGATTACCTTTGTCAATAAAGATGATATTTTCCAGTATTACAATGACAATGCGCCAGCTGATGAGATGATTTTCAAACGGACACCGTCCCAAGTCGGACGGAATGTCGAACTTTGCCATCCGCCCAAGTATTTGGACAAGGTCAAGACTATCATGAAGGGACTTCGTGAAGGAGTCAAGGACAAGTATGAGATGTGGTTTAAGTCTGAGTCGCGAGGAAAGTTTGTCCACATCACCTATGCCGCAGTACACGATGAAAACGGAGAATTCCAAGGAGTGCTGGAATACGTTCAGGATATCCAGCCCTACCGAGAGATTGACACGGACTATTTCCGTGGATTAGAATAAGGAGAAAAAATGAGTTACGAACAAGAATTTATGAAGGAATTTGAAGCTTGGGTCAATACCCAGATTATGATTAACGACATGGCGCACAAGGAAAGTCAAAAAGTCTACGAAGAAGACCAAGACGAGCGTGCCAAAGATGCTATGATTCGCTACGAAAGCCGCTTGGATGCTTATCAGTTCTTGCTTGGAAAATTTGAAAATTTCAAGGCAGGGAAGGGATTCCATGATTTGCCAGAAGGCTTGTTTGGTGAGCGGAATTATTAAACGAGATAGATTCTTGATTTTTTACCAAAATCTTGATAGAATATTTATATTAAATCCTTGTCAGAACAGGGGTTTTTTATTGAAAGGATTTTATTATGTCAAAGAAACTCAATCGTAAAAAACAATTACGAAATAGCCTCCGTCGTGCAGGTGCCTTTTCAAGTACTGTGACTAAGGTTGTAGAAGAGACAAAGAAAGTCGTGAAACGTGCAGAGCAATCAGCGAGCGAAGCTGGTAAGGCTGTTTCTAAAAAAGTTGAACAAGCAGTAGAAGCTACTAAAGAGCAAGCTCAAAAAGTAGCCAATTCTGTCGAAGATTTTGCAGCAAACTTGGGTGGACTTCCACTTGACCGTGCCAAAACTTTCTATGATGAAGGTATCAAGTCTGCGTCAGATTTTAAAAACTGGACTGAAAAAGAACTCCTTGCCTTGAAAGGAATCGGACCAGCTACTATTAAGAAATTGAAAGAAAATGGTATCAAGTTCAAGTAATTTTTCTTGTGCCTTGCATTTCCGAAAAAATCTTGCTACAATAGAGCCATTAGAGGTGTTTTGAATCCCACATTTTACAGAAAGTGGCGGTGCTGAGAAGTCCACAGATGTGTCAAAACTAGTTGCTAATGGATGAAAAATTGAAATAAAAGTGTCTTTTTGTTTTAAAGACGAGAGTTGCGGGCAACTGCCCGAAATTGGGTGGTACCGCGGATAAATACATTCGTCCCTGTCATGTAGATGGCAGGGATTTTCTTTTGCGTCTTAGTAAAAGGAGGTTGTTATGAAGCAAGCTTTTAAAACAAGTAAACTCTACTATGGCTTTCCTATCTTCATTTTGGGGTATCAGGATCAGAATTTTGGGCACAATATTACGACCTGTAGCTCATCCTATAGTTTGGGAGATTGGCTAGCCATCGGTGTCGGAGCTGAGGAAAATGCGGCTGAGCAAATCAAGCATTACCAGAAGTTCACTGTGAATATCCCTGATGAAAATCTCATGCTCGAGATGGAGCAGGCTGGCTTTATCAGTCATCGAGAGAAATTGAAACATCTTGGGCTAGACTACGAGATTTCTAAACGGACTCAGGCACCGACTTTAGAGGCTTGTCCAGTCGTTTTAGAATGTCAAGTTGATAGAATTATTGAGGAAGATGGCATCTGCCATATCTTTGCCAAGATTATCGAGCGACTTGCTGATCCAGAACTTTTGGATGACAAGGGGCATTTTAAGAATGACCGTTTTGCGCCGACTTATTTTATGGGGGATGGCTACCAGCGTGTTTATCGTTATCTAGATGACCGAGTCGATCCCATGGGAAGCTTCATTAAGAAAGCGAGGAAGAAAGATGACAAGAGCTGAGTTGCCAGATAAAATCGCAACAGAACGTCTCATTTTACGAGTCCGGACTGTGGCGGATGCTGAGGAGTGAGTGGGAGGTAATTTGATGCATCTTTTTATCATTGGAGCTCCAGCTTCTGGGAAAATGACGATTGGTCAAGAACTGTCTCGGCTGACGGATTCTACCCTCTTTTATAACCATCAAGCCATTGATTTTGCACTAGAAATCTATCAGGATTATACCGAGGAGATGTGGGAATTTGTTCGTGGAATTACCTTTTCTTTCCTTGGAGCTAGCGCTAGAAATCAGCGATATGTGATTTTAACAGACGTGATTGATTTTTCAAATCAGTACCAGATGATGTATTTGAAGCAAATTCAGGATTTGTTGAATGGCTATCATCAAGAGATTCTTTTTGTTGAATTGGAAACAAGCCTTGAAGAGCGCTTACATCGAAATCGAACGGAGAATAGATTAAATCACAAACCCTTAAAACGACATATTGAGGTATCTGAAGGAGAAATTTTAGAGACAGCTGAAACACTTCAATTAAATTCCAAACATCAACCGAATGAGTTGCACCACTACTTTAAAATAAATAATACGAATATGTCTGCAGAAGAAGCTGCTAAGCAAATTCAAAATAAAATGAACAAAATAGAGAAAGGACAAACACATGTCTAAAGAACTTTCACCTAAATACAATCCAGCCGAGGTTGAGGCTGGTCGTTACCAAAAATGGCTTGATGCTGATGTTTTCAAGCCTTCAGGCGATCAAAAGGCTAAGCCTTATTCTATCGTGATTCCACCACCAAACGTAACTGGGAAACTTCACCTTGGTCACGCTTGGGATACAACCTTGCAGGATATCATCATCCGTCAAAAACGCATGCAAGGTTTTGATACACTTTGGCTTCCAGGGATGGACCACGCGGGGATTGCGACTCAAGCTAAAGTTGAGGAGCGCTTGCGTGGTGAAGGTATTAGTCGTTACGACCTGGGTCGTGAAAAATTCCTAGATAAAGTATGGGAATGGAAAGACGAATATGCCACTACCATCAAGGAACAATGGGGCAAGATGGGGCTCTCTGTAGACTACTCTCGTGAGCGTTTCACTCTTGATGAAGGTTTGTCAAAAGCCGTTCGCAAGGTCTTTGTGGATCTTTACAAGAAAGGCTGGATCTACCGTGGTGAGTTTATCATCAACTGGGACCCAGCTGCACGCACAGCCCTTTCGGATATCGAAGTTATCCACAAGGACGTCGAAGGTGCCTTCTACCACATGAACTACATGCTGGAAGACGGCTCGCGCGCCCTTGAAGTTGCGACAACTCGTCCTGAGACCATGTTTGGGGACGTTGCGGTTGCGGTCAATCCAGAAGACCCACGCTACAAGGACTTGATTGGTAAAAATGTCATCCTTCCAATCGCTAATAAATTGATTCCAATCGTTGGGGATGAGCACGCAGATCCTGAGTTTGGTACAGGTGTCGTGAAAATCACACCTGCCCACGATCCAAACGACTTCTTGGTTGGTCAACGCCACAACTTGCCACAAGTCAACGTCATGAACGATGACGGAACTATGAACGATTTGGCCTTTGAATTTGCAGGTATGGATCGTTTTGAAGCTCGTAAGGCCGTGGTTGCTAAGTTAGAAGAAATCGGTGCCCTTGTTAAAATCGAAAAACGTGTCCACAGTGTTGGTCACTCAGAGCGTACAGGTGTTGTGGTTGAACCACGCTTGTCTACGCAATGGTTCGTTAAGATGGACCAATTGGCCAAGAATGCTATTGCCAACCAAGACACAGACGACAAGGTAGAATTCTACCCACCTCGTTTCAACGATACCTTCCTCCAATGGATGGAAAATGTCCACGACTGGGTAATCTCTCGTCAGCTCTGGTGGGGCCACCAAATCCCTGCTTGGTACAATGCTGAGGGTGAAATGTATGTTGGGGAAGAAGCTCCAGAAGGTGACGGATGGACTCAGGACGAAGATGTATTGGATACTTGGTTCAGTTCTGCCCTCTGGCCATTCTCAACCATGGGCTGGCCTGATGTCGACTCAGAAGACTTCAAACGTTACTTCCCAACATCAACCTTGGTAACAGGTTACGATATCATCTTCTTCTGGGTGTCTCGTATGATTTTCCAATCCTTGGAATTCACTGGTCGTCAGCCGTTCCAAAACGTCCTTATCCACGGTCTTATACGTGACGAGCAAGGACGCAAGATGTCTAAGTCACTCGGTAACGGGATTGACCCAATGGATGTTATCGAGAAATACGGTGCCGATGCCCTTCGCTGGTTCCTTTCAAACGGTTCTGCACCAGGGCAAGACGTGCGCTTCTCTTACGAGAAAATGGATGCTTCATGGAACTTCATTAACAAAATCTGGAACATCTCTCGCTACATCCTCATGAACAATGAAGGTTTGACCCTTGAGCAAGCCACTGCCAATGTGGAAAAAGTTGTCAACAAGGAAGCTGGAAATGTCACAGACCGTTGGATTCTCCACAACCTCAATGAAACCATCGGAAAAGCTACTGCCAACTTTGACAAGTTTGAATTTGGTGTGGCTGGACACATCCTCTACAACTTCATCTGGGACGAGTTTGCGGACTGGTACGTTGAGTTGACCAAGGAAGTCCTTTATAGCGATAATGAAGAAGAGAAAGTCATCACACGTTCTGTTCTCCTTTATACCTTGGACAAGATCCTTCGTCTCCTTCACCCAATCATGCCATTCGTGACAGAGGAAATCTTTGGACAAATCTCAGAAGGCTCTATCGTGACAGCAGAATACCCAACTGTCAACCTGGCCTTTGAAGACCTTGCGGCTCACACAGGTGTGGAAAGCCTCAAAGACTTGATCCGTGCTGTTCGTAATGCGCGTGCTGAAGTAAACGTAGCACCAAGCAAGCCTATCACCATCCTTGTTAAGACAAGCGATAGCGACTTGGAAGCTTTCTTTAACAGCAACGTCAACTACATCAAACGATTTACAAATCCAGAACACTTGGAAATCACATCAAACATCCCTGCACCTGAACTCGCTATGTCAAGCGTCATCACAGGAGCAGAAATCTACTTGCCTCTCGCTGACCTCCTCAATGTCGAAGAAGAACTCGCTCGTCTCGACAAAGAACTCGCTAAATGGCAAAAAGAACTGGACATGGTCGGTAAGAAACTCTCTAACGAACGCTTCGTAGCCAATGCCAAACCAGAAGTCGTCCAAAAAGAACGCGACAAACAAGCCGACTACCAAGCCAAATACGATGCGACCGTAGCACGTATTGATGAGATGAAGAAACTCGTTAAATAAACACAGAAACACGGTGATGAGCCGTGTTTTAAAGAATAGGAAAGATAATGTTAAAAGACGTCACAATAAACAATCTATTTGGTAAAGAGCAAATTAATGTTGATTTCTCTAAGCGATCAGTAATTATTACCGGAGACAATGGTAATGGTAAAACTACTATTTTAAATATAATTTATACTGTATTAGTAGGTAATTATCATACACTAATAAAAATGAATTTTGAGAAGATTAATATTAGTTTTCAATCTGAATTTAAATTTATGAATGAAATAAATGTTGCACTCAAAAAAAGTGATATCTTAAAACAACTAACAATCAGATATAGGATTAAAAATAAAATTTTAAAAATTGAGATTTCTTCAAATATATACAATAACATAATTGTAAATAGCATTGAATTCAATAATAAAATACTATACCAAGAAGATAAAAACGATAATTTACTTTATTTTTACGATGATAAAAGCACGATCATAGAGTTATTAGAAGCAATTAATGAAAATGAATTTAAGTCTAATATTATAAAAATAAATGAATCTTTACTATACTTCCCAACATATAGACGGATAGATTTGGATATTGAATCATATTTTTCAAATTTGTATGATGCTTCAATGATGAGTTATCTCAAGAGGGATGGACTTCGTAAGTTCACATCATTTGGAACTTTAGATAGGAGGGTAATTGGTATATCTAATACAGATATTGAAGATATACTTAGAGAATACTCAAGAACATTAAATGAAATTTCATCAAATAATCTTGATATTCTTTTAAGAGATTTTGCTAAGAATAGCATATTAGGTATGAACGAGGATGCTCTTAAAATTCAATTATCTGAACTATCGATGCAAACAAAAATTTTGGAACAGTTGACAAGTATTAATGATAGTTTAAGTTTAGAAATTTCTAATGAACAGCTAGTAGAAATATCAGAACAATTTGAAGAAAAATTAAAATTCATTAATAAAATCAAGAAAAATAAACCTAAAGACCATGATGAACTGAATAAAGTTATAGAACTTTTTATGTCACTACCTATGATGCAAGTTTTTCAAAAATTACAAGAATCTTACCAGTCATTCAATGATAAAATGGCTTTAGAGTTAGACAATTATAAATATATTCAAGAAAATCTATTGGATTTTTCAGGGAATAAATTAAAGTTGAAACGAACAAAATTAAATGAATTCTACTTTTTTAAAGAAGGATCAGGTATTGATAAGTTTAATGATTTTTCTACCGGTGAAAAACAATTAATAACTTTTCTAGTATACTCAGCTATTGAACTTCCTAAAGATACTCCCTCATTGATTATAATTGATGAACCCGAGTTGTCACTTCATGTTAAATGGCAAAATAAACTCTTAAAAAATCTTTTAAAGAAAGATAATATTAAGATTTTATCAGCGACTCACTCTCCGTATATACTTAATAAACTAGAAGTAGATTCTATGATTGTTAGAAAGCAGGAAGCAAATGAGCGTTAATACAATCAAAGTTGGTAGTGCGATCCCTGAATTTATAGAAATTGATGATATTGCAGAAGAAATTTTTGATCTCCCAAAGCCAGATAAAATTTTAATTGTTGAGGGAGAGACAGATGTAATCGTACTTGAAAATTATCTAGATTTGAAGAAAATTTCTATAAATTTCTTGATTCGTACAGCAAGTATGGTAGATGATGAGCATCGTTCTGGAAAAGATGTTGCTTTGGAATATTACGATAAACATAAAGATGATCGAGAAATTGTATTACTTTTAGATAGGGATTATGATTTTATATGCTCAACAGAGAGAAATGATGAAAGAATAATCTATTACGATTACTACTCTCTTGAAAATTATTTTTTTGAAGAAGTGGTTATGAAATATTCATTAATGTCAAATGGAGTTCCAAAGTCACAAAGGGATAAAATCCTTGATTTTATGAATAGTGATAAACAAGAAATATTAAATCCTTTGATAGAATGTTCGAAATTACGTATTTTCAGAAAATATCATAAAGATAAAAAAACATCATTTCAGCTAAACGATGAAAAAATAGTAGAATTTGCAGATTTTATAAAAAACATAGATATAAAAGGGTGCATTCATGGTCAAAACCCTAATCTGACTGGTTCTAGTTTTGAAGATAGATTACAAATATATATAAATAAATCTCTAGATGATATTGAACCTGAACTATATCAACAAATTCAAAATTTTCTTACTCGTATTGAAATTCCATATCCTAATACACTAATAGAGTACTTTAAAAACTTTTTTAACGGTAAAGATTCTTTAAAATTTATTGTAGAGTTACTATTGAATGAGAACTTGCTTAGTTCGCGTATTGGTCGTATATCGTCCAAAGAAACTTTAGGGAGCTATATTTTTAACTCAGATTTATACCAAGCTAAAATTCAAACCGTTATAAATCGTTTTTCAACATAGTTTTAATTGTAACTATAAAATGATAATGTATAGAAAGCAGGTTACTACATGACAAATTCTGTAAGTTCGAACCAATCTGAGAAGTACAACATTGCAGCCTTCTTCTCAGGTGTTGGGGGGATTGAGTTGGGATTTGAACAGACCAACGAGTTCAGAGTGGTGTATGCCAATGAGTTTGATAAGTATGCGCGTCAGACTTATCAGTTAAACCATCCAGATACCTATTTGGATGGTCGTGATATTCACGATGTTCAGCCAGAGGACATTCCAGCTGAGCGCGTGGATGTGATTATGGGAGGTTTTCCTTGTCAGGCCTTTAGCATTGCGGGTTATCGCAAGGGATTTGATGATGATCGTGGCGATCTTTTCTTCGAATTGCTTCGCATGATTGAGGGATGCAAACCTCGCGCTATTTTCATCGAAAACGTTAAGAACATGGTTGGTCATGACCATGGCAATACCTTCAAGGTTATTCGTGAAGCCTTGACCGAGAACAACTACTTTATCAAGTGGAAGGTTCTCAATGGGAAAGACTATGGAAATATCCCACAAAATCGAGAGCGGATTTATATCGTTGGTTTTGATACTAAGGAAGCTTATGATTTGTTTGAATTTCCAGAGGAAATTAAGCTGACTACGAGTCTTCAGGATGTGATTAACTTTGGTGATAAGCTAGACGAGGTCTACTACTACCGTGAAGGCAAGCAAAACTTCTATGACCAGTTGAAGTTTGAAGTGACCAGTCAAGACACGGTATACCAGTGGCGCCGCCAATATGTCCGTGAAAATAAAAATGGCGTTGTTCCTACCCTCACGGCAAATATGGGAACAGGTGGACATAACGTTCCATTAATTTTGACAGACAGTGGTGAGATTCGTAAGCTAACACCGAAAGAAACTTTTAATGTTCAAGGTTATCCTAAATCTTTTAAAATCCCTGAAGAGGTTTCCAATGGTCAGCTATATAAGCAGGCTGGAAACAGTGTGGTTGTTCCTGTGATTAAACGCATCGCAGGAAATGTTGCCAAGGCTTTGAACGAAAGCCAAGGAAAATCTCAGCTTGATCGTTCAGGAAAATTCGCCATTATCTACACTAAGATGAATGGTCAATTTGAGGGCCAGTCCTATGTCAAGGACTTTGTAGATAGCTATGACCAGGCTCTTGAAAAAATCAAGTCTTATGATGATGGTTTAGCCGTTCTGTCCGGTGAAGATTATTTAAAATTGGTAAAAAAACGAGGAAATCTCGAATTTTACAGTATTAATTAACGAATATATAAGAGGGTTAGTGAAAAACTAATCTTCTTTTGATATACTGAGAATAGAAAAGAGGGTGCTTATGTGGGAACATTTAAAGTCTGAACAAAAAGAAAAATACAAAACCTTAATTACCAACTTCGCTAGTTTGAGCCAAGCTTTCTCTCAAAAGGCAGAATCTGAAGACGAGGGACAAACAGAGAATTATGTGGCTCCGATTGTTAATTCTAAATTTCAGGAAACTGTTTTCCAGAAGGCTTTTAATGCCGTTGGAGAAGATATTGCCAATACCTCTTATGATGCTTCTGTAGTAGTGGATGAAAATCATAAATACCTAGTGGGTATCAAATCTTTTGGAATTAATTCGGGAGATCAAAAAATCGCTCAGTTTAAAAAAGATTCTCAATCTTGGACGGAATTGTTGGGTGATATTAAATTCCATGCAGATATTTCAGCAGATAAAGAAACAGCAGACAAGAAAAACTATCAACGCTATGAAGAGTTGGCACGAAAGATTGCGACCTTAAGGAATCAGAGAATCGAATCTTCTAAGGCACAAATAAAGGGTTTTAACTCAGATTCGGTCAATGTTGAAGCTGTTTATCACGTTCTGATGCCGACACCAAAGGGAGAAAATCCTAAGATTTTTGTTGGTGAAACATCTTATTTACCAGTCGATATTGATAATCTGGTCATTGAAGGTTCTACCACCAAAAACAATCCAACTAACTTTCGTTTTACAGATGGGCATCATCACTACAAGTACACGGCAGCTGACAGTCAGCTCCACATGACTTTTAATAATAAAGACATTGTGGTAGATACTTGGGATGTCCATTATATTGAAGATCCTTTTTCTCTCTTTGAAAATCTTCATTTACTGACAGCTGAAAAGGAACAATCCGATATCTTAGAAACAGTGTCTTGGGTTATCACGGACAAACATGGAAATGTAGAAGAAAACTCTGGTTTCAATGCCTTTAACGGTGGTTCAAAATTAGCCAAAAAAGACCGTCTACCACGGATTTTAAAGATTCAGGATAAATTCAAGGACATTTTGGCTCCAGAAGAACTAGCTTTTGTGACTTTCTCTCTGGAAGAAATCCTCTTGAAGAAATGGACCAGCAAGGAAGAAAAAGCTCAAATGAAAGCTATTCGTGAAGACTTGATTCACTTTGTCAACGAGACTGGCAATGAAAAACTCATTAAAGAAATCGAACAACTTGTTTATCGTCCAGTTAGTGAAGTATACATTCCCCTGCCTGACTCCAAGAACTTCCATGATGAAAGACCAGATTTTTTTGGTCCAGGATTTGGGACTTTTGAACATGGTACTAAAAAACTAGCTCTATCCAAAGAAGAAAGAACCTTTAAGCTACGCTTCTTACCTTCTGGAGATGTCATCAATGCCTATATCAACCAAGAAGCTGGCAAGGCGATTCAATCCACTGATAAGCAAGAAATTCTTGGAAATTGGATCTTGCGTGGTGTTTTCCAGTTGAAAGAACGAGAAGTCTTGACAGGCCAACGACTCAATGAACTGGAAATCAACGGTATTCGTTTAACCAAGTTTAAAAATGGGGAAATCGGGATTGAATTCATCTGGATTGATATTGAAAATCCACCTAGTGACACCATCGGCTGGGTAGCAAAGCAATAAAAATCCGTTTTAGACTAATTTCCACTTCGTCAAGTCAAGTGGAAATTACTTTGAGAAGTTAGTAAGCTTAGAAGATTTGTATTAGTTCTCCCCCTTAACCTTTGACTATTCCACAAAATTATCGTAAAATAAAGAGTAAATGATAAAATGAGGTCAGAGTCTGTTCGCTCTGGCGATAGTAGTATAAATGAGGAGAAACGCTTTGGAATTAGAAGTATTTGCTGGGCAAGAAAAAAGTGAACTATCTATGATTGAGGTAGCGCGTGCTATCTTGGAACTTCGTGGTCGCGATCATGAGATGCATTTTAGTGATCTTGTAAACGAAATTCAAAACTACCTTGGAACATCAAACAGCGATATCCGCGAAGCTTTGCCTTTGTTCTACACAGAGTTGAACTTTGACGGTAGCTTCATCTCACTTGGAGACAATAAATGGGGTCTTCGTTCATGGTATGGTGTGGACGAAATCGACGAAGAAATCATCGCTCTTGAAGAAAATGACGACGATGAAGTGGCACCAAAAGCTAAGAAAAAACGTGTCAATGCCTTCATGGATGGCGATTCAGATGCTATTGACTACAATGCGGATGATCCAGAAGATGAAGATGCATACGAAGCAGATCCAGCTCTTTCATATGATGATGAAAATCCAGATGATGAGAAAAATGAAGTGGAAGCTTACGATGCAGAAATCAACGAAATCGCCCCTGATGACTTGGGTGAAGACGTGGATCTCAACGAAGAAGACGATGAGTTTTCAGACGATGATTCTGAAAACATCGAGGAATAAAAGTTAGCTATTGACAATTGTCCTATTTTTAGGTATCATATTGTTCGGGCACCTCTTTTAGAGGTCGGGGCTCCCTAGTTCTTAGGGAGCTATTTTTGTTTTTTCAAGAAGTTATCTTCTTGTATTTTAGTTGTGAATCTGGTTCGGTAATCCCAGATTATTCTTATTAGTAGGGTCTTGTTTTCTATGTCCCCTCGTAGTTAGCAAGACCTTGAGCATTTTAGAAAGAGGAATCTATGTCAACGAAATATATTTTTGTAACTGGTGGTGTGGTATCGTCTATTGGGAAAGGAATTGTCGCAGCAAGTCTGGGCCGTCTTTTGAAAAATCGTGGTCTCAAAGTAACCATTCAAAAGTTTGACCCTTATATCAATATTGATCCGGGAACTATGAGTCCTTACCAGCACGGAGAAGTCTTTGTGACAGACGATGGAGCTGAGACTGATTTGGACTTGGGTCACTATGAACGTTTCATCGATATCAATCTCAACAAATATTCCAACGTGACTACTGGTAAAATTTACAGTGAAGTTCTTCGTAAGGAACGCCGTGGAGAATACCTTGGGGCAACTGTTCAAGTTATTCCTCATATCACAGATGCTTTGAAAGAGAAAATCAAGCGTGCCGCTGTAACGACCGACTCTGATGTCATTATCACAGAGGTTGGTGGAACGGTTGGGGATATCGAGTCCTTGCCATTCCTAGAGGCCCTTCGTCAGATGAAGGCAGATGTTGGTGCGGATAATGTTATGTACATCCATACAACCTTACTTCCTTACCTCAAGGCTGCTGGTGAAATGAAAACCAAACCAACTCAACACTCTGTCAAAGAATTGCGTGGATTGGGAATTCAACCAAATATGTTGGTGATTCGTACAGAGCAACCAGCTGGTCAAGGAATTAAAAATAAACTAGCTCAGTTCTGTGATGTGGCACCAGAAGCCGTTATCGAATCGTTGGACGTTGAGCATCTTTACCAAATTCCATTGAACTTGCAAGCACAAGGTATGGACCAAATTGTCTGTGACCATTTGAAATTAGACGCACCAGTAGCGGATATGACAGAATGGTCAGCCATGGTGGATAAGGTCATGAACCTCAAGAAACAAGTTAAAATTTCACTTGTCGGTAAGTATGTTGAGTTGCAAGATGCCTACATCTCAGTGGTTGAAGCCTTGAAACACTCTGGTTATGCCAACGACGCAGAAGTGAAAATTAATTGGATCAATGCCAATGATGTGACAGCAGAGAATGTGGCAGAGCTCTTGTCTGATGCAGATGGAATCATCGTACCAGGTGGTTTTGGCCAACGTGGTACGGAAGGGAAAATCCAAGCCATCCGCTATGCGCGTGAGAATGATGTTCCAATGTTGGGTGTCTGCTTGGGAATGCAGTTGACTTGTATCGAGTTTGCTCGTCACGTTTTGGGTCTTGAAGGTGCCAATTCTGCTGAACTTGCACCAGAAACAAAATACCCTATCATTGATATCATGCGTGATCAGATTGATGTTGAGGATATGGGGGGAACCCTTCGCTTGGGACTTTACCCATCTAAGTTGAAACGTGGTTCTAAGGCAGCAGCTGCTTATCACAATCAAGAAGTGGTGCAACGCCGTCACCGTCACCGCTATGAGTTTAACAATGCCTTCCGTGAGCAGTTTGAGGCAGCAGGCTTTGTCTTCTCAGGTGTTTCTCCAGATAATCGTCTGGTCGAAATTGTGGAAATTCCTGAAAATAAATTCTTTGTGGCTTGTCAGTATCATCCTGAACTTTCAAGTCGTCCAAACCGCCCAGAAGAACTCTACACTGCTTTTGTCACTGCAGCAGTTGAGAACAGTAATTAGCTAAATCAAAACCTTTGAGAAGAATCTCAGAGGTTTTTTGATTGCATATTTAGGATAATATTTGCAAATTAAAAACATAGTGATATAATTAACATAACAAAAGTTAAGGAGGATTTACAATGAAAAAAATCACACTATTTGGTTTGTCTCTAGCAGGCCTAGCTTTACTGGCTTTTCCACATTCAGGGCAGGCATTTGAGCTAAAAGAAGAATGGGTTGTTAAATGTGGAGTTCAGTATCAAGATGGCAAAATTCTTCGATTTAATAATGGCCATGAAGTGGATATTAAAGTATTGGATTTGCCAAAAAATGAGAAAATCGAGTGGACGGTTAGTCTCAATGGTCAAGATCAGACTGTCAATTTCCTAGGTCAAGAAAAGGACAAGTCTATGATTGGTGTAGAAGGGCGTTATCTGAATTTCTATGTTCCATATGGCTATAGAGGAGATATCAAGGTCGAGGCTAAGAGTGGAAATGAAGTGAAGACCTGGTCAACGAAAGTTGTGGATGATATTCATAATGATAGTGGAAAGAGAGGTTACTATCGTATTGAAGAGTCAAATGATCAATACACCTACCTTGATACTAAATGGGACTATCAAACAAAGACTTACACTGCTACCTTACCAGAGACTGTCAATGGTCAAAAAGTATTTGCTTGGGCAGACTATGACAATGGTGAGTTGAAACTTGAAAAACAAAAGTCTATTAGTCATAAATATGATGGAGGATCTTTCAAAGAACTTTATCCGATTGTGAAAGCAGAAAGCTGGCTAAGATCAGACCAAAACTGGTACTATCAAAAACAAGGCCAGTTAGTGCAGAACGATTGGGTTAAGGACAAGGGAACTTGGTACTTTATGAACGATAAAGGAGTCATGTTCAATCAAACTTGGCTTTATCAAGGTAGCAACTGGTATGCCTTTAAATCATCAGGAGCTATGATTGCTGGTGACTGGCTTTATGACCAAGGCAAGTGGTACTATTTATCAACTTCAGGAGCTATGAAAGCAAGCGCTTGGGTTTATGATAAGGGAGAATGGTATTATGTAAGTTCTTCTGGTGCCATGCTAGCGAATGATTGGGTCAAAGATAAAGGCAAGTGGTATTATCTAGCTTCATCAGGTAAGATGCTTCGCAATACCTACACACCAGATGGTTACTATGTTGGCAACTCAGGCGCTTGGCAATAAGAATAAGAAGTCCTTTTCCTTTAAGGAAGAGGCTTTTTACTTGCTTTTCTGTTGCTTCCTCATTTGTCCTAAAGCTTTTTTTGTGTTAAAATGAATGGTATGAAAGCTAAAAAAATGTGGATGGCAGGTCTGGCTCTGCTTGGTATTGGAAGCCTTGCCCTTGCTACGAAAAAAGTTGCAGATGACCGCAAGCTCATGAAGACTCAGGAAGAGTTGACAGCGATTGTGCGAGAGCATTTTTCAGACATGGGGGAAATTGCGACCCTCTATGTTCAAGTTTATGAAAGTAGTCTGGAGAGCTTGGTTGGCGGCGTCATTTTTGAGGATGGCCGTCATTATACCTTTGTCTATGAAAATGAAGACCTGGTCTATGAGGAGGAAGTCTTATGATACAACCAGCAAGTTTAGAAGAATTGGCATCTTTAGTAGAAAAAGATGGCAAGAAGGTCTTTCTTTTTGTGGCAGACTGGTGTGGCGATTGTCGTTATATCTATCCTGCCTTGCCAGAAATTGAGGAGGCCAATCCAGAGTTCACCTTTATTCGTGTGGACCGAGACCAGTATATGGATTTAGCCAAACTCTGGGATGTTTATGGAATCCCTAGCCTTGTTGTTCTAGAAAAGGACAAGGAAATCGGCCGTTTTGTCAATCGCGACCGTAAAAGCAAGCAACAAATTAATGACTTTTTAGCAGGACTGAAATAGGAGAAAAGAGAAACAATGATTTTTACATATAATAAAGAACATGTCGGTGATGTCCTTATGGTCATCGTGAAAAATAGCGGAGATGCCAAACTGGATGTGGAGCGTAAAGGAAATGTAGCCCGTGTTTTCCTTAAAGATAATGGAGAAACAGTTGCTTGGAATATTTTCGAAGTTTCAAGTTTGTTTGAAATTGCAGAGCGCGGTCAAGTATTTTTAACAGATGAGCAAGTCGCTCGTTTGAACCAAGAGTTGCAAACGGAAGGTTTTACAGAAGAAATTGTCAATGACAAGGAACCTAAGTTTGTTGTTGGTGAGATTGTCGAGATGGTAGTTCATCCTGATAGTGACCACCTCAACATCTGCCAAGTTGCAGTCGCAAGTGACAAGACAGTACAAATCGTTGCAGGGGCTCCTAATGCGCGTGTCGGTCTGAAAACCATTGTGGCTCTTCCGGGAGCTATGATGCCAAAAGGCAATCTCATTTTCCCAGGCGAACTTCGTGGCGAAAAGAGTTTTGGCATGATGTGCAGTCCTCGTGAATTGCATCTGCCAAATGCTCCGCAAAAACGTGGTATTATTGAATTATCAGAAGATCAAGTTGTCGGAACACCATTTGATCCAGCTAAACACTGGACTGCCTAGGAAGTTGTTAGTATCTGATAGACCAGATAGGGGGATAAGATGGTAAAAAATGTAGTAATTACAGGGGCGACATCTGGAATTGGTGAAGCGATTGCGCGTGCTTATCTGGAGCAGGGGGAGAATGTCGTTCTAACAGGGCGACGGACAGACAAATTAGAGGCTCTCAAGTCAGAGTTTGCAGCAACCTATCCAAATCAAACAGTTTGGATCTTTCCACTGGATGTGACGGATATGACTATGGTGAAGGCTGTCTGCTCCGATATTCTAGAAACGATAGGGCAGATTGATATCTTGGTCAATAATGCTGGACTGGCTCTAGGCTTGGCACCCTATCAGGACTATGAAGAGTTGGATATGCTGACCATGTTGGATACCAATGTCAAAGGCTTGATGGCGGTTACTCGCTGTTTCTTGCCAGCAATGGTAAAAGCAAATCAAGGTCATATCATCAACATGGGGTCAACCGCAGGAATCTATGCCTATGCGGGAGCCGCTGTTTACTCAGCCACCAAGGCGGCAGTTAAGACCTTTTCAGATGGTCTGCGAATTGATACCATCGCAACGGACATCAAGGTGACGACCATTCAGCCTGGAATTGTCGAAACAGATTTCTCTACAGTTCGTTTTCATGGTGACAAAGAGCGTGCTGAGGCGGTTTATCAGGGAATCGAAGCCTTGCAAGCTCAGGATATTGCAGACACAGTGGTCTATGTGACCAGTCAACCTCGCCGTGTGCAGATTACAGATATGACCATTATGGCCAATCAACAGGCGACAGGTTTCATGGTTCATAAAAAATAAAAAATTTTCTCGAAAAGTTACAAATTTCTGTAACTTTTTTTGATTTCCTACGAATAGATAAGTAGGAGGAAGAAAATATGTTTAATAAAGTTATCTTGATTGGGCGTTTAACGTCTACACCAGAATTGCACAAAACCAACAATGACAAGTCAGTAGCACGAGCAACTATCGCTGTGAACCGTCGTTACAAAGACCAAAACGGTGAACGTGAAGCTGATTTTGTCAACATTGTCCTATGGGGCAGACTAGCAGAAACCTTGGCCAGCTACGCAACTAAAGGAAGTCTCATTTCCGTTGATGGGGAACTTCGTACACGTCGCTTTGAGAAAAATGGTCAAATGAACTATGTGACCGAAGTTCTTGTTACAGGATTCCAACTCTTGGAAAGTCGCGCCCAACGTGCCATGCGTGAAAATAATGCAGGCCAAGATTTGGCGGATTTGGTCTTAGAAGAGGAAGAATTACCATTTTAAACATTGAAAAGTCTGAGTTGGTCTTAGGCTTTTTATCTTGAGAAAGTCAGACTTTTTTCTTGACTATTTCTGACCAAGTGATACAATAGAACTATGAATTAGCACTCAGGTATAAAGAGTGCTAATGATATCTATCTCATTATGGAGGAAATCAGATGTTGAAACCATTAGGAGACCGTGTGGTCTTGAAAATCGAAGAAAAAGAACAAACTGTTGGAGGCTTTGTCCTTGCAGGCTCAGCCCAAGAAAAAACAAAAACAGCCCAAGTTGTAGCTACTGGACAAGGAGTTCGTACCTTGAACGGTGACTTGGTTGCTCCAAGTGTTAAGGCTGGCGACCGTGTCTTGGTTGAAGCTCACGCAGGTCTTGATGTCAAAGATGGCGATGAGAAGTACATCATCGTTGGCGAAGCTAACATCTTGGCTATCATTGAAGAATAGAAGGAGAAAGTAAGTATGTCAAAAGAAATTAAATTTTCATCTGATGCTCGTTCAGCTATGGTTCGTGGTGTCGATATCCTTGCAGACACTGTTAAAGTAACCTTGGGACCAAAAGGTCGTAATGTCGTTCTTGAAAAATCATTCGGTTCACCATTGATTACCAACGACGGTGTGACAATTGCCAAAGAAATTGAGTTGGAAGACCATTTTGAAAATATGGGTGCCAAATTGGTATCAGAAGTAGCTTCAAAAACCAATGATATTGCAGGTGATGGGACT
Source organism: bacterium (assembly GCA_905221095.1). Classification (GTDB taxonomy): domain Bacteria; phylum Bacillota; class Bacilli; order Lactobacillales; family Streptococcaceae; genus Streptococcus. Next base: position 157,224 of record CAJNBV010000004.1, read on the forward strand.
ACAACTGCAACTGTCTTGACCCAAGCAATCGTCCGTGAAGGCATCAAAAACGTTACTGCTGGAGCAAATCCAATCGGCATTCGTCGTGGGATTGAAACAGCAGTTGCCGCAGCTGTAGAAGCCTTGAAAAATAACGCTATTCCAGTTGCCAATAAAGAAGCCATCGCTCAGGTTGCTGCCGTGTCTTCTCGTTCTGAAAAAGTAGGCGAGTACATCTCTGAAGCTATGGAAAAAGTTGGTAAAGATGGTGTCATCACCATCGAAGAGTCACGTGGTATGGAAACAGAACTTGAAGTTGTGGAAGGAATGCAGTTTGACCGCGGTTATCTTTCACAGTACATGGTAACAGATAGCGAAAAAATGGTGGCAGACCTTGAAAATCCATACATTTTGATTACCGATAAGAAGATTTCAAATATCCAAGAAATCTTGCCACTCCTCGAAAGTATCCTTCAAAGCAGTCGTCCACTCTTGATTATTGCGGATGATGTGGATGGTGAAGCTCTTCCAACCCTTGTATTGAACAAGATTCGTGGAACCTTCAACGTGGTAGCAGTCAAGGCACCTGGCTTTGGTGACCGACGCAAAGCGATGCTCGAAGATATCGCCATCTTAACAGGCGGAACAGTTATCACAGAAGATCTAGGTCTTGAGTTGAAAGATGCTACAATTGAAGCGCTTGGTCAAGCAGCGAGAGTAACTGTGGACAAAGATAGCACTGTTATCGTAGAAGGTGCTGGAAATCCTGAAGCGATTTCTCACCGTGTTGCGGTTATCAAGTCTCAAATTGAAACTACAACTTCTGAATTTGACCGTGAAAAATTGCAAGAACGCTTGGCCAAATTGTCAGGTGGTGTCGCAGTGATTAAGGTCGGTGCTGCAACTGAAACTGAGTTGAAAGAAATGAAACTCCGCATCGAAGATGCCCTCAATGCTACTCGTGCAGCCGTTGAAGAAGGAATCGTTGCTGGTGGTGGAACAGCTCTTGTAAATGTTATCCCAGCAGTGGCCAATTTGGAATTGACAGGAGATGAAGCAACAGGACGCAATATTGTACTCCGTGCCTTGGAAGAACCTGTTCGTCAAATTGCCCACAATGCAGGATTTGAAGGATCTATCGTTATCGATCGTTTGAAAAATGCTGAGCTTGGCACAGGCTTCAATGCAGCAACTGGCGAGTGGGTCAACATGATTGAAGAGGGAATCATCGACCCAGTTAAAGTGAGCCGTTCAGCCCTTCAAAATGCAGCATCTGTAGCCAGTTTGATTTTGACAACAGAAGCAGTCGTAGCCAATAAGCCAGAACCAGTAGCCCCAGCTCCAGCAATGGATCCAAGCATGATGGGCGGCATGATGTAAAAACTATTAAAGGAGGGATGCGTATTCCCTCCTTTAATAGTTTTTCTCTTCAAAATAGATTTGAGCTCTCCTAACTTATATGATAAAATAAGACTAGAAAAAGGAGAAGAACATGATCGATGTAGAAGAAATTCTGAGCAAGATGAACCCCAATCAGAAGATTAATTATGACCGTGTTATGCAGAAGATGGTACAAGTATGGGAGAAAAATGAGCAGCGGCCAACCATTCTCATGCATGTTTGCTGTGCCCCTTGCAGTACCTATACTCTAGAATATTTGACTAAGTATGCAGACGTGACCATCTATTTTGCCAATTCTAATATCCATCCCAAGGCAGAATACCATAAGCGGGCCTATGTCACCAAGAAATTTGTCAGTGATTTTAATGAGCGGACTGGAAATACGGTCCAGTATCTAGAAGCTCCCTACGAACCAAATGAATATCGTAAGTTAGTCAGAGGACTGGAAGAAGAGCCAGAAGGTGGCGACCGTTGCAAGGTTTGCTTTGACTACCGTCTGGATAAAACAGCGCAAGTGGCTATGGATTTAGGCTTTGATTACTTCGGTTCGGCTTTGACCATCAGTCCTCATAAGAATTCTCAAACCATCAACAGCATCGGAATCGATGTGCAAAAGATTTATACCACCCACTATCTTCCCAGCGATTTCAAGAAAAATCAGGGTTACAAACGTTCAGTAGAGATGTGTGAAGAGTATGACATCTACCGTCAATGTTATTGTGGATGTGTCTATGCAGCCCAAGCGCAGAATATTGACCTGGTTCAAGTCAAGAAGGACGCAACAGCTTTCTTACTGGATAAGGATGTTGAAAAAGACTATTCCCACATCAAATTTACAGTGACAAAATTGGATATATAAGGATAAGCCCAGTTGTAAAGCTGGGTTTTTATACTCTTCGAAAATCTCTTCAAACCGCGTCAACGTCGCCTTGCCGTATATATGTGACTGACTTCGTCGGTCTTATCTATAACCTCAAAACAATGTTTTGAGCAATCTGTGGCTAGTTTCCTAGTTTGCTCTTTGATTTTCATTGAGTATTAAAATAAAAAACCAGGGCTTTCACCCTAGTTTGACAACTTTACCGATTCTTTAGTTCTACATAGCGCTTGTACCAAATGTTTACATAGGCTTCTGAGAAAGGACCACGTCCATTGTTAATCCAATCAACAAGAATTTTGACATGTTCTTTTAAAATATAGTCCAAATCATCAGAATAATTCATTTTGCGTTTGTGACGCTCATACTCCTCAACGTCCAAGAGACGTTTTTCTCCATCTGTAAAAATTTTAACATCTAAATCGTAATCAATATACTTCAGTGCTTCTTCATCCAGATAGTAGGGGCTGGCCATGTTGCAATAGTAGGAAATTCCATTATCACGAATCATGGCAATGATATTAAACCAATATTTCTTGTGAAAGTAAACAATAGCCGGTTCTCGAGTAACCCAACGACGACCATCACTTTCGGTAACAAGTGTATGATCGTTGACACCAATAATGGCGTTTTCTGTTGTTTTTAGTACCATGGTGTCCCGCCAAGTTCGGTGGAGACTCCCATCATGCTTATAACTTTGAATTGTAATAAAGTCGCCTTCTTTTGGAAGCTTCATAACTAACCAACTTTCTACAATTTATAAGTTTATCGTTTACTATTGTACCATAAAATTGCCTAAAATCTGTGAATTTTACATGAAAATATTAAAGATATTCTCTGAGAGCGCTTGCTATATCCGAGAAATCGTAGCCCTTTCGTGCTAAAACTTGAGTTAAACGCTGTTTAAGTTCGTATCCTTCATATTTTCGAGCATACTTGGCATATTGCTTATCAAGTTCCTTGAAGATGAGTTCTTGAGTAGTTTCTTGGTCAACTTGACTATCCAACTCATCAAAGGCACTTTTAGCATCAGAGTAAGAGAAGCCCTTGTTGGTCAAATTTTGGATAATCTTATCTTGCAAGGCACGAGCTGGAAGTTTTCCTTCATATTTTTTCAAGAGTTTATTAGCTACACGTTGAGCAACTTCCGAAAAATCAAAATCATTCGAGATTTCTTCTATAGTAGATTTTGAAATTCCTTTTTGTACTAATTTCTGAGTCAGTACATAAGGCCCCTTGTCTCCTGAAAGTTGATTGGCATTGATGATAGCATAAGCGTACTGGCTATCATTAACCCACTTATCTTCTTTAAGATTAGCAATGACTTGAGAAACTATTTTTTCATTAATATCATATTTTTTTAAATATTCTCTGACCTCTTTTTCAGTACGTGCTTTAAAGGATAGGTGGTAGAGGGCTAGATTCTTACCATAAGAAAATTGGGCAAAGTCCTGAATTCCCTTCAATTCCTCTTCGCTTATCACCTTATCTCTCGATAACATAAAACGAACAATTGTATCTTCAGTAATGTAGCATTTGTCACCATTATCAAGCTCCATCAGATAGAGTCTTTTTTTCTTTTCAAGTTTTGTGATTTTCATAGTTCTATTATAACTCAAAATGTGATAAGATAGGGGTATGAATCTGAAAGTGAAACAAAAAATACCATTAAAAATTAAGCGCATGGGAATTAATGGTGAGGGAATCGGCTTTTATCAAAAAACCTTAGTCTTTGTACCTGGAGCCCTAAAAGGAGAAGATATCTATTGTCAGATTACTTCTATTAAACGTAACTTTGTTGAGGCAAAATTACTGAAGGTAAACAAGAAGTCTAAATTCCGAGTTGTGCCAGCTTGTACTATTTATAATGAGTGTGGAGGCTGCCAAATCATGCACCTGCATTATGATAAGCAACTGGAGTTCAAGACGGACTTGCTTCATCAAGCGTTGAAAAAATTTGCCCCTGCAGGATATGAAAATTATGAAATCCGCCCGACGATTGGTATGCAGGAACCAAAGTACTACCGCGCTAAGTTACAATTTCAGACTCGAAAATTTAAGAATCAGGTCAAGGCGGGCTTATATGCACAAAACTCTCACTATTTAGTAGAGTTGAAAGACTGCCTGGTACAGGACAAGGAAACCCAAGTGATTGCTAATCGTCTAGCAGAATTACTTACTTATCACCAGATTCCAATTACGGATGAGAGAAAAGTTTTAGGTGTTAGGACGATTATGGTCCGACGAGCTAGGAAAACTGGACAGGTTCAGATTATTATTGTTACAAATCGTCAGCTTAATTTAACCCAATTAGTAAAAGACTTAGTTAAAGATTTTCCAGAAGTTGTGACAGTAGCTGTGAATACAAATACAGCTAAAACCAGTGAGATTTATGGTGAAAAGACAGAGATTATTTGGGGACAAGAGAGTATTCAAGAAGGTGTACTCGATTATGAATTTTCACTATCTCCTCGCGCTTTCTATCAATTAAATCCAGAACAGACAGAAGTTCTCTATAGCGAAGCGGTAAAAGCCCTGGATGTTACTAAAGAAGATCATTTAATTGATGCTTATTGTGGTGTTGGAACGATTGGATTTGCCTTTGCAAAGAAAGTTAAAACACTAAGAGGTATGGATATTATTCCAGAAGCAATTGAAGATGCCAAGCGAAATGCTAAAAGAATGGGATTTGACAATACCCATTATGAAGCTGGAACGGCAGAAGAGATTATTCCTCGTTGGTACAAGAAAGGCTACCGAGCAGATGCTCTGATTGTGGACCCACCACGTACAGGTCTGGATGATAAGTTATTAGATACTATTCTTACTTATGTACCAGAAAAAATGGTTTATATTTCTTGTAATGTTTCGACTTTGGCTCGCGATTTAGTACGATTAGTAGAAGTCTATGATCTACATTATATCCAGTCGGTCGATATGTTCCCACATACAGCTCGAACTGAGGCTGTTGTAAAATTAATTAAAAAAATTAGAAAAAGATGTTGACAAAAAATAAAAAGTCGGTATAATAGTAAGAGTTGAAAATAACAACTCTGGTC